>NZ_JASATN010000006.1:0-347091 GCF_038440355.1 Dyadobacter sp. OTU695 | reverse complement strand
TCACTGCAATACCGGTCAGGATACCATTGACTATTCCGTCGCTACCGGCCGCTGTGCCCAGGTTTTCACCTGTATTAAGCCAGCCTGTTGGCAAACTAGGCGTCGTCGATCCGGCCGCTGTCTGATGCAGCACCACGCTGTAAGTGCCCGGCGTAACATTGCCGAAATCATAGCTTCCATCCGCATTTACAGGGACAGTCGCCACCACAGCGCCTGTGCTATCCAGAAGCGATGCATAAAGGCCCGTTGGAATGGTAATGCCTGATGTTGTGTTAACGGTGCTGTCGGTCAACGCATTGGCGTCGTGGAACACATTACCCGAGAGGCTTACCACCGGAATAGTGAAGTCGGCCGTTACCGTGCTCACATTACTTTCCAGACCGCCATTGTCGGTCACAAAGAATGGAATCGAAGTAGACACATTTCCATCGACAGGGTCGACCAGGACCGACAAGCCCGTTCCCGGAACCGTCACATTGCCCGCCGGCCAAACCTGCTGACCAGCTTCCGGCGTTGTGCCCGGTGCGACATAGGTCGTTCCATTGATGGTGATCGTCTCGACATTTTCAGGGAACTCGGTGAAGGTAATCGAGCTCACGGTTCCATCCACATCTGAAAGGCCGAAATGCGAAGTCAGGTCAACTGTCGTCGTGCCGCCAGGGTTAGGCTGGGTTGGCTCCGCGCCGCCGGTAGTGACCGGAGGCAGCTGTATACCGAAGTTTGCATTGGTTACGTTGGTACCGGCTACGGTCACGCCAGTCAGGATACCACCGACAGCGTTATCGCTACCTACACCCGCGCCCAGGTTTTCACCCGTGTTCACCCATCCCGAAGGCAGGCTTGGCGTGGTAGAGCCTGCGGCAGTCTGGTGCAGCACAATGCTGTAATCACCCGGAGCAGTCACACCGAAATCATAAGTGCCATCCGCATTGACAGGAACTGTTTTGACAGCAGCGCCGGTCGAATCTACCAGGGTCACATACAGACCGGTCGGGATCGAAGGATCGGTGGCTGTGCTGTTGACAGTCACATCTTTCAAAGCATTCGCATCGTGGAATACGTTACCAGTAAGTGTTACGGGAGCAAAGCAAGCCTCAGGCGCATTGATAGCTACATTGACCTGTTTTACCAATTGACATTGGCTTGCATTATCCGTCACGGTTACCGTATAAGTTCTTGGCGAACCGGTGGTAACTGTCGGATTGGCAATGAATGCATTGGAAAGGCCTACTGATGGGCTCCAAACATAAGAGTAGCTTCCTGAGGAAGTTACATTCAGCGGCAGCGGGGCAGAGGTGCCTTCGCATAGGGCCACATCGCTGGTTGTCGCCGCGATGGTGTTCGGGTTTACCACGACCACTACTTCTTTGTAGTTACTGCAACCGGTTGCCGTGTTGGTTTGCGTCAGACGGTAGGTCTGGGTAGAGGTGGCAGCGATCGTCGTAGATGTGGCGTTAGGGCTGCTCACGCCAGCAACCGGGCTCCATTGCCAGGTACTGTTTGAAGGAGCAGTTCCAGCCAGCGACAGGGTCGCTATGCCACCTTCGCAAATCGCGGTGTTACCAGTGATGGCAAAGTTGTTCGGCGTGTTGACGGTCACGATTACCTGGTCGGTTGTGGTACAGCCGTTCAAAGTAGCGCTTACCGTGTAGGTGGTTGTTACGGTCGGTTTCACCGTTGGCTGGGCCACATTGGCCGCCCCTACAATGCCTGCACCTGTCCAGGAGTAGGTCGCACCGGCAATGGCTGGGGTGCCGATTACGGCAGATTCACCTGGGCATAAAGTTGCGTCGCTACCTGCATTGGCGGGCGGGCTCACTTTAACCTGATCGGTGAATACACAACCGCTAGGCAAGGTGACTGTTACCGAATAGATCGTTTCCGTGGTCACTGTGGCGGTAGGATTGGCGACAGTTGCGCTGCTCAGACCGGCTGCGGGTACCCAAAGGTAGGTTGCGCCAGCGGGAGCCGCCGGGTTTCCCGTTGCGCCGTATCCGATCGCGATCGGTCCTGCCGGACATACAACCTGATCAAGTAGTGCAAGACCGCCGACCGCGTTTACCGTAACGGTAATCTGATCTGCCAAAGGCGTATTACAACCCGGATAGCTAACCTTAACCACATAGGTTGTCGTTGCAGTAGGATTAGTCACCGTAGGATTAGCAACGGTATTGCTGCTTAGTCCGGTCGCAGGCGTAACACCATCGGCCATAAACCATTCATATTGTGCAAAAGGCTCGGCAGCACGTCCCAGTTGCACAGGCTCTCCCTGGCAAGTGGTAACGCCTGCGCCGGCATATTCGCCGGTAGCAACCGTATTACTCAATACCACCGTGTCGCTGGCCGTACAGCCCGACAAAGGATCTGTTACCGTCAGGATATAGCTTTGAGGCGTTGCAAATGCAAACTGCACCTGTGGCTGCGCATCGTTGGCATCGGTTCCGTTGGTCCAGGCCGTGTTGACTGGTTGCCACGAGTAGGTCCAGTTGCTACCTGCCGGAGGTGCGGTACCCAAAGTAACTGTGGCCCCGTTACATACGGCGCGGTCATTGCCGGCGTCTGCAACAGGCGCAGATGAATTGACCGTTACATCGGTATTGAGCTTACAACCTGAGGCTGTTTCTGTCACTACCACAGCAAAAGTCTGCGTGCTTGCAACCGTAGCGGTTGGGTTGGATACAGAGGTGCTGCTAAGTCCTGTGGCCGGTGTCCACGCGTAGGTAAAGCCCGCTACTGCGGCATTGCCTATCTGCACGGGGACATTCGGGCAGGTATACTTGTCGGTCGTCGCAAATACAGGCAGTGACCATCCCGGAGGGTTGATCACAATGGATTTCTGGCAAGTGATTGAGCCATCATACTTATTGGTCACCGTTACGGTAATGGTAGCTTGCGCAGTCGAAGTGATATTGACCGTCGCTGCATTGGCGTTGTCCACCAGGTTGGCAGGGCTCCATGAGAAGTTGTAATCCGAAGCAGCCAGGGTGGTTCCCAGTTTCAAAGCCACCGGTCCGAATACCTTCGGACAGCCCTGGTCTGAAAGCGTCAGGATTTCAAAGTCGCAAGTCGTTCCCGGTCCGGTACAAGGCTGTACCAGCACATCCGCGGTGCAGGTAACGCCATTCAGCGTCACGGTGCGGCGGAAGCGGGTGATACCGCTGTTACTTTTCAGGTAGGCATCTTTACCGCCGTTACGAGTCTGCAGGACCGTGCCATCCCCGCTAACAACGCTCCACGTATAGATGGTACCGGCAGCGTTGTCCTCATCCAGATGGGAAGACCAGACAGGGCCGCATATGGTTTCATCCTGATCGGTAATGCGCGAGTTAAGCACAGAAACCTTCACCTCGTCGGTGAACGCGCATCCAGCCTTTACCGCAGTTACCGTATAGTTGATCGAACCGCCGGTCACGGCTGCCGTACCCGCATTGAATACAGGGTTAGCACCCTGTGAAGCCGAAAGGTACTGGCCTGAAGTCCAGGTATAGGCAAATGTCGCATCGGCGGTACCGCCCAGGGTGACGGATGTGTTTTTACAAATCGTCTTGTCCGTTCCGGCAAACGCCAATGTGTTGTTTGGCGCAGTCACCGGGGTTACCGTCACATCGTCCGTAGTGACACAAGTTGCTCCCCCTTTTTGCTGAACCGTAACGGTCAAACGGTATACTGTCGCAGCAGTCGGGTTAGCAACAGGCTGCGCGCAGGTGGTACAGCTGAGTGACGAAATCGGGTCACCGGAAATGCTGGTCCATACATATGAAACCGAGGGGCTCGAAACTGGTGGCGCGCCGATCTGAACGCCACCAGCACCCTGGCAGGTCGACTTGTCGGTACCTGCATTGGCGATAGCGGGAACAATTGTAACTTGGTCAATATCCACACAGCCTGCCGCGTCGGTCACCTGTAAGGTGTAGGTCGTTGCCCCGGTAATACCCGGGGTTGTCCATGTGCCGGTAGAAGCGAGCGGTGTACCAGTGCTGGTGCTGCCTTCATACCACTGGTAGGTGTAGGCAGGCGTTCCGCCGGAAGCTGTTCCTGTCAGCTGTACCGTATTCGAACCAGGTCCGCAGACAAACCATTGTGGCCCGTCGGCGTTGGCAATCGGCGATACGTCGGTACCGATGATCACGGAGGCCACCCCGGAGCTGTCTACTGTTTTGAAACCGCAAAAACCGTCGTTGATCTTCACGATCCGGCGGTAGTAAGCCGAAGTGTTCCTGGCCAGTGGCTGCAAATCCTTGAATACCTCACCGGGCATGTCAGTCCATGGTCCTGTTGCGCTTTCGGCAATTTGCCATTGGTAAAGCATAGTTGTGCTGAACCCGGATGGAGAAGTGATGGTGGCAGGGCTCGCATTGATCACCTGCGGGATACCCAGGATACAGGCCTGCTGGCTGGCTGGTGAAAGCGTAGTCGCAGCGAATTGAAGATCAGGAACTGGGTCGGCTGAAAGCTTCCATACATACTGAGAACGGATATTTCCATTCGCCGTCGGCGTGATTGCATACTTGCAAGGGCCGAACTGGGCGTCAGTCGAGTAAATTCCACCCGCATAAACATCGCCCGCCGCGTCTACACCAACGGATAGTCCGTCCTCAAGGGAAAAGGTAGCACTTGCCCCTCCCGCAGTTTTGATCCATACGAAACCCGCGTCGGTGGTGTACTTGCTTACAAAAATATCCGTGCTGGCAAGGTGAGTACCCCGGTTGGTTACTTTGACAACTCCCGCTCCCGGGTCCCAGTCGCGGTCCAGGAGTGCAGGCGCATTGGTATAGCGGCCGGTGGCCAACAGATTTCCGGCATTGTCGAGTGTAATGTCGCCAACGGCACTACCCTGAAACATTCCCCAGGCGTAATTCCCGTTCCCATCCCATTTGGCGAGAAAACCGCCTCCGGGGAAGTCGGCAGTACCCGGACCCGGATCCAAGTCCCCAGTTCCTGACACGAGTCCCCCCATATAGATATTTCCGGTGCCGTCCACTTCGATATCAGACACGCTGCTAGAGGCGGTATTTGCAATCGTCTTGACCCATTGAAATGTTCCGGTGCTGTTCAACTTTGTGACAAACCCCGTTTGGGTGGTCACCGCAGGAACAGAGAAGGTGCCAAAATCAGAAACACTATTTGAATTGATAGTACCTCCGACAAGTACATTGCCATCTCCATCAACAGCCAGTGAGGTTCCATTGTCGCCGAATGTTCCTCCCATCCGCCTGGCCCATATGAATGTGCCGTCCGGAGCCAGTTTTAAAACATATGCGTCAAGCGCTGACGCACCACCCGGTGATGTCAACTCGGACACACCTGCGCCCGGGTTGAAGTCGACTGTATTGGCGAAGCTACCTGCAACATAAATATTGCCGGAACCATCGGTTTTGATCTCATTACCAGCGCCGTTGCTTCCAGCGACAGCGGAGGTGTCCCCCAATCGGGTAGCCCATAAATAATTCCCGTTGCTGTCGAGCTTAAGTATAAACGTTTCCGTGCCATTTGACGCTCTGGTCGAAAGCTGTGCAACGCCACTACCCGGGTCGAAGTCGGCAGTTCCCCTGAACGTCCCGGTGATAAGCAGGTTTCCTGCCGCATCGACCGTGATTGAATTAGTGGTGAGCTGAACAGTAGCGGTGATCGATTTGACCCATGACAGATTTTTGTTTTTATCCAGTTTCTGGATGTAGGCATACGCGCCGGCTCCTTCGGTCAAAGGGGTTACACCCGGACCTGGGTCGAAATCGACTGTTTCGAAGTAATTCCCGACCATATAGGTGTTTCCTGCCGGGTCGGTAGCGCCTCCTCGCGCGATAGCTTGCGCCCCGGCTGTAACCAGGCCGGGTTCTGCTACCCACACATTACCTACGTCCTGCGTTGCTTGGGCCTGCACCTGGCCGGGTTGCAGCCAGAGCATCAAAAGGCAGCATAAAGTTGCCAGCCCGGCATTGCCTGCCATTCGCGTTAGATTTTCCAATCGCCTGACAGCCAGCGCCAACTTAGTAAATAATTGTTTCTTCATTGAATGTAGAGTTTGGTTCGTAAAAAGTGCCTTGGGAGCATGAATTTTCATTTTATCATAGGCGATCAGGGATTTAGGATGGGTGGATTTGAAACTGTTTGGCACACGCGGGACCAGGGCACGCGTAAATCTCTTTCTGTTTCATGGGAGCAGATAGGGTCGTGTGTGTATAGTCGGGAGCCAGCCTAATCACCGACTTTCCTTGCCAATTCGATGATGCTTGAAACGCCCATTTTTTGGAATATCCGGGCCTTGAAGGTGCTGATGGTATTAGCGCGAAGGTTCAAATCCGATGCGATTTCTTTCACCCATTTGCCCTTTATGAGCATATGCATGACTTCCTTCTCGCGAACCGAGAGCCCTTTCACTACTTTCGGGCCTTTTCCGGATTGATTACCCGTTGAAACAGCCTCCAGTAACTTCTCCTGAACAGCCGGGCTCACATACCGGTTTTTTTTCATGACCGTTGTGACCGCAGTAATCATTTCCTCCTTATCGGCCGATTTGGACAAGTAGCCGTTAGCGCCGGACGTGATGTATTCCAGGGCTTGGATTTGCTCGTCTGCGCCAGAGCACATGAGTATGACAACACCGGGCTGCAGTTGCCGGATACGTTCGATCATCGGCCTGTTTTTTCCATCGGGGATGTCGGTATCGAGCAAGATCAAATCGAATGGCGAAGCCTGGATATGCGATATCCCGGCTTCAAAGCTTTCCGCTTCGGCGATCGTTGGCTCCCGGTAAACTTCGTTGAGCACGATCTTCTGGCTCATGCGGACTAAAAAATGGTCTTCGATCAGTAAAATTTTTATCATAAAAATAGTGGTGTGTCCGGTCGTCAGTTACCGCTTTCCTTGTTGATCAGGATCTTGTTGAGCTTGACAGCAAGGTCAATTAAATTGCCTACTTCTAACTTTTGAAAAATCCGACGTTTGTAGTATCCCACGCTTTTGGAGCTGGTTCCGGTGATGACGGCTACCTCCTGATGTGACTTGTTTGTAATCAATAAATCGGCCATTAATTCCTCCCGTTTTGTTAGCGTGCGGTTAATAGGCTTTTCAATGATATGGAATAGCAACTGTTGCTGGATATCGGAACTGATATACCTGGTATTGTTTTCAGCGAGCCTGAGGCCTTCGTTAATTTCCTCCGGCAGAGACTTGTTTGAAAACAGCGCGGTAACCCCCGCCCGTATGAATTTATACATGAACTGGGGTTGGTCGCCCAGGTTAACCAGGATGGCCGTGTGCGGGTTTGCTTTTTTAAAGTCATCCAGCAGCACTGTGTCTTTTGCGTCGGCTGCGCCAACATCCAAAATCATCGCGCGGGGATTTGACGTCTGCGACAAGGCAATAGCATTTAAAATGGTATCCGTTTCAATAATGGCACTATCGGGGTACTGGCTTTTGACAACTGAGCGTATAGCTATGGGAAACAGATGATTATCGGTAACGATCAATATCGTCATGACTGGGTAGGGTTATTCATGAAATTGGTGCTTAATTATCTGCGAACATCAACGCAAAGCCGGGCAGCAAAACTGCTGCCCGGATGGCATTCCCGTTATTACCTGGTAACGGCTATTTTGTGTGTGCTGATAGTGCCGTCAAACAGGGACATTGTAACGATGTAAATGCCTTGGGGAAGCTTTGTTACATCAATTCCGGCAGAGGACGGCTGCTGGTTTTTGATCACCTTTACACCGCTCGTGTTCACGATATCTATTTGTTTGACCAACTCATGACCCCGGATCAAGATTTTGTCCACGGCGGGATTAGGGTATGGCGCCACACCTCCTTCACCCTTAAACGCGACATTACGTATCTGGCTATACGCAAACGTTCCGTCCATGTCGACCATTTTAAGCCTGTAAAAATTCTGGCCTGCCAGCGGACTTGCATCTACATGGGAATAGTTGACAAGTACTTTGCTTTCTCCCTGGGAAGCAACCGATCCGATCCGGTTCCATTGCTTTCCGTTGGCGCTGCGTTCGATATCAAAACGTTCACTGTTTGTCTCTTCCGTTGTAGACCAGTCGAGCACAACCGTTCTGCTTTCCGCCATTGCCGTAAATCGTGTTAAGGTAACGGGAAGAGGAAGGACAAGCGAAGCAAACGTATAAGCTGTGTAAGTATCGGGTGCCAGTGGCGAGATCGTAGTGATCGATCCCGCTGTTAAGTCGCTGCTGCCACCCAGTACAGATGTTAAATCCACTTTGGATGGAATGGCTACCCATTGCGTTCCGTTCCAGCCGACAATCGTTAACTTCTCGAGCTGGCCGGCCGTCAACGTACCAATTGCGCTTCCCGCGTCCCATGTCAATGTAAGCGGCGTCGCGTTTGCCCCGTCGATGTCCCAGTATTCGACGGTGCTTACCACGTTGACATTAGTTCCCACGCTGCTGGTAGCAAAAGGACCTCCGTTTGGCAGGGCGGTATAGTCGGAGCCAGTGAAAAGGTTACTTGTAACGGCGGTATTGGCATCGGCGTGAAAGTAAGCGCCCATTGTGCCGTCGGCGGATGCAGCAAACTGGCCGACAAAACCATTGTCGCCCACAGGGAAGACAAAAGTGCCCGACCCATATTTACGCACGTAACCGTCCACATATCCCGCATCGGAAGCACCGGTGGAGGTGAGGTTATCGCCGGCGAAATTAAGCACGCCAAAGTTACCCGCAGCGCGCTCGGTCAGGATCACGCCCGGTTGGGCGCCTCCGCCTCCTGTCACAAAGTTATGGTTGCTGAAAAACGTCATCTGTGCACCGCCGAAGATGGTGGTGTTTCCCTGACTACCCTCCTGAGCCTGCGCCAGGTTTCCGAATAAAAGCAGGGCTGCAACGGCTGCCGTGCTAATCCATCCTTTTCCGGATGAAGTGGTATAGTCTTGTTTCATTGATTTGTCTGTTTAATGGCATTAGGAGACCCTAAGTGCCTGTTATGTTATAGTGGAGATTGAAATAATCTCGTTTGATCAATTCTAGTTTTTATTACAATCGACGCGGGTGCCTGAAAAATAAATTGAAACCGTATCCACCGAATCAGGCTTGACGCCGCTAACATGAGCGGAATCTATTTGAAATGTCACCTTATCGCCTGCCATCAGATAATTGGCAGATGTTACTTCTTGCCAGGCCCCGACTCCATAATTCAATTCGGGCGAAACAGTGTAGCTTAAAAGGCCTTTGGAAGTTGAGACCAATTGTAGCGTGGTGTTTCTTGCGCCAGTAGTTCCGGCGGCGACATTATAGGTACCCGCTGCCCCGTGAAAAATATAGAATCCGTTCTCGGGAACTGTGTACTCGCCGGTTGCACCGTTGTAGGCACCGGACGGAGCGTAAGCGACGTTATTGGCGATCAATTTGACTGGCAGAAATTCGCCCGGATTATTCACTGGTGTAGTCGTGTTACTCCCGCTGGCATCAAAGCTCGCGCAACCGGCGCCGCTCGTTTGCCAGCTTCCGCCGCCATTGGCATCGGAGGTAAATACTTTCCCCGCACCCTCAGTACCGTCTGTTATCGACACCTGGCCGGTCGTTTTATCCACCTTCATCTTACGCCCGGGCGTGGAGGCTTCCACTTCCAGGTTGGAGTTGGGTTCGATGGTCGTCGGATTGGTTCCGATCTTCACCTGTGCAAAAGCGGCAGAAGTACCCAAAAACAGTGCGGTGGCAAATAGAGCAGAGGTGATCTTTGCCCGGGAAGTTTTGAATAATAGATTTCTCGTTTTCATAAAGTGATGTATTTAAAGGCAGTCATGTACGAAATGGCTCACAGTTTGGCAAACGCCGTGTAAAAACTTTCGCTGGCAACAGCTGGCGGGCCGCATTAGAATGGCCCGACAGCATAGATTTCGTCAAACTGCAGTTTGCCGGTAAAAAAGCCGGTGTTGAACCAGAGGTAGATGGTTTGCGGGCCTGTCACAGTAACTTTGAACGCCGGGGTATTATGGTACATGCCATGTGTAATAAACAGCCATTCAGCCGCGCCCACATTGGGCATGTCGACAGTACTCTCGCTGGTTGACGGATTTATATTTACATAACCGATATTTGGGGTGGTAAAGCTCGTCACGGGGTCAAGTGTAAACCATCTGGTCGAAACCATATAGGTACCTGCTTTGGGCAATACAAGTGATCCTCCCGAATAGGTCAAAGCCACATTATTTGTTACGTTTACTTGCGATCCGGGAGCTCCGTTGATAAGTGCGGCGGGACTCTGCCAGCTCGCCCCACCCGCTGCATCCGAAGTCAAAACTTTTCCCGCTCCCTCGGTGCCATCGGTAATGGTGACCTGGCCCGTTGTTTTGTCGATTTTTGTCTTACGTCCGGGGGTGGACGCTTCCACTTCCAGGTTGGAATTAGGCTCGATGGTAGTCGGATTGGTTCCGATTTTTACTTGCGCAAAAGCGGCGGAAGAACCGCAAAGCAATGCAGCTGCAAACAGGGCGGAAGTAATCTTTGCCCGGGAAGTTCTCAATAATAGATGTTGTGTTTTCATATCGTTGTGATGGTTTTTGAAATATTTGCGTTTTTACCGGCCTACGGATTTTGTATTTTCACCACTGCTTAGCAACCGTTCCATCCGGGAAATGCGGCTGTCGAGCTCCTTTTCGGAGGTTTCTTTACGCTTCAATTCGGCGGTTAGCTGGGCTTTTTCGTTTTTCAGCGATTCTACCTCCTCGCTGAGCTCCTGCACTGATTTTATCAACATGGGAACCAGCTTGCTGTAATCTACCTGCCAGGGGTTGGCCTTGGCATCAGCGCCGCCTACGGTAACTGCCTGCGGATAAACCTTGTGCAGCTCCTGCGCTAGTACACCGGTGGAAAGCGTCTTTTTTGAATCTGTTTTGAAATTGTAGTCATACACTTTGACAGCCTTCAGTGCTTCCAGCCCAAACTTGCTGGCGTGGATGTTTTCCTTCAGACGCTGATCGGAAGTGGTGAGATAGACCACCCCCGCTGCACCATTATATCGGATCGAGCCGACACCGCCGACACCGCCCACACTGCAAATCAGGAATGAGTTTTCGCTCGGACCCGCGGGCTTGGAAAGATGCAGCGGGGCGCCTCCGTCGCGTTGGATGCCGACATAGATGACGCCATTGCCGGCGGTTACCTCCATACCGTCCATATTGGACTCTCCTCGCCAAATAGCACCGGTTTGGGTACCTGGCGAGGAGAGTATCTTGGTAGTTCCACGAACATCTAGCCAGGCCTGTGGCGTTACGGTGTTGATGCCAACTGCGCCGGATTGCATCACCACCGTATGTGTGCTACCCGTTCCTTCCACATCCAGGTTAGCCCCGGGGGTGATCGTAGTAGGGTTCGACCCTATTTTCACCTGGGCAAAGGAAGCATTGGCGGCCACAGTCGCAAAGAGGACAACGGCTAATAGTCGTCTTGTTTTCATAAGACATTTACGTTTTGGTTAGACAATCATTGAGAATATTTGAACCGACTCGCTAGTCGATCTTGGTAACGGTCATGTACGCGCGGCCACAGGTGCCGGTCCAGATCGGGTTGACGGGCGGGTTTCCGTCTGTCTGCATGGTGTAGCCTTCCAGGGAGATGCCATCGCCTGCTGTTAATTTTCCTGTATAAACAACTGATTGCCAGTCGCCCGCAACCAGGCCCATCGGGCTGGTACCCTTGAAGATCGGGCCGCCATTTTCCGATACCACCCATATCCTTGTCCAAAGTGTCACACCTGCGCCTGTTGTACTGATGCAGGACAAGCCAACCTGTACAGAATATGTTCCGTCTGCGGGAACGGTGAACCGCTTGGTGCCTGCGTCCCAGTACGCGCCTCCCAGTGTAGGGATAAGCGGAAGCCGCTGGCTGGGTTCGTCATGGGTTGTGAATGTAGGAATGATGGCCTGGCCGGTAATAGCGCCGCTGAAAGCGGTCACCGGTATCGCCAGCTGCGATTGACTCTGCCAGGTAGCGACGCCGTTGGCATCGGAGGTAAGTATCTTCTTGTCGCCCTGGGAGCCGTCGGCGATTGTGAGCTTACCGGTGGTTTTGTGAATGCTGATTTTTTTTGTCGGATCTGTGCTTTCGACTTCGAGATTGTTATTCGGATCGATTGTCGTTGGATTGGAGCCGATTTTCACCTGGGCCCAAGCCGATGATGAAGCAAGCAATAGGGCTGTTCCAAGTGCTGCCGTGAAAAATGCTTTGGGTAGTAGTTTTTCCATTTTTACGCTGTTTGAATTGATTTAGAGAGTCAAAAGATTTCTCAGCTTTTTGTTCTCGACAAATGCATGGTGTAAACATACAGCGGTCGACTAAGAACCTAAATCGAAATATTTCTACTAATCGTTACGAATTGTTCAGTTTGTAAATTGGTGCAACTAGCTTTACTTTGGAACCGTAAATCGTTTTCAGCAACCCCGGATATGCATCACATACTCATTATCGACGATCATCCTATGGTTTCCATAGGAGTACAGGCGCTTGTTAAGACCGTCCTGGAGAACTCTACCATTTCTTTTGCATATTCCTTTCAGGAGGGACTTGACGCGCTTGCCCGAACGCATGTGGATCTGATGATACTGGACCTTGCTATTCCGGGAAGCCGCGGGCCGGAGATGATCGGAGCCTACCGAAATGTGCAGCCGGATTTGAAAATCCTGGTCTTTTCAGGAAGGGATGAATTATCGAATGCGCCCATTTACTTACACAGAGGCGCCAACGGGTTCTTGCACAAGAACAGCTTTGATGCAGAGGCTGCGAAGGCCATCCTGACAATCATGGAGAACAAAAAGTATGTTAGCCCAAAGTTAAAGGAAGCCATGCTCAGCAACCTGATGGAAGGCAAGGCTATGCAGCCAGACCCCGTAGCTTCGCTCACCCCGCGGGAACGCGAGGTCCTTAGCTTACTGCTCACAGGCAAATGGCTCAAATCAATCGCTGATGAGCTGAACGTAAAGATTTCTACCGTCGGAACGCAAAAGAACCGGATTTTCAAGAAACTGAATGTCGATAACATCGTGGATCTTGCCAGGAAGTTCTGGTACCTGGAAGAAAGTTCCGCTGACCATCTGTAAGGACTGGCTTTACAACATTACTTTCCCCCAAAAATCAGATGTATGGATGCGCCCGGCCTGTTGATAACGTATAAGTCCAGACGTAAAAATTGACAGATCTGTTTTAGCAGCAACAGGCCCAGGCCCTCGTAACCCGCCGGCGGGGTTACCCCTTCCCCCGGGTTGGCTGCATTGAGCCATTTGAGAAGCTCGGCAGGCATGCCGGGCCCGTTGTCTTCAAAGATGAGGTGCACGTCGGCATCCTCCCGCCGGAGGTAAATTTTAAGTGTGTTTCCAGGGCGGATCTTGATGGCATTGTCTATCAGGTTATGAATGATAATGCCCAGCAGCTTTGGATCGGTAAAGACTGTCTCCTCCGGCGCAACATCCACCTGAATGTCGGCATTGCTTGCCGCGGCGATTTGCCTGAATAGCATGAGCTTTTCGTTGATCAGCTCAATGAGCTTAACGTCCGTCGCAGTGTTGCTCGCCCCGCGTACCTCCGGCTTAATGAAATTAACCAGGTTATCTACCATGTGGTACATCTTTTCTACGCCCTGTTTGAGCTGGCTGATAAAGGCTACGGCGCTGTCCAGTTTGTTTTCCTCAATCAAAGCCTGGCTATAATCCAGCGCATAAGACATGTGCTTTACCGGCGTGCGTATATCGTGTGAAATCGAGGCAATCATATGGATTTGCAGCCTGAGCTGCTGTTCGAGCTGTTTTTCCGAGTCACTGAGTATGCTGAGCGTTTTTTCAAGGTGTTCCGTCCGTTCCCTGACCTTGACTTCCAAAGCCAGGTTTTGTCTTTTGATGGCTTTGATGCGTCGTCTGAGTATGCTATAAAACAAGAGTACAATCACTGCCGCGGCGATACCGAAAAACCACCATGTTTCATGCCACTGCCGTTCAACGGAGATTCCCAGGTGCACTTCATTGTAGTTATTGACGCCAAACCCGCTGATCTTGCGGACGCTGAGGGTGTATTTACCTCCTCCGCGAAAGGGAATTGCGATGTTGTTGCTTTCTTCCAATGCCTTCCACTCGGTTAAGGGTTCATCACCCTTGAAGATCCGGTAGGACATTTTCAGATTGTAGGAATCGCCAAAGTAGGGTGTGCTTATCTTCACCAGGATCTGCGGCACTCCGGCCCTGACCAAAACATTGTCCTGGTCAAATACCATCGAGCTGTCGCCATCGTCGGCCTTATCGATGAAAATTTGCTGCCTGGGAAGCTCTGGCCGTACGCGTTCGGGGACAAACCAGACCAGTCCATCAATCGAGGGAAGTGATACTATTCCTCCCGGTGTCTTTATCGCGCAGGGCTGGCACCCGCCGTTGAATTCATTGGTATTAAAGCCGGCCACTTTTGAATAGTAGTGGTAATACAATTCGAACGGCTTTTTTGCATAGGTGAGCAGATCGGCCCTGCTGACCTGGAACAGTCCTTTATTGGTTGTTATCCAGAAGAAGCCGTTCTTGTCCTCGACAATGCAATGGGCGCTGGAAAGGTAGAGCTCTTTGTCAGGAGGGAAATGCGTGAGTTTGTCCTCTTTCAAAAGAAAAACGCCGTTGGAATAGGTGGTAATCCAAAGCTCGTTATGGCTGTCCGGAATGTAAAGGCTGCGGATGTAGATACCGGCAAGCCCTGTAACGCGGAATATCTTCTTGGAAGGTAAATGTATTTTGTAAAGCCCTTTGCCAGTTCCAACCCATAGTATTTCCCTGTTTTGATGTTGAATCCAGGAGATGTTGGACAAATGATTGCCTGCAAAAAATTGCGGTTGCGTGCCAGGTTGCGATGGGTCAATATAATACAGGCCCAGCGAGTTGGTGCCAATCCAGATCCTTCCGTCGGGGCCCTGATAAAGTTGCTTTATTTCGTCAGCCATCGTCCAGGTAGCAATAATGCGCTCACCACTACTGTCGAACCTGAACAAAGTTTCCCTTCGTTTACACCATATAGTGCCGGCCCGGTCTTTGAGGATGTTATACTTATCCCAGTCCACGGACTTTTCTATCAGCTTGAGCTGCGGGCTAACTGCTCCCAGATTTCCGCTATCCAGTGAAAAAACCACTCCTTTAACGGTAGCAATCTTTTTGCCGTCAAATAATGTCTGGCCGTAATAGACGTTGTCGGCGCTGGCCGACGGGTCTATTACCGTGCGGAACTGCTTTTTTGAAAGGATATAAAGACCATGGAGCTGACTTCCCAAAAATAATCTGCCCGTCTCCATGTCCATAAAGACGGTTTTAATATCGTTGCCTTGAAAATCGAACCCATCCAGCACCAACGTGCTAACCAGCGAGCCATTCTTGGCCGGCTGCAGGTAATACAGGCGCTGTCCTGTGGCTATAAAGGCTTGATTGGAGCAGTTATTCCAAAAGATCTGATGTTGTTTGCTGGACTTATAGTTGGGATCCTGAGAAATGGTCCCCGTCAGCATGGATGCTACCGGCGGGTGGTTACCCGGAAATTGGGTCAGTTTTAAATTTTCGTCCAGGAAATAAAGACTTTCACCCAAGCGAAAAAAGCGGAAAAAGCTCTTGCCGGGAAATGGAAGAAGCTTTGCCATTTTATTATTCACGTAGTAGCCCAGGTTTTTTTCATCATAGACAAAATGATTTCCGCCCGGTGTAGGGTATATTGTGGCAATACCGTGGCGGTAGTGTGTGAGCGCGGCCTCGTTCAGGTCAGGTAAGGCCTCAACCAAATGCAGGTCGCGGACTTTCGAAACGTTGGCCGACCAATGCAGGGGGTAGCCTTTCAACGAAGAGTCTATAGCGGCTTTGCCGTCGATCATCCGGATCCAAGCCTCGTCACTGGTCATCGCCAGCAGATCACCCGTACGGCTTTTGGGATCCAGGTGAAACCCCGAGATGCTCCGGGCTGCGAACGAATTCCCCAGGTTGTCAAAATTGACAAAACGGGTTCCGTCAAATCGGACCAATCCCCTTTCAGTGGCCAGCCAAATGTTTCCCCCCGCGTCGCGTACGATCGCTTTAATACTGTTCTGCGGCAAGCCGTTCTCGTCTGTGAAATGCCTGACCTCATACCCGGGAACAGGATTCTGCTGGGTTGGTACTTGTTGACCGACTGTTATGTTTGGGATGAAGAGGAAACAAAAAAAAAGTGGCAGGTGCTTGTAAACTAAATGCATTCTTGCTTCTGATAAATGACCTTGAATGAATCTTTGGTGCCGAATCGCGAAGCGCCAAGGTTTTCCTTGGTGCGCGATTTTGCTTCATCTAAGATTTTAATGACAAAGCCGTCACCAAGGTCGAATGTAGTTCAGAAAACATTTAGATTATAGAAAAAATTCGACAAATGTCGATGAAAAATGTGTAAAGGGGTAGGGTCGTGGGAGGGTATCCCTGCCGAAGTAGAGCGCAGGCTCCGAGATTATTGAATGGCAGTGGCAGTAAGCTGGGAAACACCGGTATCCTCAGCGACCGCAGCATTGAACCGGCCGCTGAGGATCGTTTTCTTTAATTATAACCCGGGTTTTGTTTAAGCAGCGGCGTTCCGTTCACCACGCTCATGTCGATCTGGTATTGAGGGATCGGAAAATAGTTGTTCTTGCCTTCAAGGTATTTACCGCCTGCAAGATCGGTGGTTATCTTGGACTCGTAGCCGAAATAGCCGTTAATTGCCGTGTTGGCTTTGCCCCACCTGACCAGATCGAAGAAACGGTGGCCTTCCATCGCCAGTTCGAGACCGCGTTCATAATAGATCGCCTCCAATACACCGTCTTTACCTTTGGCGGCCAATGTGCCGGCAGGGTAGGGCTTGATGACGTAGTTGGCTGCCGGAGTGGCCGAAAAGCCGCCCAGCGGGTTAGAGTCGTTGCTATATTTGTACAACCAGCCTGCTTTATCCGCAGCGCGGTTTCTCACCTTATTTACATACTCTTCGGCCTTTGCCAGACTTCCGCCATTTGCTTCGGCCTCGGCAGCCATCAGAAGCACGTCGGCAAAGCGGATTACCAGCACGTTGATCGCATTGCCAGGCGCCCAAGAGCTCAGGTCTGCGTAAAGGTCTTGTGTTTTTTGGCGGTGAATATTCTTTTTAGGCGCATACGGCCCGCCGTAAGGCTGGTCGCGCACCCAGTTCATGCCCGGGTAGATACCCCAGTCGTGGTAGGGAATGCCCCGGCGACCCACAGTCCAGTCCAGGCGTGGGTCCAGGTTTCCTGCATCGGGGGCGAATGCGGTGGCTGAGGTAATACCCATGTCGTTTTTGACGGCGTGGCTGTTGAAATCCGGGTAGGGTAACCCGTTCGCATCGGTACGGTACATATTCACAAGCATCTGGGTAGGCTGAAAAAAGCCGCAGCAACTGAATGGGGCGCCAGTACCATAAGGGAAATTGAGCATTCCGCCCTGGTTGGCATTGGTAATATCCAACGTTCCGTCATTTGCAACCATTTGGATCGCGAATACCGATTCGGCATTGTTTTTGGTGGCCGCATCGAAGTTATCCTTGAAAGAAACCAGCTCATACTTCAAACCGTTCGTGGTCACACCTCCGGCGATCACTTCGCTGAACACCTTTACAGCTTCGGTATATTTTTTCTGGTACAAATACGTTTTGCCCAGATAAGCGCCCGCAGCCCATTTGTTGGCCCTGCCCACAAGGGTCTGCGTGGCAGGCAGCTGCTCGTAAGCGGCTTTGAAATCCGCCTCGATCATCGGCCAGATGTCCTTGTCGTTTGGCTGGTTGAAGTCCGTGGTGGTTTCGTCGATCCAGGGGACCATATTCCACATTTTTTTCAATTCGAAATAGTAATGAGCCCTCAGAAACCGCGCTTGCGCTTCAATATTGGCCTTGTTTTCGGCCGGGACATCGCTGGCCAGCGCGAGTACTTTCAGCACGGTGTTAGAGCGCGAAACACCTTCGTACAATGCCTTCCATTTACTATTAAAAAAGCCGTTGTCCGCACCGGTAGCAAACGTGGCGATGGCGCTGATGGGGGTTTGGTCGCCGCCGTCGCTGCCTTTATGGGCGTCGCCGCCGGGAATCGAGCCGTAAACCCAGTTATCCGGGGGCGATTCCCAGCCGCTGCCGCCGGTGAAGTCGCCCTGGCCGTCGAGTGCTGCGTAGGCACCGGTCAGCAAGCCGTCAATACCTTTTGCATTGGCAAGCACGTCGTCGCCCAACGCGCCTTGCACAGGTTTATCCAGAAAGTCGTCCTGGCACGCTTGTAAGATTGTAAAACCGCCGATCCAGCAAAGAACGGCCATATATTTGATGAACTTGTTCATATCGCGTCGCTTTGTGATTGGTTAAAAAGTAAGGTTCAGGCCCACGGTGTACTGTCTGGATGAGGGGTATGAACCTTCGTCTATGCCGAACACGGTCGGGTTACCGCTGGCGTTCCGGCTTACCTCCGGATCAAGACCCGAATAGCCAGTGAGGGTAAACAGGTTGGTAGCTTGCAGGTACAGACGGAATTGCTGAACCTTGACCTTCCTGAGCAGCGAGGCAGGGAATGTGTAGCCTATTTGTAGGTTCTTTGCGCGCAGGTAGGATCCGTCTTCGACGAAATACGAGTTGGGCACATTAATGGTGCTAAAAGAACTGCTGTTTTCCTGAATCGGCGCTTTGGCATTGTGGTTTTCGGGTGTCCACGAGTCGTACAGCGCAGTTTTACTTTTCGCACCCGAGCGCGAGGAGTTGAAATCGCTCCACCACAGGGTTTGGTTCCAGAGCTGGTTACCCTGCACACCGTAGAGAAACAGGCTGAAATCAAAGTTTTTGTAATTCAGCGCCAGGTTCAGACCGTAGCTGAAATCAGGGTTGGGATTGCCCAGCATCTGACGGTCGGCCGCGGTGATCTGCCCGTCGCCGTTGATGTTCTCATAACGGAAACGTCCAACCGAAGCGCCATCCTGGAAGACCGCATTGGGATCGCTGGTTCGTTGCACAGCCTCTGCATTGGCTGCCGCGATCTCTTCCTGTGAGTTCCAGAAACCGATTACTTTGTAGCCAAAGAACTGGCCGATGGAACTGCCCACCTGGTTACGAACGATTGATGCACCATCGAAACCCCGGCCCTCCAGGTCAAAGTAATTGGTACTGTTGGTGACCTTTTTAATTTTGTTATTATAGGTCGTAAGCGTCAGGGTTGCATTCAGTTTCAGCTCACGCGTCAGATCGAATTTCGAGTCGATTTGAAGATCGATACCCCTGTTTTTCATTTGACCGATGTTTACATAAGGCACCGAGCCCCCACCCGCTGTACCGATCAGCGCAGGATTGAAAAGAAGGTCTTTGATCTCCTTCACATAGTAGTCGGCGATTACATCGAGTCTGCCCTTGAAGAAAGTCGCGTCGATACCGATGTTGGTGCTCACATTTTTTTCCCAAACCGCATTCGGGTTTCCGATCTGGCTCTTTTCAAAGCCTTCCAATGCACCCGAACCGCTGGTGCCGCCCAAATCGTAGTAAGAGCTGCGACGGTTGGAGCTGTAAGTAGTAAATGCATTGCCGGAGCTAACATTGATCTGGTTACCCATAATACCGTAATTGGCTCGCAGTTTCAGATCGTCGATCCAGGTTAGACCGCGCATGAAGTCCTCACGCGAGATACGCCAGCCGGCGCTCACAGCCGGGAAAAAGCCGTAGCGTTCGTTGATGAACTTTGAGGAGCCATCCCGGCGAAGGATCGCGCCGAACAGGTATCTGTCATTGAAGATGTAGTCCAAACGGCCGAGTAGCGAGTACAATGCATCGGCCGACCGGCTGCTGGAATTGGTACGCGTGCCCGAGCCGGTGCCCAGGTTCATGTAATTGGGGTCAAACGAGAAATAACCCTGTGTACTGCCGCCGAGCTCGTAATACTTGCCGCTGTAAGCTTCGGTGCCGGCCGCTACGGTCAGATCGTGCTTGCCCATGGTTTTGTGAAAGGTCAGCAAGTTGGTCCACGTCCAGTTGAAACCCGAGTAGGAACCTTCCGAATACGTGTTGGTGTTGCTGTTTTCCTTGTTCTCGTAGCTCGGAAAGGCAAACGAGTTCCACCTGCCGGAATAATTCTCGCCGCCAAGACTGGTGCGGAAGGTAAAGTAGTTGAAAAGATCGATTTCTGCGAAAACGTTACCGAAAAGGCGGTTGTCCAGGCCCTTGTCGTAGCGTGTGCGGTCGCGCATGGCCACAGGGTTGAATGCATCGCCCATACCCGAGGCGCGGCTACCGGCGTAGTTGCCCATGATGTCGTGTACGGGCACGATCGGCTGCATACGGAAGGAGAATGCAATGGCCGAACCGCCGTCGGAAAGGCTCGTCTTAGGGTTGTCGGAAATTGAATAGGCCAGGTTTTCGCCGATCCGCACGTGCTTGCCGATGTTGTACTGGCTGTTGGAGCGGAGCGTGTAGCGTTTCAGGTAGGTGTTTGTCAATGCGCCCTGCTGGTTGAAGTAATTCAGCGAGAACAGGTAGTTGCCCTGGTCGCTGCCACCGCTGAGCGAAATATTGTGGCTTGTGGAAGGGGCGGTTTTGAAAATCTCGTGAAACCAGTCGGTACCCTGCTTATTGGCTTTTACGATCTGATTGAAAGTGTTGAAATCGTCGACCGAAGTATAATTAGGGTTCACATAATACAGGTCGGGATTAGTGCCCGGATCGCCTTCTTTGGCGCCGGCAGGTAAAATGTAATCCGGCAAAACGGGAGAGGTGCCATGGCCGTATTGGTCGTCGCCTACGGTCAGCCCCGAGTTTTTCTGTACCTGGAATTTAAGCTGCGCCTGTTCCAGCGGGGTGAGCGTGTTCCACACATTGCCGCCGGGAGGCGTTTGTACACCGAACCACGCGCTGTAATTCACTTTCACTTTGTCCTTACCCTTCTTGGTGGTGATAATGATCACGCCATTTGCCGCCCGCGAACCGTAAATCGATGCAGAACCCGCATCTTTCAACACCTGCATCGAAGCAATGTCATTGCTGTTCAGGTCGGCAATCGAGGTCGTCGGTACCCCGTCGACAACATACAATGGCGAGTTGTTCCCAAACGTGTTCAAGCCGCGGATGCGGACCTGCGGGGTCTCGCCCGGCTGCCCGGAGCTCAGGATCGTCACGCCCGAAGCGCGTCCTTGCAGCTGGTTGGTGACCTGTCCGTCAGGGGTTTGCTTTAATTGCTCGACGTCTACGACCGACACCGCCCCGATCAAATCCTTTTTACGCTGGGCGCCGTAACCTGTTACTACCAGCTCGGTCAGCGTGGAGACATCCGGTTTCAGGGCTACATCCACGGTGCTGCGCGCGCCGACCATTACTTCCTGCGCGACAAAACCGATAAAACTGAATATCAGAATGGACTCGTCGCCAGTTACATCAATGGAGTAGTTGCCCTCGATGTCGGTCATGGTGCCCTCATTGGTACCCTTTACACGAATTGCCACCGATGGCAGGGCCTCTCCCTTCTCGTCGGTAACCTTGCCTTTCACGGGCCGGGCGGCCGTTTGCGTTACCGGCGTGATCTCACGCGTAATTTCCAATTTCGGCCGTTCTGTAATGCCGATCATATTGCCTACCTGCCTGAATTCCAGTTGGGTTTGCTTTTCGATCATCTTCAATATGGCCGGTATGGGTTGGCCCAATGCGTAAATGGTGACCTCCGGCGCCTTGCGCACCAGCTTCTCATCGAATGCAAAAGTGAGTCCGGTTTGCTGCTCGATCTGTCTTAGAACTGTCTTTACGCGGGTTTGCCTGACATCCATGCTCACATGCTGGGCCTCCGTGGGGCCGGCCATCAGCAGAGCGGTTGTCAGAACATTAATACCCAGTATCAGCGTAGAGATGCGCATACATTTTTTGAACAAGGGGAGTCCCTTATGGTAATATTTCACCATATTTGTCTGATGTTTAATGGTTAAGCTGTTAAACCGCGTCCACCCGCCATTCATGGTTCCAAGCATTGGCTGGCAGGGGACATCTGATACCGGGGACATTCGCAGTGTTCCCGGTATTCAACCGAACCAGCCTTCCTGGAAAGCCGGCCCGCATTTTTTGGTATCCTATCTTATGACTATCGTGCTATCGTTTAGTTGTGAATAATTGAAATTCTTCGAAAAGCCCAGCACTTTCAGCACGTCAGTCATTGGCTGATCATTCAGGGTAAGCGATATCTTTTCGGCGGAAAGCTCCGCTTTTTCGATAACAATGTGCTGATTGTATTTTCTTTCCAGTGCATGCAGTACTTCCACCAGCAATTCATCTTCGAATACCATCCGGTTATCCTTCCAGGGTGCGATGGCAGGCTTGCTGATCTCGTTGACCTGGATCTTCTGCGCTTTTTCGGCTACTACGGCCTGTTCGGCAGGAAGCAGCATCAATGCAGGCTGGCCGGGTTTGTCGCGCACCCTGACGCCGACTTTGCCGGTTTTGACCGTCACTTTAATGTCCGGATCGTTCTGATAGGCTTTTACATCAAATGAGGTGCCCAGTACGGTAATGTCCAGCGTTTTGGCATGGACTATAAAAGGCCTGGTGGTATCGCGGGCGATATCGAAGAATGCCTGTCCTTCGCGCAGAACGACCTCCCGCGTTTTGCCTTCGAACGTAACAGGGTAGCTTAGCGCGGAACCGGCATTGAGCCAGATATGCGAGCCGTCGGGCAGGTTTACTTTCAGTGTTTTTCCCAATGGCGCCTGCGCCAGCTTGAAATCGGTAGGGGTGGGTTTGCGCTCGTTGCTCCAAAGCAGAAAGCCGATGATGATCACCGCCGCTGCGGCCGAGGACCAGGTTGTGAGCCGGCGCACCCAGCCAAAGCGTTTTACCTGACGCTGCTGTCCCTGCCTGTGCTGTAAATTGGCATGCATGCGGTCACGTATTTCAGCGGCCCCTTCGGGCGCCCCGGTAGCAATGTTTTGGGGACTTTCATCATCAAGGAGCCGGTCGTACCACTCGTGCAATAGCTGTTTTTCTTCTTCCGAAGCGGTTCCTTCGAAGAATTTCCTGGCGAGCAGTCTGATGTATTCCTGTGTCATTGCAAAGCGGATTAGCCCTTTGCAACACATAGAGGGCAGTTGCGATAAAAACCCCTTAGTGGATAATGAAAATTTTTACAGCAGTAATAACGCCATTACGTTATTTAAGCTTGCCCTGACGATTTTCAGGGCCTTGGTGAGATGCGCTTCGGCGGTTTTAGGCGAAATGTTGAGCTCCTCGCAGATATCGGGCAGTGAGCGGTCTTGTAATTTGTTGTACTGAAAAACCAGCCGGCATTTTTCGGGCAGTCGGTTGGTAAGATTGGTAATAATTTCCAGCAGCAGACGGTTCTCGATCTCCTGGTCCATCGAGACCGACGAGGCCACCTCGTGCCTGATCGATTGCTCTACGTATTGCGCTTGTTTTGATTTGGCCAGATAACGGTACACCTCGTACCGCAGCATTGCGGCCAGATAAGGGCCTAGTGACTGTATTTGAAGCGTTTCGCGCTTCATCCAGAACAACATGAATGTGTCCTGCGTAATCTCTTCGGCCACAGCAGCCGATTTGACCATGCGATGGGCCGTATAGTAGAGCTTGTCCCAGTAGCGGACGTAGATTTCGTCAAACACCCGTTCCTCACCCTCCCTGAGCGCCGCCGCAAGCTGATCATCAGATAAAGAGGAAAGCGGAGTTGTCATCGTAGGTCAGGGTCAAACCATTTGTTGTTAACCAAATATATATCAATGCTTCGATAATATTGCCTGATCGTTGGAAAAAGCGGAATAAAAAACGTGAGAGCAGGCTAGTCTTCGTATTTTGGATTTAATGAATTGCAGAATTCCAATATTTTATTCTGTTGGACTGGTTCTCGTAGAATGCGCTCCGCGGCTGGATAGGTGCAATGTCGTGTGGCAAGCGGATAGACATCGCCGCGAGCTCGTAGGCAGGCTAACATCTTCTAAAACCTATCCCCCTAGTCGGAGCATGGTCAAGCAAGCGAGTATCTGAGCAGTCAAAGCTCCGTTGCCGGGCTAATTTCAGTCGAATACGCACGGATTCTTGTTAAAAGTTTTGATGTAACAAATCGGTGTTATATTATGCAGTCAAATCATATACTCAACGAAAAACTTGTTACTAATGAAACACTTTTTACTTTTTGTTATTCTTTCTGTTTCATGTTTGATGGGAGTTAGAGGCCAGTCGGTCGACCCAGTCAAATTCACACTTGAAACAAACGCATCCCGCATTCAGATCGGCGAAGAGGTGGAAATTGTCATTAAAGCGAGCCTGCTTGAATTACCATCTAACACAGTCTTTGTATTCAAAGAAAATTATTCATTTAAAGTAAAATTGGTGACGCCAGATGGATTTGTCCAGACATCGGGCACCTATTCCGATTATGTCGGTGCTACGCTTTCACCGGCAAGACCTGTTGTTACCTATACAGTTAAGGGGAAGTTTACCACCTCCACGAAGGCTAATAAGTTCACATTGCTAAGAGGAAATCAAAATGCCAACGATCAGAGTCAGTTTGTATTTGTGACTTCGTTGTCATATTCCATCCTTGAAAAAGAAAACACATCCAGAGTCAACCAGGAAAATTCAACACTAGTACTAAGTACACCTGAATTTGTCAAGCACTTGACAATTGATGAATTAAGAAATGGCGGTGCGGATTCAGCGCATGTGGTACTGGTAACGAATTATGGCCGGGTCTACACTTTTCGGTACGATCCGAATGCTTCGACATTGGTTGACAATTCCGGAACTCTCATAGTGGATACTAGTGCCAATCGCCAGTATGTCATCGACTCAGATTTTATTACGCCTGAAATGTTTGGTGCCAAAGGTGACGGGATAACCGATGATCTTGCGGCGCTGCAAGCTTGTCTAAATGTTCCCAATGCTCGTTATATGTTTAGAAAGGACGCTATTTATGCGGTGTCTAATGAAGTTCTTATTAAGAATACCGATTCACAAATTATCGGAAATAACGCTACGATCAAGGCGCATTCCTCGCCTAGTTCTGCTCTTCCGCCAAATGCATTTCTAATGCGCACCGGTAATTCCGCTGCGGTATATTCCCATACCGCAACCTCAATTAATATACAGGACGGTTCTGCGGAGTTTGTTTTCGAGGGTGCGGCTGCATTGAACATTGGGGACATTGTAAGGATTGAGGGAGGTATCAGCTATTCTAACACCGAGCTCGCAAATCAGACATATAATTATGGACATATGTCACAAATTAAAAGCAAAACGGGGAATGTCATTACGTTGACGAATCCGGCAATAGAACCCTTTACAGGATCAAAAATATATGCTTACCGCGCTCTGGACAGGATCGAGATTTCAAATCTTAATTTCGACCACAGTAGTTCTCTATTCTTCGGGTCGTTACAATTATCCTACTGCACTAATTTGAAAATTGACGGAGGCAGGTATCGTGGAAATGGTTTGGGGCAACTTGGGGTTTTAATCGATGCCAATATTAACGCCTTGGTACAGCGATTAGATATTGACGGCTATTCGAATTTAGTTGGCTCCTCCCCAGTTGGCTACGGGATTGGTATGATCGGGCACAATGTCACAGCTTTTAAAAACAGGATATCAGATTGTAAACACGCATTGGCTACGAGCGATCGACGTTACATGTCAACGGGCCTAATCATGGACAGTAACATTTGCTACGGCTTAAAAGTATTGGGCAATACCGCGCCGCTTGATTATCATGCCAATGCGCGCGGTAAAGCTATTAATAATACCATTTACAGCTTCAATGCTATCGGCGCGCAATTCCGTGACGGAGGAATAGACGTAATTGACAACACGATAATCATCAACAACCAGGGTACCGAATCACTTACTTACAAAGGACTGATCTTTTACGAAAAATACTTTGGCGAAAACAGAATCGAAGGCAATAAAGTCTTCTTCCACCACACGACTAATCCACTGGGCACTTTCGCCCTGCAAATAGATGTAAACGATTCAATACAAAACAAAAATGTGAGTGTGCGTAAGAACTTCTTTTCTGAGGGATTTGTGTATTGGGAACAGTCCAGTGGGGGCCTGGTGATTGAGGAAAACGAATTTACATCGCCTGGTGATCTTGGCGGCGCTTTAATTAGTCCGGGAATTCAGATTTTCAGGTCTTTTGATTTCTTAATTCGCCGAAATACTTTCACCAACAGGCACGTTTCACTGGGAAGCTACGCACTAATTGCTGATAGTTCCTGTTCGCGCGGAACCTTTCGGGATAATAAAATAAATCTTATCAACGACGATACCGATCCACAAATAAGGGTTGCGGGGAAGGAAACGAAAGTAATTGACAATGTCATTATCTCGGCCGCGGCAACTCAGAATAGTTATATTTCAGGGTATACGACGGCGAGTAAGGCTCTATTGATTAATAACAAAAAGACAACACCGACAGGCTCATATGTCTATATTGGCTATGGTACTCTTCCAAATCCTAGTGGGTTTTATGTGGACCAGAACATAGTCGTCAGCGCCGGTAGCACGACAACCAGTTATACTTGTAAGAATGTAGGTGGAGTTTACAGTTGGGTCCTTGCGGAAAACTTAAACTTTACTGATCCTGCTACGGCAATGCCGACAAAAACGAGTCTAAACGCGACCTATGGCGCCTACAAAGCGGGAGCGACGGTTTACTTTCCTAATCGGTCGGGATCAAAACGCTATGTTAAACTATCCGATTCTTCAACAAGTGAATGGGACGAGATTACACCGACAATTGTCGGCAATAACTAAACCGGAGAACGGATTTTACATCAACCCCTGGCTAGACACGGTCGATGAAGCGGAGGAATTTTCAATTTAAATTTGGAACCGCTTCTAATAAACAACCTGTAACCCATGAGCCGTATTTTACTTTTGTTGTTAGTATCTGCCAGCTTGATTTCCTGCCATGCCTTAAAGGACAGCCCTAAGTACAAACTGACAGACGGTGTCTATAAGACGAAAATCGGCGAGCAAAAAACAGCAGTTTATGTTGAGAATGCAGAGGATTCTGTCCTTGTATATCCATTGGGAGCGGGTTGGAGAACGCAGCGATCCGCCCCGAAGCCTCCTAAGCCAAGTATATACCCCCGGAGCGGGGTGGAGAAGGAAATTGGAGCAAGCAAGTACTGGAAAAACAGTTTTGATCTGGATGTGCTTACGATCCCGTTCAAGTACAGGCCTTCCACCAGCTCTTTCACCCCACAGCTAAGCAACCACCTGAATGGCGCAGTATATGTAGGTTACCGGAATGATACCTACGAGTTGTCCTACAAAAGCAATCCGATTGGCAAATTGAATCAACGGGTTACCCACCTTGGTTTTTCGGCGGGATTAGCAACCGGGATCGGCGTAACGCCGCTCAATCCCTGGGTTACTGATAATAATATCAACACTGAATATGACGGTTTTATCTGGTCAAAGGCATTCTGCGTTTTGATGGCAGTTGAGAAACTTAATTTTGGCCTTGCGCTGGGGGTCGATCATTTGCTGGACGACAACAGGCAATACTGGATCTACCAGGGTAAGCCCTATGTGGGTCTGACCGTTGGGTTAAACCTGAATTAAGCAAAAGCTTATCTGTTGCCAGGTAGCTTTCCCTGTTTCTGCGGCCGATAGTTTTGAGTGAGAAATTTTGATCAAGCACATGATATTCGCCAGAAGTCTATTGATTTTAAGAGGCATAGCTTTGCTGCTGGAATTGTTTAGGCCACTCAGGCAGAATACGTGCCGGTTCTGATGGCATCACCCCATGTAGGGGCCGGCAGGAACACCCCAGCCCCATTTGGGCATCGGCTCCTCTGGGTTCATTTGCAGCTCGTCGCTGTTGGAGTTGATGACCGCAATCCTGGTGCCCCATTCGATATAGGCTACAAATGCAGAACGGAATTCGGGATCATCAGGCAGGTTGATCTCATCTGCCGTTTGCAAAAGCAGCCCCACCCAGCGCTGGCGGTGCTGCTCGGTCAGATGCTTGGCCAAATGTTTCTGGACCATTTTAAAATGGCTGCCTTCCGCGGTACTGTACCATTCGGGGCCGCCCAGGACTTCGGCGATGAAATGTGCGACATGCCGCTGGTGCTCGGGCGACATATGCTTAAATACCGGTTCCAGCAACGGGTCTTTCAGGACCTTTTGATAGAATGAATCTGTCAGCCTTTCGAAAACAGGCATTCCGCCGGCCCATTCGAACAAGGTAGGAATTGAGGATTGTTGAGCCATAAGGGCGGGTATTTGATGATAATGTTGATGAAAGCGTTTTGAATAAACCCGATTTTGTAAAGGTAATAAAATGATGGCCTGAAATCCGGCCGTTGAAAAGTATAAGCCTTCCCGAGAAATCTATAAGCCCGCCAATTGCAAGCGCTCCACCTTTGCATCATTGAATTAAACAAATATAACAATGACAAAGACAGTATTGATTACGGGTGCTTCCTCCGGATTTGGGAAGGATGCTGCACGGTTATTTCAAAAAAATGGATGGAATGTGATCGCTTCAATGCGGTCGCCGGAAAAAGAGACGGAGTTGCGCGGGCTTGATCGTCTGGCGTTGGTGCGGCTGGATGTGACCGACAGCGCAAGCATCGAAAAAGCGGTGCAGGAAGGGATTGCGCGTTTTGGTGGAATCGATGCGCTGGTTAACAATGCGGGATTCGGTTCACTGGGTGTGTTGGAGGCGGCTCCCGGAGAGGTGATACGCCAGCAGTTCGATGTGAATGTGTTTGGAGTGATTGAGCTGATCAAGGCGATCTTGCCGCACATGCGCAGCAACAAGAGTGGAGTGATAGTGAATGTAACATCGATGGGCGGCCGGATCGCTTTTCCTTTTTCAACACTTTACCATGCTACCAAATATGCGGTAGAGGGACTTTCCGAGTCGCTGCAATATGAGCTCGAACCACTGGGTATAAAAGTGAAAATAGTTGAGCCGGGTGGTTATAAAACCGATTTTGCTGGCCGGTCTCTAGCAACTTTCGGCGCGGGCGATTTGTTGGACTACCAGTTGGCATATGACCAGTTCGCAGGCAAGGTTGACACCTGGCCGATGTCCGAGCACGTGTGGGAGGTGGCAGAAGCGATTTTTGAAGCGGCAAGCGACGGCTCGGAGCGGTTGCGTTACCCGGTAGGGGCCGATGCGGTGCAGCTACTTGAAGCCAGAAAAGAAATGGATGATTTGGCGATCAAGAATCTGATTGCAGCGCACCTTTAGATTTTATCAATCAGGTATTCCCATGTTATGACCAGTCAGTATCTAGATATCGAGTCCATTAGCGGCCTGCACGACTACGTGGGTGCTCCCAAGCCCAAACACCCGCTGATCAGTCTGATTGACAATACGCAGTTTTACGCGCAATGCCCGCGCGAGTTGACCTCCTTCCGGTTTGGCTTCTACACGATTTCGTGCAAGCGCGTCCAAGGTGTTTTGAAATACGGAAAGGGAACCTACGATTTTAGCGAAGGCTCACTGATGTTTACCGCGCCCTGGCAGGTCATAAGTGGCAGCATCGAAGAAGGCGGGGTGGAGCAGGGTTGGGCACTTTTCATCCATCCCGACCTGATTAATTCCACCGAGCTTGGGAAAAAGATACACCAGTATTCGTTTTTTAGTTACGATGTCAATGAGGCCTTACATATTTCCGATGATGAGAAACAGATAATCCGCGATTGCGTGGCCAAGATAGAAAGGGAATATTCCCAGAATATCGACAAGCATACGCTTGGACTGATCAGCGGAAATGTCGAGTTGCTGCTCAACTATTGCGACCGGTTCTATGACCGGCAGTTCTACACCCGTGCGAAAGTAAGCAATGACCTTGTGCAGCATTTCGAAAGACTGCTAAACGACTATTTTGCGAAAGATACGCTGATCGAAGCAGGCTTGCCCAGTGTCAGATACTTCGCTTCGCAGCTGAATCTTTCGCCCAATTACCTCTCTGATATGCTCAATCGATTCACTGGCAAAACCACCCAGGAGCATATTCATTTACGCATGATCGAGAAGGCCAAATCCCTGCTTTGGGGAACAGGGCAGTCGATCAGTGAAATCGCCTACGATCTGGGTTTTGAGCATCCATCCCATTTTACCAAAATATTTAAGGCCAAAACCGGCAAATCACCCAGCGAATTCAGGAACCTGAACTGAGGGATGGGTGAAATGCTGCCTATAAAAAATACTTTCGACAACAATCGTAAACCGGCAGGGGTGGCTAACTTTAAAGGGAAGAAAACCTTTAATCAATAGCCTATGACGATCAAAACAAAACGCGTTTATGAGCCCGTAGTGGCCACCGATGGCTACCGTGTATTGGTAGACCGCCTGTGGCCACGCGGGCTGACCAAGGAAGCGGCTCGTATCGACCGCTGGATGAAGGAAGTAGCGCCGTCCAACGAGCTGCGAACCTGGTTTCATGCCCATATGGACCACTGGGATGAGTTCTGCGCCCGCTATCAAGCGGAACTTCAAGATTCGGACGCATTGAATGCCCTGCGCTCCCTGATCTCAGAAAATGAGGTGGTAACCCTGCTTTTTGCGGCCAAAACACAAGACCGGAACCAGGCGCTGGTCCTGAAAGAACTGCTTGAAAAAGCCTGATTAACCTGCTCAACGTTCCAATCTTACGATCAATCCTTCATCCCCGCTCAGAAGCAGGTTGTTCTCCATGCGCAGGCCGATCCGTTCCGTCTCGGTGCTGATGACGATCTCGCCGGTAAAGGTTTCATTTTTAAGCCGTAAATAACCTGGCCTATGGCTCAGATTAAGTACCACCAAAAAGCGGTCAGTTTCGTTCTCCCGAATGAATGCGATCAGTTGTTTGTCTGAATAAACCGGGGTGTATTTTCCTGTCTGAAATGCAGGATGCCTTTTGCGCAGGGAAGTCAGGCTATGGTAAAAGCAGAGCATCGAGTCCGGGTCCTGTTTTTGTAATTCCACATTCACGCGGCGGAAGCTATACGGCAGCCGAAGCCAGGGCTTGTTTTGCGAAAACCCGGCGAATTCATCGGCATTCCATTGCATGGGCGTGCGCGCAGGGTCGCGGCTCACGTTGCGGTCGGGCATATTCAATCCCTGTGGGTCCACGATCTCCTCTTGCGGGATCGGCACATCACGCATACCGATTTCCTCACCATAATAGATAGTCGGCGTTCCGCGCAGCGTCAGTAGCAGCATTGCCGCCACGCGCGCCTGTGAGCGGCCTACGCGGCTGGCTACGCGCGGCTGGTCGTGATTGCCAAGCACCCAGTTGGGCCAGCCATCTGCCGGCAGGGCCCCTTCGTATTCATCGATGGCCCGGGCGATCTGCTCAGAATCCCAGGGTAAGGTTAGCAATTGGAAATTAAAGGGAAGATGCGCGCCGGATTTGTCTGGACCATAGTATGTCACCAGCTTGTGAATAGGCAGGTAAATCTCGCCGATCAGAACTCGATCCTCATATTGATTGGTTACCTGCCGCATCATGCGCACAATGTCATGAACCTCGGGCTGGTCGGTGGAATACACCGGATCGTGGTACTCGTAGATCAGCTCGGTTTCATCGAATGGGGAGCCTGGTACCACCGGGTTGTTGCGCAGCTGTAAATCTTTGATCATATGCCACATTACATCTACGCGGAAGCCATCTACGCCCTTGCCAAGCCAGAAATGCATCACGTCCGTCATGGCCTTTTGCACCTGGGGATTGCGCCAGTTCAGGTCGGGCTGCTGTTTCAGAAATGCGTGGTAGTAGTATTGTCCCGTCGTTTCGTCCCATTCCCAGGCATGACCGCCGAAGACGCTAAGCCAGTTGTTGGGCAGTGCGCCGATTTCGCCGGCATCGCGCCAGATGTACCAGTCCCGTTTCGGATTATCCCGGGAGGAGCGCGACTCGAGGAACCAAGGGTGCTGGTCGGAGGTATGATTGGGGACCAGGTCCAGGATCAGTTTCATGCCGCGGATGTGGACCTGGTCGAGCAGTTCATCGAAATCTTCCATCGTTCCAAACAGCGGGTGGATCCCCCGGTAGTCGGAGATGTCATACCCAAAGTCTGCCATCGGGGATGGGTAGATAGGTGACAGCCACACGCAGTCCACGCCCAGCCATTGCAGATAGTCGAGCCGTTGGACGATCCCTTTCAGATCCCCGATGCCGTCGCCGTTTGCATCCTGAAACGAGCGTGGGTAGATCTGGTAGATTACGCCTGTTTGCCACCAAAGGTGATTGTCTTTGGGGTTTAATTCCGTGGTTGTTTCCATCGCTTCTGGTTTTGCTGATGCCGACCGCCCTTAAAAAATCACACCACCTTATAAATGAAAAATTTTATGGGAATTATTTGATAAAAAACATGTATAATCGAAGTAAATAGATTATATTTCAGTAAACCAAAAATCCTCAGACCATGATGCCTTTCATCAAAGTTACCGGCGAATTCGACGAGAGCCTCAACGTAAGCGTAGAGAAGATCCTGTATTACATGGGGTATAGCCATGGTAGCACGATCTGGCTCGGTACCAGTATTTCCATTCGCGTGAAAGAATGCGAGGAAGACATTAAAAGGCTCATCGAAGAAGCATATATGCAGGAGGCTTAGGCCGGAAGGTTGCTTCAAGGTAGCAACATGGACCTGTAACAAGTAGCGAATGGTCGCTGACGGGAAGTAGCCCTGTCAGCGATTTTTTTTGTTTCAAAATGCGCAAAATTGGAATGTTAAGAAGCTTAGTAATAGTATTATTTTAATAAATTGAAATGGTGATAGTAAGAATTTTGAGCAAATCGGAAAAGAATCGCTAGCTTTGTAAACTATTGATAGACAATGATAGTTAATACTGTCGATTAGGATAATATCCTGGTAAGTCGTTTTGTGTCTAATAAATGCATTTAGTATTTTACCGTTGTTGTGGGTTTCGTCCCGAATTGGCTAAAAACCTCCTGAAAATATTGCCCACAGGGCATTCCATAAAATTCAATACCATGAAACAAGTACAAAAGGGTAAAAGAAAGCATGCTCCGGTAGGTTTCCGGACGTTTTTGGGTCAGTTCTTCAATGAACCCAAACAAGTAACAGAAGAATATTCGGAGAACCGGTACTCGGTCCTATATATGCTGAATGATCAGTATCAGCACGTCGGCTGTCCAACTCAGGAAGAGGCTCAGCTGGTCCAGAGTCTGATGCTTACCGATGAAAATCGTGTTCCGGTGGGTATTTACGATTCGCGCGCCGATTCGTTTGAGTGGGAGATTGTAGGCGAATATCTTGCCGCTCAGGGTACTGACGAACATCAGCGTAGCCATCAGGAAGAAATTCTCGGCATCGCACGGGCATTGCGCCGACGCGACGCGAGCTGGCACCCGGAGTATCTGCAGCGCCCTAGCTTTTTTGCGTGAACGAAAACGAGCAAAGCGCTATCCAGTAAAATGCAACGAGGCCATCTCATAAGAGAATGGCCTCGTTTTTTGATGCCTTAAGGCTATTACCAGGTCAGGGTGATAGCAACGTTAGGAAGAATAGAGTCAAGCCACAAAAGAAGCTGCGTAAGAGAAAGTCCAATTCCTACCATGATATTGATGAGATTAGCGTTTTTTGCCTACTCGTTTTTAGTGGTTTTCGGCTGTTCCACATCTTGCAAGATGTTGTAATATTAATCCTACAATAAATTAAAAGCAAATTCGATGCGTGACGCTTCTTCTTGTGTTTGATCCATGCGGTTACTTTGAGGTTTACTGACGCGTAGTTAGATGCCGAATATACTTCTACAACTAAAATTAAGCGTAATTTTTTGAATTTCAATCAATTGTAAATTTATATCCTCAGAGGCCTTATTGTCTATTGAGCTGTTCAAGTTGTAAAATAGTGTCGTATTATTGTAGAATAAATTTACGCTCTGTGAATTAAATTTGACCTGGCGGAGACGATTATGCCACAATGCAACTTGCCCGGGGCGAAGATATTTATGAGGGTGGAGCACATTTGCAAGGTCTGAATCGTTGCGCTAACTTTCAGGAAATTTTCAAATCCATAGAGCTGATGAAAAGATTTCTGATTCTTCTTGCGCTTGTGATCACCGTTGCGGCTTCAAAACCGCGAAAAATTACCTGGGTGGCCATCGGCGATTCGATTACTTACCTTAATGACCATCAGAACGAAACCGGGAATCGTGTTACCAAAGGGTATCTTACGCTCATTACGGAGAAATTTCCGCAGGTTACCTATATCAATCAGGGGCATAATGGCTGGACGTCAGTAAACATCGCCGATAAGATCGAATCGTTGGGGCTTGTGCGGGGCGATGTGTACACGGTTTTCCTCGGTACCAATGACTGGTGGCAGGGCAAACCGCTCGGCACGTTTGTGGATTACCAGCAAGGCAAGGGAACTGGTACCGTTTACGGCGCATTCAGGGTTATTACAGACAAGCTAAAGCAGCTCAATAAAAAGGCGAAGATCATCCTGATCACACCCATGCAGCGGGGTGATTTTGTGTATATTAACAGCTATAAAAACAACGCATTTGGTTCTTATATGCCCAAAAATGGCCAGACTCTGGAGCAGTTTGCCAATGCGGTAGTGGAAATTGGGCAGAAGGGGAAGTTTCCTGTTGTAGATCTATATCATAACGCAGGCATCAATCTGGATAATATAGTCCGGTTCAAGCGGGTGAAAGACCCGCAAACCGGGACTTACAAGGATTATAAATACCCGGATTATGTTGGTATACCTTATAATCCGCAGACCGACGAATACCCATATCCCGAACAATCGATCGATATGACCTATGATGGACTACATCCCTCCGACAAGGGATATGAAGTGATTGCAGAAATGCTAATAAAGAAATGGAAAGGGCTGAAATAACGGCCCCGTTTTATTCCGCTTTGGGTCCGGTGATATAAGCTTTCAGGTCGGCCAGCAGGTTATATAAGGATGTATTAATGCCATCATTATCGGCTTTCGCTGTTTGTAGCGCCAGTTCTGCTTCCTTCCGTTTTTTGCGATTGCTTTCTGTTTTAATGATTTGCTCTTTGGCGGTAATATTGTCATTATCTCTTGCGCCCAAACGGATGGGGCTGTGCTCGGCGGAAACACCGTCGAGTGTTGTAATGCGGGCATCGTACAGGTTGTCTTTATACTGAACGCCAAGGTCGAAGCGGACATACTGGTAGTCCGAGTGTATGACGGGTATATAGCTTGTGATGAGGATAATGCCTGCCTGGGTGTCATCGCTGGTTATCGCATTTTGTGCATTGCCAAACTTCTTGTCGACCCATGCCCTGATCTTCTCGTGAAGCTCTGTCCTGCCAAGCTTTGGCTGACCCGAATCGGTGTAGCTGATGCTGTTTTTGGAGTCGAGCGGCAATCGGCCGTCCTGTGCGAAACTGTGGGTGGCCGCTATTAGCAGCGCGAAAAGAAGCAGATGTTTCAAGACAGAGTGTTGTATGGTACCCGGCAAATATAGCGGAAAACATTTTGGCGGGGCTTTTAGCGACTTTGTATTTGGCTCGGTTTTTTAAAACAGATGATCTTGTTTACTTTTAAGTGCACTAAACTCAACAGGTTATGTCTAAGCTCAAAAACGTTTCACTTGCTATTGCGCTGCTCATCTGCGCTTCGTTCACTGTTCTGCACCACGGCTGGGCCGATTACGACCAGACTAAACCGACTGATTTTAAAGCCAAAATCGAAGACCTTACCTACGAAAACCCGCATGTACTTGCGAAGGTGAAGCTGAAAAAGGAAATGACCACAGTGTATCTGGCGCCTGTTACCCGGATGGAATCACGCGGCGTGAATGCAGACATGATCAAAAAAGGTACGACGATCCGTTTTGTTGCCTATCCTCACAAAACAGAGAAAAATGAAATGCGAGCCGAACGCATTTTTGTTGGGGACGAGAAATACGAACTCCGCTAAGCGTGCAGTCATACCATCAATCGCTCGAATGGCTGGAAAAATCTTCATGGGCGGCGGGCATCAGGCAATCGCTATGGCTATACCCGGCTTTGGAGATCGTTCATATACTAGGTATTGTGATGCTCGTTGGCGCAGCGTTTCTGTTTGACCTGCGCCTGCTAGGCTTCTCCCGCGAACTTCCCCTTAGGGGGCTTTCAAGGCATTTGTTACCATGGTCGCAACGTGGGTTGATACTGATTATCCCTTCCGGCCTCCTGCTGTTCATCACGAATGCGCAGGCGCTGGGAACTGATCCGGTTTTTTGGGTCAAAATCGGTTTGATACTGCTGGCGGCACTCAACGTATTTTGGTTTCACCGGTTTATTTATGGCCCGTTTACCCGATGGGGCGCCACCGGCGAGCTGCCCGGCGCCGCACGTTTATGCGCGGTGATTTCTATTCTGGTATGGGTTGCGGTGGTAGCTTGCGGGAGATTGCTGGCTTATTGAGCTGCAGCCGCTTGCTTATTGGTTTTCGGCGAATCGATTTATGTTTTTAGCTTTTCGCTGAACGTAAATCCTTGTTCGATGGGCAATTCTTATTCCCAAATCTTCATTCAATGTGTTTTTGCGGTAAAATATCGTGCTGCCCGGCTGCATAAATCCTGGCGACAAGAGTTGTTTGGGGTCATTGGTAATCTTATAAATGAAGCAGGTGCGCGGACGCTGATTGTGAATGGCGTTGAGGATCATGTGCATTGTTTGTTTACTCTTAGGTCAGCGCAGTCTGTCGCAGAAGTGATGAAAGTTGCGAAGGCTAAATCCTCCAAATGGATCCACGAATCCGGATTTCTTAAAAGTCGGTTTGAATGGCAGGTGGGCTACGGTGCATTTTCTTACAGTAAATCCGAAATTAAGCGGGTTTACAGGTATATTGAAAATCAGGAAGAACACCACTGCGGAATCTCTTTTCCGGAAGAATACCTGGATATGCTGGTAAAGAACGGCATTGAATTTCAAGAACAATATCTTTTCCATGCGCCCGTCTGATTCCTTTTTCAGGGATTTAAATCCCTGGCTGGAGTATCGTTTGTGCCTCTGGCACTTGTGATACGGAAGTGCCGGAGGTGCGAACGATTTTTTTGACCAGGCAATTCATTGCCTGGTTTAAAAAACAAAAAAGCCGTACCTTTGCGCCTTAATTGGACATCATGATTTACTTCTTCACTGGCGGGGATGACACCGTCTTTGCACTACAAACCGAGCGGACGCTCGATGCCTCCGATTCTTCCAAATTAAGCTGGCTTTTCGGCGGCGCAGAACTCCGAAAGGAGACCGTTCTCACAGACTTTTTCGTAGGCCCACGTGCTGCCATGATCACGCCGTGGAGTACCAACGCCGTCGAAATTACCCAGAATATGGGGCTGGAAGGCATTGTGCGTATCGAGGAATTCAGGAAGGTAACCGCTGATTTTACGGACTTCGATCCGATGCTCTCGCAGAAATACAGCGAGCTAAACCAGGAGATTTACACCATTAACATTCAGCCTGAACCTGTACAGGAGGTCGACGATATTGCTGCTTATAATAAACAGGAAGGCCTGGCATTGAACGATGAAGAAGTCGATTATTTGACTGGTCTTGCCCAAAAGCTTGGCCGCAAGCTGACCGACTCCGAAGTGTTTGGTTTCTCACAGGTGAACTCAGAGCACTGCCGTCACAAGATATTCAACGGCGTGTTTGTGATCGACGGGCAGGAACAGCCGGTTTCGCTTTTCAAGCTGATCCGTAAGACATCTGAAACGAATCCAAACTCGATCGTTTCAGCTTACAAAGACAACGTTGCATTCCTGAAAGGTCCGGTCGTGCAGCAATTCGCTCCCAAGCGCCCGGATGTGCCGGAATACTACGAAATCAAAGATTTTGAATCTGTTCTTTCATTGAAAGCGGAAACCCACAACTTTCCGACTACTGTGGAGCCGTTCAACGGCGCGGCAACCGGTTCGGGTGGTGAAATCCGTGATCGCCTGGCAGGCGGGCAGGGCTCGATTCCATTGGCTGGAACGGCGGTATATATGACCGCGCTCTCGCGTTTGGAGGAAAATCGTCCCTGGGAAAAAGGGGTAGAAGAGCGCAAATGGCTCTATCAGACTCCGATGGATATCTTGATCAAAGCTTCCAATGGCGCTACTGATTTTGGAAACAAATTCGGCCAGCCACTGATCGTCGGCTCGGTGCTTACATTCGAGCATGAGGAAGACGGTCGCAAGTTGGGTTACGACAAAGTGATTATGCAGGCCGGCGGTATCGGATATGGTAAAGCTGAGCAGGCGAAAAAACACACCCCTTCCACTGGAGATAAAGTGGTGGTAATGGGTGGCGAAAACTACCGGATAGGGATGGGAGGCGCGGCCGTTTCGTCTGCAGATACCGGTGCATTCGGTTCAGGTATTGAATTGAATGCGATCCAGCGCTCCAACCCTGAGATGCAAAAGCGTGTAGCCAATGCGGTACGCGGGATGGTGGAAAGCGGCAATAATACCATTGTTTCAATCCACGACCACGGCGCAGGCGGGCATTTGAACTGCTTGTCCGAACTCGTAGAAGAAACAGGCGGTAAAATCGATCTCGATAAATTGCCGGTTGGCGACCCGACGCTTTCCGCGAAAGAAATCATCGGCAACGAATCCCAGGAAAGAATGGGCCTCGTGATCAGCCAGGACGATATTGACTTCCTCCAACGCATCGCCGACCGCGAACGCGCCCCGATGTATACGGTAGGAGAGGTGACAGGCGACCACCGCTTCACTTTTGAATCCTCGGCCACTGGCGCCAAGCCGATGGATTTAGCGATGGACGAAATGTTCGGCAGTTCACCTAAAACGTACATGCGCGACAAAACCGTAGAGCGCAGCTATGAGCCGGTGCAATATGAAACTTCAAAACTGCACGAGTACCTCGAACAAATGCTGCAACTGGAAGCGGTAGCGTCCAAAGACTGGCTGACCAACAAGGTCGACCGTTGCGTAGGTGGCCATGTCGCGAAGCAGCAAACTGCGGGCCCGCTGCAATTGCCCTTGAACAATGTCGGTGTAATGGCTCTCGACTTCCAGGGCAAAGACGGTATCGCAACTTCTATCGGTCACGCCCCGCTTTCGGCGTTGATCGATCCGGCGGCAGGTAGCCGCAATGCGGTAGCAGAAGCGCTTTCTAACATCGTTTGGGCACCATTGAAGGACGGACTTGCGACCGTGTCACTTTCAGCCAACTGGATGTGGGCTTGTAAAAATGAAGGCGAGGATGCGCGTTTGTACAAAGCCGTACAAGCCTGCTCGGATTTTGCCATCAGCCTCGGCATCAATATCCCGACAGGAAAAGACTCCCTGTCGATGAAGCAGAAATATAAAGATGGCGATGTCATCGCGCCGGGTACTGTCATCATTTCGGCAGGTGCGCATTGTGATGACATTACTGCGGTGGTAGAGCCGGTATTGAAAAAATCGGGTGGCCCTATTTATTATATCAACCTGTCGTGCGACCGTTTCAAACTCGGTGGCTCGTCATTCGCGCAAATTTTGAATAAAATAGGTTCTGAAACGCCCGATGTTCGGGATGCGGCGCAATTCAAAACTACATTCAATGCGATTCAGCAATTGATCAAAGCGGGTAAAATCCAGGCTGGTCACGACATTGGCAGCGGTGGATTGATCACTACATTGCTCGAAATGTGCTTCGCAGACCGTGACTTGGGTGCTTCCATCGATTTGTCGGTGCTAGGCGACCAGGACATTATTGAGAAATTATTTGCTGAAAACATCGGTATCGTATTCCAGGCCGATGAATCGGCCGAAGCCGTGCTTTCGGAAAATGGAGTCGCATTCCATAAAATCGGTACCGTGAACCTTGCTTCTACACTGACTGTGAAGGATGCAGCAGGCAAATGGGATTTTGATATTGACCACCTGCGCGATGTTTGGTTCAAGACATCTTATTTGTTAGACCAAAAACAAACCGGCAACGGCCTTGCGAAAGAGCGTTTCGACAATTACAAGCACCACGTATTGCGCTATAAATTCCCTGCGCAGTTCGATGGCAAAAAACCGGTGATCGACGCTTCAAAACCACGTCCGAAAGCAGCTGTACTTCGCGAAAAGGGCAGCAACTCCGAGCGTGAACTTGCCAATGCCATGTACCTCGCTGGTTTCGACGTGAAGGACGTACACATGACCGACCTCATTTCCGGCCGCGAGACCCTGGAAGAAATTCAGTTCATCGGTGCGGTCGGCGGTTTCTCGAACTCCGACGTATTGGGTTCTGCCAAAGGTTGGGCAGGAGCATTTTTATACAACGAAAAGGCCAAAATCGCGCTCGAAAACTTCTTCAAACGCGAAGACACGCTTTCCATCGGTATTTGTAATGGTTGCCAGCTCTTCATCGAGCTCGGCCTGATCAATCCAGATCACGAAGAAAAACCGAAAATGCTGCATAACGCGAGCCATAAGCACGAAAGTATCTTTACGTCCATGACTGTGCAGCCTAATAATTCGGTTATGCTTTCTTCACTCGCAGGTAGCACCCTGGGCGTGTGGGTATCGCACGGAGAAGGACGTTTCCAGTTGCCATTGTCTGAAAATCAATACAACATCGTTTCCAAATATGGTTACGAAACTTATCCGGCCAACCCGAATGGCTCGGACTATAATACCGCTATCCTTTGCGATAATACCGGTCGGCATTTGGTAACCATGCCGCACATCGAAAGATCACTTTTCCAATGGCATTGGGCAAATTATCCTGAGGGACGTAGGGACGAAGTTTCTCCGTGGATGGAAGCATTTGTGAATGCGCGGAAGTGGATTGAGGAGAGACGATAGTTTTAAGGAGGAACGGGAAAGAAGAGGAAGTAAGTGTTTACCTTCTGATAAATGGGCCCGTTGCGATGGTAATCGTGACGGGCTTTTTTAGGTTGAAAAGTGTAGAAGATAAAGGGTTGCGCTTCATGCGTGGGATGGCAATATTTGGTTGAGTCAAAAAGTCAGTGAACTGCGTGTCGATTTAGTTATTAAGGATCACTTAACAACTGCCAGACTTCACCCAACTATGAAGATTTGAATTCCTTCAACTCCTCAATAAACCTATCAATATCCCAAATCCCCTTCTTAGTAGCATAAGGTCGGAACAAATGTGCCTTCATCCTTAAATAATGCGTCAATTGCGCCGCCAGGTTTTGCCGTGATTCGGTGAGGACCGCTTCCGAGAGCCAAAAACGGCTTTGCAGGCTGTTGCTGGAAACGATCAGCAATTTATCATCCTCACAGCTGAATTTCAGGTATTTATTTTCTTCCAAAATCTCTATATCCCGGATCAGGCCGGCCATGCGGTTCTGTATAACATTACCCTGGTAGTTCGCGGCGATGCGAGTGTTTTGTTCCATTAAATGCACCATGCTCAGCAGCAGGCACTGATATTTCAATCCATTTTCGAAAAGCAGCTTGTTCTTATGTAGGAAATCGTAAAGGCTCATTACGGGCAAATCACTGTGAATCTTTGAATTGGACTCGGTGTAGGCCTGACTGATGCTGAAAACCAGATCATCCTTCGTCGGGAAGTAATAGGTAAGGTTGCCGATGCGCATACCCAGGTCGGCCGCCAGTTCACGCATGCCTACGTACTCGATACCTTTGAGATTGAAGAGCTCCAATGCCCGTTTAATAATTTTTTCCTGGGTCGCGTTCATGAAAATTTGGTCAATGTCCTAAATTGTCGTAATTTTAGGTCGTTGTCCAAAAATAGAACTTTTAAATCTCATGACGAAATCATTTCCAAACATCTTGCACATTCTGGCGTCGATTGCCTTTATCACCATCATCGGCGCCGCCATTTACGAACATGCGGCCGTGGTGCCCATGTGGAGCGTCGCACCGCCACGCTCGCTATCCATGTTTCAGGGCGAGTACGGTCTTCAAGCCGTTAACTTTTGGAAGCCGGTACATCCCGTAGCCATTTTGTTGCTCGCAGCTGCATTGATTACCAACTGGCGCCAGCCACGACGCAAACAATTGCTAATCACCCTCGGCGGATACGCGCTGATACTGGTCATTACCGGGATATATTTTGTCCCCGAACTTTTGTCGATTACTACTTCTACCTACTCAACTGCCGTGAGCGATGATCTGACCGGCCGCGCCAAAACCTGGGAAACACTGAGTCTCGTGCGGTTGGGTGTATTATTGGTTTTGGCGGTAGTACTTTTAAATGGTTTAGCCGTAAAAACGAGAGAGAACTAATGGAAACTGCAACGACTACAATGGCATATCCCGTTACGATCGACAATGGCTACGGCGAGCGGCTGACTTTTCTCGGCCGCGAGCTCCGCGACGGCGTCGAATACATCCAGGTCGAAAACCAGGTAAGTCCTGGCGCGGGCCCGCCCATGCATGTGCACCATCAGCAGCACGAAAGCCTGCACATTCTCGAAGGTAAAATGGGTGTTGAAATCCTTGGCGAGCAGCCTTACTACTTGCACAAAGGCGAATCGGCCACCTTCGAAGCCGGCATTGTCCACCGTTTCTGGAACGCAGGTGATAACACATTGTATTGCAAGGGTGAAATCTGGCCGCCGCATAATATCGAGTATTTCCTTGGTGAAATCTACCGCTCCTCGCGCGAGCACGGCAAAGGTCGCCCGGGCGCGTTCGACTCGGCTTATTTGCTTCGGAAATACCGTACAGAGTTCGATATGCTGGGCATTCCGGCATTTGTGAAGAAAGTGATTTTTCCTATCGTGTTGTTTTTTGGGAAATTACAGGGGAAAAACAGGCGGTTCAAAGATGCGCCGGAGGCGCAGCCAGCGGGTTGATTTCAGATTTCTACATTCCAAACTTCTGCCCAGTATTTCCCGGAACAGTGCATTCAATGAAGCATTATCTGGTGCTGTGCCAGCAAGGGCGGAAGTTCTTTTACATACTTCTTAAAATAGGCAATTCTAGCCGTCAGGAAATCGTGCCGCAAGGGAAACTCGCACGCCGGGCTACTCGTTTGCGCCTTCACTACGTCCATCAAATGCCCGGGCCCGGCGAAGAAGATTTCGTTGTGATCCATTAAATCCCTAAAAGTATGTGTATCCATCAACAAACATCCCCCGAATCTTCGGATTGGGCCACACTCGCCTACGGTGAACACGTCAAAGCCTTGTTAAAGATGATGGCCCCCGCCGAATGGATCGAAGACATCTGGACGATTTACACCGGCTTCATGATCTCGCAAGGTGAACTAGGCCACAACCCACGCGCAAGCGACCTGTTCTGCACATTCCGCGAACTGGTCTTTTTCTTCCAAAAGCTAGAAAAGCGGAGGGCGGCGTAGGACCGAAGGCTAATCAGTAAAGTCACAAGGCACATTTTCAATAACTCACGTTCCTCTATTTACATTTCAAAACAAACAAAAAATGGAGACCACCCTGGCAGCCTCCATTCCAATGCATTAGCAGTGTCAGGCGTCATTGCGCGCCATCAATCCCCGATTTTGAAGTCTTTTTCTCCTCGGGAGCCTTAAACTTCGCGTTCGAAATCTTCAAAACCACCGCATTAGGCCACGTCCGGTTCGTATAAAACCGCTGTCCGTTCACAGCGCTCACAGCCAGCCCGAGAGGCGTTGAGGCCGACCGGATCGAAGCGTCGAAATTGTTTACATATTCCACCAATTCGCTTCCGTAGCCCAGCACTTCCACCTTGGTTGCAGCCGTGCCTTCGATCATCGGAAAGAGGAATTCGCGGCGTTGGCCGTATTTCCATTCGTCGTCGCGCTTCTTGGTGATGAAGGCGTAAATGTCCTTTTCGTCGTTCGATTGCGTGAACCAAATGTCCTTGTCGCGGATGACGGGCAAAGGTTTGACGGCGTATATGGATTCTCCGTTCGCGAAGTTCCAGAGGGCGATTTCGCGCAGGAGCGCTTCCTGTTCGATCTGGATTTCGCCATTCGGTTTCGGGCCGACGTTCAGGAGGAAGTTGCCGCCCTTGGCGCGGATCTCGATGAGCATGTTGATGATCTCGGTGCCCGATTTGTGCGGGTCATTGGTCGGCTTGTATTGCCAGTCGGTGCCCATCGTGTAGCAGGCTTCCCAGGGGCGCGGCGAGGCTTTGTCGGGGATGTTTTGCTCGGGCGTGTTCATGGCGTCGCGCGTGATGACGAGTTCGGGTTGCAGGCTCCACGCGTACTCGCGCAGCCCGTCGCCGGGGCCGTCGAAGAACATGACGTCGATTTTGCCGTAATTGGTGAGGAGTTCTTTGATCTGCGCCTTGTCGTACTCCATCAGTTTGGGGTTGTTCATCGGGAACTGGCGCTTGTCCTGCAAACGCCCGAGCGGGATGTTGTTCTGGTGGAAAAACAGGAAATCTTCCGGTGAAAAATACAGCCCGATGGCAATGCCCTGCTTGCGGAACGCCTCGATGATCTCCTTCGTCACATCGCGTTTGAAGGGCGTGTTCATGACATTGAATGTCGTCGTTTTGGTATCGAACATGCAGAAACCGGCGTGGTGCTTGGTCGTGAAAACGACATATTTCATCCCTGCGAGCCGCGCGGCAGTCGCCCATTCGTCTGGGTCAAACTTTTTGGGGTTGAAGAACGTCGGTAGCTCCTTCATATACCGGTTCACGTAATCGTCCGAAGCCCCGGCCAGCGAATGGCTGATCACCGTTCCGAGGGACACGTCGACATTCCAGTGAATGAACATCCCGAAACCCAGGTCCTGGAACCATTTGACGCGGTCGGGTTTGTTGGTGGTTTGCTGGGCTAGGGTGGGGGCTGCGAGGCTGAGGCCGAGTAAAAGGGTTAAGAGTTTGAGGCGCATTGTTTGTAAGGTCTTTTTTGAAAGACTGGATTTTAAGGCCGCGATACTCTGTTTTGACGGTGCTTTTTAAAAATAGTTTAAGGATCAGTGGTTATATTAGGGTTTTGTAGAATTTTATAATGAAAGACAGGAAGGTAAACGCATTTGCCGGCTGCATTCAAAAACACTTCATCGTTTATGAGAGTCTTGAAATTGAGCATAGTTCTTTGTCTCATAACCCTTACCGCCGCGGTCGGCCAGGTCGAAGAAATTTACCGGGTGACATTCAGCGATCCGACGAATTTTGCCATTATGAACAGCTTGTCGCATAAAAAGCCGAAGACGATCCTAATCTTAAACAGAACTCATGGCTGGGATTACACGATATTTTGGAACGGATTTGTAGGCGGAGAAACGCAGGATCAGATTGACACTGAAACTAAAACATCCCGCCATGAATCCTACGACCCCGCATCCCTTTTCAGGGATTCGGAAATGCTGAAAGCGATCAGTACAGCCGAACGTAAGTCGCTTCGAAAACGCACATTGAAACCCGCCTCGACAAAGAAAATCACATTGAAAGGTGCTAATTATAGAACGGTTTTGTCAGCCAAAAATATTAATGGCTTTTATGTTTCTACTACGGAACCTATCTTCACTTCCGATGGTCGACTTGCATTCATTGATCTGACGATCTTTCGCAAAGGAAATATCGAAGTCGGCGAGCGGATATTTGACGATTTTGGATCGGTGACGATCGTTTATCAAAAGCAAGCGAATGGCAAGTGGAGGAGATTTAAGAAGTATGAACATTTGATTTTGTAGATTCGCAAAAAATTAAAGTAACGAATTATGCCTGGCATTTGCTCCTACTCCCTGGCAATCATGCCATCGCCTATTATTCATGAAGAAGTAAAAGGCTTCAAGCAGCTCTTCCGCGATGCCATCGGCAAAAGCTACGGCAGCGCCAACGCCGACGGCCATATTTCCCTCGACGGCTTCGATGCCGCGGAAGCGGACTATCCATTGATCCTGGCTGAATACACCAAACTGGTTTCCCCCTTAACCCCCTTCCAGCTCAATTTCTCAGGCTTCTCCGACTTCGACCGGGCCAACTTCTCTGCATTCTACATCAAACCAACCGAAGAATCATCCAACGCCATCCGCGAGCGGACGCAGGTGATCATGAAGGCATTCGACAAGAAGTTCAAAAAGCAATACATGCAGAAATGGGCGGATGAGTCGAAAAACCCGCATATGTCGATCGGCCGCAGGCTTACGCGCGAGTGGATTGCATTGGCCTATTCACTTTTTACGGATTATGGGGCCGGGTTTCTTTGTGAGTCTTTTGCAATTAGAAAGTATAATGAGAAGCGTAGGCAGTATGAGGTGATTGATACGATTCCTTTACTTGGCAAAAGCACTGCGGGAGGGCAAACTAGTTTGTTCTAACGCGAATCTAATTCCTCCCATTTCCCGTTGGCTAACGCCGATAATCCCTACGAGAATTAAGTCTTTTGAAAAGACGCATTCATGCTTTGTTTTAGCCCTGATTCACCATAAGGGCTATACACATGCTTTTCAATTCCCTCCATTTTATCGTCTTTTTCATATTCATAACCACCACCTACTACACACTACCCGGGCGCTGGCGATGGATTTTACTCCTCATTGCCAGCGCCTATTTCTACGCCTCGTTTATCCCGGCCTACCTGTTATTGCTGGGGATCATCATTGTCTTCGATTATCTGGCTGGAATAGGTATTGAAATTCTCTCCGGTAAACCGCGCAAGGCGATGCTGGTGGCGAGCATTGTGGCCAACGTGGGGTTTCTTTGTTTTTTCAAATATTTCGATTTTCTAAATGCTAATATTTCCGGATTGCTGGCTGCGGCGGGGATTGATTATCAGTCGGGAACATTGGCGGAATGGTATCCGGGCTTGCTTTACCGATCGGTTTGTCGTTTCACACGTTTCAGTCGATGAGTTACACCATCGAGGTTTATCGCGGCAAGCAGCGTGCGGAGCGGAATCCGGGGATCTATGCATTGTATGTGCTGTTTTACCCGCAGCTCGTGGCCGGCCCGATCGAACGCCCGCAAAATGTACACTGGCAGTTCAGACGGCAAATGGATTTTGACTGGGATAATCTTTGGACGGGCCTTTGGTGGATGGTTTGGGGAATGTTCAAAAAGGTAGTGATCGCCGACAGGCTTGCATTGGTGACCGACTCGATTTTCGCACATCCCGAAACAGAGAATGCGACCAGCCTGGCCATCGCCGCTTTGCTTTACAGCATTCAGATCTACTGTGATTTCTCAGGCTATTCCGACATCGCATTAGGCACCGCGCGGACGATGGGCTTTCGGCTGATGGTCAATTTTCGCTCGCCTTATTTTGCCAAATCCATCCCCGAATTCTGGCAACGCTGGCACATTTCGCTATCGACCTGGTTTCGCGATTATGTGTATATTCCAATGGGTGGAAACCGACGCGGAAATTTCCGGACATGCATTAATCTGCTGATTGTATTTCTGCTAAGCGGGTTATGGCACGGCGCCGACTGGAAATTTGTAATATGGGGGCTGATACACGGCATTTTACTAATCCTCTCACGTATAGCGGGCGCCGGTATGCACGATTTCGGCCGTTGGCCAGGCTGGTTACGGATCGCGCTGACGTTCACAATGGTAACCCTCGCCTGGATTTTCTTCCGCGCGCATAGCGTAAGCGACGCAGTCCTGATCCTGCGAGCTTTTGCGACACCTTCCCCATGGAGTCCGCCCGCATTGCCGATCAGCGGAGGTGAAATGGCGTTCTGCGTTCTGCTGATCGTGTTTTTGTTTTTCAAAGAATACCAGTTTCCCGACTATGTACCGGCACGGAAGTCATTCTGGCCATCGCTGGGTGTGGCGACATTGCTGTGTTACCTGTGGGGCGTTTTTGGAAGTAACCAGTTCATCTATTTTCAGTTTTGAAATATGAGAATCCTGCATTCAATTTTGCGCATATGGCTAATGCTGGTATCCGGCATGGCACTTTCTACCAGCCTTTCCGACCAACTGCAACGTAAATTGTACGCGCGCGGCTTCATTTCGAACCAGTATCGTTTCGACGACCTCTACAACATTTCCAATTTGGCGCAATTCAAAGAAACGCAATGGGCCGAAACCGACGACCTTAATGAAAGTGACAAACCGGCCAGCCGGTCGAGAAACGTCGATTTGTACACGATCGGAGATAGTTTTACTACGATGGACACCAGTTTCTACGCCGGCCGCAGGAATCGTCACATCTGGCTCGGCACGGCGGTCGATACCGTCACGCTTGATCCGAAAGTGCGTTCCATTCTCGTCATCGAAGTCATTGAGCGGACGATCCAGGAGCGCCTCCGGGAGCATTATGCCGACCTTTACATTCGCCGCGGGTTTCAGGTGAGAGGCGAAACCCAGCCGCTCGCCCGGCCGAATGCGGAAACCATCGACACCTTTTGGGAAAACACATTGAACTCGGAAATCAACCAGCGGCTGGAATTCCTGCTTTTTAACGCGGATATCGCATTAAGTTGTAAGGAATTAAAAGCAAACCTCATGCTCTCCTGGTTCGGTCGCACGCATTCGGGTTCGCTCATCTCGCGCGACCGGCAGTTTCTCTTTTATGAGGTTGAAGCAAGCCGGAAAAGCAACCTTTCCCCATTCGTACCACTAACCGACGCCGATATCGACAGCGTGGTCGTCAACATGAACCGCATTCGGGCACATTACATCAGTGCCGGGTTTACCGAGGTCTACTTTTGCTTCATTCCTAATAAAGTAACCGTCTGTGAGCCAGGCCGGCATCCGCATAATGACCAGATCCAGCGCATCGAGCGAAACCGTAACCTCCAAGCCCCACTTCTAAAACTAAGCAACGAGCTCCTCCAACACCCGGAATGGTTTCACAAGAGTGGCGGGCATTGGAATGTGAATGGGAAACGGCTGTGGTTGAGGTATGTGAATGGGGTGGTGTTGGAATGGCCGGTGATTCGGTAAAATTATATCCTATCGGGTATAATTTCCGTTATTTATTTGTTTTTATACCTTTTAGGGTATAATTTCAATAAATTGCTTATTTTTATACCCTAAAAGGTATAGTTATGACTCAACTTCCTCGGTTTGTTAAGGAAAAACGTAAATCAGTAGGCCTCACGCAGGAACAACTGGCACTTAAGGCGGGTGTAGGTTTGCGCTTTGTCCGCGACTTGGAACAAGGTAAAGAATCCTTGCGTCTCGACAAAGTGAATCAGGTTTTGGCATTGTTTGGCAAAGAAGTAGGAGTAGTAAACCTTGAATCGTAGTTTTTATGGCGAGAGCGCTTATTTATTATCAAAAGGTCCTGGCAGGCTATCTTTCGGAAACCGACGAAGGATTTCTGTTTGAGTATGACACTGCCTATCTCGAACTACCCGATTCGAAACCGGTAAGCCTCACATTGCCTTTACGGAAAGCACCTTACCGAAGTAATGTCCTGTTTGCGTTCTTTGATGGGTTAATCCCTGAGGGCTGGCTTCTGAATGTCGGACGGGAGTATTGGAAATTGAAAAGCAATGATCGCTTTGAACTGCTTGTAACACTTTGCCGGGAATCGATCGGCGCAGTTAGCGTGGTGCCTGAGGAGGGGGATGAAAATGCCTAATTGTCTATTTTGCTATAAACCAGTCGAGGAAGGGGAGCAGGAATACCATGTGAAATGCTGTAAATCGTTTTTCGGCCTGGCAGCCTTGCCTGAATTACATCTTGATAAAAAATTGCTGGAAGAGCTGGCAAATCAGACGGTCAATCAGCGCATTGCTGTGACCGGCGTGCAACCCAAACTTTCCGTCGATTTGGCAAAGACCAGAAAGGGCGGCGAACGGTTGACGATAGTGGGCTTATGGGGAGAATACATCCTGAAACCCCAACACGAGCAGTTTATGCATATGCCCGAAACAGAAGACCTGACAATGCATTTGGCCAGCCTTTTCGATATTAAGGTTTGCCGACATACGCTCATGCGCACGTTGGAAGGTGAGCTGGTATATCTCGCGAAACGATTTGATCGTCAGAATGGGCAAAAAATACATGTGGAGGATTTTTGCCAATTGTCTGAGCTATTGACCGAGCAGAAGTATAAAAGCTCTTATGAGAAGATCGGCAAGCTAATCCGTTTGTACTGTACCTACAAAGGGCTCGATGCTTTGGCGTTTTTTGAACTCGTTCTTTTTTCCTATCTGACAGGGAATAATGATATGCATTTGAAGAACTTTTCGGTCATACACGATAATGGAGAAATAAAACTTGCCCCGGCTTATGATTTGTTGAATGTAAATCTTGTATTTCCTGACGATAAAGAAGAGCTTGGTCTGACGCTAAATGGTAAGAAGCGAAAACTAACCAAAAAGGATTTCAATACTTTGAGTGCAAGTCTCAGCCAGCCCGAGCGTGCCATTGAAAATGTTTACCAGAAATTTACAAATAGACAGAACGAAGTCAAGCGTTTGATTGAATCGTCGTTTCTACCTGCCGACTGGAAGGAGCGTTATCTCGCCATTTGGAATGAGAAGATAAAGATCCTGATCGGGTAAGCCCAATATCAATCATACAACCGCTGGCAATTCTCGCAAAAGTAACTCCTCCGTTTTGTCCGCCCCAAGTACTCTTTATGAAACGGAATATCGCACCGCGGGCAGATCTTCTTCGTATGCGCCAGCCAGTGTTTCTTTAAAGTAAATTCCTTTTTCCATTCCAGAAAATCGAAAGCGTAGTTTCGCGTTTCTTTGACCAGTTCCTTCAATTTAGCGACGGGGATTTCGCCCAGTTTGCTTTGCGGGTGCGTACGTATGCGGAACAGGACTTCGTTTTTGATGATGTTGCCGCTGCCGGCGAATATGTTTTGATCCAGAAGAGCATCGCAGGCAAGCATTTTCGGATTCTCCTTTAACTTTTTGAATGCGGCGGCGGGCTTCCAGGTTTTGGACATAATGTCTGCCGACCAGTCGTAAATTTCATGAGCGGGCTGCTCGATCAGCTGGACGGACGAAGTGTAAAAATTCAGTTCGTGGTCATCGAAAATCAGGCTTAGCCTGGGCGGAGTTTTCTTCTGTTCGTCGATCAGGTAGGAGCCGAAAAGCATGAAATGAATGCGGACGGTAAAATCCTTGAAGCAAATCAGGAAATGTTTTCCCCATGATCTGAAATCAGCCACCTTCTCTCCGATCAGTCGGTCTTTATCGATCTTCGAATTCCCTTCCACGTGTCGGATGGTCTTTCCCTTTAGCCCCAGTTCTTCAACGGCTTCCCTTAAAATTACAATGGACGGTCCTTCGGGCATCTGCGGCGAATTTGGTTTAGTGCAACCGGTTTAAAGAATAATGCCAGGTAACTTCGGCACGCTTATTGATAAGCTCCTTAAAACCATCAGCAATCATTAACTATGCGCAATTTCATGATTACCATTGCTTCCACTTCGGAAAAGAATATCCTGACTTTTGAAAGGCATCTGATAGCGTCTGAGACGTATCCGAGCCGGTCGTACGTCACCAACGTGGTCAACCGCGGCGGGCCGGAGCAGGCTCGTGGGGAGGTGATTTCGATCGTCGAACTTTCGGATCAGGACGTCCGTGAGTATGAGGGCACTGAATAGCCGCCCACGTAAACCTTACTTTTCATCTCTGACACCTTCTATATGGGATTATTTTTTAAAAGTCGCAAACCCGAATCCGCCCCTGAGCTGCCCGAATGGCTTACTGCAAAAGACGGCTTTCCTTTCTACATTAAGGCTCCGATGGTGTTCATCGGGCTTTATTTGTTTTTCAATACCCTCAATCTGTTGCAGGAGATCATTGTCCCATTTGCATTCGCCGGACTAATCGCTGTGTTGCTTAATCCGGTTTACAACCGTTTTCAGAAGTGGAAGTTCAATAAGATCCTAGCCATTGTGCTCACAATTTTTCTGGCAATACTCGTTGTGGGCGGTATTATGTTTTTTCTGTCCTCTCAGATCGTTCAGTTCGGCGATATGATCCCTCAACTGGAAAAGAAGGCCTTGAAACTACTTGGTAATTTGCAGGTTTGGCTGTCGACAAGTTTTGGTATTTCCACAGAGAAGCAAATGAGTATGCTCGATGAGGCAGTTAATAACAGCCGGACCTATGTGGGAAAGACGGTCAACACACTTTTCGGCATTATCAGCTTTTTTGTACTGATACCGCTCTACATATTCCTTCTCTTATTTTACAAGCCGTTGATCCTGAATTTTATATTTGAGGTTTTTGATGAAGATAATTCGGATCAGGTGGCCGAAATCTTGCAGGAAACCAAGGGTGCAGTGCAAAGCTATATAGTAGGGCTGATGATCGAAACAACGATCATTGCTACACTGAATTCGGTTGCATTGCTCATTTTGGGTGTGCAGTACGCCCTGCTGCTGGGTGTGATCGGGGCGATCTTAAATCTGATTCCCTACATCGGAGGCATAATCGCGATCGCATTGCCCGTTCTGATTTCCTTCATCACAAAGGACGGATATACCACACCGTTACTGATCATTGGAGCTTACACAGTGATCCAGTTTTTGGACAACAACATCATAGTTCCGAGGGTGGTCTCCTCAAAGGTCTCAGTTAATGCATTGATTTCCATATTGGTCGTTTTGCTTGGAGGTACGCTTTGGGGTGTGAGCGGGATGTTTTTATCGATACCTTTTGTGGCCGTTTTAAAAATCATATTCGACCGCATTGACGAGCTTAAACCGTGGGGCAAATTGCTGGGCGATACGATGCCGGACGATCCACCGGCCAAGGTCGTAAATCCGCGCGAGGCGGAAGACGACCAGCAAACTTTGCTGTAAACAAAAACAGGCAGGCATTCGAGCGAACACCTGCCTGTTTTGCATTTAATATGTTGTAAATCAATAATCCAGTTTCTTAATAGTGCCATCACCAAGGCTAAGCACATAAAAAGTGCGGTCACCCCAGCGTTTGATGTCTGTCGGCCTGTCGAGTCCGCTGAACAATACCATTCCGTCTTCATTGAGCACCGAGCCGGTATTTGCCTTAAAACCCGGAGGATTGCCCGGGCCGCCCGGAGGCATTGTGAAATCAGCATAATGTAGCAGAAGCGGTTTGTTATTGACAGTCAAAGTCAGATGGGTCAGGGTGGTGAACCCAGATTTGTAGGGAACCATCACGCCGCTCGTGTTAACCTTATAGATATTTGCCGCGCCCGGTGAGAATGGAAATCCAGTCAGGCTGCTCAGCACGAAGTGAGTACCATCAAAAACAATCCCGGTGGGAACAGGGTCCCTGTTGGGCGCCACGGGAGGGAAGGTCGTGAAGAGACTGAGCGTATGGGTGTCCTTGTCGCGTTTGATGACCGCGTTGGCGCCAGCATCGGCTATGTAGAGATGTCCATCCGGTCCCTTCGTCAGGCTGAATGCATTCGAGTTGTTGTCAAACGTGAGATTGAGCGTAGATACGAACGCCCGGATATTCTCTTTGGGAATCGTGTTCTTGTCAAGCGCTGGGGCTCCGGAGCTGAACCCGGAAACATCGATGATGTACAGAAAGCCTTCCACGCCGTGAAGCAGGTATATTGTGCCGTTTTCGTAGTATAAGTGGCTGATTCCCTCAACATTACCCTGGTTAATGATGGATTGAAAACCAGTGACAACAGTTGTTTTGACCCCGCCGGATGTAATCATCACCAATGCGCCGTCGTTTTGCCCGGTACCTCCTTCGGTTACCCAAAACTGGCCTTTTTCATCGATAGCCATCCCGATGGGAGCACGGAGGCCGCTTGTAAAGCTGCTTACACTGAATTGAGTGGGTTCGGGGACTGGTTCGCCGTGGTCGGTACAGGCGATCATGACCGCCGTGGTGGCCATGACGGCAAATGCAAGGAATGAGAGGAAATGCTTTTTCATCGCGGTTGAGTTTAGAGTGGAATAGATGGGAATGTAATTTGTAGAAGCTGGTGCCAAAAGTAAGGTTTTGATCTAGCCTACTCATTCAATAACTGGGTGGTTTTCCGTGGATTATTAAGCGGTAAATCTTTTTGTTCGGCCCTTTCAAATGTCACTAAATATTGATTTTTTGCAGTTTTTAAATCCACCACCAAACATCTTATGAACCAGGATATCCGCCAGCCGTTACCGGCTGCCTACCTTTCCATCGACCAGGCAACCCAAGCCTCCGGTTTCACGATGGCCTCCGACATTTACACCTGTTCGTTACTCAAAACGCTGGCCGCCTCCAAGCCGGGCGGTAAGTTCCTCGAACTCGGTACCGGCTCGGGCCTCTCCACATCCTGGATCCTCGACGGTATGGACGCGCATTCCACGCTCGTTTCGATTGACAACGACGCCCGCTTCCTCGAAATCGCCGAAAATCACCTCGGCGGTGACCCGCGCCTGACGCTAGTGCACACAGACGGCGAAGAATGGGTGAACGCGCATCTCGATGAGAAGTATGACTACATTTTCGCTGATACATGGCATGGAAAATACCTTTTGCTGGATGAAGTGCTCAACATGCTCAATCCTGGCGCATTTTATATCATCGACGACATGCTGCCGCAACCCAACTGGCCCGAAGGACACGACCAGAAGGCATTGAAACTCATCGAATACCTCGACAGCCGTCAGGACCTGGCCATTACCAAACAGGTGTGGGCGACCGGCATTATTCTGGCCGTCAAGCTCTGAGGATTCCGATGTTTCCTATGATCTCCCAAAATAGCCCTCTGGCACAATCAGAGGGCTATTTGTAACTTTTTGTGGTTTATGTAGGAGTAAATAAAGGTGCAATAGGGCTTGACTTTGATAATTGTAAGATCATCTTACAATTATCAAAGATTTAGTACTAACCCTTAAATCCTAGGCTTATGTGTCAAAATCACGGAGTAGCTTACATCAGGCCCGGCGAGGTCGAAGTGCAGGAAATCGAGTATCCGAAGCTGTCTATCGGTGACCGGAAATGCGAGCACGGCGTCATCCTGAAAATCGTTTCCACCAACATCTGCGGAAGTGATCAGCACATGGTTCGCGGGCGCACGACCGCACCTGCGGGCCTCGTTCTCGGGCACGAGATCACCGGCATTGTGATCGAAGCGGGCCGCGACGTCGAATTTATCAAAGTCGGAGATCTGGTGTCGGTGCCCTTCAACATTGCCTGCGGCCGCTGCCGCAACTGCAAGGAAGGTAAAACCGGCATTTGTCTCAACGTGAACCCCGCACGCCCGGGCGCAGCGTACGGGTACGTAGACATGGGTGGCTGGGTAGGCGGGCAGGCCGAGTACGTGATGGTACCCTATGCCGATTTTAACCTTTTGAAATTTCCGGACAAAGACCAGGGAATGGCCTATATCAAGGACCTGACCCTGCTTTCCGATATTTTCCCGACGGGCTATCACGGCGCCGTCACGGCCGGAGTAGGGCCGGGCTCGATCGTGTACGTCGCGGGCGCAGGTCCGGTGGGCCTCGCATGTGCGGCCTCCTGTCACTTGCTTGGGGCTGCGGTGGTAATCGTTGGCGACATGATCCCTGAACGCCTAGCGCAAGCCGCCAGCTTTGGGTGCGAGGTGATCGACCTCACCAAAGACACGCCTCTGGAACAAGCCATTGCCGAAATTATCGGCGTTCCCGAAGTAGATTGCTTCGTGGATTGCGTAGGCTTCGAAGCCCGTGGTCACGGTGCGCACGCCGTCGAAGAACGTCCCGCTACCGTTCTGAATACGGCCATGGCAGTTACCCGCGCTGGTGGTGCCATCGGTATCCCGGGCCTGTACGTCACCGGCGACCCCGGAGCCAAAGATAAAGCCGCCCAGGAGGGCAGCCTCAGCATCCGGATCGGTCTGGGCTGGGCCAAATCGCACTCGTTTTACACAGGACAATGCCCGGTGATGAAATACCATCGTAACCTGATGAACGCCATTCTTTACGATAAGATCAAAATCGCAAAGGCTGTGAATGTGGAAGTGATTACCCTGCAAGACGCGCCGCGAGGCTATGCGGATTTTGATAAGGGTGCGGCGAAGAAGTTTGTGATTGATCCGCACGGAATGATTGCTTGATCTTTTATGCAAAAACAGAAAGCGGCCCCTGACTTTTGAGATCAGGGGCCGCTGCTATTTCTCAAACCCACTGAAACGGGTCCCCCGATGCCACGTGCGTCACTTTCAATCCGCTAACTTTAGGCTGTAACCATTCCACAAAATACTCCATTCCCGGCTCTTCACTCACGGCGTGTCCAAGCACGATCAGCGCCATTTTCGAGCCGAGTAACCTTCCGTCGCGGGCGTATTCGACACCTTCCCATTCCGGGGTTTCTCCGACGATGAGGACATCGGGTTTTTCGGCTTCCGCGATCGATACCTGCCGTTGGCCACCCGCAGCTCCGGGCATGATCGCGAGTTTGGAGCATTGTTGGCCCAAATCACCAACGACGCGCAGCTTTTGAATGCCCAACTTATTTTTGAGATGCTTCACTAAATCTCCCAATGTCATTGCGGGGATAGTCAGTGCAGGGGATTCGTTTTTATAATATTGCGTCCAGCCCGCTTTTTTTACCACGCCGTAACGGATTGCGTCGGGTTTCAGCGAGTGGCAGTAGTCGTGAAAGCGCCAGACGGCGATTTTGTGCTTTTCGAGCAATGCCTGCTTCTTTTTAACGATTTCATTGTGTTTTATCCATTCCGGATCGTCGCGGTGGTTGTAGAAGGTCGGTTCGTGGGCAATGATGAAATTGGCTTTCAGCTTTGCGGCTTGCTCTATGACGCTCGCGGTGGCAAACATGGTAGTGACGATGCCGGTCACGGGCAGGTCCGAACTGCCGGATTTAATGGTGTCGACCGTATCCGGGATCGGTTTCAGATTGCCTTCTTTGAGAATCATGTCGATGATTTGCTGCACGGTGTATGCCTTGGGAGTTGCGCCGGAGAGCATTTCGGGAGCGAGGAATGTAAATACGCCGGCGGATGCAGCCTTGCTTAAGAATCGGCGTCGTGGGATAAATTCGGATTGTCGGGTCATGGAAACACCATTAAGAGTATAAATAAAAGAGGCCGGTTGCCCAGCCTCCTACTTGTCATGCTTAGTGGATTTCATCAATTTAGTTTCTTTTTTCTTCGCTTCTTCTTTTTTGGGGATCGTCAGCCGCAGTGTACCGTTTTTGTATGCGCGGTGATGCTGTCTTCATCCATTGCGTCTTTAGGTAGCACTAACGTCCGTTGAAACGATTGATAACTGAATTCCCGACGACTATAATTTTCCTTCTTATCTTGCTGATTGTTCTCTTCGGCAAGAAGATTGTCAGCGTACTACTATCGATACCGCCATCTCATTCACTGCGCAGGCTTTTTACGGGATTTGTCAGGGCCGCCCGGATGCTTTGGAAGCTCACGGACACGAATGCGATGGCGATGGACAATGCTGCCGCGATCACAAACATCCACCATTCGACGTCGATGTGGTAAGCGAAGTCATTAAGCCAGATGTTGATACCGTACCAGGCGATAGGGGCTCCAATGACGACGGCAAACAGCACCAGTTTGAGGAAATCCCTCGAAAGCAAGGCTACAATACCGGAAACAGTGGCGCCAAGGACTTTACGGACGCCGATCTCCTTAGTACGCTGTGCGATGGTGTATGACGAGAGCCCGAAAATACCCAGCGACGCGATCAGCACGGCGAGTATTGAAAAGAGACTGGAAATTTTGCCAAAAATCCGGTCTTCCTTGTACTGTTCATCGAAGTGCTGGTCCATGAAAAAATAGTTGAAATTGTTGCCCGGGAAAAAGTCGTTGAACTTTTCGTGTACCATGGCGATGCTTCGTGCCGGGTCGGAAGCGGTGATTTTGATGGAGATAAAACCGGAGAGTGTATAGAATGGCGCGAAAACGATGGGTTCTATGGTGTGTTTAAGGGATTGTTGGTGAAAGTCACTCACAACGCCGACGATATCCCATTCCTTGCCATTGAACAGGAATTTCTGGCCGGCCGCGTCGGCAGCATTGGCAAACCCGAGCAGTTTCGCAGCCGACTCGTTCAGAATGGCGCTTTTGACTTTGCCCGAGTTCGGGTTGGAGTCGCCAGGAAGGAAATTGCGGCCGGCAAGGAGCGGTATTTTGTAGGTGTCAAAAAAGTCGGCGTCGACCTGCATGCGGCTAAATGTAACGCCTTTTTCATCGTTCGAACCGATCCTCCGGAAATTAAAGCTGCGGCTTAGCCGGTTACCAAATAAATTCCCGGAAGCACTCGCCATTTGTACGGAGGGAATGCGTTCAAGCTCGGTTTTAAAGCTGTTAATACGGTCAATAGACGTCGAATCCCAGCGCGTTAGTTCCGGCCCGCGGATAACCAGTACCTGGTCCATATTGAAGCCCAGCTTCTCCTGGCGCATGAATTTGAGTTGTTTAGAAACAATGAATGTACCCACGATTAGCACCATCGAAGCCGTATATTGGAATACAACTAGCGACTGCCGCACCCAGATCCCTTTCGCAGAGCGTTTGAATGAACCCTTCAGAACCTGGACGGCCTTGAACGATGACAGTGCGAATGCGGGGTAAAAGCCCGAAAGCAGGATGCCGAGCAGGAAAACGCCTGTAACGATGAACGCAAAACCCTGCCCACCGAACCCTGCGCCGGTCAGCATCGCGAATGACAACGGTCTTTCGATCAGGTGGTTCAAAGCGGGTTGCAGCAGCAATGTCAGCATGATACCCAGGCTAAGTCCCAGCAGGTTCAGTACGACAGATTCGGACATGAACTGGCTTACGAGCTGCCACGAAGTTGCGCCGGCAACCTTACGTATGCCTACCTCACGCGCCCGTTCAAGCGACCGGGCGGTAGCGAGGTTAATATAGTTGATCCAGGCAATGAGCAAGATAAATACTGCGATTGTGAGCATCGTCCAAACCGCCTTACCGCTATTGACTTGCCCGATTTCATACTCGTAGTCCGAGAAAAGATGTGCTTTGCTGAGCGGTTGTAGAAAAAACTGCTCCACACTGCCGGAAACCTTGCTGCCGTGGAAATGCCGTTCGCTGAATGCAGGCAACTTTTTCGCCAGTGTTGCCGCATCCACGCCAGGCCGGAGCTTCATATAATGCCATACATCGGAACTTTCCCAGCTTGTTTTAATCCATTCGCCCCAGGTTTTAGTGAGCGTTTCGAAAGACATCAGTGCACCAAATTGCAAATGCGATGTCGCTGGAAAATCCTTCATCACCCCCGTGATCTGGTACTGTTCGGTATCCAGATCCACGACGATTGTTTTCCCTATCAGGCTTGCATAGTCGTTCGGACCGGCCTGGAAAATCCGTCGGGCATTGGTTTCCGAGATCACGATCGAATGCGGCGCTTTTAACGCCGTTTCGCGGTCACCGGCAACGAGTGGAAAAGTAAAAAGTGACAGGAAGCGCTCGTCGGCATAAGCCCCTTTCGCCTCAAAAATGCGACGATCCTTTTGCAGGCTGAACGTTCCCGGGTTCGCGATAGTGGTATAATTTTCAATTTCGTTGAAATCTTTCGCCATTGCAGCCGCCACAGCCGGGTAGGTGATCGTGCCATGCTGGATGAGTTTACCTTGCTGGAAACGATCGTTGGTAACGCGGTAGATACGGTCGAAATCCTTGTTAAACCGGTCGAAGTTCAATTCAAAGCTTACATACTGCAGGATCATCAGGCAGGCCGTGATACCGGCGACCAGTCCGGTAATGTTCATCGCAGAAAAACCTTTGTTCTTCCACATATTGCGCAGGGCGATTTTAAAGTAATTCCGGATCATATCAAATGGAGAAACAGAAGGTGGCGGATATTTGGATACTTCTTTTTTGAATGCGAAGGGGCGGGCGAGGCTGAATACGTCGCGTACATAACGCGAGCGGGCATGCCCCGCCCCGTATAGGCGCATACGTTGCGTGAAAAGCTCGTGAAGATCACCTTCGAGCTCCTCGATCAGGTGCGGCGCACAAAACAGCCGCAGTATGCGGCCCGGCCAGCGAGGGGGAAATGGGGGCTTATTCACTGCGAAGGCTTTTGACAGGGTTCATCAATGCGGCTCGAATGCTCTGAAAACTGATTGTTGCCAGCGCTACAAGTGCGGAAAGCAACGCCGCCGTGACAAAGACCCAGGCGCGGATATCCGTTTTGTAAGCAAAACCTTCCAGCCAGCGGTGCATCACAAACCACGCCAGGGGTGCAGCTATGACAAATGCGATGGCGACCAGTTGGAGGAAATCTTTGGACAACAGGCCGACTATACTCGCCGCGGATGCGCCCATAACTTTGCGGACACCGATCTCCTTGGTGCGCTGAACGGTGGAGTAAGAGGCCAGACCAAGTAAACCCAGGCAGGAAATGAAGATCGCCAAGACGGCAAAATTCAGAAAAAGTGCTTCGAAACGCTCGTCGGCGCGGTATTGTCGATCGAAGAACTCGTCAAGGAAGTAGTAGCTGAACGGCCTGTCTGGATGCATGGCTTTCCATCGGTTCTCAATTGATGCGAGGGTCTGCTTGGGATTACCTCCGTCGACTTTGACGGAAAGCAGCTCGCCGTTCCAAAAGTCGATCATGCGAAGGGTTAACGGTTTGATGTTTTCCTGCAATGACTTGAAGTGGAAGTCTTTAACAACACCGATGATAGTTCCCTGCCGGTCCCATTGATCGAACTTTTTACCGACGGCCTCACCTGGCGAGTGGTAGCCGAGTACTTTCGAGGCCGTTTCATTGATTATGAGCGATCGAGTGCTGTCAGAGCTGAATTGTTTCGAAAAGGCCCTTCCAGCCACTATTTCTAATCCATACTGTGGTATGAAATCGAAATCTACACGGTAGACGTCCATGTTGCCGGCTTGCATTTCGCCATTTCGGTTTTCCACCTTCGAATATGCCTGCGGGTTCCAGCTGCCTGGTACCGCCGAAGATGCAGCGGCCGATTTTACGCCCGCAATATCCTGTATAGAGGCCTCAAAGACGTTGCGTTCACGGCCGGTACCTGCCCGCACAACGAGTGTCTGATCCTTAGAGAAACCAAGGTCATAGCTGCGCATGAAATCGAGCTGGGTATATACGACGATGGTTGCGATAATCATTGTGATAGAAACGGCAAACTGCGCAGTTACCATGGCTTTGCGGAGCGTCATACCCTTCAAGCTGGTCGTAAAGCGACCTTTCAGTACCTTCACAGGTTCAAAGGAAGAAAGCACAAAGGCAGGATAAACGCCTGCAAGCAATCCAACTATCAGCGCCATCGCGAGTTGGATGCCTATGAAGGGCAACTCAAAGATAATTCCCTTGCTGATTTCCTTGCCGGCCAATGCATTGAAAGCAGGCAGTAATGCCGTTGAAATCATTGTGGATATTATGAATGCAACGATACAGATCAGTACCGACTCGCCAATAAACTGTATGGCTAGTGCCCCCCTGGCCGCACCAATCGCCTTGCGCACGCCTACCTCACGCGCACGCTCGACCGAACGTGCCGTGGTCAGGTTTACAAAGTTGATACAGGCAATGAGCATGATAAAAATGGCGACCACAGTGAAAATGTAGACATTGTCCATACTGCCGGATTCGTCCGATATGCGATTGGAATGCAGATAAATATTCAGTAGAGGTTCCATCTCGATGCTGATTTGCATCTGCTGCTCGGCCATCAGCTTACCGGCATGGGCTTGCAGGAATGCCGGAAATTTGCCTGCCATTGCAGCCGGATCGGCGCCCGGTTTGAGCAGCGCAAATGCGATCGCGCCAAAGCTGCCCCATTCGCGTTCGATGTTCTTGTCCTGATGGGCCGTGTAAGTGCTCATGGAAACGAAAATGTCTCCCTTGATCTGCGAATTGGCTGGGGGATCCTGCATCACTCCTGTAATCAGTGCCGGCTCGCTATTGTCGCCAAAAAGCAGCGTCTGGCCCATCGGGTCACTGTCGCCAAAGTATTTGCTGGCCGCGGTTTTGGTTAAAACCAGGCGTAAAGGCGCCATCAGTGCAGTGTTTGGATCACCCTCCAATAATTTAAGATCAAAGACCCTGAATAGTGTCGAGTCAGCGAATACGGTGTTCTCCTCATTGAACCTCAGATCACCTTTCCGGAACAGGGTTTCATCCTTTCGTACACGAACAATTGCCTCTACTTCGGGGAATTCGTTCTGCATATTTGGCGCCATTGCCCAAGGGCTGATTGCATAATGCAGTGTTTCAGAGCTGGTTTTAACATCCGCGGCGAGGCGGTAAATACGGTCAGCCTTTTTGTTGAACGCATCATAGGTCAGCTCAAAATGCACGTATAATGCAATAAGAAAGCAGGCGGTCATGCCGGCTGACAGTCCCAGCACATTAATGAAGGAGAATAGCTTGTGCTTGGCCAGGTTACGGAAAGCGATTTTTAAGAAAATACGGATCATGGCTGGTTGAGTGAATGCAGGTTTCGGATATTTTTCTGGTTTTTCCTTGATGGCAAACGGGCGCATCAGCGATAGTACGTCACAGACGTAACGCCTGCGGGCTTCGCGCGTCCCTTGTGTGCGGACACGCTGTGCGAAAAGTTCCAGCAGGTCGCCTTCCAGGTCATCTGCCAGGCGGGAGGCGCAGAACCAGCGCAGCAGCCGCGTAGCCCATCGGGGTGGTTGTTGATTTTGCAAGTTATTCACTGCGAAGGCTTTTAACAGGGTTCATCAATGCGGCGCGAATGCTTTGAAAACTGATTGTGGCCAGCGCCACAAGTGCGGAAAGCAGCGCAGCTGCGACAAAGACCCAAAGATCGATAGCCGTTTTATAGGCAAAACCTTCCAGCCAGCGTCGCATCACAAACCACGCCAGAGGCGCTGCAATGAGGAATGCAAGTCCAATTAATTGCAGAAAATCTTTGGATAGCAGACTGACGATACTTGCCACAGAAGCCCCCAAGACTTTTCTGAGACCGATCTCTTTTGTGCGCTGAATGGTAGTATAGGAGGCAAGTCCAAGCAGGCCCATGCAGGAAATGAAGATGGCCAGGGCTGCAAAGTTTAGAAAAAGTGCCTCAAAGCGCTCCTCAGCGCGGTATTGACGGTCGTAGAATTCATCGAGGAAATAGTAGCTGAAAGGCCTGTCGGGGTATTGCATTTTCCATTGCGTTTCAATTGCTTCCAGGGTCGCCTTTACATTGCGGCCATCAAGTCTGACCGATAACAGGTCGCTGTTCCACGGATCGAGCAAACGGAAAGTCAGTGGTTTTACATTTTCCTTTAACGATTTAAAATTAAAGTCTTTAACAACTCCGACAATCCTGCCGTTACGGTCCCACTGACTGAATTTTTTGCCAATTGCCTCGCCCGGGAAGCGATATCCAAGCAGTTTCACCGTCGCCTCGTTGACGATTAGCGCTTTGGTGCTGTCAGAGGTGAATTCGTTCGAAAATGGCCTGCCTGCCACTACTTTCAGGTCGTACTGGGGAATAAAGTCAAAGTCGACGCGATAAACGTCCAGGGTTGCTATCTGCATTTCGCCCCTGCTGTTTTCAAGCTTCGAGTGGGCCTGTGAATTAGGTCCCCCAGGAACCGCCGAAGAGGCTGCAACAGACCTGACACCGCTTAAACCTTGCAGTTTTGTTTTCAATGCATTACGGCCATTTCCAGAGCCTGGCCGGATTACAATTGTCTGATCCTTGCTAAAACCCAGCTCATGGCTGCGCATGAAATCCAGCTGCGAGTAGACAATCATCGTACCAATAATCAAGGCGATCGAAATGGCAAACTGCACGGTAACCAATCCTTTCCGAAGCATTGCCCCTTTGCCGCTCGTTGCAAACTTGCCTTTCAGAACCTTGACAGGCTCGAATGATGAGAGCACCAGGGCGGGATAAATGCCCGACGCCAGTCCGATCAGCATTGAACCCAGAAACAAAATGCCAACGGAAAGCGGCTCCTGGGCAAGCCCGCCACTGATCGTCTTGCCGGAAAGCTCGTTAAACAATGGGAGCAGTGCAGTGGCAAGTATTACGGAAAATAGAAAGCTTAGAAACGACATCAGCAGCGACTCGCCGATAAACTGCCGCGCGAGCAGCCACCTTCCGGCGCCCACCGCCTTGCGCACGCCGACCTCCCGGGCGCGTTCCAGCGACCGTGCCGTAGTCAGGTTGACGAAGTTGATACAGGCAATGAGTAAAATGAACACAGCGATGATGGTGAAAGTATAGATGTTTTCTATGCTCCCCGACTGTTCGGCTTCCCGTTTGGAATGCAGGTAGATATCCCGAAGTGGTTCCAGTAGCAGCGCCATCGATATGTTTTCCTGTTGCATCAACCGGCCCATGTGGCTGTGCAGGAATGCGGGAAATTTTCCTGAAAGTGTGGAAGGATCCGTTCCCGGTCGTAAAAGCAGGTACGTAGTAGTGCCGAAATTGCCCCACTCATCATTTACCGCCGTGTTGTAGTGGCGCGTATGGGTGGTCATGGAAAGCAATACGTCACCCCGTAATTGCGAGTTCACCGGAGGGTCTTGCATTATACCGGTGACCTGGGCAGCATCCCCTTTGTCCCCTACAAGAAGTATCCCTCCCATGGCGGGCCGCTTTCCGAAGTATTTTTTTGCCGCACTTTCGGTTAGTACCACGCTGAACGGGGCCTTCAATGCGGTTCTCGGATCGCCTTCAAGCAATTTCAGGTCAAATACCTGGAAAATCGACGAATCGGCGAGCAGCGTGCTTTCTTCATTGACTTTGACATCGCCTTTCCGAAAAAGATAGCTCTGTTTACTAACCCTGGTAAATGCTTCTATTTCAGGAAAGTCATTTTGCAGGGAGGGGCCGAATGGCCATGAAGTGATACTGTATTGCAGCGTACCAGCTGAAGATTGGACATCCGCGGCGAGGCGGTAAATACGGTCAGCCTTTTTGTTGAACGCATCATAGGTTAGCTCAAAATGCACGTATAATGCAATAAGAAAGCAGGCGGTCATGCCGGCTGACAGTCCCAGCACATTAATGAAGGAGAATAGCTTGTGCTTGGCCAGGTTACGGAACGCGATTTTTAAAAAATTTCGGATCATGGCTGGTTGAGTGAATGCAGGTTTCGGATATTTTTCTGGTTTTTCCTTGATGGCAAACGGGCGCATCAGCGATAGTACGTCACAGACGTAACGCCTGCGGGCTTCGCGCGTCCCTTGTGTGCGGACACGCTGTGCGAAAAGTTCCAGCAGGTCGCCTTCCAGGTCATCTGCCAGGTGGGAGGCGCAGAACCAGCGCAGCAGCCGCGTAGCCCATCGGGGTGGTTGAACAGGGGCGCTCATGATTCAAATGGGTTTGGGAATGGCGTTCCACATGCGGTTGCGTATCTGACGGATATTGTCCAAAGCCCTGGTGCCGGCCACGGTGACCGTAAAGAACCGCTTGCTTCGGCCGCCGCGCTCGGCGGTCGCCCCGCCCAGCCGCGATGACAGCAGGCCCTTCTCTTCCAACCGGTGCAATGCGGCGTGTACCGCGCCCAGGTTTACCGACCGGCCCATTTGCTGCTCGATTTCATTGGTAATCGAGGCTCCGTAAGCGTCTCCGGCTAGTATTGCCGCTGCCAGCAGGACTATTTCTTCAAATTCTCCCAGATAGGTTCCTTTCATAAGGGTGGCATTATTTCTGTAAATGTATAACAAATGGTGTGCCGCCGACTAAAAGTGTTGAATTTGCGCTGCAAATGCATTTTTTTGAAAATTTACCTGTCCGAAAGCGGACATACCGTGCAAATGCCGGACAATGCGTGCGGCCTTTTGTGCCGAAAGCCTTTTCTTTGCCCTGGCATAATCACCGAATCGATATTTCATGGTTTTCGACTTTCGCTTGCAGGTTTTCCAGGCTGTCGCCCGGCGTCTAAGCTTCACAAAAGCCGCATCTGAGCTTTTCATTACCCAGCCGGCGGTCACCAAACACATTCATGAGCTGGAAAATCAACTAAAAACTAAGCTATTTGAGCGGAGCGGTTCGAAGATCAGCCTGACAGCGGCAGGTGAAATCCTTTTGCATCATGCCGAGCAGATTTTCGATATTTACAGAAATCTTGAATTTGAAATAAACAGCCTTTCCCAAAGGACGAGCGGCAAACTAAGGCTGGGGGCGAGCACTACGGCCGCCCAGTACATTCTGCCACCTATTCTGGCGGCATTCCACCGCAAGTTCCATAATATCGAGGTGACCCTTACCACCAAAAACACCGAGGAGATTGAACAGGCCTTGCAGCACAAAGAGATCGATCTGGGCGTGATCGAGGGTTTTTCCAAGAATGCAGCCATTAAATATACCGAATTTCTAAAGGATGAGATCGTGCTGGTGGCCAATAGCCAAAATCCGCTGGCGGTAAAAGGGGTGATCAATGCTGCGCAGTTGCGCCAAATACCCCTGCTGTTGCGAGAGCCCGGTTCGGGCACGCTGGAAGTGCTCGCGCACGCATTAAAGTCGATCGGATTGGGACTTGGCGATCTCAGTGTGGAAATGCAGCTCAGCAGCAGTGAAAGTATGAAGTTATATATTTTGCATTCGGACAGCATGGCCTTCATTTCCGTGCACGCGGTCCTGAAAGAATTGCAGAGTAAAGAATGCCGGATTGTAGATGTCGAGGGGCTTTCGATCGACCGCCATTTTCATTTTACGACACTGCATGGCCAGCAGCAGGCCTTGCCGGAGCTTTTCATGCGTTTTGCGCTCTACCAGCGAAAATAGACGGGCATTTGGCGTTTTTTTCGAGTAGTTCTGCCTGTTATCCTATTTTAAGAATCTGTGTACTGTACCAATCAGCTTTTGTGGAAACGGCTGAATTATTTTTGTTAACCAATTTATGTTAAAAATCACATTAAGCGTATCGGCGTTCCTGCTCATGCTGTGGAGCATGACCAGCACCCTTCAAAAAGAAGAAACATCCAAGCCAAGGATTCTGACGCGAGCAGACTCCCTTCCCAACGCGGCCGCATGGCCGGCAGAACTGAATGTAACGCATTTTGCGGGCCACGATCTTACGCCAAGTCCGGCTTGCCTGGCCGCGGCGCCGACGGGCGAAGTATTTGTCGGGGTCGATATGATCGGCTCTTTGGGCAAAACGCCCGGAAAAGGCAGCATTGTGCGCCTTGTTGATACGGATAACGATGGCAAAGTAGACCAGCACACCACGTTTGCCATGCTGGATAATCCCCGCGGTATTATAGCCCAGGGCGATCAGGTCTTTGTTTTACACACAACTTTTTCCAAAGAAACCGGCAAGGCTTCCGGAATGGACCTGGTTGTTTTAGAAGATAAAAACCACGACGGCCTGGCAGACGGTCCGGCTAAGCCGCTTGTACAGAATGTGTGCTCGCCCAAATTTCTTCAAAGCCGCGGTACTGACCACGCTACCAACGGTATCAGAATGGGTATCGACGGCTGGATCTACATTGCCGTAGGTGATTTCGGCTTTCATGATGCGCTGGACCGCTCGGGCAAGAAAATGACCCAGCTCGGAGGCGGCATCGTCCGCGTCCGGCCCGACGGCACCGAAATGGAAGTTTACACGCACGGCCTGCGCAACATTTACGACGTGGCGATCGACCCTTTTATGAACATTTTCACCCGTGACAATACCAATGATGGCGGCGGCTGGAACATCCGTTTCAGCAATCAGATTCAGTCGGGTGAATATGGCTACCCGGTGTTGTTCAAGAACTTTACAGAAGAAATCATCCCGGCCTTGATCGATCTTGGCGGGGGATCGGGAACCGGCTCACTGTTTTTGGATGACCCGAGCTGGCCAGCCAAATACAATCGTGTGCCGATGATGGCCGACTGGGGCCGCAGCCAGGTGTATGTACACCGTTTGACAGCGGACGGGCCAACTTTTCAGCAAAAAGAAGAAGAATTTATCAAGCTTTCCCAGGTTACCGACCTGGATGTAGATGCCTCGGGACGTGTTTACCTGGCGGCCTGGGATGGAGCCGGCTACTCGGGTAATCCGGGCAAAGGATTTATCACCCGCGCAGTGCCGCAGGGCTGGAAGTATAAGGCATTCAAGGATATCAGCAAATCGTCAGTGAAGCAGCTGGCGGCGTTGCTGCGGTCGGAGAGCGCGGTACAGCGTCTGGCGGCGCAGCAGGAATTGCTCAAACGCCCGGCCAAAGATGCAGCAAAAGCGGCTTGGGCCGTTGCCGATGATAAGAAGGCTCCTTTATATGTACGCGTGGCGGGGATGTATACCTACGCGCAGGCAGCAGGAGCGGAAGGTATTGGAAACCTGGCCAAACTGGCTTCGGAAAATGATATGCGTGAGTATGCATTGCGCGCATTGGCGGATCGTAAGGCGTTTGTGGATAAAGTGCCGGTTGACCCGTTTTTAAAGGCATTGGAAAATGGAAACGCCCGCGAGCAACTGGCAGCGGCAATCGGCTTGGGCCGTTTGGGCAGACCGGAAGGAGCCCAGGCATTGCTGAAAGTGAAAGTGCCGGCCTCTTTTGTGGCGCCGGCCAAAGGAACCGAGGGGCCGCATGCAACCCCGAACTCGGCGATCGTAACTCCGCACATCGCGGTGCGTGCGCTGGTGGCATTGAACGCCGTGGACGCTTGCGTGCAAGCGATCGGTACCGAGAATTCGACCATCGCGTTGTGGGCACTGCGTTACATGCACGATCCGAAGGCCGTGGATGGGCTTATCGCAGCATATAGTAAGACCAGTGACAAGGTGCGGAAAGAACAGATACTGACTACATTGGGAAGGATCTACAAAAAAGAAGCTGACTACGATGGTTCCTGGTGGTGGAGCACACGCCCGGATACGCACGGTCCTTATTACAAGGCTGTTGAATGGGAGTCGTCCGCAAAAGTGAAAGACTTTTTGAGGAAAGAATGGAACAATGCGAGCGACAAGCAGTTCTTTGCCGACCTTAATGCACGCAACCGTATGGGTATTGCCGAATTTGGCGGTGAAGAGGTGGCGGCGGTCAAAGAAGAGGTGAAAGTTGACCTTGAAAAAATCCGTAACAAAAAAGGCCAGGTAGGAGAGTCGTCTATCGAAGATGTGATGCTGGCGATCGCAAAAATACAGGGAGATCCCGCAACGGGAAGAAAACTGTTTACAAAGCAGGGATGTGTTGCCTGCCACAGCCTGAGCCGTAGTGAGGTGATGAAAGGGCCATTTATGGGGCAGATCGGCTCTATTATGAACCGCGAGCAGATCGCCGAGTCGATATTGAAGCCTAATGCCTCCATTTCCCAAGGCTTTGCCTCGGTTATGATCACCACAAAAGGTGATAAGACCTACATGGGTTTTGTTTCGGAAGAATCGGCCGACAAGTTGGTGATCCGTGACATTACCGGTCAGGTGAACACGATTAAAGTTGCAAATATTACCTCTCGTAAGGAAATGGAAACCTCAATGATGCCTCCCGGACTGGCCAACGAGCTGTCCTATGAGGAGTTTGCCTCGCTGATCACGTTCCTTTCTCAGCAGAAGAAATAACAAAAGACAAAATCAGGTTGCCAAACCGGCACATTTCATCGAAAAAAAGTGTGAGATCTCCAATTTTTGACGAATTTTCTCATGATTATAACCGTTTTTTTGCGTCGCACTTGAAATTGCGCTACATTGGTACCTTGATAGAAGTAGTTGGAAATTGTTGAGTACACATTATTTGCACCCCTTGTCTCTTACTCGACGTTTACTTATACAGCATTCCCCGGCAAACACGTTTTCGCCGGGGATTTTTTTGCAATGACCTGTTCTGTTTATAGGCCTCTTAGTCGAGATTACCTGCTACCATGGCATTTTACGATTTGTCCAAGTCCGAAAGAGCTGATCGTGTAACGGCGATCCGGAAAGATATTAAGCAGGCATTGTTGACTCAAAGCCTTCAAAAAGTGCATTCGTACTACGCTGATCAGGACACTTATATACGCAAATCCGCCTATTTGGTAACCGGACGGCTGTATTCTCAGGAACCGGAGCTGAGCCGGGTGATACTCGAAATGCTTCTTGCTCTTCTTTTCGACCAGGATTTTAAAGTCAGGCAAACGGTGATCAATACTGCGGGCGAGATCGGAAAGCAACATTTTGAAGAAGTTCGGACTTTTTTCGACATAGGATTGAAAGATCCACATCATTCCCCTCGCAACGCAGTAATAGGTTCGATCAAGAAAATGGGTGAGGTGAACCCAAAGCCAGTTCTTGGCTGGGCCAGGGCGTATCTGCATGATGATGACAAGGAAATTCGCCGTGAAATTTGCCATGGGATCGAATTACGCGGCCGTAAAAATCCCGAAGACATCCTTCCGCTCTTGCAGGAGTTACAACATGACCGCGCGGCCCGCGTACGCAAGACGCTTGTTCATGTTATCGGGCAGATCGCCTACAAAAAGGGCTGCCTCATAAAAGTACTCACGCATTTAAAAGGTTGGGAGAACCGCCCGCTCGTCGAGGCCGCATTGGAAGAGATCATTGATGTGCATGATCGCTACCGAAACTTCGCAGCGCTTACGCAGGCGGAGGCTATTCAGTTGATCGATGCGCATTATCCAGACTGGAAGCGGATCTGAATCCTGGCATCATTTTCGCTGGCACCGTCCAAAACAACCAGTGGTAACCATGGAACAAGTTAGCAAGCATTTGAATATGGCGGTGAGCGCGATGACCGTATCGGCTTTTTTAAAAGCTTTGAACGAGAATGACTTTGATGGGGCAGGAGAGTTTATGGACGAAAATGTCCGGTTCGAGGGGGTGCTCGGGAGTGTCGAGGGCCGGGAGGAATACCTGAGCCAAATGGCGAAGATGAAGCTGCATTATGACGTGAAGCAGCTCCTTTACGATGAGGACAATGTTTCGGTACTGTATGAAATTGATATGGGAGGCAAGCCGGTGCTTACCTCCGGCTGGTACGAAGTGCGAGAGGGGAAGATCACGCACATTCGTGCCATCTTCGATCCAAGACCGGTGTTATAAGCCAGCGAGTTTGCGATTGGGTCAGGGCTTCCTGATCACCGTTTTTTTCCGCTTCACAGTGTAGGAAGTCGTTGTGTCTGCATCGGGCCTGCCCGTGCTGCTGCGGCTACCATCGACGGTCCCGGATGAGTTGACTGCCCCATTGTCATTCAGGATCGGGCCGGTTTCTGCGTTGGCGGAGTCTTTGAGAATGGCATTCAGATCCGATGAGTCGGCTGTTTTGACCTGATGTTTTCGTGTTTTGCGCTGGTATTTTTGCTCCTGCTTTGGCGACCTCGACGAAGCGTCGGTTGATTGTGCGTATGCTCCTGCGGGTATAGCCAGCGTCAATGCGAGTATGAATGTTTTAAGCGGTGTCATAAGAAATAGTTTTTAGTTTGATGATTCGCCTTGTCTTCAAATACCATTCCAGGGATTTCACGCAGGCGATGTTACACGGTGTTTACGACGGTATTCGCCGAGGCTCATTCCCTTGCCTTTTCTGAAAAAACGGTTGAGATGACTTTCATCTGTAAATGACAGCTCCGCGGCGATTTCATTCATACGCATATTACTGTGTAGCAGCCGTGTCTCGACTAGTTTCAGTCTTGAATTGATGATGTATTGCTGCATCGTTTCATTGGTATGTTTCTTGAAATACCGCCCCAGGTATGCTTCCGATATTCCAAAGTGATCGCTGATGCGTGCAGCTCTGATCTTTTCGGGGTGGTAAATGTTCGCCTGGATATATTGCAGAATGTCGATCGCCTTTTCTTCGCTGCATTCGCTAATCTTTTCGGGCAGGTACATGGCGATGTTCCGTGCGACCAGGATGATCATCGTGTTGACATACTGCCTGATCAGCTCCTGGTTGTACATATCGCGATTGACATACTCGCGGATTATTGCCTCGACCAGTGGTTTGACGATGCGCTTATCCGTCTGGTTTTTGAGTATGCATCCGGGTTGATGGCTGGCGTTCTGCAAGATAAATTCGAGCCGTTGCAGCAGATCTTCCCTTTGTGATGCGCTTACCAGTGACGTATTGCCCTTGAGATACACATCATTGAACCGGATGAAAACAAATTTAGTGGTCGTTTCGATGTCGAAAGAATGGGTATCCTCGGGCGTCAGCAGGAACATATGGCCGGCATTATACCGAAAAGTATGCTGATTGATCTCTTGCACACCGGTTCCTTCCAAAATATAAACCAGCTCAAAAAAGTTGTGTTGGTGCGTCGGTTTTGGACATTCGTCGAGCTCTTTGCAAATAATTTCGAAAGATTCGTGCAGGTTTTCTTTCATCTGTGTAATAAATATACCGGATTTTGGAAAAATTATACCGTGAAAATAACGACAGTTCGGTACAAATTTGCGCTATCGAACACAAAATAATTTTTAACCTCATGAAAGCAACATTTTTGACCGATACAAATGCTCCGCTCATTATCAAAGAAGTGGAAACACCCGTGCCCGCTGATAACCAGGTACTGATTAAGCTGGCCTATTCCTCACTGAACCATCGCGATGTTTGGATTCAAAAAGGGCAGTATGCAGGCCCTAGGGCCGGACTGATACTGGGTTCAGACGGATTGGGCACCGTGGTCGGAACTGGCAGGAATGTAGATCAAACCTGGGAAGGGAAGACTGTCATCATCAACCCAAGCCACGACTGGGGTGAAAACCCGGCTGCATTTGGTGAGCAGTTTAAAATCTTGGGAAATCCCGAGCCGGGTACTTTTGCAGAATATATTGCCGTGGATGTGCAGTACGTCCACGAAAAGCCGACGCACTTGACTGATATAGAAGCATCCGCGCTGCCTCTGGCGGGAATTACCACCTACCGGGCATTGTTTACGCGGGCAGCCTTGAAAGCGGGTGAGCAGATATTAATAACTGGTATCGGTGCAGGTACCGCATTGCTGGCCCTTCAATATGCGATCGCAGCAGGCGCCAGCGTGTATGTTACTTCCGGCTCTGAGGAAAAGATCGAAAAAGCCAAAGCACTTGGCGCGATAGACGGTTTTAACTATAAAGAGGCAAATTGGTTTTTAAAAGCAAAGGAAAGGACCGGCGGATTCGATGTTGTGCTGGACAGCGCCTCAGGCAAGGGATTCGGCGACCTTATCGAGACTGCCAAGCCTGGCGGACGGATCGTATTTTTTGGCGGGACAAACGGCCCAATCGGCAATATCATTCCCAATAAAGTGTATTGGAGAAACCTTTCAATACTTGGCACGACGATGGGCACCTTGCAGGAATTCAAAGATATGCTCGCATTTACGGCCAAGCATCACATTAAACCCATTATAGATAAAGTCTACCCCACATTGTCGGATGCCCAACAAGCCTTCGATTACATGCACGAAGGCAGGCAGTTTGGTAAAATTGTGCTGACTAATGTATAGGTAGAAGGAGGAAAAGGAGAAAAGGGAGGAGGGAGGAAAGGGATTTTCCCACTCTCCTTCCTCCCTTTCAATCCTTCCTCCCATTCCTCCTTCCTCCCTTTCGTCCCTATTCAACCGTGATTCCATCCATGTCTTCCAAGCGGGCGATCAGTGCCCAACCGTAAAAATCATTGGCTAATGCCACCATCAGCTCATTTTTCCCCGCTTTGAAGGGGATCACAAAAGAAGTGTTTTCAATGGAGCACCTGCCGGCGGGTTCTTTCATAATTGGAGCGCCAAACGTGTTTTTGTCCACATACAGATAGCGACCGTTGAGAAATACCCACACATCGTCGCTGAAACCCATTGCGATTTTCTTCTTCTGGTCTGTTTTGGAACTGACATTGACCTTCATCCACACAATTCTGCGCTCTTTGCTCATACCAAACCTGCGCGTCAGGTTGATCATTCCCCTTCTTTCAGCCCATATAGGTGACCATGGTGTTTCAGTTTTTGGAGTGTAGTTCAGGCTGAAATCTACGTTTTTGGGTAGCACGACCGGTTCGCTGACCTGCCATTTCCTGAGATAGCGTGGGTCGTTGGCAACCGGGTCGGTGCCCTCGTAGGCGGGTAGCCCCTCGGTCTGGCCTGGTTTGATCACAAGATTTGAGACGATCCCCTCACCCTCGAACGCGAGCGTGCCTTCTGTTACATTGCCTTCCATTCTGGGGACTTCCATCGTAGGCCGCATCATATCGTTCACAAACACCCTCAGCTGGTAACCCGACGCGATCAGTTTTACGTGGTTCCAGCTTTTGTTCTGGAAATTGGCCTTGCCCTGATAATGCGGCAGCAGGTCCCACAGGTTCACGCCGTCGATTGCTGGCGCATATTGCACTGCTTCGATGCCTGTCGAGTCGCCCGCGCGGTGGGTGCGAAAGTAAAACAGTTCGTTTTCTTTACTATCCCTATATCTGAAATAGAAAGATGCAAACCGCTGGTCGGTGGGAATGTAGTCGAATTCAATGGTACCGTTAGAAAACTTGGTATTTTTCAAAACGACCTGGCCCGGTTTGGGAAGCACCTTTAAAACCGGGCGGTTATCGTGGGTTGTAAATTCGGCATTGGCGCCAGGCGCATCCCAGTTTTCAGCTGCCAGAGCCATCCAGGTTTCGGCGGCTTTCTCGGCGGTTTTAGATTTTTTCTGACCCAATGCAGCGAAAGTGACTGCGCTGAACAACACTAAAATGAATTTTTTCATGGCCAATAATGCAAATGTTGAAGTGAACTTATTTTTTGAAAATACCGGCATTCAGCTCTTTTCCGGCCGAATTGGGGAGTGGGTTAAGGTGATCGCGCGGCAGCCCGTTGGTTGCGACTTCGCTGAGCAGCAGCTTGCCTGAGCGTGCGACATTTTCTTCTGAATGCGCGTTCTTGTCTGCGGGCACCGCACCATTCTGACCATAGTAGCCCATTTCATGCTTCATATCTGTAAAGAGGCAGTTTTTAAAGTGGTATTTCGGATATGTTTTCTCTGCGCGGAGCCAAAGAAATTCCGAGCCGGCGACAATATTGTTTTCAAATACAAATGGCTCATGGAAGGCCCCAAACCACACCGCTGATTCGTATGCGCCGACTATGACTGAGTTTTTCAGCGAAAAATCCCTGATGGCCATAAAAAGCAGCAGCGCATTCTTAGTACCGTAAAAGACACAGTGGTCGACATGGACCCCGGCGCCATGTGCCCAAATGCTTCCTTGAATAGGTGCGGAATTGCGTTCGCCGATGAAATAGCATTGGGAAATGTCAAGGCCCGACAATGTAGAGTCTTTGCGGTTGACCGGATAATAGTACTGAACCAGTGGATTGCCGTTTCCAATAAATTTCAATCCACCGATACGCACATGGTTGGCAGCTATCAGAAAACCGACAGCATGTTGGAACTGGGTTGTACTGTTGTTGTTGGATATGGACTGGATCACCGGCATTTGCGCGGGCTTCCAGGCGGTATCGTCGGGCATGGTTGCCGCTTGGATCGTCAGCCACGCCTGACCGGTATTGGGCTTGTCGATCACGACCTTGTCGTGCAGTGTGTAAAGCCCTGGGGAGACTTTAATCATCACGCTTTCACCCGCTTCAAATGTTTTGGCTAGCTCGATGGCGCGCTGCAACGTCGCTACCGGCGTCTGGACTTTACCGTTGGCTGCGTCGCTGCCCGTGCCTGCATTTACATAAATGGTTTGCGCTTGCAGAGGGCGAGTTGCCAGCAGTAAGATAATGGTCAATAAATAGTTTAATTTGTACATCTTTTGAAGATTTGTTGGCTGTTTCCTCACAAGGCCGGCCGGCTGGTCCTGTTTATTGATTCAAACATAATGATGCTGATGTTGGGGGTGTTTTCAAATTCAGGTCAAGTTTTGTCAAGTTTTATCATGCTCATTCACAATGGTTTCTGAAATAAATGAATTGCAGCATTGCAAGGCCGTTATCGAGGATAAACTGGGCTGGGGCCCAGCCGATGGCTGGCAAACGGCCGATTTCGAAAACCTTAGCGAACTGATCCAAAACCAAACCGGTGTGTCGCTGAGCACCAGCACGCTTCGTCGCATATGGGGCAGGACCGAGTATAACCATTTGCCAAGCGGCACCACGTTGAATACCCTGGCGCGGTTTGCGGGCTGGGGCGACTGGCGCGAATTTGTGAAGCAAAATAAACCGGTTGATCCTCCGAATCAGGATGCTACACCTTCTGTTGTTGCTGCCCCAGCGCCACCGAGCTGGAAGCGGTTAGCCTGGATTGCAACGGCTATTGTGGTGGTTATTCTGGGGGGGATGCTTGCATTCGATAAGGGAGAGCCACAACTGGAAAAGAGCGCGTACGCTTTCGAGAGCCGTTCGGTCACCAACGGTATTCCCAATTCGGTCGTATTCACCTACGACGCCTCGGCTTCACCAACCGACTCGGTTTTTATCCAGCAATCCTGGGACGATACTAGAAGAGTCTTGGTCGATAAAAACCTGCATAAGCACACCTCGGTGTATTACGAGCCAGGCACCTATCAGGCCAAGCTGATTATTGGTGATCAGGTGGTCGCAGAGCATCCATTGCTCGTTGGAACAGACGGCTGGTCGGCGCTTTTAGACCAGCCCAAAATACCTGTCTATTTAAAACAGGAAGAATTTCTACGAGCAGACGGCATTGGTACGAGTATCTCGATCATCGAAGAGAAAAACATCGCCTTGCAACCCGAGCCTCCTTTGATCAAATATTTTAACGTCGGTAATTTCGAGCCGGCAGCGCTTGGAGATTTTTCGTTTTCAACCGAGGTCAAAAATGAATATAGTGAAGGTGCCGCGGCTTGTCAATTAACCTATATCTCCCTTCTTACCGATGATGCACCCATTGTCATTCCGTTATCGGCAAAGGGATGTGTTTCAGAGCTTAACCTGATGAGTGTGGATAATTTCGTGTCGGGTAAAAAAGCTGATTTGTCTGCACTGGGGGTTGACTTTTCAGAATGGGTGCGGGTCTCATGCGCAGCTTCAGGCGGGAAAATCCGTTATGCGATTAACGGCCGCCAGACGTTTGAGTTTCCGGTTCCTGGCCGTCCCATTCGGATTCTGGGCGTCGCATTCGGGTTCCGCGGGACCGGCTCGGTTCGCAATGTTAGCCTACAATCAAAAGGCAAATCCGTTTTCGATGCATTATAAAAATCATAGCCCCGGCCATCGGCCAGGGCCTGATTTAATTATGCATCAACTTGAATATTTTGACAGTTCCGTCGGCTTGCTCGAAATGAATATAGTACATGCCAATTGGATATTGTCTCATACTGATTGTGAAAGAGGGCGAATTCACTGACCGGGAATGCCTTACCATTCCTGAATGGCTGATTACTCTGATGCTTTTTACTTTTCTATTGTGCATGACAATACGTAGCTGATCCTCCACGGGATTAGGATAGATTTCTGCCCACGAAAACTCAGGGAAATTCACCGAGCGGATACCGCTAAATGTAAAGCTGCCGTCCAGGTCAACCATTTTTAGTCGGTAGTAATTCAACCCTGGTTCGGGAATGCTGTCGGTGAAAGTATAGTTGCGGGTTCGGTTACTTTCAAATGCCGCTTCCAGCGTTCCGAGCACTTGCCAGTTGCGGGTATCGGTACTTCTCTGCACATCAAAATGAGCGCTGTTAAGCTCTCCGGCGGTCTGCCATTCGAGTAAAGCCTGGTCCTCTGCTTTCCGCCCATCGAAATACGCCAGTTTTACAGGTAGCGGGTCGGTAAAAATATTCACTTTGACCTTCGCTATGTTTGAGAGCTGCCCTGATTGGTCGGTTACGGTGTAGCCGATCATGACCTCGCCCTTAAAATCACGCTCAGGGGTATACGTTAACTGCCCGCCGACGCTTACCACGCTGCCTGAGACAGGGCTTTGTACGACTGTGAGTGAGGCCGCATTGAGTATGGTGCATTCAGACAAATCGTTTTTCAATACGTCGATCTCCACTGATGCATTTGTTTTTCCCGTGGCAAAGTCATCGACTGCCAATGGTGTATGATGCTTGACCACAATATAGACCGACTCCCCGGATTCGCAGCCATCGGCATTCACGGCTACTGCTTTATAAGTGCCTTCCTCATGTACGAGCAATTCGGCTTTTGAGGTTCCGGCAATCACCTGATTGTCCAAAAACCAAACGTAACGCGCCGCGCCTGTGGATTCGGCCCTGATTCGCAATGTAACATCCTTGCACATGAATACTTCTCTGGGCTGACTTTGCGCAGAGGCCCAGCCAGATACGAGAAGCATCCATATGGAAAAGTAGTAACGCATGACTGCCAGATTTCGCTTTTTTCGGCTACCCAAATCAGTTAAGGGTGATAGCAGGGACAGTAGGCACAGGGAGATTATGCAGGATTTCCTTCGTTCCGCCGATCACCGATCCTGTTAATTTGGAAGCGGTCGGAATAAAATCCCCAACGGTAGGGAGTACATAACTTACCAGGGCGCTGTAGGTACCGGCTTCGGTAACATTCAGACTCGAACTGCTCTGCCCGCTAATGACCGAAGCCCCCTTACTCCACGCGAAAGGGGAGATTGTCACACCATAGGTATCAAGGCCGGTTGTGGCCGATACTGTTGCTGAAAGGGTTGCCGTCACTGTTTTGTCGGTACAGAAATTCTCCTTATCGGCAGTGACACTAACAGTCAGCTTGGGAAGGACGATAACAGTGTGCTCAACAACATCGGACAAACAGCCGTCGAGCACTTCTATCACTCCGAGTGTGATTTTATGAATGCTTGGAGCGGTTGTAGCGTCCGAGAAGGTGTGCGTGAGCACGCCACCGCTTGCCTGATCTAGCGTCTGAATGGTTTGGCCGGCACCCGGGTCCAATGTCCAGAGATATTGAAAGAAGTTAGAGCCGGCAGCGGGTGAAAGCGAAAACGACTCCCCATTGACTACATAATAAGTGCCGGCTTTCGATACATGGGCCAGAGAAGAGAACAATAAAACCGCGAGCAGAATAGTAGACAGTCTTTTCATAATAAAAATGGTAAAAGTGAACAATTATAAAGGAAGGTGAAATTGAAAATGATCAGGGATTGAGTGCCACACCGGGCGAAACCGGCGGGTTGGAGACGATAATATCCACTTTCTTTCGCGGCGAAGCAATACACCCTGTTCCTGACTTGGTTGTCTCCACATAGTAGGATGCCGTGCCGGGTATACTAAGTCCGCTCACAACCCAGTTCTGCGTATTGGCCACTGGGCTTGTGCCATGCGCGGTAGCATACCAGGTGTAGGAAAATCCTCCGATGCCCGATATCGCCAATTGCGGAGCGAGTGCTGACAACGCCGCAGTGCCAATATTGCTGCAAGCCTTAGGGCCAGTTGCCAGGGGAACATCCGGCGAGCGACGTACGTCGTGGATATTAAGTCCGTTACTGCCCAGGCCGGCACCGAGTGCTCCGATATTCAAGTCGAGCTCCAGGCGGTCGAATATCACCGAGTTGCCGCCGGCATCTTTTGGCGCAAAATAGAAAGCCACCTGGTTGTTGTTTCCTCCCAGAAGGCCTAGTAAATCAGCATCTAACAGCGCGTTGGCCAGCGCGGAGGTTCCCACGGCCGTGTTGCCATTATAGGCTTGTAATGTAATGGCTGAGGACACGCTCACTGCCAGGAAAGAGCCACTTTGCGACAAGACAACCCGCACCGCGTCGGCGTTATTGGAGACCCCGTTGAAAAAGAATGTTTGTGTGATATGCCCGCTTAGCAAGGCAACGCCAGTCGAGACAAAAGAAGATTTCGAATTTAGATCATTATCAATCGCATTACCCGCGTTAAGCACATCAAAACTTCCCAGCGTGAGACCGGAATACCCTTTGGTGGTAACGTTGGGGCTACCGCAATCGGCTACATTAAACGGATAGGGATTAGAAGTATTTGTTGCTCCTGGCCCGTAAAACGCGTAGTAAACCTGTAAGCTGCTAGTACCCAATGCGACAGGAGAGGATAGCTTGGTCCGGACGTATTTAAATGTCGCCGTCGGGGTAATGGCCAGAAATACCGAGCCGTCAGCAGTGTAGTAGGTGCGGTAGCCCGGGGACTGTACTGCGACCTGTATACCATTTTTGTCATAGGCTGTCAGCTCGACGCCTCCGCCCAGCAAAGCACTGGAATTGTTGTTGGTTCGCACGTAGACGGTTACCGGAGTACTGGTGCTGCTTGTGACCTCTGAGGGGAATTCGAGCTGAATCCAGGCTGTGGAGGTTCCCAGCGTACTGCTGACTGTCAGTAACGCAAAATTATTATTCGGCTTGGTATTCCCTGTTGCATTTCGGGCATTATCTGCATTGATCACCGAATAACTTCCGGTCAGGCCACCGCCTGCCGCGCTACCTCCGTTGGTCTGCTTATCGGGATATACCGCATTCGAGGGTTGCGCAAAAGAAAATCGCGCAAGTGCTACGCAGCCGGTCAGGACCAGCAGCAATTTGAGGTAAAATTTTATCAAATTTATGAAGAAGGTTTACTGTTACAATTACTTCTACAAAGTAAGTATCAGATTTGTAACATGCAATTTTTTTTTATGATTTATTTGGCCGTAATGGTCCGTAGCACCGTTAGTACGCAGCGTGGGGTTAGTCATGTTGAAAAAAAAATCAAATTGACTAACTTCGGCATTTTAACCGATTTAAATGTTTCAATTGGACAAGGATCTTTTCAGCCTGCGAACCGTCAGTGTGCTTCGATATCTGACACCGCTTCGAGAAGGTGGTTCATTGCCCGCTATTGCGGAGGCCGACGATGATTTTCTTTATGTCCTGAAATTCAGAGGGGCCGGGCAAGGTACCAAAGCATTGATTTCAGAACTGATCGGGGGAGAGTTGGCGCGTTTTCTTGGGCTTAAAGTGCCTGAGATTGTTTTTGCAAACCTTGCTGAGGGTTTTGGCCGGACCGAGCCCGATGAGGAAATACAGGATTTGCTCAAAGCCAGTACCGGCTTGAATCTTGCCATGCACTACCTTTCCGGCGCTATCACATTTGATCCGGTCGTAACCAAGGTGGAGCCGCGTTTGGCATCGGAGATCGTATGGCTAGACAGTTTTTTAACCAACGTTGACCGTACGGCACGCAATACTAATATGCTCATGTGGCATAAGGAGCTTTGGCTGATCGATCACGGCGCTGCGCTTTATTTCCACCACTCCTGGCAGGGCTGGGAAGAACAAGCCCAGCGGCCATTTGTGCAGATCAAGGATCATGTTTTGCTTCGCAGCGCATCGATGCTCGAGGAAGTAAATACCGAATTCAGCAAACGACTTGCTGAGGGTATTATTCCGGCCGTTGTATCCCTTATCCCTGATGACTGGTTGATAAAGGATTCGCCATTTAACACTGTGGACCAGCATCGGCAGGCCTATATTTCTTATTTGCAGGCGCGGCTGTCGGCCTCTGAAATCTTTGTGAAAGGAATCCAGGATGCCAGATAGATTTTTATACGAATATGCGGTGTTACGCATCGTACCGCGTGTGGAGCGGGAGGAGTTCATCAACGTGGGTGTCGTGCTGTATTGTGCCTCTAGGGGTTTTCTTGCTTGTATTTCCGAAGTTGATCCGGACCGGTTAGCTGCTTTGGCGCGAGGAACTGATTGGGCAGAGGTTGAAGATTATTTACATTCGTTCAGGCAGATTTGCGAGGGTAACCGCCAGTGCGGCAGTCCGATTGCAGCATTGCCGCCTGCATCGCGTTTTCGGTGGCTTACCGCTACCCGTAGCACCGTTTTGCAGACCTCCAAAGTCCACCCCGGCTTTTGTGCCGACCCGGGGGAAACATTAAAGAAGATTTTTGTGCAGCAGGTAAAATAGTTTGCCCTCGCCCTTTCAGGGATTGGCAATAGAAGCTCTTTCTTACGAGGTAGAACTTTGATTTGCGAACCAACTGACAGCAAACTAGTTACCACCGGTTACCTGCTTGATGTTCTTTGAATCCAGGTGCTGTTTATACCGGATGAAAATAAACCTGCTGTTTAAAAAACAAGCCAACAGTTACGAGCAGCCGGTCAATTTGCCATTTGGCATGTGTGATAGATATCCAAGACGGTGGTAGGATTGTTGGAATTTTTCCATGCATTTTGTCCAATACGGCGCCATCCCCTTCAAAGCCATTCAAATTCTCTGGCATATCTTAAAACAATCACTGCCAATGCAGGCAGCGTCAACGGTAGCGAATGCGTATGACCATGTCTTGGAATAGGATAACTTTCAATCTCTTCCAGGCTGATCAGATCCGAGCCGCCGTAGCGCAGGTTATCACTATTGAAGACTTCCTGGTAGTAGCCAGGGTAGAAAACGCCAATTCGATAGTTTTCTCTCACTACCGGTGTGAAGTTGGCGACGAATAGTAGCTGGTCAGTAGAGGACGCTCCCTTCCTGATCCAGGCAAGAACGCTGTTGGTTGCGTCATGGTGATCGGTCCACTCGAATCCTTCCGCCGAAAAATTTCTCTCATATAGTGCTGGTTCATTCCGGTAGAACGCATTCAGATCTTTAACTAACGTTTGAATCCCGGCGTGCAGGGATCCGGACTTTTCATGCCAGTCGAGGCTATAATCATGACGCCATTCGCGGTTTTGCCCGAATTCACCACCCATAAATAGTAACTTGGCGCCCGGGTGACCGTACATGTATGTGTATAATAAACGCAAGCCTGCAAAACGCCGCCAGTCATCCCCGGGCATTTTTCCGAGCAGTGAGAGCTTGCCATGCACCACTTCATCATGCGAAAGCGGCAATACAAAACGCTCTGAGAATGCGTATTGTAGGCTGAAAGAAAGCTGCTGATGGTGATACGGTCGGTAAATTGGGTCTTTCTGAAAGTAAGAAAGAGAATCATGCATCCAGCCCATCATCCATTTCAGGTCGAAGCCAAGCCCGCCGCTACTGACCGGATGGGTTACGCCGGGCCAGGCCGTGGACTCTTCGGCAATCGTGAGCACGTCAGGAAAAAAATGGTGGACTGCCGAATTGAATTCCCGCAGGAATTCGATCGCCTCCAGGTTGTCCTTGCCGCCGTACCGATTTGGAATCCATTCGCCCTCTTTCCGCGAATAGTCAAGATAGAGCATTGAGGCTACCGCGTCCACCCGCAGACCGTCGATATGGAATTTGTCCAACCAATAAAGCGCGTTTGAAATCAGAAAGCTTTTAACTTCATAGCGCCCGTAGTTGAAAATCGCACTTTGCCAATCGGGGTGGAAACCCTGACGCGCGTCGGCATGCTCGTAAAGATGCGATCCGTCGAAATAGCTTAACCCGTGTTCATCAGTTGGGAAATGAGAAGGTACCCAATCAAGGATCACGCCTATTCCGGCTTGATGTAACGCATTGATAAGAAACATAAAATCCTGGGGCGTCCCATAGCGGCCAGAGGGAGCAAAATATCCGGTAAGCTGGTAGCCCCATGACCCGAAAAAGGGATGTTCCATAACAGGCAGAAATTCAACATGGGTGAATCCCATACACCGGCAATACTCGGGAAGCTCTGCCGCCAGTTCGCGGTAGGTCATCCAGCGACCTTCCTCCTGTTGGACCCTGCGCCAGGAGCCAAGATGCATTTCATAAATCGAAATCGGCTTTTGCAACGCGGGTGTCTTCCGGTTTTCAAGCCAGATCTGATCACTCCATTCGAATTGGAGATCCCACATAATTGAGGCGGTACGTGGAGGCGTTTCCCAGTAAACCGCATAAGGATCACCTTTTTCGACTTCATATCCATTGTTTGAACGGATAAAGTACTTGTATAATTCTCCTTGGCCGAGGTTTTCAATAGTAGCTTCCCAGATGCCCGAGCCATCTGTTCGTGGGGAAAGCGAATTGGCGCGCCGGTCCCAGCCGTTGAAATTACCAATCAGGGAAACTTCCGACGCATTCGGAGCCCATACGGCGAAGTGCGTCGCTTGCCCTTCAGAATCGCGGCGGATATGCGAGCCGAGCTTGTTATATAGGTGATAGTGTTTGCCGGATCTGAACAGCTCAATGTCATAGCCGGTAAGTAGCTGTTGCTTCTGCTGTTGTTGCGTCATAATACCATTATTTATTTAAGCCATCACACCAACCTCCTTCTTGTCGAGCATGGCCCGGATGCCACGTAGCGGTACCATTACCCAAGATGGCCGGTTGTTTACTTCATAATTGAGCTCGTAAATAGCCTTTTGAAGCAAGAACGTTCTCAGGAGTATTTCCAGGTCGCCTTTCTGATGTGGAATGATCGGACTCTCGCCGACGGTGTCCAAATAAGCCCTCATAAAAAAGCCGCTCATATAGTGAAACCATTGCTCCACATATGGGAGTAGTTTGCTCACATCCTCGGGCCTGATCTGATTATCCAGATACAGACTGCCGTGCGCTGCGTAGTGGAACGAGCGGAGCATCCCGGCTACATCGCGCAGGGCCGATCGTTTCAATCTCCGTTCACTGTAACTGCGCGCGGGTTCTCCTTCAAAATCAAGAATGATGAAATCCTTTCCGGTGAACAGCACCTGCCCGAGATGGTAATCGCCGTGGATACGTATTTTGGCCGTCTCGATCTTGTGGCTATATACCTTTTTTAATTGCGTCAGTACCCCCTCTCGTGCTAATAGCACTTCCTCGGCCGCGCGCCGTGTTTCCGCATCTAGTTTCTTGATATTCCGGCTAAGGCTTTGAAATGCTCCCCGGACCAGTGATTGTAGCGAGGAATACACCGAGCGCTGATAGTGAAGCGAAAATTCCTCCGGTTTAAAGTCGGGATTGTCCTTTTCTGCGGCAAGGGCAAGGTGCATTTCCGCGGTACGCACGCCCAATAATCTGGCTTGCTCTGCAACGTGTACATCCAACAGTTCTTTGAGCATTTCCGGGATTTCTTCATAGCTTACCGGATCGGTAAGTGTTCCCAGCAGCTCGGCTGGGAGTTCCAGGCCAGTAGTTGAGAGTACCTTTTCATTGAAACTATCCAGTCTGTCAAGCATATTCGCCCAGGCATCTGTGGCGTTACCGACCATCTCCTGCATCATTCCCAGCACCATCGAGTCTTTTTTGTATTTCCATTCAATGGCGCCCACAAAGGCGGGAATATTTTTGAATCTGGCCTGATTAGTCAGATACTGGGTGATTTCGACATCTGGATTAACAGCCCGGTCTACCTTGCGGTAAAGTTTAAAAAAATACTTTCCATCGTAAGTGATGGATGTATTGCTTTGCTCTCCCGACAGCACGCGGGGCTTGATGCGGTCGGTTTCGCTGATATGCTGTGCAAGCTGCCGGTGAGAGCAGAAGTGGATCTGACTGTCCTTGGCGGGTACCCGCTCGTTTCCAGCCATGTTCTGGATCAACGCCTGTTGCAGTTCAAGACCGTAGATGGCATCAAACAGCACACCTTCTTCCTCACCCTTGATCTGAATCCGCGCCAGAACTGCCTGTGGGCAATTTTCACGGACGTTAAATGCAAAGGGCTCTTTGCCGAATGCAACCGGTAGCTGGTACATTTCCGGTAGATCGTTCAGATAGGAGGTTTCCAGCAGCAACAGGTAACAGGGCGGATTCTCGCCCAAAGGAATGGCGGCGTGCGATATGATGCTGACTTTGTCCAGCCCTTTTCCCTTTCCTCCAAACCACCTCATTTTCATAAGGTAGGAAGGCAGGATGTGTGTTTCCAATTGTTCAGTTACGATGGGATCCAGCAGGTCTTTCCATTTTTCAAGTCCGATCAGCGACAGCTCCTCGTTCTGGTCTATTTCCGGGTGTGTTTTTTGCATCAAAAAACACTGGCAGCCGTATGCCTCCAGCGTGAAGAAGTAAGGTGTATTGTCCTTCACGGAGGGGAATTTGTTTTTGCTATAAATTTCCACCGGCTGAAAACCCTTGAAATGATCCAGGTCAAGCTCGACCGGCTGTGGGAATCTGGAAAGGTTAGCGATCACCAGCATCGTTTCCTCCTCATAGGTTCGCGTGTAAGCCAGCACTTTTGCATTCTCGTGATTTAGAAATTTGATGTCGCCACGGCTGAACGCTTTATATTTCTTGCGCGTGCTTATCGCCCTTCGCATCCACCACAGCAGCGACGAGGAATTCCGTAACTGTAACTCGACATTGACTGATTCATAGTGGTATTGGGGATCCAATATCAGCGGCAGGTACAGGCGCTGAGGGTTGGCCTGAGAAAACCCTGCATTGCGGTCAGGGTTCCATTGCATCGGGGTGCGTACCCCATCGCGGTCGCCAAGGTAGAAATTATCACCCATCCCGATCTCGTCGCCATAGTAAATGATGGGCGTTCCGGGAAATGTAAACAGCAAGCTGTTAAGCAGCTCGATCTTTTTCCTGTTATTTTCCATCAACGGAGCAAGCCGGTGTCGTATCCCCAGATTGATCCTGGCTTTGGGATCTTTCACATAGACTTTATACATGTAATCACGCTCTTCGTCGGTCACCATCTCGAGCGTCAGCTCGTCGTGGTTGCGCAGGAAAATGCCCCATTGGCAATTGTCAGGGATAGCCGGGGTCTGGTCAAATATGTCGGTAAGCGGGTAGCGGTCCTCCATTTGCAGCGACATAAACATGCGCGGCATAATCGGAAAGTGATAGTTCATCTGACATTCATCGCCATCTCCGAAATAGGCTGCCGAATCCTCTGGCCACATATTTGCTTCGGCGAGTAGCAATGTTCCAGGGTAGCGGCTGTCGACGTATTTTCTGAGTTTCTTCAAAAAAGCGTGTGTCTCCGGCAGGTTCTCACAGTTGGTGCCGTCTCTCTCAAAAAGGTAAGGGACAGCGTCAAGCCGGAAGCCATCGACCCCCATCTTGCACCAAAAATTAATGATCTTAAAAATCTCTTCCTGAACATCGGGGCTGTCATAGTTCAGATCAGGTTGATGGTGAAAGAACCGGTGCCAGTAATACTGTTCTGCGACACTATCCCAGGTCCAGTTGGATTTTTCATAATCCTGAAAGATGATGCGCGCGTCCTTGAACTGTTTGGGATCGTCGGTCCATACGTAAAAATTCCGATAGGCCGAACCTTTCGGAGCCCGGCGAGCTCTCTGAAACCAGGGATGTTGGTCGGAGGTGTGATTGATCACCAACTCGGTTATCACTTTCAGGCCCCGCTTGTGCGCCTCACGCAGGAAAGTTTTAAATTCCTGGATATCCCCGTATGAAGGGTTAATGGTGTAGTAATCGGCAATATCGTAGCCATCGTCGCGGAGTGGCGATGGGTAAAATGGCAGCAACCATATGGCCGTAACACCCAGGTCTTGAAGGTAATCGAGCTGTTCGAGCAAGCCCTGAAAATCGCCTATTCCATCACAATTACCATCCTTGAAGGCTTTGATATGAAGTTCATAAATGACTGCATCCTTGTACCAATGCAGATTTTTCTCGGGCATTTCTTTTTTGTATTCCATGGGCTCTCTCAATTCAATCGTTCAACACTAAGAATGTGTGCGGGCATTTCGAAGGGATTCATCTGGACGTAGTTGTATTCCCCCTGCCATTTGTACTTCTCCCCGCTGAGCATGTCGCGGATCAGGTAAGATTGATCGTAGCCGATCCCGAACCGATGCAAAGGAACCCGGATGTGGGCGCCCTGTGTGTGATAATGGTCGAGATTGACGGCAATAATTAAAGACTTGCTATCGTCCGGCGCTATTTTGGTATAGCTAATCAACCTGTCATTATTGGTTTCATTGAATTCAATATTCCAGGTTGACTGCAATGCAGAATAAGCCCGCCTGATCTGGTTTACGCGGGTAATAATTTCGCGCGTCCGGCTATAACGGTCCCAGTCCCAATGCTTGATTTCATACTTTTCATTGTCCGTATACTCTTCTTTTCCAGGGTACGGCGTATTGATGCCGTATTCATAAACAGGGCCATACAGTCCATAGTTTGAAGAAAGGGTGGCGGCAAGGATGAACCGGATAATGTGGGCATTCTCGGCCCCTTCGACAAGATGGTGTGGCAGAATGTCGGGAGTGTTGGGCCAGAAATTGGGACGGAAATAGTATTGCTGATCGGTTTTGGTCAGCTCATGCAGGTATTGTTCGAGCTCCCATTTGCTGTTGCGCCAGGTGAAATAGGTGTAAGACTGGTTAAACCCGATTTTGGCAAGCCGCTCCATGACCCGCGGACGGGTAAAGGCCTCGGCAAGGAAGATTACTTGTGGGTTGGCCTTGCGGACCTGGCCGATCATCCATTCCCAAAACGGGAATGCCTTCGTGTGGGGGTTATCTATCCGGAAAACGTTGACACCCTGATCTATCCAGAAATCAATCACACTTTTAAGTTCATTCCAGAGATTTTGCCAGTCTTGTGTTTCAAAATCAAAGGGAAGAATGTCCTCATATTTCTTGGGAGGATTTTCAGCGTACTGCACCGTGCCGTCGGGGCGCCACCTAAACCACTGCGGATGTTCTTTCACATACGGGTGATCCGGCGCACACTGGTATGCAATGTCCATGGCGATCTCAATACCAAGAAGTTTCGCCTCGCGAACCAACTCTTTAAAATCTTCGATCGTTCCCAGCTCGGGGTGGATCGATTTGTGGCCCCCGAACCGGTTGCCTATCGCCCACGGAGAGCCCGGATCAGTAGAGGAGGGAACCAGTGAGTTATTTTTTCCCTTGCGCTTCATTTCTCCAATCGGATGAATCGGCGGAAAGTAAAGCGTATCAAAACCCATCTTGGCGACTTTTGGCAGCAGCCTGAGTACATCTTCAAAAGTGCCGTGACGGCCCGGGGTTTCGGCCGTTGAACGGGGGAAGAGCTCATACCAGGTGCTAAAACCAGCTTTTTTTCGCTCGATTTCCAGATGAAACGTTCGGTCGAACACGCTGATACGATCGGTGTAGCGAATCTTCGACATGGCTTCGGCCAACGCATCGCTCAGGGACAACTCGACTGCCTGCTGAGGATCCGCGTCATTTTCCAATGCGGTAATCCACCGGTTAAAAGCCTGCTCAAAGTCTTTTGATGCCAGCCCGGCCGCTTCTCTTAAAAGATCAGCCCCGATGCGTAGCTCAACTGCGATATCTTGGCCGTCGTGAAATTTCTTGACAAGACCCTTTTTCCAAGTCGTAAAGTGGTCGATCCAGCCCGTAAAGCGATATTCGTAAAAGCCTTCCAAGGCGGGCGCCCATTTCACTTGCCAATGGTCATTGCCCAGGTGTGACATGGGTAGATCCTGCCACAACGGGTCGCTGCCATGCCGGAAGATGACACTGGCCGCTACCGCATCGTGACCATCGGCGATAATGTCGGCCGAGAACACGACGCTTTCGCCAATCGCCCTTCTTGCAGCGAACCTGCCTTCCTCTACCTGGGGTTTGACGTTGCTGATCACTACCCGCTTTCTGCCATCCAGCGTGCTCATCGTCAATAGTTTTTAGTTGTTGGATGATGAATGCCGGCAATGATGATCAAAATCGTGCCTGCAGAGGTGAAACCGGATGCTGGAAAGATTCGGCTGATGCGCCGCGATCAGAAATGCTGGTTCTGCCTTGAGAGTAAAAAAAATATTTATTATCTTTTTGTATTCAGTAGCCCACTTCCATCAGATCTCACCACTCAACGATAGCCAGCAACTGGCCCAAGGAAACTAAAACAGTAACCGCAGGTTTATTGGTCTTGCCACCCGGAATCATAGACAACATGTGTACTATAATCGGGGCCTGGCCAGCGTATCAAGTCAATATTTGCCGGTTTGTCAGTTAGATTTGACAATTTTGTAGCTTATTTGCGACAATTATTTCTACAATTTAATAGTCGTAGAGGTAGGACGAATCCTATTGAGGTTGAGTATAATGGATATTGTGGAACCCTTCTCTTACTATAAAAATGGAATTTATTATCGTAGACGACAGTGTATTCGATCAGTTTACCCAGGAGAAATTGCTGCTCAAAAGCGGTTTAACCCAAACGGTAAAAACGTTCAACTCGGCACAGCATGCGATAGATCACCTTCGTAAGCAGGATGTGGACATGCCCGAAACTGTGATCCTTCTGGATCTTCAAATGCCTGAACTGAACGGCTTTGAATTCACCGAACAGTATGGTTTGTTACCTGACGCGGTCCGAAAACGGATCCGCCTGTTTATGATATCGTCTACGGTCGACGTGTCGGACATCGAGCAAGCCAAAGCAAACCCCTACATTATTGAACTCCTGCCAAAACCCCTCGAAATACGGCTGCTGAGAGAGCTTCTCAGAAAATAGCAGCCTTCGTCGTGCCTTCCGCTGGCATAATATTTAATGGGCTGAGGATACACTTATCGTCAGCATGCATGAATAACCCAGTCTCCACTTACCGGCTCCAATTTCACAAAGACTTTTCATTTCAGGATTTTGAATATCTGATACCTTATTTCAGAAAATTGGGTGTGGGAACGATTTATGCTTCCCCGATCCTGGCCTCCGTGGCAGGCAGTACGCACGGCTACGACGGGGTAGACCCCGAGCGGATCGACCCTGAAATTGGCACCATCGACCAATTGCGTAACCTGGTATCAAGACTTGGCGAATCAAAAATTGGCTGGTTGCAGGATATTGTTCCCAACCATATGGCCTTTCACCCGGAAAACCCGTGGCTGATGGATCTTCTCGAAAAAGGGAAACAGTCGGTTTGGGCCCCGTACTTTGACGTCGCCTGGAATAGCGAGTTTTTCCAGGGCAAGCTTATGGTGCCATTTCTGGCCAAAGAGGCGCAGGAAATGATTGCCGCCGGTGAAGTAAAGGTGGTCTACGACGGTAACCGATTCGCGCTCGACTTCGGCGGGCAGGTCTTCCCACTGAACCTGCGGTCGTATCAGGTACTGCTCCAAAATGTGGGGGAAAAATCACAGGCCCTCATGCAACTGCTCGACCAGCTGAAAGAAATGAATCATATCGAGGATGCCCCGGCATTTTCCCAGAGCTGGGACGAGTGGATCTTACAGCTTCGCTCGCTTTACAACAATGCAGAAGCGAAAGCGTCGATCGAGGCTGCCTTGTTAAAAGTCAACGAAGATCCGGCAATGCTTGCGGCACTGGCAGATCAGCAGAATTATCTTCCCTGTCATTGGCAACGGACAGAGGAAGAGATCAACTACCGGCGCTTTTTTACCGTAAACGGACTTATTTGCCTGAGTATACAGGATGAGGCCGTTTTTGAGAAATACCATACACTCATCAGCCAACTGACCCGGGAAGGCCTCTTCCAGGGACTCCGAATCGATCATATAGACGGTCTTGCCGATCCAACATCCTATCTGCTCAGGCTTCGCCAACAAACAGGAAACCAGACATACATTATCACTGAGAAAATTCTGGGAGAAGACGAGAGCCTGCCTGAGTTATGGCCCATACAGGGAACGACTGGCTACGAGTTTCTCGCCGTGGTCAATAACCTGTTTACAAATCAATCCGCCAAAGAAGCATTTACCACATTTTATACTTCGTTGACAGCAGACGGCCGGCCAGTTGTCGAACAGTTGTTGAGCAAAAAAAGTGAAATACTTTACGGGCACATGGCCGGCGAGCTCGAAAATCTGTATCAGCTGTTCGTCTCGTTGGAATTGATTGACCCGCAAACGCTGGACCGGATCGGGGCCGGCCTCGTTTGTCAGGTAATCGGTGAGTTCCTGATCCACTGCCCGGTGTACCGATATTATGGCAGCGAAATGCCGCTCTCCGAACGGGAATCGCAAGCAGTGAAAGATATATTGATTGACATCAGCAAGCATCATCTCGATTTGTCGCCGGCCGTGGAAGTGCTGGAACAATGCTTTATTCATCGCCCTGCATTGGGTGATGAAGGTTACAATCGCCGGGCGGCTGAATTTTATCAGCGATGCATGCAGTTTACCGGGCCGTTGATGGCCAAAGGAGGGGAAGATACGCTGATGTACACCTATAACCGCTTTATCGGCCATAATGAGGTCGGTGATTTTCCGAACCGTTTTGGGATAACGGTCAGCGATTTTCACAGCTACATGAAAACGCGCCAGAGGCAATGGCCAATGGCGTTGAATGCCACATCTACGCACGATACCAAGCGTGGTGAAGACGTGCGTGCCAGGTTGAATGTGCTCACCGATTTGGCCGATGAATGGATCGGAGAAGTAAAACATTGGCGGCAGATTAATGGTGCCTTGCGTGGATCCGGGCAGCAGCTCAGCGACAATGATGAATATCTTATTTACCAGACCATAGCCGGGGCTTATCCGATGCCAGGGGAAGATGCCGGCGATTTCGCAGAGAGGTTAAATGAGTATTTGCAGAAGGCATTAAGGGAGGCCAAGATGCATTCATCGTGGTCGTCGCCCAACGAAGCCTATGAGAACAAAGTCAAGGCTTTTGCCAAAGAGATACTGAAAGACGATTCTGGGTTTTTCGGATCTTTTCAAAAGCTACTGGGCTCCATCGCGGACTTTGGCATTATTAATTCGTTGGCGCAAGTTGCGCTTAAATTCACTTGCCCGGGCATTCCCGACGTCTACCAGGGCTGTGAACTGTGGGATTTGAGCCTTGTAGATCCCGACAACCGGCGTAAGGTCGATTTCGAAAAAAGAAAAGAGTTGCTTGACGAGCTGGAAAATTATGAACCAGACCCGCTGCTGCAAAAACTTTGGGATGAGCGTCGAAACGGGCAGATAAAGCTTTGGCTGATGCAGCGATTGTTCCAGCTGCGAGGCCAGGAACCACTGCTTTTTACGCACGGCGAATATATACCATTGAAAATAAGGGGAATCTATAAGGATCATCTGCTGGCATTTATGCGTTGCCATAAACGCGATGTTTTCCTGACGATCATTCCGCTGCATGTGGCTGTGATGAGCCGCGCCCAGCAAAAGGACTTTTTTGACCTGGATTGGCAGGATACGCATATCGTCCTACCCGGGAACATACTTCCCGAATGGAGTAACGAACTCACCGGCAGCCAGGAGCTTTTCCAGACGAAACTTTTTCCGGCCGATCTTTTCACCAGAGTACCTTTGGCAGTATTAAAGGGCAAGCGCGTTGAAAACGAACGCAGTGCTGGTGTGCTGTTGCATATCAGCTCGTTGGCCTCTCCGTTTGGAATCGGCGACATTGGTCCTGAGGCGTATAACTTCGCGGATTTTTTAGAGCGGACCCATCAGAAATTCTGGCAAATTCTGCCGCTCAATCCAACAGAGACGTCTCAGGGCAATTCTCCTTACAGTGCCCTGTCAAGTCATGCAGGCAATTCGTTGCTGATCAGTCCGGAAGCGTTGGTTCTGGAAGGTTTTCTGACCGATCAGGACCTGGCGCATAACTATTTACCCGAATCGTCAACGGTGGATTTCCAGGCAGCTGGACAAAAGAAACAAGTTTTGCTGCAAAGGGCATTTGAAAACTACAATCAGGGTCCTGGCCAAGCACAGGGAGAATTTGAGGAGTTCGTGGCCAGCCATTCATCGTGGCTGCACGATTTTGCCTTATACACAGTACTTAAAGAGCGGTTTGAAAATAGGCCTTGGTACACCTGGCCTGAAGAGTTCCGAGACCGGCAGCAGGCAGCACTCGGCAAATTGAGGCAGACCGATCATGAGCAAATCCAGCGGGTTGAATGGCAGCAATATGTGTTTGACAAGCAATGGAAAGCGCTCCGGCGATATTGCAATGACCGGCAGATCAAACTGCTTGGCGATATTCCATTCTATGTCAGTTACGATTCGGCGGACGTCTGGGCACACCGTGAATTGTTTTGCGTGGACCAGGAGGGTAAGATCACCGGCATTGCCGGCGTGCCCCCTGATGCCTTCTCCGAGGATGGGCAGCTTTGGGGTATGCCTGTTTTCAACTGGAACGCCCTCCGGTCGCAGGGATACCAATGGTGGATAGATCGGTTGGCGCGGAATATAGAGTTGTTCGACCTGGTCCGGTTAGACCATTTCAGGGCATTTGCAGACTATTGGGAAGTACCGGGCGGTGAGAGGATCGCCGTCAACGGCACATGGAAAACCGGCCCTGGCGAAGATTTTTTTCGGAAAGCAGAAGCGGCTCTGGGCCGCTTGCCTTTCGTCGCGGAAGATTTGGGAGAAATTGGTTCTGAGGTCCATCTGCTGCGGGATAAGTTCAACCTCCCCGGAATGAAGGTGCTGCAATTCGCATTTGACGAAAGTATGCCGCAATCCGATCATATTCCGCATCACTACAAGCCTGATTTTATTGCTTACACGGGCACACACGACAACAACACGACCAGAGGTTGGTACCGCGAGCAAGCCGCTACTGGCATGCAGGAGCGTATTGAAATGTACCTTGGGAAAGCGATTTCCGAAGAGAATGTGGCAGCAGAGCTGGCCAGGACTGTCTTCGGTTCCGTAGCGAAAACGGCTATTTTGCCCATTCAGGATGTCCTTAATTTGGATGAGACGGCTAAAATGAACCTTCCGGGTTCGAGCGAAAATAATTGGTCGTGGCGGCTGTTGCCCGGACAGATCAGCGAGCAGGCCGCTCAGTTTCTCTCGTCGATTACGCTGCTTTACAATCGCGAATGAGTATTCCCGCAATTTAATCGGAAGACAAATGCAGTTGTGGCTATATTTGCGCATAGTCATCAACTCCGGGTTTACCATGCTTTTCAGAAAAATCACCGTTTTCATGCTGCTGGTCGTGACAGGTGCTTACATAGCCTCCTGCGACCGGCCAGCCGGAACGCCGCAGGAGGCTGCGGAATTGCTCACCGCCGTGCCAGAGTGGAAGATCGACCAGATTAGCGTCAACGACGCGGTCACCTTCAAAGACGGTAAAATGACCCAGCAATTTGGCAGTATTGATTTTCAGAGGTATATGGAAACTGTACGAGTGAAAAAGGACGGTGTGTTTTCCGGAGTCTTTAAAGGAGAATCCAAGTCTTTTTTGCTCAAATGGCAACTCACCCCCCAAAATATCACTATCAGCGCGGCCGATGGGGGCGGCAAAGGAGAATGGATCGTGCGCCCGGTTGACGTCCGAAAGGATTCTTTCGTGATGAAAACGCAAAGCACAGCCTATGATTACCCACGCATGACTACTATTGCCCTGAAATTCAAGGCAGCACAATAGCATTTACCTACACCAGATCATCATGAGCAAGCTCGACAAAGCTTTTGAACTTTTTGACGAATACAACAATCGCTCGCCCGAGCACACTGTATGGGACAATGTGTCCTATCCGATCGAGTACTTTTATGCTATAAAACTGCACGACTGGGTTACTAAACTCGATCCACAAGCAGATGAAAGCCTGCTTCTGGCATCGCGGTGCCAGCATATCGGCCGCTGGGAAATTGCCCGTAAAAGTTATCCGGATGGTAGAGTGGGTTATCTTAAATGGCGCAGTGACCTGTCCAAATATCATGCAGGTATTGCTGCTGAAATCCTTTCCGGGGTTGGATATGACCAGGAAACAATCAATCGCGTCAAGCAGATCGTACTCAAACAGCGCCTGAAAAGCGATACCGACGTGCAAACCATGGAAAACGCCCTATGCCTGGTTTTCCTCCAATACCAGTATGATGATCTGATCGCCAAAATGACCGAGGAAAAAATGATAGATATCTTGCGTAAAACCTGGGGCAAAATGAGCGATCCGGGTCGCGAGGCGGCGTTGTCGTTGCAGTATAGCGAGCAGGGGCGGGATTTGATCTTGAAGGCCTTGAAGGAAAATTGATGCCGAACTTGTTTTCGATGAGGTTCTTTGGAAAAAAATTAAGACTCGATGGAAATGAAAACAGAGACTAAAAATACCGATAACCTTTCCGGACGAATTATTTTGGGTGTTAGAAAAGCTGTACGCAAAATGATCGAGGAGAGGGCTTTGGCCGGAGATGGTGTAATGGTCGGTGACGGGGAGGAGGGGTTTAAGTATTTACCGGCCAAAGAGGTACTTGAATCGTTGAACAATTCGGATCATGAGCCTGAAAGCAAAAGCTAGCCGGAAAGTCCCAACTAGCTTTTATTTCAATATACATTACTTCCGAACCGTCCCCTGCGAGCCATCCAGGCTCTGTGCGGCTTTGACCAATTGCATAAATTCGGAGCGGTAACCCTCTTCATCTTTCCCGAAAGCACCTCGCGCACGCTGGATCACGTCCGCATAAGTAGCTTTTCCTTTGTATTCAGAACCACGTAGCAACAGACCGAACTCGGCTACGGCGCTTGCGAATCTGAGATTTTCAGAACATTTTTCAAATGCGACAGGCATTGCTTTTACCGGCAGCTCGAAAAGCAAACTTTGCTCACTGTCGGGCTTTTTATAACGGACTTTGACGGTCATCATTTCGTCGCTGCTTCCGGTTGTTGCACCATTGCCTTGCTGATATTTCAATGCCCCGCTTGATTGGATGTAGGAGCTCTGCACCCCCTTGGGAACAATTTCGTAAATGGCCGTTACCATATGGCCTGAACCCATCTCGCCGGCGTCTTTTTTGTCGTCGTCGAATTCATCGTTGCGCAATGCGCGGTTCTCATAGCCGATCAGGCGGTAGGCTTGCACTAGCGCCGGGTTAAATTCGATTTGGATTTTGACATCCTTGGCGATGGTGAACAAAGTACCGCCAAATTCCTGCACAAATTCCTTCCTTGCTTCCTGGATATTATCAATGTAAGCGTAGTTACCATTTCCTTTGTCGGCCAGTGTTTCGACCTGGCTGTCTTTATAATTACCCATTCCAAAACCCATTACGCTGAGAAAAATGCCTGCTTTGCGTTTGTCCTCGATTAGTTTCTGTAATTCGGATTCGCTGGAAATGCCCACATTGAAGTCGCCGTCAGTAGCCAGGATGACGCGGTTGTTGCCTTTGGGAAGGAAGTGCTTTTTGGCAAGATCATAAGCCAGTTCAATGCCTTCGCCCCCGGCCGTTGAGCCACCCGCTTCCAGTTTGTCCAAAGCCTCTTTAATGGTCTTTTTCTCTTTTCCGGAAGTAGGGGCCAACACCATACCGGCCGAGCCTGCATAGGCGACGATCGAAGTTTTATCTTCCGCCCGAAGCTGGTCGACCAACAGTTTGAAGGCCTGTTTGAGCAAAGGAAGCTTGTTAGGGTCGCTCATTGAGCCTGATACATCGATGAGGAAAACCAGATTGGACGCAGGCAGGTTTTCGGTCGAAATGGTTTTGGCCTGCAATCCGATATGCACCAGTTTCAGGCCCGGATTCCATGGTGAATCTGTGGTTTCGGAGGTGATCGCCACGGGATGCTCCCCGGAAGGCTGTGGATAGTTGTAGTCAAAATAATTGATCATCTCCTCGATTCTCACAGCATCCTCGGGCGGCATTTGGCCATTGTTCAGAAAGCGGCGCACATTACTGTAAGCAGCGCGATCGACGTCGACTGAGAAAGTCGTTACCGGCTGCTGACTGACCAAAAGAAAACCATTTTCATTGATCGGTTTGTAGCTTTCGGTAGGGGAGGGCAAATGAATAGCAGTTCCCCGAAACGCGGAAGGGGCAGTGCGAACCTGGTTGAATGCCAATGACTTTGCGGTGCGTGACAGCTCCACTGCATTCAATTCCTGATCCGCTATTTGCTGGGGCTGCATCGTATCTATTCTTGGGATTATCACCACCTTCAGGAAAGAACCCGATGTAACGGGCATTCTCAATGGGGCATATCCGGTCTTTTTAAACACGAGCGCCCTGGTCAGGTTTGGCACGCGAATCGAGAAGCGACCTGTCTGGTCGGTTACCGTGCCGGCGCCGCTGCCCTGTATGGTTACATTAACGCCGGCGATGGGCGTATTTGCCCCGTCGGTTACTATGCCAGTGATAATGCGCTCGGGCAACAACGCGAAGGCACTCAAAAAGATGGCTAGCAGAATAATTGCTCTTGTTTTCATGGTTTTACCGATTTCGTTATTTATCCGCTGGATGCGGTCCGGCAGGTAATTCCATAAAAGTTTTAGAATTTTTTTATGGAATTTTGATTAAACCGCATCCAGTAACCGAAAGGCTTGAAACAATCCCAGAGCACACGTGAAGTTTTTGAAATTCTTTCAGGGTAAAGTCAATGAACCGGTGAGCGAAGCCGAAAGGCTTGCTGCATACCGGCGCTTTGGCGATCTAGCTTTGTTGGGCGCATTGTATGAGCCTTATATGGATATGGTTTTCGGGGTGTGCTTTCAGTATTTGCGCAGCGAAGAGGAGAGCAAGGACGCGGTAATGCAGATATTTGAAAAGCTGGTTGTTGACCTCAGGCAGCATGAAGTTGCAAATTTCAAAAGTTGGCTGCATAGCGTATCTCGGAATTATTGTTTGATGAAACTCCGGGCATCGCGGGTTGCCGCAGGGGACGAGCCGGTGAAAGACCGGGAAAATGAATGGCAAGTTGAAACGACCCATGATGACGGTGCATTCGAAATACAGGAACGGCTGGACTCGTTGGATGAATGCCTTCAAAAGCTGGTTAGCCAACAGCGGATCAGCATCGAGCTGTTTTACCTGCAAAACAAATGCTATCGCGATATTGCATGGGAAACTGGCTATGAGGTAGGTAAAGTGAAAAGTTACATCCAGAATGGAAAGCGAAAGCTGAAAATTTGCATTGAAAACAATGGCAGCTACTAACGATCATATACCGGATTTTGACGATTTCGAACGCTACTACAGCGGCGAGATGCCATTAGCCGAGCAGCGCTTGCTGGAAGGAAAAATGCTGGCCGAGCCGCTGCTGGCCGAAGCTTATGAGGGTTTTCTCGTCTGGCGCGCAGGAAATACCCGCGCTGAGAACGTTCGCGCGGACCTGCAAGAGCGGCTGGGCAAACGTCTAGCGCCTGCCCGCAGGAAATCAATACCGGTATGGCACTACGTATCGGCGGCTTCCGTAGTGCTGGCCTTATGGGCTTACTGGGCCTTTTTCTCACGTGATCATAGAATTGATGTGCAAAAGCCTGAGGTAGCGACAACGCGGAAAGAAGTGGCAGCACCCAAACCTGAGCAGGCTGATGTGAATGCGCCCATTCAGCCGGAAAAGCCTCATAAATCAGTCACTTCGGGCGTGGCTAAACCCGATGCTTTAATTTCCGGTAAACCAGGCCTGGCAATCCGGTCCGGGCAAATCCCTCAGGCCGCGCCAAAGCCCGAACCAGCTTTGACAACTTCGGTGCTTGCCGACGCGGAGGAGCGCCAGGATGCAGCTGAGATCGTACTGGCAGACTCGATCCGGGCCGAAAATCATATTGCGCAGACGCCTGCTCAACCGGCCAATGCCTTGATTGCGCCCGGCACTGCACAGGCCGTCCGAAAATCAATGGCCGCCAGGGTGAGATCAGAAGAAAAAGCTGTTGATACCCAATATATTGTGAGCCATAGGCCAGCATATGACGGAAAAAAAATCGACGATATAGTCGTTCGTGTCGATACGCTGTCTGCCCTCCCGAGAATGGGTTGGCCGTCCTACCAGGCTCATCTCGATAGAAACACGGACTCTGCGTCTATAACTGCTCAAATAATGGTGACATTTGCCGTCAGCGCATCAGGTGTCTTATCCGATTTTGTAGCCAAAGGCCCCGAGCAACTTCAAAAAGACGCGATCCGTCTTATCAGTAACGGACCCGCCTGGGCGCCCGCCCGTGTGAACGGCAGGCCGGTTAAGTCTGTGGCGCAAGTACAGCTACAATTCCGGCGTTCCCAATAATCCCATTCAAATCAGACGGTTATAGGGAGACTTGTAGAAGTAATTTTAAAATTTTCCCAAAATAGAGCACTTATTTTTTGTGATCTACGCGGCAGTATTTAATTTTACTACAAGCTCTTAACTGCCCATCTCTTGATTTTTTACCATTTCTGAATTTGTGATCTTCTACCGCTAGTCGCTTGCTGGCCATTTTTAGACCGGTCTCGGAGTGATGTACTGGTGAAATCTGCAATTTTCTGGCTTAAATTTTGTTATGGCAAGTATTATGACTAACTCCACGAAGTAATTTTGCTATTTCTTCATAGTACCACATCAAATATTGCATTTTTATACCTCAACCTATGGACGTTAGAAAGAATCTGTTGATTATAGACGACGAACCCAGCATTACCAAAATACTGGAACATTTTCTTAAGAAGGACTTCAACGTGGTGATCAAAAGTGACGGCTCCGAAGGTATGCTTTGGCTGGAAGAAGGTAATCAGGCCGACCTGATCATCGCCGACCTGCATATGCCCAACCTGAGTGGTAAAGAGTTTTTGAAAGTGGCGAAGGCAAGCAACCTGTATTCGGAAATACCTATTATTATCTTGTCGGGTTCTGACGAAAGCAGCGAGCGCATCCAGTGCCTTAACCTGGGTGCCGACGATTTTATGGTCAAGCCCTTCAATCCCATGGAGGTGCACGCCAAGATCAACGCCGTGTTGCGGCGCAGTAAACGCTTCTCTTAAACGATAACGATATTATGGAACTGGCCGGCACAACGACTGAGACGGTAACGGCAGGGAAGGCCTACGTTGCCCAGTTCAGGGTTATTTATGTCCATAACGACTTTCAGGAATACCTCAGGTTCGTCGAGCGATTCGCCGAATACCTTCAGGTGGAATATTTTGATTCCCCCGATGGGGCCCTGCAAGCATTGGGAGAAAACTTTCCCGCCGACGTGATTGTGGCGCACGACGCAAGCGGTGGGGTTGAGTTGCTGGACACGATCCGAAAAAGTGCTGGTTTCGGCAATATCCCTTTTGTCCTGTTGGTCGACAGGCTCTCCCGCCAGGCCATCGACATCGCCCGCAGCAAGCATGCCGACGATATCTTTGCGGTAAACTTTGATGACGGGGATTTGATTACCCGCATCAAGTACTTCAAAAAGCGCCAGTGGTATGTGGCTAGCAAAGCATCGGAAAGGATCGGCTCGCAGGGCCATAAAACACCGGTCTGGAAGCGCGCGATCGACATTGCCACTACCGGTACGGCGGTAATCCTGCTCTTGCCGGTATTTATCATTGTAGCGATCCTGATCAAACTCGACTCGAAAGGACCTGTTTTTTACAAATCCAAAAGGGTAGGAAGCGGCTATAAGATTTTTGACCTTTACAAATTCAGGACCATGCGGACGGACGCCGACCAGCTGATCCGAAAAATGGCGGCATTGAATATGTATTCGAAGGCCGAGCCCGTCGCCCAGATCGAGACGCACGGGCTTTGTGACGAATGTCAGGCCGGAAACCGTTGCAAAAGCCTGCTGTTTCATGACGGTAAGGAAATCTGCGAAAAGCTTTACCATTTCCAGAAAGAGCAGAAAGCGGCATTCATGAAATTTCAGAACGACCCGCGCATTACGCGCCTGGGCAGTTTTCTGAGGAATTCGAGCATCGACGAGCTTCCTCAACTGATCAATATTCTTAAGGGAGATATGTCGCTGGTGGGCAATCGCCCCCTGCCCTTATACGAAGCGGAAAAGATGACCACCGATGACAAAATCCTGCGTTTTGCCGGCCCGGCCGGCCTTACCGGATTGTGGCAGGTAACCAAACGCGGCAAAGGCAAATCCGATATGACCGAGGAGGAACGCACGCAGCTCGATATCACTTATGCCAGGGAGTTTTCCTTTAAAATGGATATGGAAATCATCCTGAAAACCTTTCCCGCGCTGTTGCAGTCGGAGAATGTATGACGGGCTAAAAGGTATGTCAGGACGCTTTCACCCAGTCTTTGTATCCGGGATCATATTTTTTGATAATGCGCGCGGGATTTCCCACGGCGACCGAATAGGGTGGGATATCCTTGGTGACAACAGCGCCGGCGGCGACAACCGAATGCCGGCCGATTGTAACGCCCGCAGTAACAACGGCATTGGCTCCGATCCAGCATTCGTCTTCAATGACAATGGGTGCGACACTTACACCTTGTTTATGAATCGGCTGCTGAATGTCCTGGTAATTGTGGTTCAAACCGCTGGCAACGATATGCTGCGCCAGGATTACATCGTTGCCGATGGTAACCGGACCGATAATAACATTTCCCAGGCCGACCAGCGAGTTGGCGCCGATACTTACTGCCCCCACACCATTATTGATTGTACTGAAATCCTCGATCATCGAATTGTCACCGATCGAAAACGGATTGAAAGGCAGCACATCCATTCGTACCCACCGGCGGACGATGACGTTTTTGCCCCTTTTGTGAAAAAAACGATTCAAAAACACCCGGACCCAGAGCCTTGGACGAGCCTGATTGGTTGGTATCAGCAGCCAGTGGACAAATTTTTTTAGCCCGGGACTGCTCCGGATTTGGTCGGACAGCGACATTTTGCCTAGATTAGTAAGATGTAGTAATATTTTTACCAAAAGTATTTCGTATCGCTTCAAAATCAAGTGAAAGTGATTTTAAATAAATATTGTACCCTGATATGCCGATGAAATTTACCTTTTTTGGGCTCCTGTTTTTTTTTATGATCCAAAGCAGCTATGCGCAGGAGTCCCTCAGTAAAGACCTGGATTACGCCTACCTGGATAAGCTGATCGCTTTATGCAGAGCCAATTATCCCAAAATCAAGATGTATCAGGCGCATGTTGAGGCGGCCGAGACCGGCGTCAAAAAGGCGAAACTTTCATACTTCGACATTTTCAACTTCTCCTATCTGTACAATCCCAAAAATAGTGGTACTCCTGTATCGGCGTCTTTTCCATTTACGTATCAGTTTGGTTTCTTCGTCAATATCGGCGCCATCCTGCAAAAGCCAGCGATGGTCAAGCAGGCCAGGAGCGAGCTCGCATCGGCGGAGTACGATAAACAGTCGTTCGACCTGAACATGGAAGCCGAGGTTAAAAAAAGGTATTTCACTTACATTCAGAAGAAAGCCGTCTACCGCGTGCGGTCGAATGCATCGCTGGATGTGGAAAGCATGCTCGAGAATGTGAAAAAGCGCTTCGAAATGGGCCAGGAGACATTGGAAAAGTATAACCAGGTGTTGGTCATGCAGACCGACCACGCACAGAACCTGTTGAATTCAGAAAGCGAGGTGCTGGTCGCCAAAAGCAGCCTGGAAGAACTAGTAGGACAAAAATTAGAAGATATCAAATGACCGAAGTTATACAGTTTCTGAGATTGCTGCAAAGGAATAAGATCACCCTGATCCTTGTTCCGCTGATTACCGTTATTGTTTGCTACTTCCTCGTCCGGCGGCTGCCGGATACTTATGAATCCCATGCCCGAATTGCCACCGGGTTGGTTGATAAAACCGACCAGGTGATAACCCGCGCCAAGGATGAGCAGGACCAGCAGATTGCGCGCAAATTCGAAAGCCTGATCCAGGTAATGCGTCTGAAAAGAACGCTCGATCAGGTTTCTTACCGATTGATTCTCAATGACCTGAAAGGGTTGAAAGATTCGACATGGCGTGAGCCGGTGCGCGAACTGGAAGAAATGAGCAAGGCTGATAAGGCGAAAGCCATCGCGCTGATCACCGGGAAGTATCAGAAGCGCGAGGAGCTTTTCTTATGGAAGCCCGAGGAAAAAAAGCTTAGCGACATTATTGTTGACATGGGCTACGGCGCAAATACCCTGCGCGAGAAGCTCATCATCTACCGCATCGGGGCAGGCGATTATATCGATATCGAATTTGAAGCAGAACATCCCGAACTGACCGCCTATGTGATCAACACGCTCGCCCAGGAGTTCATCTCCGACAATTCGTTGCGCGTGGTGGGAAATAATAAGAAGACGATCGATTTTCTTGAGAGCTTTATGTTGCAAAAGCTGAGCGCACTCAACCAGCGGATGAATACTTTGAAGAATTTCAAAATCCAGAACCGTGTGCTGAATCTGAATGAACAGGCTAAAAGCATCTATGGGCAGATGGCCGATTTTGAAACCCGCCGCCAGATTGCTCAAAAAGACATTATTGCCTATACGGCTGCGATCGGTAACATCGATCGCCGCTTCAATCCGACCGAGCGTAAGTATTTCGAGAGCGCTTTGACCGACATTAACCAGAAGATCATCGCCACCAAGATCAACCTGAGGGCGCTCAATGAACGGTATATCCTGAGCAACTTTGATAACCGGGTCAAATTCAGCCTGGATTCACTGAGAAGCCGCCTCTCAGAAGAGATCAATGAGGCTACTGACAAGTATGCCTACAACCCGATGGTGGTGAAGCAGGACCTGGTAAACCAGAAACTGAGCATGGAAATATCGTTGGAACTGGCTAAAAACAGCGTAGCCTCGATACAGGGAGAGCTCGACCGTCTCAACCGTAAATTCGATGGGCTTGTACCGAACGAAGCCAAAATCCAGGAGTACGAGACCTCGATCGATATCGCCAGCAAGGAATATATCGAGGCTTTGCAGCGCTACAATGAAGCCAGTCTCGAATTCAGCTTCCCGGTATACCTGCGTTTGATCGAACGGGCCATGCCCGGCGAGGTACAGGCGTCCAAGAAAATGGTGCTGGTGATTCTCTCCGGTGTGATCAGCTTCGTTTTCTGCGTGTTTGTGTTTTTTATTCTTTATTACCTGGACAAATCGATCCGGTATCCCTTGCAGCTGGCCAACGAAACAGGCAATCCGGTGCTGGGATATTTAAATGCACTCGATAAGGATTCGAACCTGAGCCTTTCGGGTATGAATGCTTCGGACGACAAGTCCTTGCGGCTATATAAAAACCTGGTGCGGTCGATCCGTTATGAGCTGGACAATGAAATGAGCGATCCCAAGGTGATTGCCGTTACAAGTCTGGGCTACGGGGTAGGTAAAACGCCGTTTGTGATCGCGCTGGCCTGGGCATTTTCAAAGATTAATAAGACGGTGCTCATTATCGACGGCAATTTCAGTCAGCCGGATATTTCCAAGCTGAACCCGGACAGTACACCCTTTGAAAACTTTGTTAAATCCAACAATCTGCCCGAAGCAGCACCCGGGCAGATCAGCATTCTCGGGTCAAAAACCGGCGATATTTCCGTCCTGGAACTGGCCGGCGAAAAGCTGATCGGCGAGCGTCTGCAGGCATTGAAGACGCGTTTTGACATTATCCTTATCGAAACCGATTCGCTAAGGGCAATGAACCGGGCCAAGGAGTGGGTGAGCTTTTCGGATCTGGTCGTTTCAGTATTTGCGGCGGGACGTACTATTGGCTCGGAAGATCAATCCAAAATACAGTATCTCAACAGTCTGAATGGGAAATTTGCCGGCTGGGTGCTCACCAACACCGAGAGCATTCCCGAACAGGCTGGAAGGGTGGCAAAACCGGCGGAAGTATGAAAATCCTGGAATGGATAGGACTGGCAGTTCAGGCGGCGATCGGATACAATCTGGTGTTTCCGGTCTTTCTGCTGTTAATTTATCTACTGAGAAAGGCCCTGATAGTAACTCGTCCTGCCAGCGGTGACGCGACGCTTCCCGATTACGGAATAATCGTTACGGCCTACGAATACACGGCCCAACTGCCTGCGGTGGTAGGCTCGCTGCTGCAACTGAACTACGAGCGCTATCATATTTACGTTGTTGCCGATAAATGTGACATCAGCAACCTGCATTTCCCTGCTGAAAGGGTCGCGTTGCTGCGTCCGGAGCAAGTTCTGGGGAGCAACACCCGTTCGCACTTCTACGCGATCCGCCGGTTTATCCGGCCGCACACGCACCTGACGATCATCGACAGCGACAACCTGACCGATCCGGAGTACCTCAATGAGCTGAATGTATATTTCAACCAGGGCTACCAGGCCGTACAAGGTGTGCGGGAGGCCAAAAACCTGGATACAACCTACGCCTGTCTTGATGCGGCCCGCGATATTTACTACCATTTCTACGACGGAAAGGTATTGTTTGGAGCCGGTTCATCGGCTACGCTGGCGGGTTCGGGAATGGCATTCAGCACGACACTGTACGAAAAAGTGCTCGGGCATCTGGATGTGACAGGTGCGGGTTTCGATAAGGTACTTCAGGAAGGTATCCTAAGCCGTGGCTACCGCATAGCTTTCGTCGAAAAAGCCGTTGTTTATGATGAAAAAACAACCGGTTCGGATCAACTCGTAAAGCAGCGTGCCCGCTGGATCAATACCTGGTTTAAATATTTTGGTTACGGGTTCAAAATCCTGTTTAAGGGCATTGCCCGTTTCAGTCTCAACCAGATTCTGTTCGGGCTGGTGCTGCTACGGCCGCCTTTGTTCATATTTCTGCTGCTTTCGGTGTTTTTTATGCTGGTCAATCTGCTAATCGCGCCGGTTATCTCGCTGGTCTGGTTAATTGGGTTGCTTGTCTTTGTGCTGGGGTTCTATATTTCGCTTAAAAGCTCGCCAACGGACCCGAAGATCTACCAATCGCTGGTCAATATTCCCAAATTCATGTTCTATCAGCTTACAGCGCTGTTGAACGCGCGCAGGGCGAACAAGATTTCGGTGGCGACCCGGCAGGAAAACAAAACGCAGGGATAAGGCCTGGCTACTATGAAAATTTATCCCGATAAAAAGGTCAGCAGGCAAAAACGGAGCTTCAACGAGCTTACGCCCATGCAGCAGAAAATACGTCAGGCTGCATTGTTGCTGGCGTTGGTGAGCGCATTTATCTGGTTTTTTAAAATTTTGTTCTTTTAGTGAAGGATATTCAGATACATATTCCCGGAAAAAGCAGCGACGGGCTGAGCCGCATCGAAAAAGTGCGTGCGCTTTTTGATCGCAAACTGGCCGGGCTGCTTATTCTGCTGCTGATTTCGCTGATCTTAGGCGCGCTTATCGCCTACCAGGGAATTATCGCCGGAGTAGGTATCCTGGGGTTGATGTTCGGCCCTCCGGTGGTGTACTGCATCGTGGCGTTTCCGGAATTCGGTATAACCGTGCTGCTGATGCTTGCCTACCTGCTGTTCTTCATCGGCCGGCTTGGCGTGAATTTCCCACTCGGAACGGTCATGGATGGCATCCAGGGACTGCTGATACTTGGCTTTTTCATTCATCAGAAACGGCGGCCGAACTGGAAGGTTTTCAAAGGGCCTATCAGCGTAATGATTTTGATCTGGATCGTTTATAACCTAATTCAGGTTGCTAACCCGGCCGCCGAATCCCGCCTTGCATGGGTATACACAATACGGGCAGTAGCGATCGTGATGCTGACTTACTTCGTGTTTATGTATCAGATCTGTACCGTCCGGTTTCTGCGTTTTTTGCTCAAACTGTGGCTTGGGCTCGCGCTTTTCGCCGCCTTATACGCCTACAAGCAGGAGTACATCGGTTTTTCCGCCGCTGAGCAGGCTTGGCTCGACTCGGAGGGCGTGGCCGACCTGCTTTTCATCGCCGGTCACTGGCGTAAGTTTTCCATTTTCTCCGACCCGGTCGCATTTTCGTATAATATGGTGGTTAGCAGCATTATCTGCATTGCCTTGCTCACTTTCGTAAAGAAAACCTGGCAGAGGGTCGTGCTGGCGGTGATGATTGCCTTGTTTTTCTCCTCGATGCTCTTCTCGGGCACGCGTGGGGCGTATGTATTGATACCTGCGGCAATGATATTGTTTGTGATTTTGCGGATCAACCGGCAGGTAATCATCTTTTCGGGGGTCGCAGCGCTGTTTTTTGTATTCTTGATTTTTGTGCCTACGACCAATTCCAACATTGTCCGGTTCCAGACAGCCTTCAAACCCAACGACGATATTTCATTCCAGGCCCGTAAAAACAACCAAAAACGCATTCAGCCTTACATTCTTACACATCCGATCGGTGGAGGGCTGGGGGCTACCGGCGCCTGGGGACAGCGTTTTGCCCCCAATTCGTACCTGGCGAATTTCCCCCCCGATAGCGGGTATGTCCGCATCGCCGTCGAGCTGGGCTGGGTGGGTCTTTTCCTGTTCTGTCTGCTGATGTTTTTCATTCTCAGGGAGGGGATCAACAACTATTTTCTGATCCAAAATCCTGAGCTGAAAACTTACTGTCTGGCTATGCTGTTGGTGGTGTTTGCCTATAATGTGGGTAATTACCCCCAGGAGGCCCTCGTGCAATTTCCGTCCAATATCTATTTTTATCTGGCAGCAGCAATCATAAACATTACCCGTATTCTCGACGAACGGGAGCGGCGGAAAGCGAACCTATGAAGATCGCCCACCTGATACTCGCACATACCGCGCCGGCCCAACTTTCGAAGCTCATTGGTGCGCTCCAAGGCGGTAATGCGCATTGCTTCGTGCATCTTGACCGGAAGGCAGACCTGAATTCGTTTCCTTTCCTTTTGGACAGCGCGGGAGTGACGCTGGTTGCTGATCGCGTGGACGTCGGCTGGGGCGCATACAGTATTGTGGAAGCCACAATCCGGGGTTTTGGAGCGATTACCGCCTCGGGGATGGATTTTGGTTACGTAAATCTGCTGAGCGGCGCGGATTACCCGTTGGAATCACCATCGGGAATCCATGATTTTTTGGCCCGGAACTCGGGAAAGAACTTCATGGAATACTATCCGGTCTATAACCAGTGGACGGAAGCGATCCCCAGATTAAGCCAGTATCATCTCACCAACTACCATTTTCCGGGTAAATACCTGGTTCAGAAATATATTAACAAACTGCTTCCCGAACGCAGCATGCCAGCCGGACTTGAACCGGTCGGGCGCTCGCAATGGATGACCCTGACCGTAGATGCGGTCCGCTACATTTTAGAGTACCTGCAAGCGCATCCCGAGGTTGTCCGTTTTTTTAAGCTGACCTGGGCGCCGGATGAGATTATTTTTCAGACTATTTTGTACAATTCACCATTCCGTTCGACACTCGTGAACGATAATTTGAGGTATATTGACTGGTCTGACGGTCAGGCTAGTCCAAAAGTGCTTACCGAGGAGGACCTGGAACGGATGGCCACCTCGGGCAAATTGTTTGCGCGCAAGTTTGATCTGGCCCGGTTTCCGGCGGTGATCGAACAGCTCGACAAGAGGATAAAAGACCATCAAATGTAAAGCGAATCTCAACGAGCTTGGGCACATTCAAACCCAGGCATTAGCTTCTTTAATATGGATATTGTCATTACCGGACAACAGGCCTGGGATGTAGAAATCGGGAGCAACTGCAAGAACATTGCCCTGGAATTCAGCAAGAACCACAGGGTACTGTATGTTAATTCTCCATTGGACCGGATCTCTCTGCTCCGACACGGCGATGATCCCAAGATCGCGAAACGCAGACAGGTAGTTTACGGTAAAGCCGACGGGTTGGAAGAAGTACAGCAGAATCTTTGGGTGCTGTATCCGGACAAGATGATCGAATCGATTAACTGGCTGCCGGAAATGCTGTTTGATATTTTAAACAAAAGGAATAACCAACTCTTTGCCGGATCGATCGCACGCGCCACCAAGTGGCTCGGCTTTACGGATTATATTCATTTCAATGACAACGATATGTTCAGGAGTTTTTTCCTGAAAGACCTGCTCAAACCGCGGTTGTCAATTTATTACTCGCGCGATTATATGTTGGCCGTTGATTACTGGCGCAAGCACGGCGCCCGGCTGGAACCGGGCCTGATTGCCAAGAGCGACCTTTGCGTGGCCAATTCGACTTATCTGGCAAACTATTGCGCCAAGTTCAACCCGCATTCGTTTTACGTGGGCCAGGGTTGCGACCTGGACATCTTCATGGCCGGAAACCAGGCGGCTGAGCCTGCTGACATCGGCTCGATCCCGCGCCCACGTATCGGTTACGTAGGCGCGCTGCAGAGTATCCGGCTGGATATGGAATTGTTGGAATACATCGCCCAAAGCCGCCCCGATTGGAATATCGTGCTGGTCGGGCCCGAGGACAACGAATTCCAGCAAAGCAGCCTGCACCAGCTTTCGAACATAACTTTTACCGGTTCGCGCAATATCACCGATCTGCCGGCCTACATCAACGCATTCGATGTGTGTGTGAACCCCCAACTGCTCAACGAGGTGACAATCGGAAACTATCCCCGTAAAATCGATGAATACCTGGCCGTAGGCAAACCCGTCGTAGCCACGGCGACCGAGGCGATGAGCGTATTTGCAGACCACGTCTATCTGGGCAAAGGCAAGGAAGACTACGTCAGGCTGATCCACCTTGCGCTGGCCGAAAATTCGAACGCCCGCGCCGAAGCCAGGCGGTCATTTGCCAGCTCCCATACCTGGGAAAACAGCGTGGGGGAAATCTATAAAGCCATCGGCCAGGTCGCTGCCGACCTGTGACCGCTTTGCATTAAAGCTTTTTAAGCTCAGCTAAACCCGTTTCTGCCTCGGCCCTTAATTCGACCAACTTCTGGCTAAGATCGGCGGTCCAATTCCCTTGTTTTAGCGTTGCCTCAAGCTCCTTATACTGGTTGGCAGTATTGAGCAATCCCACTGAAAACAGCGAAGACCGGAATTTGTGAATCGTCTGGCGCAGCCGCTCCAGATCGTTCGCGGCCGATGCCTCATCGATATTGGTGAGCTGCACCTTGCTGTCTTTTTCGAAGAGCGCGATCAGTTCATCGCGTAGTTCCTGGTCACCCCCGGTAATTTCGGTGAGGTAGTCAAGATTCAGGATTGTATCTGCCATTATAGTTGGTGGAGGTTGCTGAGTAGCGTTTTGGGATTGTGGTAATTCGTAATGCTCTTTATTTCCAAGATGTGCAATAGTATATAAAAGTTCGCTTTCTTTAAAAGGTTTCGAAATATAGCTGTTGGCGCCAATGCTAAGGCATTCTTCTTTCTCACCTACCATCGCGTGAGCGGTCATCGTGATGATCGGTATGGTGCCGGAAATCGATCGTCGTATCTCCTTAATGGCCGTATAGCCATCCATGACGGGCATTTGAATGTCCATTAAAACCATGTCGAAAGCTTCCTGGCGCAGCTTGTCGAGCGCCTCCTGTCCATTATTGACAACCGTTAACGGGATATCCAACCGCTCGAAAATGGCTTTTAACAGCTTTTGATTGAGAGAATTATCTTCTGCCGCCAGGATGCGCAGCGAAGTGACGGACGCATTGATATCTATTTCCTTCTCGATATCATCGTGCAAAGCAGCTTCTTTGACGACCTTGAATGGAAAATCCATCGTGAAAACAGTTCCCTTGCCCAGCTCGCTTTCTAGTTTTATGGTGCCTTCGAAAAGGTGTACCAGCGACTTTACAATGCTCAATCCCAGCCCTGTACCGCCAAAGACCCTGGTAGTACTTTCGGTGGCCTGGACAAAACGGTTAAATACCTCTTGGAGCTTGTCCTTGGGAATGCCAATGCCGGTATCTATCACTTCGAAACGGATATTCTGCACATCGTTGACCGGCTCGCCGATCGGCTCTATGAGCAACTTGACGCTTCCCCGCTCAGTGAATTTAACTGCATTCCCACAAACATTGAGCAGTATCTGCGTAAGCCGCAGCTTGTCGGTTTCCACGTACTCTGGCAGGCCGTCTTTCAGCAAAGCCTCGTAACCGATGCCTTTCTCGACGGCGCGATGGTGCATAATGGCCGATACCGAATCGACCAGTTCGCGGATCGGGACCGGCGTTTTTTCCAAATGCACCTGGCCGGCTTCGATTTTTGAGAAATCAAGGATATCGTTGATCAGTTCGAGCAGGTTTTTGCCTGCATATTGAATATAGCCGACATATTCGAGGCTCTTCGGGTCGGTTACTTCTCCAAGCAGCAAGTTGGTAAACCCGATGATCGCATTCAGTGGCGTTCTGATCTCATGACTTACGTTAGAAAGGAAAATATCCTTCACACGCACCGATTTTTCAGCCAGCGTCCGTGCTTTTTCCAGCGTCGCCTCATAGTTGGCCCGTTCGGTAATGTCCCTGAAAACCGTAATGGCGCTCTTGATCTGGCCGTCCAGGCCGATTACCGGCTGCACGTTTGTTTCCAGATGGTATATCTTGTCGTTTTTGACCAGATCGATTTTGTTACCAGTGAGTTTTTCGCCTTGCAGCGCGCGCGCTACTGGCAAAGTATCGGCGGAAAACCGGACATGATAACGCGTTGGATCAAGCAGTTTGATGCGGTTTACCTGCTCTTCAAGCGTCTCGGGTCTTTCGCCGGCCACACCTAGGATTTCCCTTCCGGATTGGTTGAGGATCTCGATTCTGTGTTCGTTGTTGATGACCATGACACCGTCCGGGATCGCTTCAAGGTACTGGCTCACCGTGCGTTCCCGCTCATTGATCTCCTTTTGCAGCAGCCGCTGCTTGCGTTTATCAAGGTTCAGGAATATAATCGACAGGATTGTGAGAACGAAGCCAACAGCGCCCGTCAGCAAAATGAACATGACCGAATTTTGCTGGGTGGCAGAAACCAGCTTGCGCCGCTGGTCCAGATTGTTGTTTTCGTAAGCTTCTATCTCGTTGATCTTCTTGGTCAGCAGGTTGGTAAGCCTGATCCCTTCGCCTTCTTGTATTTTGGTAAATGCCTGCTCTGCGCCTTGGGTACGGTAAATACTAATCACATTTTGCGAGTAGGCCACGATCTGGCTGGATATTTGAAGCAGGTCTTTAATACGCTTCGTCTGGATCGGGTCGGTCTTGACCAGATTGAAGAGCGTATCGGTAATACCTACGAGCTGGATTTTCTTGTTGTAGTTGTCAGTTAGCAGGGCATCGTTCCTGGTGATCAGGTAGCCGCGCATGTTCGATTGGAAATCCTTTGTTACCAGGCCGAAATTGGCCGTCTGGTTCAGCACGCCGATCGTGACGTTGAGGCGCTCGTTGTTCAGCGAAAGGTCGCGGACGTTTTTATAGGTGAAATACTGAGAGCCGAAGATTAGCGCCAGTCCAAGGTAAATGCTCGCGTAGTACCATCTGAATGAGTCATTTCTTGAACGGGTCGGCATAGCTCAGGGGCGGAAACATTGGGTTTGATGGCACCAAGATCGGAATAAACAAAGATTATATTCAGGTCAGATAATCAAAATTAAATTTCAGGTGCCGGTAAAAGTGCCTCATTTGCGTGAGCAGGAAGTTGTCGCTTTCCCGCCACCTATCCCTTTTCATGGTGCTGGGCTCAGCTTCGGAATTTTTTTGGACAAACAGTCCAGTAAAATCTTTGTAAAAATAGGCTTTGCCTTTGTTTTTAAGGAATGATATCATCATCCGGTACTCGGTGACATCGCCTTTCATTCCTTCGACGTACCTTCCGAACTTGCTAAAAAAATTGCTCCTGCGCAGGTGTGGGTGGTCGCTGTACGCGTAAAACTTGCGGTAACCGGGCTTCCAGAGCCTGAAATCCATTTCGTAGAACCCATGCTCGGGATTGCGCAGGTAGGGGTATTCGAAATAGGCGTAGAAACGCACTACGTCGGTGGCTGGTTTTTCCCGCATAATATCCAGCGCGTGGGTGAAGCTTTCCGGGAAAATCGCTGTGGGAGTGAAGTCTTCCTGTACGTAAAGTGTCAGCGGGGTCTTCACCGCGTCCTGGCCTTTGTTAATATTGTTACCCAAACCCCTGTTCTGAGGCGTCGTAATGAGCCTGAATTCGTGCTTTTTCTGCAACTGAATCAGATAATTGACGTGCTCGGGCTTGCTGCCGTCGTCGGAGACGACAATGTCGCCGAACCGGCATCCCAGGGCTTCAAACGAAAGGAGCAACTGTTCCAGTGACTGGCTCCGGTTATAATGGGTAATGAGCAGTGTCACTTCCCCGAAGAAATATTCCTTGTTCATGTAGGCAGTCTATTTCATGAAAACCACGTCCAGCGTATTTTTCAACCAGCGATAGCGTAGATAAGTCAGTCGCGCAATTTTGACCAGCGGGTTTTCGCTCAGTTTCCAGTTGGCGCGCTCCATCGTGCTGGGCTCATCGGAAGAATTTTTTTGATAAAATAATTTGGTGAAATCATTGAAAAACAGCCCTTTGCCCTTGTTCTGTAAAAATCTGACGGCCATCTTATATTCTGTCAAATCGCCCTTAATCCCTTCGGGGTAGCGACCGAACTTGGCAAAAAACGAGCTCCGTCGCAAATGTGGGTGGTCGCTGTAATAGTAGAATTTCAAATGGTCCATATCCCAGAACCGGTACACCATCTCCGAATAGCCTTTCTTGAAAGGCACCAGGGTAGGGTAGGCAAAGTAGGCGTAAAAACGCACGATGTCCCATTTGGGGTCTTCACGCATGAATGTGAGCGCGTCCTTGAAATGCACCGGAAAAATCTCGGAAGGCTGGAAATCCTCCTGTACATAGAGGGTGTACTCGGATTGCACCGCATCCTGGCCTTTATTGATATTGTTGCCCAGGCCGCGGTTTTTTGGCGTGGTTATCAGCCGGAAATGGAAACGGCTGGTCAGCGCCTGTACTTTCTGAAGATGCTCCGGCTTGCTGCCATCGTCGGAAACGACGATGTCGGCAAACTGACAGCCGATCGATTCGAACGTCGCCAGCAGCCGTTCGAGTGATCCGCTGCGGTTGTAATGGGTAATCAGCAGGGTCGTATCGGGGAAGTGGTGCTGCATCATATTTACGAGAGGTAGTCACGCATGCCTTGCAACTGTCGCCTGGCCCGATTGAAAAAAGCCTTGGAAATGCTGCCATCGTCGAGCAGGCGGCGTGGCGAGGTAAAAACCGTAGCTTTCGAGCTGGTAACCTGTTTGAGTTTGCCTTCTTTTTTTAGGTTCAGTGCCATGCGGCCGTCTTCGGCTTCGTTCTGGAAATCGCTGCCGACAATATTGGCGTAAACCCTCGAGCCGCTTACCCTGAACCCGCCCGTTCTGCGTCCTACTTCTGTCACAAAGCCCATATTGAAGCCGTAAACATTCAGGTATTCACGGTTCTTTTTCCGGATTTGGATCATCAGTCCCGCAAATTTTTCATAAAGCCAAAGGCCGAGCCGCCCTTGTCCGGCCGGCGGAATGAATGCGTAATTGCCGTAAACACCTGTAACGCCCCCATCTTTGGCCATAGGTTCCACCATCAGGTCGATCCAGTCGGGTGGGTAAAAAGTATCCGAATCAGCGCAGAGATGATACTTGCCGCGGGCGTGGTCGAGGCCCATTTGCCGGGCAAAGGGCGTACCTTGCTCGGTTTGCAGGTAATTTCGCACGCCCAGCGTATCGAGCACTTTTTGGGTGCCGTCGGTTGAATTGTTGTTGACAACGATGATCTCGACCTTATGGGGCGTATTGCTCGCAGAAAGCGAGGACAGTGTCCGGTAAATATTGTTCTGCTCGTTCCATGCCGGGATCACCACCGAAACTTCCGGAGCTTCGTGCTTGAACCGGCTGATACGTTCACGCAAAGCCTGAATTTCACCTTCGGTGAGATCTTCGAAACGCTTGTTTGTAAAAAGGTGTGGTAGAATCCATTTAGGTAAGCCCAATAAACTCATATTCTGGCATCAGTAGGTTTTGTACATCTTTACAATCAAGCTGGCCTGTGCGGCGGGCAGTAGGTAGGAAAGTTAAAACATTATTCCTGCTTTGCGCAAAAATATTGTAAAATTACTTCGCATATTGCGTTTGGTTCGAATCTTGCCCACGACCTGATGGCCTTTCAGCTTTTACAGAAATTAAGGAACAAACATTTTCTTTCGCTGGCCGGAAACGGCATTATGTCGGTTCTTGGAATGCTCAATATGATCATTTTGTACCGCGCGCTGCCTGTGGCCAGCATCGGAATGTGGGTGTTCTTTTTGTCGATATTGCTGCTGGTTGATACTTTCCGTTCCGGCTTTCTGACAACGGCTTTCATCAAATTCTACGCAGGGGCGGATCCGGCGCGGAAGCGCGAGGTAGTGGGTTCGGCCTGGTTTATCGGCGGAGCCATCACAGGCATTCTGGCGCTGATCAACATTCCCGCGTTCTTGTTTTCGGATTGGTTTAAAAACCCATCGGTGGTGCTGTTCGTAGAGTGGTTCGGCATTATCTACATCGCCTCGTTGCCCTATTTTATCGCTTCCTGCGTAGTGCAAGCCGAACAGCGGTTCGATCAGCTCTTATCCATCCGTTTTTTGAGTCAGGGCTTTTTCATTCTGTTTGTAATGGTAATGGCCTTTACCAAGACCGCCAATCTGCAAAATATCATTTACGCTTATCTGGGTGGCGCAGCGTTGACGAGCATTTTTACAATCGTTATGGGCTGGGCCAGGCTGGGCAACTTCAAGGACCGCACCAGCGCATGCATTAAGGAAATCTTCCATTTCGGCAAGTTTTCGGTAGGTACTACGTTGAGCTCGAATCTGTTCGGTACATCCAATACCATGATCATCAACTTCATGCTCGGTCCGGCCGCACTTGCCGTGTTTAACCTCGGGCAACGGCTGATGGAGATCATTGAGATACCGTTGCGGAGTTTCGCCGCTACCGGTATGCCCGAGCTTTCGGCTGCCTACAATGAAGGCAACCGGCCGAAAGTGATCGAAACCATGAAACGTTATGCGGGGCTTATCACCATGGCGCTGCTGCCCGCCTGTATAGGCGCAGTCATTCTGGCCGATGTTGCCATTCATATCATTGGAGGTGAAAAATACATCGATTCGGAAGCTGCAAACATCATGCGCCTGTACATGACCTTCGCGCTCCTGTACCCGCTCGACCGATTTTTTGCCTTGACGCTGGATGTCATCCATCAGCCCAAAATCAACTTCATCAAAGTGCTGATCATGCTGGCGGGCAGCGTTATCGCGTCCGTGACGACCATTTACATCACCGGCAGCATTTACGGGGTGGCCATCGCCGGTGTTGTCCCGACGCTCATCGGCGTGGGCATCGGCTACTGGGGGCTTAACCGTTTTCAGCCTTTCGGTATCCTGAGCGTCTTTACTACGGGTTATTCCGAAGCTGTTAGTCTGCTCAGGACATGGTGGGGCAAGCTGACCGTTCACAAGGCGCATTAATGGGAATGTGTTATAAAATTCTTTAAATTACTGATTCAACAAACCAGAGCTGATGCAGCACCGGCCAGGCGCCCGCGATCTGATGAGGACACATTCAATACGCTTTGCCAATGAAACTGAAAGGACATCAGATCTTAATTTTTGGCTCATCCCGATTTGACGCGCCTGTGGAGCCCACCGCCTACAAGATCGCCAGGCTGCTGGCGCGGGAGAATAAGGTGTACTACATCGACAATCCTTTTACACTAGGGGAATATTTTAAATTACGCAAAACGGCTGAATACCAGCTACGCAAAAAACACCTGGCGCTGACCAGCCATTCGCTTCTTGAAACTGATACGCCTGACTTGAAAGTGATCATCCCGCCGATTTTGTTGCCGGCGAACTTTCTTCCGGAGGGCGGACTGTTTCGAATGGCGCTGAAATTCAATGAATTTTTGATCCGCTTAAAGCTGAAACGCATGCTCAATGCCTGTAAGGTCAGGGATTACATTTACATCAACGCTTCCAACTTTCATTATCCGACGCTGGCCGAAGGTCTTACGCCTAAGTTGAGCGTGTACTATTCCCTTGATCCTATGGCGTTGGCGTTCAACCTGCGCCATAGGGTGGTTTCCGAGAATATCCTGGTCAAACAGAGCGAGTTGGTGATTTGCAACAGCAAACAGTCCTATGAGGAGCATAAAAAGCATAACCCTTACAGCTATTTCGTGGCCGACGCTGCGGATCTGGGCCGCAGCAGCAAAGCTTTGAATCCGGAGCTCCCTGTGCATCCAGCCATTGCTGCGTTGAAAAGGCCGGTGATCGGTTATCTGGGGCCTATCGAGGGCCAGATAGATTATGATTTGCTAAGAAAAGTAATATTCGCCAATCCCGATAAGAGTTTCGCCTTGGCCGGCCCGGTCAGCCGCGAGGTTGCGCCCGATTGGCTCTTTACGGCCGTAAACATTCATCTGCCGGGAACAATTAGTTACAAGGATATGCCTATGGTGATCAAGGGGTTTGATGTGGCACTGATCCCATTTAAGAAGGATGAGGCGAGCAGCAGTATCTTTCCGCTTGAACTTTTCGAATACCTCGGTGCCGGAAAACCCGTAGTGTCAACCGATTTTAACCCTGATTTAAAAGAGTTCACCAAGGGTGCGGTAACCTTCTGTACCGACGCCGAAAGCTTTTCTGAGGCTATTGACCTTGCATTGCGGACCGATAATGCCGAGCTGCGCAAAAACCGCGTGAGGATTGCCGCCGAGAACACCTGGGACAACCGTATCGATGCTATTGCCGACATTATCCATTTCCACCTCGAAGAGGTGATCCATCCCTGACGGTCTCTATTTGCGGACGATCTCTCCTTCGCGCTTTTTTTCGGGCGATTTGTATTGAAAGCGCATTTCGATGTGCCTGTAGGTCCATGCCGATACAAAGTAGATCAGAATGAAGTTGAAAATAAACAGGTAGGAGTATGCCTCCGGAGGAAATTTCAGTATTCGAATGAACAGCACATTGAAGAGACTGATCAATAGCGCGTGCGTCATGTAAATAGAGTAGGAGTACTGCCCGAGCTTGTGCAGCAGTTTTACACTTTTGAGCCCTTTTGAAATAATACCTCTTTCAAATGAGAATGTGTAAATACAAACGAAGAACAGTATTTCAAAGACGGCGCCCCAGGGTTTCATTACCTGCCCCCAATAAATGCTGAGGCCAATCAGTAACAGCGATACGGCTTCCGCGACGGAGAATAAAGCCGGCGACCATTCCCGTACCTGCACATGCGTATTGCTGAACAGGTTAAAACAAAGTACACCGGTGAAAAAGCCAAGAATACCTCTCAAAAACCCGTAGTCGAAGCTGTAATTGATCTGGAAACTATTGGAAACAGACCAAAGTGCGGTGATTGATATGACGATCATCAAACCATACCAGGCATTGCGGGCAGGGAATTTACGGGTTCGATGAATGAAAACCACCAGGCTGCCGAAAACCAGGTAAGCCATCATTTCCGCACTGATCGACCAACTGGGGATATTCCAGCTGACATCGCTGACACCCGGTACAGGCGTCGAATTGATCAGGAAAAGCGATGTGAAAAAGGTGTAGACGCTGTTGGCAGGATTTACCAGGTTATTGACCTTGATATAGGGACTGAGCATATTTTTGGCCACCTCCATCCCAACAAAAGCCATTAACATCACAAAATGTAGCGGGTAAATGCGGTAAACCCGCTTTTTTAGAAATAGCCTGAATTGTCTCCAATCGGCCAGCGACTGGTAGCTGTATGCGATCACAAACCCGCTCAGGACAAAGAAGAAATCCACGAACATGTCCGAGTTCTCCACGAAGCGGTTGTTAAGGATCGGCGTGTTGGCAAATGGCCCCAGGTGAAAAAGGAACACCAGCGACGCAAACAAGCCCCGAAAAATATCCAATACTTCGAAGCGGTGTTTCATAAGAGTGGCTGGGTGAAATAAAATGTGCTGATAAAGCGGTTTAGACCAGTGTCCGGTTCATGTTCATAGGCGAACTCGTCGGAAGCCTTGGTCATGATAAGCAGCCCGAAATGCTCGCTGGTGTCAGAAAGTAATGCAGGCATTTCCAGTTCTGCAAGTTCTTCGATAAAGAATATTGCCCGGCCCGACTCGTCTGTGCGCACACAGAGGGAATCCATACCATTGTGGTAAATGGGAAAGTCCACGGGGCGCACCATATTGTCCAGCGGCCACATGATTTTTTTCTTGCCCTGCCCCACGAGTACGAGTGGTTTGCCATAATCTTCCTTTTGAAGGATCACAGCATCGACGGTCAAACCGATTCTGAGAACAGATTCCCGCTCGCCGGAATGCTTGACCGCATTGGTGAGCAGTTCCATAATGACCCACTTGATCTTGGCCATCATGTCTTCACCGAGCGCTGATCCGTTTATTTTTTGCCGGATGTGGTTTAGGCACAGGTTCAGCGTGCCGGGAATATCCTCCCGGTTACTTTTAAAAACTATGGTGATCTGATCCGATTCCTCCCTCATAAACTAGCTAAGTGTGCCCATCGCCTCCTCAAAATCGTCGAATATCCTGAATACCTTGTCCATCCTGATAAGTGTAAGCAGGTTTTTGACATCGGGTTTCAGAGATACGAGGTAAATATCGACATTGCGCGGCATGGCGTATTTCAGCGCCACTACCAGGCTGCCCAGGAAAGAGCTATCGATGTAATTCACATTTTCAAAACTGACGATCACCAGACGGATGCCTTTGCCGATGATCGTGATCATTTCTTCCTTGAATAGGTCCGCGTTGGAAAGGCTTGCCTCGTTCGGTATGATGGTGGCCTGTACCACGCGGTTTATTTCTATAACTTTTAGTATCATATATTAAGGGTCATTGTTTTTCTATAAAAATGATGCTCGCATCGTCCATCTGGTTACTGTCGTCTATCAATTCAAGGACATGTGTCCGGATAAGGTCGAAACTGTTGGGCTTGCCCAGATAAGGGGTTATTTTTTCTACAAAAAACGGGTAATCACTCTTTTTGGATCCGTTTGACGGGATGTCGATCATGCCGTCGGTGAAGATTGCCAACTGGTCGCCGGCCTTCATTGAAACTATCTGGCTATCATACATACCGTCTTCAAGCAGGCCGAGCAGCAGTCCGGTAGATTGAATAGTCGATGTGATGTCGGCCTTGGCAGCGTAGCTGATCAGCGGAAGGTCGCCTGCGCCCGTGTAATGCACCTCGCCCGTCTGCGTGTCGAGCAGCAGCAGCGAAAGGCTTGAAAGGATACTCTGCAGACTTTCATCCAGGTAGATCAGCTTGTTGATCTTTTGCACGATCGTGGCCAGATCGAAGTCCTGGTCAAGTACGCAGAAACGGATCGCAGCGCGGATATAGCTCAGAAAACCGAAGGTGAAGAACCAAGCTTTCCACTTTTTACCCATAATATCGCCAAGAAACGCGAAGCAAAAACGGCTGTCGACCTGTACAAAATCGATAAAATCGCCGCCCGGATACCCGCGGTATCCTTTATGCCAGCAATAGATACGGTAGCCGTTCACTGCCGGCGCGTGCGTCGGGATCGATTTAACATTCAACGTTTCGGCAGCAACCTTCAACTCCCTTACCGATCTGAGATGTTCGTTTTCAAGGGTCTTGATGATATTATTCAGCTTGCTGATAATCACCGGGATCGGCGTTTCTTTGTTGATGAAGTCCAACGCCGACATGTTCAGGCCTTCCAATACCAGTTTGTTATCGGTGAACGATGTCAGGAAAACAAACGGGATGTCGCTGATATTAGGATTTAAAAGCACCGCCTGCCGGAAATCGAAACCGTTCATTTCAGGCATATCATAGTCGGAAAGGATCAGATCGGGCGTTTCTACAAGCAACATCTGCAATGCGTCTGTCGCTGATTCGCATAATACACAGCTGTATCCTGCTTTCAGCAGTGCGTGTTCTACGACCTTACTGAACAGGAGGTTGTCCTCCACAAGCAGGATTTTTTTAACGGTTGTCGGCAGATCGGGAAAGCTGATCATCTCTTGTTGAAGTTAACTACAAACAAAAGTACTCCACCGAAGATAATCAGTAGCGAGACCAGGTCCATAATTGTAACCCCGTCGTTGATATTGAAATAATAAACCGTAAAAAGTTCGAAACTGGGTGGCGCCGGCATAATGATCATCGCAAAACCGACGATGATGAGCAGGATAGCAAGAATAAACATGACCCCTTTCTGGACCAGCCAGCTATGTTTGGGCGTGTTGATCCGGCTGTCGAACTGGTTTTCGGCCAGCAACTTTTCCAGGCCTTCCAATAGCTCTTCTCGCGAGAGGTTATTGTCCTGGTCGAGCTCTTTGAAAGGTGCGAACTTCTTTTGAGTGGCAGCCGAGCGCTGGAAAGCGTCGGCAATTTGCTTTTGAAAATGTCGGGAATGATGCCCGTCCACGTCGGCCTGCTCGATGAGCTCGATCAGTTCGGCAACCTTTTTCTCGACCCGCACAATATCCTGTTTTTCAGGATCGTGTGGAGGGTCGCCGGAGTTTTGGTCGTTGAGCAGATGGTTGAGTTTCACGCTGGGGATAGTTTGTTCGTAAAAAGCAGTCAGGAGCGCATTCAGGATGTTTTTTACAAAAACAGGTGATCATCGTCCGATTTTGGATAAAGCTATGTTTTTATTATTAAATTTGAAATAGTTCTACAAATCAATAAAAATATTCCTTCGTCCCCTGCAACCTAGCGGCATAGTTTTGCGCATGAAAAAAGTTTCCATTGTAACGGTGAATTTCAATCAGCCGAAGGTTACCGAAGACTTATTGAGATCGCTGGACGAGGTTAACACTTATCCCAATCTGGAGATCATCGTAGTCGATAACGGCAGCAAAGCAAACCCTGTGCCTGAATGGCAAAAGCAGTATCCTGACATCATTTTTATCCGCTCGGATTTGAATACCGGCTTCGCGGGAGGGAACAACATCGGTATTACGCATGCTACGGGCGATTACCTTTTTCTGATCAACAATGATACGGAGGTGACTGCCGGACTGATTGGCAAGCTTGTCGATTCAATGGAAGCCAATCCCAAGATCGGTATGATATCCCCCAAGATCCACTATTTCGATCAACCCGGAATGCTGCAATACACCGGTTACACCCCTATGAATTACTATACTTGCCGCAATGCATGTATCGGGCAGTTCGAACAGGACCATGGCCAGTATGATTTTCTCACCGGCCCGACTGGCTATGCGCACGGGGCCGCGATGATGATCAGCCGTGCGGCGTTGCGGAAGGTGGGAGGGATGGCCCAAAACTATTTCCTTTACTACGAGGAACTGGACTGGTGCGAGCGTATCAGAAAGGCAGGATATGAGATCCATGTCAATCTCGATGCATTGATTTATCATAAGGAATCAGTCTCGGTTGGCAAGCGGACAGCTTTGAAGGAATTTTTCATGAGCCGCAACCGCATATTGTTCATACGCAAAAACGCGCCTGGTTTCAGGTTTTTTGTGTTTTGTTGCTACTTTACGCTGGCCGTGTTACCCCGGAACATCATTCAGTATATTAGAAATAAAGAATACGATTTCATACCCGTTTTTTGGAGCGCGGTTACCTGGCACTTCAAAAATTCACCCGATAGCGAAAATCTTGGCTTCCCGTTGACCCGCTGATTTTATGGAGATCATTTTCTGGCTCAGTCTGTTTGTTGTTTTCTACACTTTCCTCGGCTATGGCATTGTATTGTACTTGCTGGTCCGTATCCGCCGCCTGTTCAAAGGAAAAAGGATGGCCCCGGGGCTGGACCAGGATTTCCCGACGCTGACCCTTGTGATTGCCGCTTATAATGAGGAAAGCATTATCGAAGAGAAGATCGCCGACACGCTCAGGCTTTCATATCCGGAGGGAAAGCTCAAACTGATCTTTGTCACTGACGGTTCTTCGGACAGGACGCCTGAACTGGTAGGCCGCTATCCGCAAATCAAGCTGATGCATACACCGGTGCGCAGCGGAAAGATCCTGGCCATGCACAGGGCGATGGATGAGGTGGACACCGAGGTGGTCGTTTTCACGGACGCCAATACTTTCCTGAATAAGGAGGCCCTGTTGTTGATCGCGCGGCATTATGCCGATGCCAGCGTAGGGGCGGTTTCAGGAGAAAAACGGGTAATGCAGGATGCACTTTCGGATGCGACGGCAGGCGAGGGATTTTACTGGAAATACGAATCGACACTCAAAAAATGGGACTCCGAGCTATATTCAGTGGTAGGGGCGGCCGGTGAGTTGTTCAGCGTGCGGCGGTCGCTGTACCGTCCGGTGGAGCCGGATACGATCCTGGACGATTTTATGATTTCAATGCAAATTGCAGAAAAGGGTTACCGCATTGTATATGAGCCTGATGCGTATGCCTCGGAGCTTTCCTCGGAGAATATTAAAGAGGAGTTAAAGCGAAAGGTACGCATTGCCGCGGGCGGAATTCAATCCATATTTCGTTTAAAAAGGCTCTTGAATCCGTTTCACGATCCGTTGCTTTCATTTCAGTACATCAGCCATCGCGTATTGCGGTGGACGGTCACGCCATTTTTGATGATTCTTGCTTTGGTGCTCAATATGATCATCGTGGCTCGTTCGGGGGGCGTGATCTACCAGCTTTTACTGGTCGCTCAGGGCACATTTTATTTGCTGGCGCTTGCGGGATGGGTGCTGGAAAGGCAGAAAATCAAGATCAAGGCGCTTTTTGTGCCTTACTATTTCTGCATGATGAACTATGCGGTGGTGGCCGGCATCAGAAGGTATTTTAAAGGCTCGCAAAGTGCTGCCTGGGAGAAGGCCAAAAGAAAAAGCGCATAGCCGGTGGACTATGCGCTTTGAGTGCTGTGAGTGTTTGCTTAGAGCTGTTTCAAGCGTTCGGATTCCGATTCCAGGATAGGGATCAATTCCTCTATCTCGGTCGAAATGCGCTGATACATTTCCAGAAGCTTTTCTCCTGATTCATTTTCTTTAATGGCCTTTTCGAGCACTTCTACCTTTGGCCGCACGTGCGTAAGGCCGGTCATGGTAAAGGACGGTTTCAGTCCGTGGACGATGCTGGCGGATTCTTTGAGGTCCCCTGATTCCAACGCGCCTTGCAATGTTTGCCAGCGCGGGACGGAGTCGCTCAAAAATGCATCAAAAATCATGTACAGGATTACAGGATCTTCTCCGTAGGCCTGGTCGATGTAGGCAAGGTCCAGGGCGGGGTTGAGTTGTAAGGCCATCGGTTTGTGTTAAAGTTTTTCAGAAGCTCAATTAGTGGGATTGGTATGGTAATATTCAAAGAATATACTTCGACAATATAATCGGTTTCTGCAAAACTATCACATTATTGTTGGTTCTCCTGCTCTTTGACTTCCTCTTTGACAGGCTGTTTGGCGTCCTCCTTTGCTTTTTTACGGAAGTACCTGCGGAAAAGGAAATTGGAGCGGAGCGCCGTCATATTTTCATCGAGCTTCTCAGTAGTGCTTTCCAGGTTTTTCAGCGTTTCTTTCAGGTTTGAGGCAGTTGCTTCGTCGTGCAGTAAAACACCCAATGGGCTGGTTTTGTTGGAGTTAAGATCGGCGCTGGCAGTTTTCAGGTTATTAACCATGACGTTGGCAGACGAAACGGTTTCATTAAGCCTGGCAATGCTTCCGCGCAAGTCCTTCATGATTACAGTGTCGGTGGCAAAGTCATTGGCCAGGCCTCCTTTCTCATTGAGCTTGGCACTATAACCTGCCAGTGAGGCGGTTAAGGCCTGGGCGTTGACGGAAGCTTTTTTCATAGCGCCCAAAGTCTGGTCAAGGTCATTGTACAGACGCTCGTCATTAAGCAGCATACCCACCGTACCCTTTCCGGCCAGGATATTCTTACTGATGGTTTTGAATGCGCTGGTAATGCCCAGCAGGTTTTTGTTGTTTTCCGAAAGGACAGCCAGCATTTCTTCCGTGCTCTCAATTTTTTCAACCGCAATTTCGTCCCCATCTTCAATGGATGGAACCTTTTGCGTGCCCCCATAGATGACAATGATCTTGTTACCGATCAGACCGTCGGTACTGACCTTGGCTTTGGCGTTCTTGCGGACAAATTCCTGCGATTTTTCTTCGATATTCAGCATCACCTCCACCCTGGAGTTGGCCAGGAAGCGAATACTTTTAACGGTTCCGATCTTGACTCCGGAATACCAGATATTGTTGCCTGTTTTAAGCCCGTTCACATCGTCAAAAATAGCTTTGACCGTGATCGTCGAAGAGAGAATTTTCTTCATGCTGCCGACGGTGAGAATCCCCACTACGAAAATGAGGATGCCGATCACGACGAAAAGGCCTACGTTAATGGATCGTTTGGATGATGTTGCCATTATTACTGAATAAAATTATAATCGTAAAAACTCTTGATCCGCTCTTCGTCGGTATCAAATACTTCTTCAAAAGTGCCCGTTTTCAGAAACTTGCCGTCGAGCAGCATCGCGATCCGGTCGCCTGTCGCCCGTGCGCAGGTTAGGTCGTGCGTAATGATGATGGAGGTGGTCTGGTATTTTTCCTTCACCTCGTTGATCAGTTCGTTGATTTCCAGGCAGGTGATCGGGTCCAGGCCCGCCGTGGGCTCATCGTAGAGCATAATTTCCGGTTTCAGGATCAGCGTCCGGGCAATACCTATCCGCTTGCGCTGTCCGCCTGAAAGCTCGGCTGGAACCTGGTTGATCGTTTGCAGCAGACCTACCGCATCGAGCACAGATTCCACCTGCTCGTTAATTTCCGACCGGCTCAGGTTGGGGATATTGCGCACCAGTGGAAATTCAAGGTTTTCCCGCACCGTCATACTATCGTACAATGCACTATTTTGGAAAGAAAACCCGATTTTTAACCGCAAATCGCGCAGCTCGTTGCCTTCCAGCGAGGAGACTTCTTTTCCCAAAACAAGACAATCGCCCCGGTCTTGTTTGAGCAGACCGACCATGATCTTGATCAGGACTGATTTCCCTGTCCCGGACCGGCCAAGCACGACCATGTTTTCCCCTTTCGTCACAGTCAGATCTACGCCCTGCAACACATGCAGATCGCCGAATGACTTGTAAAGGTCACGCACCTCTATCACAGGCTCGCCGGGTTTGAAATCTTGTTCCATTTTAAATTCTGAAATAATTGGATACCTGTACGATGATTACCTCCTCGATGAAAATCAGGAACATAGAGGTTACGACCGCTGAGTTGGCTGCCTTGCCGACGCCTTCGGTACCTTTGCTTGCATTATAGCCCTGGTAACTGCCCACGATCCCGATCGTAAACCCGTACGCGACCGCTTTGGCCACCGACGTCCAGATATCGAGAAACGTGATCTGTTCGAACGCATTCTCGAAAAACGCGATGAAACTTGTGCCTTCGTTCAAAGTCACGTTCAGGAACGCTCCCAGCAAACTTACCAGCGAGCAGTAGAACATCAGGACAGGGATGGCTATCGTGCAGGCCACCACGCGGGTAACGACAAGGAATTTGAATGGATTTACCGCCGATACTTCCATGGCATCGATCTGTTCTGTTACGCGCATGGACCCCAGCTCAGCTCCGATGCTGGATCCAATCTTGCCCGCGCTGATCAGCGCGGTTACCAGAGGCGCCAGGGCGCGCACGATTGCGATCGCAACCAGCGACGGCAACCAGGAAGTAGCCCCAAATTCGGATAGTGACGGCCGGGACTGCTTGGTGAACACCATCCCGGTAATGAACCCGGTAAGACTGATCAGCAGCAGTGACTTGTTGCCGATTGCGTAACACTGCCGGACAATCTCCTGGAATTCCATTCTGCCCCGAAAAACCTCGCGGAAAAAACGGATAAAGAAAACATACGCATCATAAACCGCCAGTAGGGCATTATCCAGACTTTTGCCGTATACAAATTGCTTTTTGTTAGCGCTCATTCAATCGGTACATTGTATTAAACTTTAATTATCAGGCAGTTATGCTCAGAAGGCCCTGGGGATCCCCTAGCATCCGTTCTTCGAACCACCGCATACGGTAGGCGTTCATCGCGTTTTTACCCAGTTGATCGAGCAACCGGTAATTGACGATCACGCCTACCGCAGCTCCGATGCCAGGGATCAGCTGGGCCATCTTGGCCAGGTCGATGTAATCCCGGTATTCCTGTTGGAAAGTCTTCCAGTCGAACCCGTGAATGTCTGTCGGAAGGTCCTTGCTGCGCTGATCCCACCGGATCATTTGTGAAAACACCTCCTGCCGTCCTTTTTGGCTTGAAAACGTGAGTTGAAAAATATGGAGTATAAAAAGCCGTTCCCTGTAATCGTTCACCGGCCTGCCGTACAGAGCGGCAATTTCAAAAAGAAGTTTGATTTTGATGCCCAGCAGAATGGGAAACTCGGCCAATGCGAGCCAGAAGCCGCCTGCTCCTGTGATACCGCCTTCGGCTGCGCCGGCTTTTTTGTAAAAATCGATCTTCTTGCGAACGGCTGTTTCAATCTCCTCCAACGAAGCGCCGGGGATATTTTGGGTGGTAGTATATTCAGCCCCGGTGAGCACACCACGCACCATTTGTTTGATGGTACCGGTGATTACCGCGTGTACTTTGTCGGGAATGATATCGTTGATTTTATCTTGAAATTTCTTGGAGGTCCTGTCAATGAAGTTGGGCCGCTTCTGCATTTTGAGCTGCCATTTGGTCAATTCAGCTTTTATTTGCTCCTCATAATGGTTGATGTGCATATCCTTTCAGGGCTAATGTCAAACGGGGTAGAGAAACGGTGGTTTTGCTAAGGTCAGCAAAAATCATTCCAATATCGTATAAACTCCAAAAACAGCCTTAGAAAATACCAGAATTCCATTGGGGCAGATATGCAACTGGTTGCCCGCTCCGGAATCCCATCCGGCAACAACGCTTACTATTATATGTTCAAACTATCTGATCCATAGTTTTTTAGTAAACACTTTTCCACCGGAGTTAAATCTGATCAAATGCACTCCGGAAATTTGCTTAGGAGCTATTAAGCTGCTCTGGGAGCTGCCCGAGATTTTTCGGTTCAGCAAAAACTGGCCTTTAAGGGTGATCAGACTGATCTCTCCTGTCTGTGGCCGGGCAAAATTAATGGTAACTTCCTCCCCGCGCAGGGCCGGGTTTGGAAATATTTCGAAAAGCGCCCCGGGCTCCTTCTCTGAGCCCAATATCAGCGTCGGTGCAACCTGGGCGTATGCAGGGGTGGCAGATTCGGAAACATCGTTTATTGCAACAAGCCTATAAATAATAGGAAGATCGGATTGGCCAGGTTCGTCATCCCATTCAGTGCTTGCGCTGATCCGCGCCACGGGGCTGAAAATGCCGGTATCTCCAAACCTGCGTTCAAGAATATAGCCCTCTGCACCTGAAACCGGCTGCCATGAAAGCCGTACGCTGCCGTTTTCGCCGTTTTGCGCGTGAAGGACGGTTCCGTCCAGGGCGGATGCCAGAGGTACATTAAAGAATGTAAATGCCCGCATACCCCTTGCATTGCTGATGTACGGACCCTGGAAAGGGTAGTAAGGGCCATCCTTTTCAAGATAAGGGGGCAGATAGTTGAGCGTCGCTGCGTTTTGTGGGGCATTCAGATCCAGTATAACACGGTTGCCTTCGGCCTTACCGGCAGTTACCGCACCGGCCTGATGGTCCAGATAGAAAAAATCCTTCAAGTCCATTAAAGGCCCGCTGGGGTGTTTGTAAGGGTCGGGGTATTTCAATTGCTGCCCTCGATCGAATACCAGCGTAATGCTTTTCTTTTCAGAGGAATTGTAGAAAGCCTTTTTCAGGGTCGGAGAAGAGATACTATTCGTGTCCGCAGAGGCGTAAAAGTCTCGGAGCATCAGCCGGGAAAGCTCGCTGCCCCCCTGTTTATTTCCTTCGCGGTTATAATGCAAACCGTCGAAACCGGCAGTACCGACCGTCGCAAGACTGACAATGTCGGGATACATATCGGGTAGGCGCCGCTGATAATCTCGTATCAGAGTTCCTACCAGCGACGGCCAATAGATGATATCGATCTGGAAGACATACAGCTTTTGCAGACTTTTAAAGTCCTTTTTTAAATTTTTGTACAAAACATCGAAATGCCCTTCCCAATTACCTCCTTCGCCATACGCCTCACTTTCACCTTGTCTGAAAATATAGCCCTTCACCGCATCGGCGACACCGGCTTTGCGGGCACGGTAGAGCATCCTGCCATAACCCGTTGTGAAATCGGTGGGATTGTTTTCAGTACGTATTGAATGTGAATAGGCAGAGGACCAATGGTAACCTGCATTGATAAGACAGTTGGGGATGCCGGTTTTCTCCATCAGCTGCTTTTGAATTTCAAAACCCATCGTGCCGACCCCGTTGTTGTAGGGATGCATATTAGAAAGCGTCCAGAGTGTGTCGGCTTCCTTATAGGGGAAAGTGTTCAGATTTTCGGTAATCGTTCCGAAAGTCCGGCAAAACATGCTCGTGTCGCTCTCGCCAAAAAAGCCGGTAGAATTGGATTGGCCCGACAATATGTAAACATCGCCGCTTACTACCTTTGAACGGGTCACCAGCAAGGTTGAATCACGGTCTTTGCAGAGAAAAATCTGGAAATCGTAATTGGCAAGTTCGGCCTTGATGGTTGCTTCCGTACCGAATACACCCTTCGCGTCTGCTCCATACTGGACACCAGCCCTCCGGTACTGGTAGGACTGATCGTTGCGGCGCACCAGAACCGATACATATTTCCAGCCGGGTGCGTCCACAACACCCGCAATGGGTACGCCTGCATTGTTGTCTGCATCGCGCGGGTAGAGCTGGTAGTCTTGCGGCAGCTTACCGAACCGTACCGGCTCAAAGCCTTGTCCGATACCAAAAGTAACCGTCAGGAGCGTTAAAATAATTGATAAAAAGAGGGGTCTGGCGGCTTTTCCAATAAAGAGCCCGCTTCGATAGAGGGTTTTCAGCACAGGGTTTAGTATTTTATTTTAACCGAACGGGTTTGACGCCTTCCCGCGTGATCTTCACGGGATTGATCATGCCTTTTTCGTCGAAAGACATGACATCTATACAAGTTTCGCGATGGTTTCCATCAGTTTCGGTCAGCGGGCGACGGTGGTAAACGATATACCATTCATCCTTGCCCGGAACCTGGATGACCGAATGGTGTCCTGCACCGGTGGCTACCGCGGGATCCTGTTGCAGGATTTTACCCACACGCTCAAACGGTCCAAAGGGAGAATCTGCTACGGCATAGGCCACAGAGTAATCAGGGCCTGTCCAGCCTCCTTCCGACCACATGAAATAGTATTTGCCGTTGCGGATAAACATGAAGGGGCCTTCCACATAGCCTTTTGGTGTTATCTCGCGAAACGTCGTTCCGTCTTCAAACGGAATGAAGCCGGTGAAGTCGTTTTTTAGTTTGGCTACATTGCAATGCTTCCAGCCACCATAAAAAAGATAGTATTGGCCGTCTTTGTCCTTGAAGACAAACTGGTCGATAGGTTGGGCTCCGTTGTGGAACTTATCGATGAGCGGCTTGCCCAGGTAATCTTTGAACGGGCCTTCCGGACGGTCGGCAACGGCAACGCCGATACCGCCGTTTTCCTGGTCATTCTGAATATCGTTAGCCCCGAAGAAGAGAAAGTATTTCCCGTCTTTTTCGATGATCGACGGTGCCCACATGGCCCGTTTGGCCCATTTAACAGCCGATGTGTCTATAATGTTCGGGTGTTTATTCCAGGTTACCAGGTCTTTGGAAGAAAAAGCATCCATGTGCACCTGCTTGTTGTAAGGCGCAGAAAAGGTGGGGTAAATCCAGAAGGTTTTGTTAAAAATAATACCCTCCGGATCGGCATACCAACCTGGAAAGACGGGATTCCCCGACGTTTTGGTATTTGGGCGTCCAGTTGTTTGTGCGAAAGTTTGGGAACAAAAAAGGTTTAGAAGTGTTAAGGCAAGCAGTTTTTTCATAAGTCAGTTTCGGTAATTGGCAATGTAACCGCTGCAAGTTCCAAATTTTTGCCCAATTAATAAGCCTCGCCCGCGCCGCCGCCGCCGAACGTACCACCGCCGAATTCGAGTCCGGGTTCATTGATAGGCGTAACACCAAGTTGTTGTGCTGCAATAACCGCTTGCAGGTTTTCCAGGCTGTTTTGGCGGTTTTGCTCATCGGAGATGCCGTATCGGGGAGTATGCAAATATTTGATCAGCGCTATCGCCGCTGTCATCATGAGCGTGCCTGCCAGGACAAGCTCCTGCGAGGTGGTCAATATGCTGAAATAGTGTTTGTAGGTATAAACAGAGAATGCAAAGGCAACCAGCCCGATAATGAACAGGATGCGGTCGGATCTTTTTAATCCAAAATATACATATGCTAAGGGAATGATGAGCGTAAAAAAGTAAAACAATGGCGCGAACGCGATTTGCGGGGCTACCGACAAATTCAGGCTACTGATCATCGCATTCAGCTCCCTTACGACCAGGTAATTCCCTCCCAGATAAAAGGTAACCAGCGAAAGCACTTCCAGGATCTGTCGGCATTCGCGGTAATAGATGTCTTTGTTCTTTCTGGCAAGCAGATAGATCGTTGCCGACAATATCATCACGGCAAATGGTAAGAGGGCTTTGCCAAGGGGGAATTTCATCATCAAATCCGCCAGTATTGTAAAGATCAACCCGAAAATGGCGATCGGGCCGAGCAGGTCGGCATAACGCAGCGTGGCCGGGATAATGATGGCAAGTGCGACCAGGCAGTAGACCCAAAGCTGCGCGTTTTCAAAAAGCAGGAATACTGGCACCATCCCGGCCGTAACGGCTGCGTAAAGCAATGCGTTATCTACGCCGGAATGGAAGAGGTGTTTGGTTTTTATCAAATATTCCAAAGAAAAGACGAAGCAGGCGCAGCAAATCAGGCTCAATGTCGAAAAGCCGAGCTCAGAACCGGTATCATAAATAAACAATGATAAAAAGCCCACAAAAAACGAAGATGCGACCACGCCAAAAAGGAACAGCCCTATTTTGACAAATATGCCGGGCCGGTAGAATTTTTCCGGGAAGAGTAGGTCCACCTGCGCCTGCTGGACATCGGTGAGCAAGTTTTTGGATCTCCATTCGGCGACCCTGTTTTGAAGGTGCAGGTTTTCGACCCAGGTTTCGTTATATGCCTTTTTCATTTTTTGATTCCCGGGATTTGATCCCCAGGAATTTTTTAAAGTTCAACAAAAAGTAAATTACCCCCAGGCTGGAAAAGAAGAAATAGAAGATTCCCAGGCCGAAGGCGGCGTCTGCTCCAAGGTTCTCGAAAATGGTGTAGGTTATGATGCAGTAACCGTATACTGTGCCCATCAGAAGAAATAGCAATGATTGCGCATGTCTGGCGCGACGGATGAAAAAATAGCAAAGCCCGATACCGATGGCAAAGTAGAGTATTTTAGGCGCGTGGGTGAACAAGCCGATTTGGGCCGCAATGGCCGCCAGGTTCCCGCCCATGAGCATATAAGTGAATGCGAAATGTTTTTTGACATTTTGCTCCTCGGAAATCCATCCGACGGCAGTGAGCACAGAGCCGAGGGCTATGGCAGGAATAATCAGTTTACCATCAGAGAAATCATTGTCGGAAAGCACAGAAAGCGGCGCTATCGTCAGACCGAGCCACGACGCGAGACCTGTAATAGCCATCGACAGTGCCCCGCGGTGATCGAAACGGTAAGCGCAAAGGAAGAAAATGATCGTCGGAATGATGACTGCAAGGCCGTAGCGGGAGCCGAAAAGGTTGTATTGATATTGAAGATAGCCTTCAAGGCCCAGAAATGTCGAGCAGCCTAACAGCAGCACATAATCGACCAGCTTGTTGGGGTTTTCAACCGGCCCGTGCGAATAAGGAAGACTGTTTTTATAGGTGTAGTAAAAACACCCCCCGGTAATCAGCGCAATGATTGCGATAATTACCTGATGGCCGATCGAGTCGATATTTTCGTAGATCAGGATCCCCGCTCCGGAGGTAAAAAGCAATATGCCCAGATATAGTATCGAGCGTAATTCCCAGTGGATGGAAAAGGCCTTTTGACTCTCAAAAGAAGCAATAATATCGGCCTGCTGATCGGAAATAACTCCCTTGCTCGTAAGGGAATTGAGGATTGATTTTGTGGTCATGGAAGTTGAGACGAGGGAAGGTAAAGTTAACAAACTTTACCATGAACGCTGCGTGGCTCTGCTTCCGCAATTATTTAACGGGGCATCGGGATATTTAACGGTACAATATCAGAACCGAAGCGTAAAATCTTCCTTTACCTGCTCGCTGCGAAAGAATACCAACCCGACCCAGAACAAGTCGACCGTGACTGTTACCTGTGGGTGCGCCTTGATATATTCCCAGGCCTTTGTCATTTCTTCAGACCAGTATATATCGTCAAAAATGAACAACGAACCATTCTGAATGTGGGGAAGGCATTGTTCAAAATAGCGGACGGTAGGTTCGTGGCGATGGTTGGCATCAAAATAAGCAAAGTCGATCGGGCGATCGAGCGCTTCGAGGCGGTCGGGAAGCGTCTGATCGATATTCCCCAGCACGATTTCCACATTATCTGCATGTTCGCGCATGAAATGCTGCCGGGCCTTTTCCGCCGTTTGCGGGCATCCCTCGAAAGTGATCAGTCGCGCGGCCGGGTTTGCTTTGGACATATACAGTGTGGTCAATCCAAGCGAAGTGCCGAGTTCAAGAATCGTTGCCGGCCGAAAGCGACGGATTAGCCGGTAGAAAAGCCTTCCGAATTTGGCCGGTTTCTCTGCGTTTTTGGCAATCGTTTTGATCGGCCGAAGATTGGATTTGTTCACGCGAGAACCTGCGCCTAAATCCAGTATTTCGATTTGTTCATCGGAGCGCAGCAATTCTTTACGCAGCGCGCGGATGGCTTCGTAGTCGGCATTATGATCGTTGCGGACAGCGATCACATTGTTATACAGCTCGAACAGAAATGGGGAGTGAATCGAATGCTCGTTTCCGGAGCGCAAAAGGTACTTGATATAAGCGGCAATCAATGCAGTGGAATTTTAAAATAAACCGGTGTCCGGCCGGTGATTCAGTTGAGGCGATACGGGGCGACAAGCGAAAATGCAGGTATCACGACGCGGAATTGCCGGCCGTCCAGCACGCGTTCCATCAGATAAGTACCAGCCATTTTGCCCATGTCCGTGCGAAGGTTACAGCCTGAGACATAATCGTGCACATCGCCGGGTTCCAGTACGGGTTGCAGCCCTACAATACCTGCTCCTTCCACTTCACGTACCGTTCCGTTTGCGTCGTAGATCAGCCAATGCCTTCTCAATAGCTTAACGGTATGTTCGCTGTGGTTTTCAATCAGGATCTTGTAAGTGAATACAAAATGATCCTGACCCGGATTGGAGTAGTCGGGTTGATATTCCGTCAAAACGGTAACTTTGACACCATCTGTAACCTTGGAAACCATATAGATCGAGGGTGTAGGAAAGTATTAGGACTATTGGAGCTATGGCAAATATACCGGTTTGCACCTCACCATTAACGAAAATAGTAATCAATTGCGGATAAAACCAAATCAAAAAACACATAATTTGGTTTTCAAAACAAATTCAACAGCATGGATGTAAAAATTGAGCAGTCGTGGAAAGAGCGGCTCGCACCCGAGTTTGAGAAACCCTATTTTGCTTCGCTCACGACTTTTGTAAGGGAAGAATACCAGACCAAACAGATATTTCCACCCGCCAGGCAGATATTTAACGCCTTCAATTATTGCAGCTTTGACGAATGTAAGGTGGTCATACTTGGCCAGGACCCCTACCACGGTCCAGGTCAGGCGCACGGCCTTTGTTTTTCGGTGAACGACGGTGTGCGGATGCCGCCTTCCCTGATCAATATTTTTAAGGAAATCCAGCAGGACCTGGGTAAGCCGTTTCCGCCGTCGGGTAACCTGGAACGCTGGGCAAAGCAAGGCGTGCTGCTGCTGAATGCGACGTTGACGGTACAGGCAGCAGCGGCCGGTTCGCACCAGGGAAAAGGCTGGGAACGTTTCACCGACGCGGTGATCAAATGCATTTCCGACGAAAAGCAGCATGTTGTTTTTATGCTCTGGGGCAGGTATGCCCAGGAAAAAGGCGCCGTAATAGATGCTGCGAAGCATTATGTGCTGAAAGCGAAGCACCCTTCGCCCATGTCGGCCAATGGCGGAGGCTGGTTTGGCACGAAGCATTTCAGCAAAGCCAACGAATACCTCGAAAGCAAAGGGCTTGACCCGATCAACTGGTAGGTGCGTAAATAAAAAGAGAGCCGGGATGCCCGGCTCTCTTTAAGATTTTCACTCCTATTACTATTATTAATTACTTCTCAATGTTGGAATTCATCTCCAACACTTTGTCCCAGTGGGCTTCGTTAGCCTTCACAAATTCTACCCTGTCGGCATTCAATGTGTATTCCTGGGCAGCTTCCTTCGTACGGAAAGTCAGGTAATGAATCACGTCAAACTCTTCGCCGCTATTATCTGCCTTCTGTACATGTCCTGCCGAATAGGCAACGACATCTTTCACCGATTTTTTCATCACCGCAAAGTCGCGTAAGTGTTTTTCAACTTCCTGCGATGTAGTACCAGGCTTAAACTTGATACAAACTACCCGCTGGATTTCGGCCGGCTTGTGCGGAACATAGGCACCGTAAATAACCAGCATGAATACGCAAAGCGCGAAAATGGGGACTAAATATCCTAATGTTTTATTTCTAGTTTTCATTGTAGCAAATTCGATAAATGCAATTATCTATTTCTCCTGCTACAAAGATAAAACATAAATCTATTATTGTATTATTTGTATATTAAATATAAATAATTTTGAAAAATTGATATTTAAGAAAAGAAACAACCATTAGAAATCTACTTTCCGAAATATTATTCGGAGATCAATTTTTTGTAAAATTTTCTCATTCGTCTCTCTCTCAACAACCTGTAAGCGGTAGATCGGCTAAAAATCTGCCGTTTGGAAAAAACAAGATCAAAAAGAGCCTCTTTCTGTTACTTTTTCTTGCAACCGGCGTCATAACAGGTGTAAAAGACCCAAAAACCACCTTCCGAATATTGTATGGCGCAGTTCTTCTGACAAGGGCAAAAAAAATCTGAAAAAAAACCGTTTTTTTTCAGATTTGTACTGAATTTCAGCGTAATGATGGCTGGTCTGATGCTTTTTTGTGGCTTAAAAACCTATTGGGGCTTCTGGGCACACAAACGGATCAACCGTTTGGCTGTTTTCCGGCTACCGGCTGAAATGCAGGGCTTCTACAAAAAGTACATTGATTACCTTTCTGAGAATGCAGTGAATCCCGACAAACGCAGGTACGCCGTGCCTGGTGAAGCCGAGCGCCACTTTATTGACCTGGATGCCTATGGCGACAGTGCGCTCACCATGCTTCCCAGGGATTGGCAGGCTGCCGTAAGGAAAATAGGAGAGGATAGTCTGGGCAAACACGGAATTGTGCCCTGGCATGTTCAGGTAACGGCCGCACAATTGACAACCGCATTCAAGCAGAAGAATACTTTCTGCATTCTGCGCATCTCCGCGGATCTCGGCCATTACATTGCCGACGCGCATGTGCCGCTACATACCACGCGCAATTACAATGGCCAGCTCACAGGGCAGGAGGGCATTCATGGCTTCTGGGAGTCCCGGCTTCCGGAGCTTTTCGGCGGGCAGTATGATATGTGGCTTGGTCCGGCCATGTACAGGAAGAATATTGCCGAAGACATCTGGAAGACGGTCGCAGCGTCCCATTTGGCGATGGATTCGGTGTTGCTTTTTGAAAAACAGCTCACAGAAACACCCCAAGCCGACAAAAAATACAGCTTCGAGCTTCGGAACAATGTCCTTACGCGGACGCACTCACGCGAATTTTCCGAGAAATACCACCGGATGCTGGCGGGTCAGGTAGAAAGGCGTATGCGGGCTTCGGTGCAGATGGTGGGTGATATCTGGTACACTTGTTGGGTGAATGCCGGCCAGCCGGACCTTGGCCCGCTGACGAATGCCGTAGCCGATAGCCTCGGGCAAAATGCAGAAACCAACGAAGAGCAGAACTGGTTACAGCGGCTCCTGAATGTGCGACCCGAGCCGGACAACTAGCTAGCAATCATGAAGGCGATCTGTCCGAGAATCAATCGTTTGGCCCGGTAATCAGCACCTTGGCGGTCACCAAAAGTTGGCCCACGTGGCGTTGGGTATGCTCGGCTGCGTGGAAAAGCAGTCCCAGATGCGTTGAAGGTACCATGGCGCGTCCTACGTAGCGTATTTCAGTCAATGTGTCCGGATTAGTTTGGCGGAGCTGCGACAATGCTATTTCCAGCTGAAAGCTGAACTGATCAAGCAAATGATTGTAGGTGCAATCTTCAAATGGCTCCTTTCCCTCGTTTTTAAGGTACGCCATCTGACTTTCACTCAGCGATTCCTCGCGCGCGTAGGTGAAGAGGCGGTCGAGTACGCCCGCTAGGTGCTGCAAATGGAAACCCACCGACGCGACGTTCGCCGGTTTTTCCCAAAGTAACTTTGAGGGGAATGTATTGCTGAAAATGCCCAACTCCTCGCGCGCCTGCAATAATGCGTGCGCCACAGGTTGAAGCAGATCGGGTATTTCGGGCAGTGGCCCGCGGAGCCATACTTCGAGTTGTTCGTTGTTTTGCATGGCTGAAAATAAACGAAAAAGGGACCTTTTTACAAGTCCCTTTTCGCACTAATTGTTGTCAGAATTTATTTTGCAATGTCGATTTGCACCGGTTTGCCTTTGATGGTGTTGCCATCCATCGCCCGCAATACTGCGCGTGCATCGCGCTCAGGTACATCTACGAATGTAAACTTGTCATAAATGTCGATCGCACCGATGGTTTTTCCGGGAATGTTCGCTTCGCCGGCGATGGCCCCAACAATGTCTTTCGGCATGATGTGGTCTTTGCGGCCAAGGCTCAGGAACAAACGGGTCATACCTGCCTCGGGAGCCGATGGACGGCGTTCGCGCTCTGCACCACGCTCACCGCCACGGGCGAAACGATCACCTCCGCGGTCTCCGCCACGGTCACCGAAGCGACTTCCACTTTCGCGACGGTCACCAAAACGGCTTCCGCCTTCACGACGATCGGTTTTGGCGTAACGGTCAGTGCCGCCTTCACGACGATCGCTGCGACGTTCTTCCCATGCGAGGTTGCTGTCAGCATATTCGTTCTTCTGAACGCCCATGATCTGCTTTGCCATTGCGCCTACGATCTGCTCGGTCGAGAAGCCGCTGTGGTGTAGCATTTCAAGTACATCGTTATACAGTTCCTGATCGGCGTTTTCTTTGATAGCGGTTGAAATATTCTCCACAAAACGAGCCTTACGGATACCCACGATGTCTTCGAAAGAAGGGATAACACCTTTTTCGATTTTAACTTTGGTATAGCCTTCAATGGATTTCAGACGGTATTTTTCGTCACGAGCCACAAGTGAGAATGCCTTTCCGGACATTCCCGCACGGCCTGTACGTCCGATACGGTGTACGTAATATTCTTCGTCCATCGGAATGTCGTAGTTGATCACGCCATCCAGTCCGCTTACGTCGATACCACGGGCCGCCACGTCGGTCGCAACCAAAATGGTAGTAACGCCCGCCTTGAATTTGCTCATTACATTGCTGCGTTGTTGCTGGCGAAGGTCGCCGTGGATGCCTTCTGAGGCATATCCGCGCAATTGCAGGTCTTCCACGATCTCATCTACCTTGCGTTTGGTATTACAGAAAACCAGCAGGGATTTAAGGTGGTGCATATCGATCAGACGGGTCATCACCTCGACTTTTGCCTGCGGCTTAACCTCGAAGTAAACCTGCTCGATATTCTGGTTGGTCAGCTCGTTGCGAACGACTTTGATCAAAGTAGGGTCATTCAGGAAGCGTTTGGTGATCGACATGATGGGTTTCGACATCGTTGCCGAGAAAAGGATCGTCTGGCGATCTTCCGGCATGTCTGCCAAGATGCTCTCGATATCCTCACGGAAGCCCATATCGAGCATTTCGTCAGCCTCATCGAGTACCATCATGCGTACTTCATCGAATTTCAAGGTGCGGCGCTCCATGTGGTCCATTACGCGGCCCGGAGTTCCCACTACTATATGTACCCCTTTTTTCAGGGAGCGTATCTGACGGTCGATCGAATCTCCACCATAAATGGCCTCGATGCGTACGCCACGCAAATATTTGGCTAAACGGCCGATTTCCTCAGACACCTGAACGGCAAGCTCACGGGTTGGACAAAGGATCAGGGCTTGTACTGCGTTGTTGGAAGTGTCTATTCTTTCCAGCACGGGAATACCGAATGCCGCGGTTTTACCGGTACCGGTCTGGGCCTGACCAATTACGTCAGAACCCTGCATAACTGCGGGGATTCCCTGTGCCTGTATCGGGGAGGGTTTTACAAAACCCATTTCTTGCAAGGCTTTCAGGATGTTTTCGTTGAGTCCAAGCTCTTCGAAGGTTTCAAAAGTTTCAGTAGTCATTCTATTGCTTTTAGTATTAATTCTTGAATCGAACGGATGTTCCGGAAAAGCGACTATGGCAGCAATAACGCAATGATCCCAGGGGTAAGCCTAGCATATGCATTAGTTCCAATGAAATTGGACCACATCACCGGTATTCCGGTTTTAATCGTAAAAATTGAAAGGGATCGCGCAAAGCCCACCACAACCATCCGTGGGGCTCTGCATGTGAACGGTAGGTCCAGCCGGGACAAAATTTGAGGCTGGCAGGTGATCTAAATGTACTAGACCGTTTATGAAGCAGAGAAGCGAACGGATGTTCCTTCAAAATGTGTCGCAAAAGTAAGGACAATAATTTAAAATCGCAAAGCCTTTGAGAAATTAATTGTAATATTTTTAGAAAACAAAAACCCGGCGCGTCAAAGACGACCGGGTTTATCTAGTCAGGTTTGCTGATTCAGAATAATTCTTTTACGTCTGTATAAGGCAAATGCCAGGCTTCGGCGACGCCTTTAAATACTACTTTTCCGTGAACGACATTTAGGCCTTTGCGGAGCTCCTCATTGGCCGAGCAAGCCTGCTTCCAGCCCTGGTTGGCCAGTTGCAATGCATAGGGGAGGGTAGCGTTGGTCAGCGCCAGTGTGGAGGTATAAGGAACAGCACCGGGCATGTTCGCGACACAGTAATGTACGACACCGTCGACTTCGTAGATCGGATGCTCGTGCGTTGTAGCTTTGGAGGTTTCGAAGCAGCCGCCCTGGTCGATGGCCACATCCACCATCACTGTTCCCGGTTTCATTAATTTGAGCATATCGCGGGTAATTAGCGATGGCGCTTTGGCGCCCGGAATCAGCACGCCGCCGATAATGAGGTTGGCACTCTGGATCAGTTCGCGTATGTTGTATTCATTGGACATTACCGTGTCCACGTTGGCCGGCATGATATCTTCCAGGTAACGCAGGCGCGCCAGGCTGATATCGACGATCGTTACGTTTGCCCCTAGTCCTGCCGCCATTTTCGCCGATTGGGTTCCTACGATCCCGCCACCGAGCACGAGTACATTCGCCGGTTTTACGCCGGCTACACCACCAAGCAGGATTCCGAAGCCACCCATTGGTTTTTCCAGATATTTGGCTCCTTCCTGGATAGCCATGCGTCCTGCGACCTCGCTCATCGGCACGAGCAAAGGCAGGCTACGATCTGTTTTTTCAACTGTTTCATAAGCGAGGCAAACTGCTTTGCGCCCGATCATGGCGTGGGTAAGGGGTTCCGAGGAAGCGAAATGGAAGTAGGTGAACAGGAGCTGGTTCTCCTTAATTAGCGGGTACTCACTTTCAATGGGTTCTTTGACCTTGATGATCATTTCGGCAATGCCGTAAACCTCTTCGATGGTTGGGAGAATGCTGGCGCCTGCCTGTGTGTACTGGTCGTCGGTAAAACCGCTGCTTTTGCCTGCCTCTGCCTGCACGTACACTGTGTGTCCGTGCTTACGCAGCTCTGTGACTCCTGCGGGCGTTAAAGCTACCCGGTTCTCGTTGTTTTTAATTTCTTTGGGGACACCAATGATCATCGGTATGTAAGTGTTTATATAGTTTAGATTAATGATTCAAAATTAATTTTTGACAGAAAAACATACTATAAGGCCCAGAAAAGACAGAAAAGAAAACTATTTTTAGGCCGGTGTGTAAGAAAAATTTCTCCCGGGAACGTTCACAGCCTATATACGGCCACAAAAAATACTTTATGCAGCCTGACCAGACCGATCGCAAAATTCTGGACTTGTTACAGCAGAATGCGCAAATGACGATCAAAGAGATCGCCAGTAAGATCAATTTATCGGTCACCCCGGTGCACGAGCGTATCCGAAAGCTTGAAAAAGAGGGTTTTATAGATAAATATGTGTGCTTGCTCAATCGCCGGAAACTGGGTAAAAGCCTGGTGGTGTACTGCAACGTCACACTGGATAAACAACGGAAGGAAAGCTTTGAAGACTTCAACCAGGCTGTCGTTAAAATGCCCGAGGTGCTCGAATGCTCGGTCGTTTCGGGTAACTTCGATTACATGCTGAAAGTGGTTGTCGAGGATGGCGAGGCTTACAACCAGTTTTACCAACATAAACTTTCTGCCCTGTCCAGCGTGTTACACATCAGCAGTTATTTCGTAATTTCCGAGATCAAGTACACCACCGGAATCGCTGTATTGTAATTATCAACGCTATTTGAATTGATCATCAGGCCGGTAGGCGCGAACCGATCGCTTAATGCACAGCATATGAACAAGAATTTTAAGGATGGCCTGAACCTGATGTCGAAGGTGACAGTGAAGCGTGCCTGGAATGCGGTGCAGATATTGGGGAGCTATTTTTATTCCAAAGCAACAGGAAATCCGGTGCATTGGGGAATGCCGATCGCCATTTCTTTCGAACCCACCACATCCTGTAACCTTCGCTGCCCCGAATGCCCCAGCGGCCTGCGCTCATTCACGCGCCCGACGGGCATGATGGAGGAAAAGTTATACAAAAGAACGATCGACGAGCTGGGTGATACCTTATTATATTTGATATTCTACTTCCAGGGCGAGCCCTATTTGCACCCCAAGTTTTTTGAGCTGGTGAGATACGCGCATGACAAGGGCATTTACACCGCTACTTCCACCAATGCGCATTACCTGACCGACGAGAAGGCACGCAAAACAGTGGAATCGGGTCTCGACCGTCTCATTATTTCCATCGACGGCACTACGCAGGATGTTTATCAGCAGTACCGTGTCGGCGGAAACCTGGAAAAAGTCCTGGAAGGGACGCGTAACATCATTAAATGGAAGAAAGAATTAAAGTCTGCTACCCCGCATGTGATATTCCAGTTCCTTGTCGTGAAGCCCAATGAACACCAGATAGAGGACGTAAAAAAGCTGGCCGAAGAAATGGGTGTAGACGAAGTCGGGCTTAAAACCGCTCAGATCTATGACTACGAGGAAGGTTCGGAGCTGATCCCGACCATAGAGAAATACTCGCGCTACCAGAAACAAGAGAATGGCAGCTATTCGATCAAAAACAAATTCGTAGACCATTGCTGGAAAATGTGGCATTCGTGCGTGATCACCTGGGATGGCGCCGTGGTGCCCTGCTGTTTTGATAAGGATGCCGAGTATAAGCTCGGCGATATGAAAACCTCGACCTTCCGCCAGCTTTGGAAGGGCAAGAAGTACCGCGACTTCCGTGCTTCGCTGATCAGATCTCGTTCAGAGATAGAGATGTGCAAGAACTGTACGGAAGGTACGCAGGTGTGGGCGTGAAACATCGGCTCTTTTCTGAGTCCAAATTATTTTTAATTAAATAATAATATCATTTAAAAATCTGATTTTCAGTATTATAAGTGTTTTCTTGAAAACTCCGTGGAACATTCTTTGGTAGATTGCCCCGAATAACAGAAATTTGACATTGGTAACTCAAATGAATACATGGGCAAAGTCATTGCAATTGCAAACCAAAAAGGAGGAGTAGGGAAAACTACCACTGCTATTAACCTGGCGGCCAGTTTGGCTGCGCTTGAATTCCGCACACTCATTATCGATGCCGACCCGCAGGCCAACTCAACGTCTGGGCTCGGGTTCAATCCGCAGGAGATGGAAAACAGCATTTACGAATGCATGGTCGAGCAGGCGAAAACTTCGGAGATTATCCTGCAAACCGATTTTCCAAATCTGAATCTGCTGCCGTCTCATATCGACCTGGTAGGGGCCGAGATTGAGATGATCAATCTCAAAAACCGTGAGCACAGGATGAAGGACGCTATCGCAGAGGTGCGCGACGAGTACGACTTTATCATCATCGACTGCTCTCCTTCGCTGGGCCTTATCACGATTAACAGCCTTACCGCTGCCGATTCGGTGATCATTCCGGTACAATGCGAGTATTTTGCGTTGGAGGGCCTGGGTAAGTTGCTGAACACCATCACAATCATCCAGTCCCGGCTGAATACCGACCTTGTTATCGAGGGCATACTGCTGACGATGTATGACCTGCGCCTGCGTCTGTCCAACCAGGTGGTGACAGAAGTTACCAACCACTTCGAATCTCTTGTTTTCAATACCATTATACCTCGTAACGTACGTATCAGTGAGGCACCCAGCTTCGGAATCCCTGTCATGGCGCAGGATTCGGACAGCAAAGGGGCCGTTAGCTACCTGAACCTTGCAAGAGAGATTCTCAGTAAAAACGGTTTGCTCTCTTCCGACAGAGTGAACTGATCACGATAGTACGAACAGGCAATGGAGAATAGCAGCAAGACGAAAAAAATGACCGGACTGGGAAGAGGGCTAGGCGCTCTTTTGCAGGACTCCGAGAAGATTAACCCGCCAAGGACCAGTACACGCATTTCGCCGACCGAAGTTATCGGTTCGATGAACGAGATCGACGTGAGCCAGATCGAGGCGAATCCATACCAGCCACGGACGAAGTTCGACCAGGAATCACTGGATGAGCTTGCCGATTCGATACGCGTGCAAGGGATCATCCAACCGATTACGGTACGCCAGCTTTCGGAAGATACCTATCAGCTGATTTCCGGAGAGCGCCGTTTGCAGGCATCCCGTTCGTTGGGAATGAGGACCATTCCCGCCTACATCCGCACAGCCAATGACCAGCAAATGCTGGAAATGGCCCTGATTGAAAACATCCAGCGCGAGAACCTGAATGCGATCGAGATTGCATTGAGCTACCAGCGGCTGATCCTTGAATGCAGCCTGAAACAGGAAGAACTCGGCGCACGTGTAGGCAAGAACCGCACGACGGTCAACAACTATATCCGGTTGCTCAAACTACCGCCGGTGATTCAGGCTTCTTTGCGCGACGATAAGATCAGTATGGGCCACGCCCGGGCGCTGATTACGATCAACAGCGATCAGAGCCAGCTCAAAATTTTCAACCAGATCATTGAAGAAGGGTGGTCGGTGAGGAAGGTAGAAGACGAGGTGCGCAAGCTCGGAATGATGAGCAATGTACCAAGCGAGTCCAAAAAGCAGCCGACAATTAATCAGGAAATAAAGTCGTTACAGTTCCAGCTTTCGTCCTTTTTTGGGGCAAAAGTGTCTGTTAAGAGTAATGACGAGCACAAAGGCGAAATCAAGATCCCTTTTGGCTCTCAGGACGAACTGAAAAAGATTTTAGAAACACTGAAATTTAAATAAAGGGTGAAAAACTGGGTTTTGTTAGGGTTGGTTTTGCTGTTTTCAGGTCGGATCGCAGCGCAGACGGAGAGTAAAAAAGATAGCTTGAAAACCGGGAAATCACCGGCCGTCGCATTGGATAGCACGACTTTGGCCCTTACAGATTCGTTAAAGAAAGTTAAAAAAAAGTGGATGCCAGTGCCCAAAACGGCGACGCGGCTGGCGCTGATTCCGGGAGCGGGCCAACTTTACAACCGGGACTACTGGAAAGCGCCTATTGTATACCTGGCGCTCGGAGGAGGGCTTTACACCTATTATCTGAATACGGTCAAATACCACGATTATCTGAGCGCCTATAAGTCGTTCTATATTCTGGATGGGCCCGATAAAGGAAAGCGGCGGAAGGGACTGGAAGGCGATGATGCACAGGTGCAGGTGCGGGTACGCAATCTTCTTAATACGAGCAGCGAATATCAAATGGCATACGAAAGCCAGGTTGTGCGGGGGAAGAACTACTGGCGCCGCAACCGCGGCTTTGCTATCATTGTCACGGGCCTGATCTACACGCTGTCGATCATCGAGGCCAACGTGGCCGCCCATTTGAAGACATTCGATCTTTCGGACGATCTGACTTTGAATGTGAGCCCGAAGCTAAATCAGCCGTTGATGCAAACCCCGACGCCGGGCGTGCGTCTGGTTTTTAATATAAAGTGATTTAACAGAGTACTGATTTCAAATAACAGATTAATGAGAATACTATTACTGGGGTACGGAAAAATGGGGAAAACGATCGAACAGATCGCCATTGAGCGTGGCCATTCGATCGTTGGTAAGATTGATGTGCAAAACCGTGCGGACATGGACAAGCTGGAAACCGGCGATGTAGATGTAGCAATCGAGTTCAGCTCACCGGAATCCGCTTTTGAAAATATCATTTATTGCCTCAAAAAAGGCTGGCCGATCGTGTGTGGCACCACGGGCTGGCTCAATCATCGCAGCGAAGTAGAGGCACTTTGCAAAGCGCAATCAGGGTCCTTTTTCTACGCATCCAATTATAGTATTGGCGTAAACCTTTTCTTCCGGCTCAACCGTATGCTGGCGCGGCTGATGAACGGGCACGAATACCAGAGCTCGATGACCGAAGTTCATCACATTCACAAGCTTGATGCCCCGAGCGGAACTGCCATTACGCTTGCAGAAGGTATTGTGGAAGAGATCGGAAATGTCGACGGCTGGAAGCTGGCCCCTGATAATGAGGAAGGTTACCTGCAGATCCTCGCTGAGCGGCGCGGCGAAGTCCCCGGCACCCACATCGTTCGTTACGAATCGGAAGTGGACACCATTGAAATATCACACACGGCCCATAACCGTCAGGGTTTCGCTCTGGGCGCTGTGGTGGCTGCCGAATGGCTTCCGGGTAAATTCGGGGTGTTCGGAATGAACGATCTCCTCAAAATTTAAAGTATCTAACTATCAATCATCGCATGGCTGTTAATAAAGAGTTGACTTCCAGTTCAGTTGAATCCAAAAAGAAAAAGTCACCGGCACGGGAGTGGTTTGACTCCATTTTGTTCGCGGTAGTCGCCGCAACCCTGATCCGTTGGCTGTTTTTTGAAGCATTTACCATTCCGACGCCTTCGATGGAGAATAGCCTGCTGGTAGGCGATTTCCTTTTCGTGAGCAAGCTGCATTATGGTACCCGCACGCCGAAAACGCCTTTGCAGGTTCCGCTCACGCACCAGACGATCTGGGGTACTAATATCCCTTCCTATACGAGCCTGATCCAGCTGCCTCAATACCGCCTGCCGGGGTTCAGCGAAGTGAAAAGAGGCGATGTAGTGGTATTCAACTACCCGCCCGAATTGCAGCATCCGGTTGACCTGAAAACCAATTACATTAAACGTTGCGTCGGTCTTCCCGGCGACAAGGTGGAAGTGCGAGATTTGCAGGTATACGCCAACGGACAGGCGATGGAAAACCCTGTGCGAATGGAAAATGAATACTTCGTGGCTACGACAACTGCCGTCAATGAAGAAAAAGTTTTCCGCGAAAACGGTGTTTCTGAATTCAATACCTATACGGAAGGCGATAATGACACGATCAAGGGCAACGAGCAAATGGGGTACCTGGTTTTTACAACTACGGAGATCGCAGCAAAACTCAAAACCTACGATTTTGTGAAGAGCATCACCCTTGTCAAATCGCCGAAAGATATCACCGAGCCGATGTTGTACCCAAATTCATCGCTTTTTAAATGGAACCGTGACAACTATGGCCCGATTACCGTTCCAAAGGAGGGTATGACCGTTCAGCTGACTCCGGAAAACGTGGCCATGTACGGGCCTGTTATCAAAAATTACGAGGATAACGAGGATGTGGTGGTAGATGAAAAATCGGTAAAAGTGGGTGGGAAACCTATCACAGCCTATACCTTCAAACAGGATTATTACTTTATGATGGGGGATAACCGTCATAACTCGGCCGATTCGCGCTACTGGGGCTTCGTGCCGATGGATCACATCGTAGGCAAGGCGGTGTTTGTCTGGATGTCCATCGATCCCAATCCGACCAGTTTCTTCAATAAGATCCGTTGGAGCCGTATTTTCAGGGTGATCAACTAAGCATTCAAATAGAAAGGCGGAAAGGGAAGAACTCATTGTTCTTCCCTTTCTTTTTGATTAATATATATAAAATAATAATATATAATGTTTTTCGTGTTATTAGGTTTAGGGGTATATTGCGGTTGAAATGAAGACGTTAAAAGACAGCACCTATGCCACTCACACAAACAATTTCAAAACCCACCAGCACGCCCAAAAAGAAATCCGCTTTTCGTGAGTGGTTTGACTCGGTATTGTTCGCCGTTGTCGCGGCAACGCTAATCCGGTGGCTTTTTTTCAGTGCGTTTGTGATACCGACGCCCTCGATGGAGAATAGTCTGCTTGTCGGCGACTATCTTTTTGTGAGCAGGTTGCATTATGGGACTACCACGCCGGTAACACCATTGCAGATTCCGCTGACGCATCAGACCATTTGGGGCACGAGCATCCCGTCCTACCTTGACTGGATTAAGCTTCCACAGTACCGATTGCCTGGTTTTACAAAGGTGAAAAATGGTGATGTTGTCGTCTTTTATTTGCCGGTCGAACATTCTGACACCTATCAGAAGTACAGCAATGTACTACCCGATCTGCACCCACATCCGACCGATCTGCGTTCGAATTACATTAAACGGTGTGTCGGCATTCCGGGCGATAGGCTGGAAGTCCGGCTGGGGCAGGTCTATGTGAACGGGCAGGCGCAATCGTCGCCCCCACGCATGCAGAACGAGTATTTTGTTTCCGTGAAAACGGCTGTGAATGAAGAAAATGTGTTTCGGAAGAATGGTATTGTCTCTTATTCGCAGTTTACCGAGACATTTGGCGACACCATTGCAGCCAACGACGAGCCGGGTTATCTGGTGAAAACGACTGAGGCGCTGGCCGGGAAGCTGAAAACCTATGATTTCGTAAAGCGCGTGGAGCCTGTGTTTATGCAAAAAGGTTTGAAAGAGCCCTACCTATTTCCGGCCAGTGACGCCACTGACTGGAACAAAGACAATTACGGACCCATTGTAGTGCCCAAGGCCGGAATGACCGTTCCATTGACCGAGGTTACCATCGCACTTTACGGCGATATTATCCGGAGTTTTGACGGTAATGGAAACGTCGTGGTGCAGAAAAGCAAAATCACCATCGGGGGTAAACAGATTAGCCATTATACATTTAAACAGGATTACTATTTCATGATGGGGGATAACCGCCACGATTCGGCCGACTCGCGCTATTGGGGTTTTGTGCCCGCAGACCATATCGTCGGAAAGGCAGTTTTCGTATGGATGTCCATCGATCCCGATCCGACAAGTTTCCTTAAAAAAATCCGCTGGGACCGAATATTTAGAAGTATAGAGTAGGGAGGAATGGGAGGAAGGAGGAAGGGGAGGAGGCAAAGGGTGTATTACACCCATTCCTCCCCTTCTTCCCTTTCCTCCCCATTTTTCCTCTCCTCCCTTAATTATTCTTCTTGCGAAAAGATCAAAGCCGAATAGGGCGGGATTTGTAACGACCCGAATTGCTCGCAACCGTCCATTTCTCCTTCCATTGTTTCGATGTCAAAAACGCCCAGGTTGGAGAAGTCGGCGTCGTAATTTTCATTGTCGCTGTTAAATCGCAGATGCCATTTACCAGCCCGCGGAAACCCTACTTTGTAATCAGAGAAGGTTTCGGTTGAGAAGTTAAATGCTACCACAACACTATCTTTCGGCCCGCCTTCGTCCCAGCGGTGCATTACGATTACTTTTTTCTCATTATCCTGCCTGATGATCCCCACGTTCTGACCTTGAAGACCTTTGGTGACGCCGAACCAGTTTCTGCGGATATGGATGATGTCACGGTGCAGAGCCGCGAAGGCGCTGAATTTTTCCAGCCTCGACCAGTCGATCGGATCACTGTCCGAAAACCATTTGTCTTCCAATAGCGGCTGTCCCTGGAAAATCATTGGAATACCCGGAGAAGTGAGCACCAACGAAACACCCAATGCAGCGCGTTTTTTAGAATACCAATTGTTTACGTCGCCATCGGCGATCTCTTCGGCTACACGCGCCTGGCCGTTGGCTACTTCGTCGTGCGATTCGGTGTAAATAATGCGTTGGAATGAATCCGTGTTGTACCGGTTGGTGATGGCAGCAACCACGCTGTCCATGTTGCGGTCCTGATCATTAGGCGTGATGATTACGTCACGGACCGAGTGGACGAATTCTGCATCCCACTGCGATCCATAGCCCAGGCCGCCATTTTCGACCGAGTTGGTGATGAAGTCCAGCGAATGCATGTCTTCGGCAATGGTAATGCAATTCCCGCAGCTCTCGCGAATGTCTTTATTGATCCATTGCACCAGGGACATGCCTTCGGGAATATCGTCACCCGGGTTGCCGTTGGCTTTTACGTTTCGGATATAAGGCACCATGTCCATTCGCAACCCGTCAATGCGGTAATCGCGCAGCCACATCATCGCATTGTCGTGAATGTATTGGCGAACTTCTGCGCGGCCATAGTCGGGGCGGGTGTTGCCCCAGGGGGTTTCCGAGCGCCAGTCATTGTAAAAGTAAATGCCCCCGCCATCATTCTCGTGCCAGCCGTCGAACTGCCACAGGTCGAGGTCTGACGGGCCGAAGTGGTTGTAGACAACATCGAGAATGACGGCAATGCCGGCCTCGTGGGCAGCCTTTACAAATGCTTTTAAACCATCCGGGCCACCATAATCGGATTCTATTGCAAAGGGGTTTGCCGGATTGTAGCCCCATGACCGTGAGCCCGGGAATTCCGAACAGGGCATTAGTTCGACAGCGTTGAAACCCATGTCTTTCAGATAAGGAATCCGCTCGATTGCCGTGTAGAATGTGCCGACTTGTCCTTCTTCTTTTACATTAAAAGTGCCGACATGCAGCTCATAAATTACCACTTCATGCCAGCCGGGCAATTGGAAGCCGGTATCCTGCCAGTCGAAGGACCCGTGGTTATACACGACGGAATTACCGGCAGAATTAGTCACTTTCAAAGCATACGGATCGTTGCGGAGCAGTTCACCTGCCGGTGTTTTGAGATGGTATTTGTATTCGTCTCCCTCCTTTGAATTTTCAACCAGTGCAGCCCACATACCATTTTCTTCGGATTGAAGCGGATTGGCGGAGGCATTCCAGTCATTGAAACTTCCTATGACCGAAACACTTTCGGCATGTGGCGCCCAGACGCGGTAATAAACTCCCTCAGGATGGCAGGTGGCACCCATACCTTCATAATGTTGCTCAGTTTCGGTTACTTCGGTTACTTCGGTTTCGAGGTTTTCCATATATGGTTTTCAGATTATTGATTATTTTTGAAAATAACTGCTGACGTATATGGGCAAAATGTATGCCAGACGTGGACAGTCCAAAACTCAACCAACACACTATACCATGCAACCATATCCCGACGCAGAGAAAATCTGCATCCTCGCACTTATGCACACGCCCGGAATCGGTGCCGTGACGATCCGCCAGCTCATCAGCTACTGCGGCAATGCCTGCGGAGTTTTCCAGGCCGATTACAAAAAGCTGATCAAAATCCCTGGTATAGGAGACAAGATCGTGAAGGCCGTTTTGGGAAAGAATACACTGGAAATGGCTGAAAGAGAGCTGGCCGAATGCCGGAAAACCGGTACGCAGATACTTTTCTTCAATGACCCGGATTACCCTGCCCGTCTTCGCCCGCTATACGATGCGCCCATTGCCCTGTACGCAAAAGGGAATACCGACTTTAACTGGCCGCGTACCGTGGGGATCGTAGGCACGAGGAAAATCAGCGAGTACGGCAAGTCGGTTACCGAAAATATCATTCGCGAGCTTGTGCCCTACCAACCGCTTGGGGTAAGCGGGTTGGCATATGGTGTGGATATCACTGCACACCGGCAGTGCCTTCGGAACAACCTGGCGACCCTGGGTGTGATGGCGAGCGGGCTGGACGTAATCTATCCCGCCGTCCATCAACGCACCGCTTCTGAAATGCAGGACAACGGCGGGATCGTTACGGAAAGCGCGTTGGGGACCAAGCCGGATTTTATGAGATTTCCGGCCAGGAACCGAATTATTGCAGGGCTCAGTGATGTTATCATCGTAGTGGAATCCGGGCGGACGGGCGGAAGTTTGATCACCGTGGAATTCGCGCAGAATTACCACCGTGAGGTTTTCGCAGTACCCGGCGCGATCAACGAGCCACAATCGGAGGGGTGCAACTTTCTGATTCGTGATCATAAGGCGGCTATTTTTACATCGGTAGAAGATATGGCCGAAGCATTGGGCTGGGTGAAAGGAAAGCCGGAAACCGGCCCCGGCCTAGCTACCGACGAACCGGTGATGACTTTCGAGGGTTTTACCCAGGATGAAGGCCAGGTACTTTCACTATTAAAACAGCGGGGAGCAATGCAGATCGACGAGCTAGCCTGGCAGTCGGGCATTCATTTGAACCGGCTTGCTACGCTGCTGCTGAATCTGGAATTCCAGGGGATGGTCCGGTCGATGCCGGGCAAAAAATACGGGTTGATTTAAATACATGGATAAAAGTATCATTCAGTTAATAAAGGAAGGAGAGGGGCTTACCATCGAGTTTAAAAGGACGGTGGATAGTCCTTTCAAGATTGCCAAAACCATTGTTTCATTTGCGAATACCTCGGGTGGCAACCTGTTGATCGGCGTGGCCGATCATGGTGCTGTTATGGGCGTGCAATCAGAGCTGCGGGAGTTGCAAAAGCTGGAAAAGGCGCTGGTGAAGCTTATTGAACCGGAATTGGTCGTCCGGATCAAATCGGAGAATCTGGACGGGAAGAAGGTTTTGAGGGTAACGGTTGCCGAAAGCGAAGACAAGCCGCATCATGCGCTGAATGAGAAAGGCGAACGTATTATTTACATCCGCGTTAAGGATAAAAGCATGCCTATTCCCAGGTTGCTGCTCTACAATGGCGCCGATGGCGAAACGGAGAAGTTGTTGGCTACACGGCACGTGAAAACGCTGATAACATACCTTAAAGAAACCGATTCGGTAACTGCCAGGACATTTTCAAAAATCATTAATATTTCCGAGAAGAGGGCCGAACGAATGTTACAGGACCTTGCTGCGCGGCAGATTTTACTCAAGCTCTCAAAAGGCAAGCCGGAAAGTTTCAGCCTCAAATGGGCCGAATAGAAACCGGGCCAAATAAAACGCGGCCGGCATCAGGGTTTCCCGATCGCCGGCCGCGAAACATATTCGGACTATTAGTTGATACCAACCAGTTCCAATTCAAAAATGAGGTCCTGACCCGCTAATGGATGGTTCGCGTCGAGCACTACATACTCCTCGGTCACTTCTCTCACAACGACAGGGATAACCTGGCCGCCGTCCTGATGCATATTCAATGTGCCACCGATTTCCAGCGGAATGTCAGCCGGGATTTGCGCACGATCGAATTTGACGATCATTTCTTCGCTCACCGGGCCATATGCTTCCTCGTTAGGGATATTGATCGTCTTTTTTGCGCCGATTTCCATGCCGGTCACGCCATCATCAAATCCTTTGATCACCTGACCGCTGCCCAATGTGAAGCTCAAAGGCTCACGTCCCTCGGAGGAATCAAAAAGTTGTCCGTCCGGCAAGGTACCTTTATAATGTACCTGCACTTTGTCACCAGCCTTTGCCTGACTCATGGTTTTCTATTTTATATGGTTTGAAAAAAAATGCATTCGCGAAACGTTTTTCGTGAAACCTGCGCGAATGCACGAGAATGAAAATTAGTATGCCCGGGCAAATATCACACGTCCTTTCGACGGCTTGCCCGAGTAAATGCAAACGCCCTCTTCGGCCTCCTGGTTCAGCGGGATGCAGCGGATGGTCGCTTTTGTTTCTTCCTTGATCTTCTCTTCGGTCTCGGAAGTCCCGTCCCAGTGGGCGAGGATAAAGCCGCCTTTGGTATCGAGGATATTGTTGAATTCTTCAAACGAATCCACTTTATAGGTATTCTCTTCGCGGAATGTGAGCGCCTTTTTGTAGATGGATTGCTGAATATCTTCAAGCAGGTTCTGAATGTAAATAGCGATTCCTTCAACTGAAACCGTTTCTTTGGTTTTGGTATCGCGGCGCGCTACTTCCACCGTGCCGTTTTCAAGGTCACGGCCGCCCATAGCAAGCCTTACGGGAACGCCTTTCAATTCATACTCCGCGAATTTGAAACCTGGTTTGAAATTATCGCTGCTATCATATTTTACACTGATCCCGAGTTTTTTCAAATCTTTGGTGATTTCAGCAACTTTTTCTGAAATCTGCGCAAGCTGCTCCTCATTGCGGTAGATCGGAACAATCACTACCTGGATAGGCGCCAGCTTCGGAGGCAGCACCAGGCCGGCGTCGTCGGAATGCGCCATGATGAGCGCGCCCATCAAGCGCGTACTTACACCCCATGAGGTTCCCCAAACGTAATCGAGCTTTCCGTCCTTATCCTGGAATTTCACATCAAATGCAGTGGCAAAGTTCTGGCCTAAAAAGTGGGAAGTGCCTGCCTGCAATGCTTTCCCGTCCTGCATCATGGCTTCGATACAGTAGGTGTCTTCGGCGCCGGCAAACCGCTCATTAGGCGTTTTTACCCCTTTGATTACCGGTACAGCCATCCATTCTTCGGCGAACTGGGCATAAACTTCCAGCATTTGCCTGGTTTCTGCAATCGCCTCCTGTGCAGTCGAGTGCGCAGTGTGGCCTTCCTGCCAGAGGAATTCCGTTGTACGAAGGAACAGGCGTGTACGCATTTCCCAGCGCACTACATTGGCCCACTGGTTGATAAGCAGCGGCAGGTCCCGGTACGACTGGATCCAGTTTTTATACGTGCTCCAGATCACCGTTTCCGAAGTCGGACGAACGATCAGTTCTTCTTCCAGTTTCGCTTCCGGGTCAACGATCACGCCTTTGCCGTCGGGGTCGTTTTTGAGGCGGTAATGCGTCACGACGGCGCATTCCTTGGCAAATCCTTCCACATGTGAAGCCTCCTTGCTTAGATACGATTTTGGGATGAAAAGCGGGAAATAGGCATTGGTATGGCCTGTTTCCTTGAACATATCATCGAGCGCGCGCTGCATTTTTTCCCAGATAGAATATCCGTACGGTTTGATCACCATACAGCCTCTCACGGCTGAGTTTTCGGCCAGGTCGGCGCGTTTCACTAATTCATTGTACCATTCGGAGTAGTTTTCACTTCGTGTTGGCAAGGCTTTACTCATTACTTTGTATTATTTTGGAATTGAAATGGAGTATTACGTTAATCCTGACCTGTTTTTCAAGGGAGTTGCAAAGATAGTTTTTTATGTTAACTTTGGAATTAATGTATAGTGACGGACGTTTACTTCATGCTGGGAACGCGTTTTATAACTATATTAGCAACAAACTTTTAATCCTTCAAAGCCATGAGTATATTCAATAAAGCAAAATATTTGTCTTTGCTGGTGCTGTTGGGAGCTTGGGGATGTACTTCAAATCAATATGCATCACGATCGGGCGACGGATATGATGATCTCTACGGAGGAAGCTCCGGCGGAGGCCTCGTGTTGGCAGACAGGGGTGCAGACCAGGAAGTCTCCCGTCTGGACAATCCGGATTACGCCTACACAGGCAATAATTCCGAGAACGGCACATCCGATTATTACGACGAAAACTACCTGTCGTCCAGAGGCGTAAAACGTCAGATTTCGACAGATGTAGGTTATAATGCCGGTTTTGTCGACGGATATAATGCAGCCAGCTTCAATACTCCTTATTATGGTGGTCTGGGTTCTTACTGGCCTGGAAGCTACGCAGGTCTTTCGCTCAACTTCGGTTATGGCGGATTCAGAATGCGTCCATCCTTCGGCTTCGGTTACGGATCGATGTTTGGCTACTCGCCATGGGGATACGGCAGCATGCTGGGTTATGGAGGCATGATGGGCTACGGTTATGATCCATTTGGTTACAGCCCATGGGGATACAGTCCCTGGGGTTATAACAGTATGTACGGTTGGGGTGGCGGCTACTACGATAGCTTCTACGGTGGTTACGGATATTCGCCCTGGGCTTACAGCCGTCCGGTTATCGTGATCAACAATCCTGAAAGAGGTATTTCAAGAACCTATGGTCCGCGCGTAGTGGATGCAAGCAGAGGTCGTAACAGCGAACGCTACAACTCCAATTTTGTAAATTCTTCGCGCTCGCGTTCCGAGACTTCCACAAGGGGCAGCAGGGATGGTGGTCGTGTGATTTCCGGTGATACCTATTCATCTCCGAGATCAACGCGGAGCTCAGGTCGCGGCGATGCTGTGGCTAATGGCGGAAGAACAAGCGGAGAGTCTTACGGATCCCGTGGTGTGGTGGATGGCGGCAACGTGTATTACTCACGTCCACGGTCGGCGAATTCGAGCAATTATTCATCTGAGGGAGGAAGTACCGGCGGAACAAGCTATTCATCTCCGCGTTCGTCAAGGAGCTCTTCTTACAGCGCACCGTCATACAACAACAGTGTGCCATCGAGAAGTCAGTCGGATTACAGCGCACCCAGCAGAAGCTATTCGACTCCGAGAAGCGAATCTTACAGCGCGCCGACCCGTACGTACAGTCAGCCGTCTTATAGCGCTCCTTCGAGAAGTTACAGCGCGCCATCCAGTAGTGGAGGCGGTGGTGGCGGCAGTTCCAGCCGTTCTTCAAGAGGTCCAAGATAATCTTCGATTGTCCTGAAACAGAGATAATCAATGCCAAACCCTGCAAAATGTCATAATTTTGCAGGGTTTTCGTTTAAACTGTATTGAAATAAGTATTAACTGCCATGTCGAAAACATACTCAGGAATTGCGCTCCTCCTTTCGCTGCTCTCCTCGTCAGCAGCATTTGCACAATACGCTACCGATGCGCTTCGCTATTCAGAAATCAATCAAACCGGGTCTGCCCGTTTTCAGGGGCTGGGTGGTAATCATGCAGCCATTGGCGGGGACGCCAGCTCTATTTATGGTAACCCGGCCGGGTTGGGGTTCTATACCCGCTCGGAGGTTACTTTAAGTTCAGATTTGAGAATCGCCGGAACGACTGCCGACTATTTGGGTAATAGTAACAAATATGCGGGTAGTGGCAAAACTAAATTTAATCCGATACAGGGCGCTTCCGTCGTGTTCGCCAGCCAGCCGGGATTCCAGCGGAAGTGGAAAAGGTCGTCGTTCGGCGTTTCGTTTTCCCGCCAGCAATCGTTTCAAAACGGGTACAGGTACGGAGGTAGGAATAGCAACAGCGCCTACCTGGATAATGTGGTAGAAGGTGTTAACGACGCGAAGACGTCTGTCAGTGATTTGGAAAAGAAATTTAATAGTCAGGCTCAGGGAGGGCCCACGGCGTATAGCCTTCCCGCAGCTTACTACCAAATGTATCTGATTAATCCAACTACTGCTGCCGGCCCTCCTTACAGAGCTTTGGATGGAAACAGTGTGGTAGATCAGACAGGTGATTTTACTTCAAAAGGCTCTACTTCGCAATGGACATTTGCCTACGCCGGTAATTTGAACGACAAGTTTTACCTTGGTGGTAACGTTGGTTTCAGTCGCCTCAGGTATGAATATTCTTCGAGATTTAGTGATGACTATGTCGATAGCCCGGAGTTGGCCTATATTGATCAGTTTGAGGATTTCGTGGTGAAGGGTACAGGGGTTAACCTTTCATTGGGGGCCATTTACAAGTTTAACCCAATGTTCCAGATAGGCGGAACGATCATCAGCCCGACTTTCAGCGCGATTAAGGAGACATTTAGCCAGAGTGTCGCGGCTGGATATGTGGACGGAAAGGTAACAGGGCCAGACGGTAATCTGATAACGCCCCCTTACACTTCGCTTCCGGTTGCTCCGAACGATTTTGAATATAGCCTGACTGGTCCGATACGGGGGAATTTAGGAGGTACCGTGTTTTTCCAAAACAAAGGTTTTTTGACTGCAACAGTGGAATACGTTGGTTACGGCGGCATGCGGGCGAGAACAAGTTTTTGGGATTCCGCAGGTAATAGAGACTTTAAGAATGAAACGAACGCGGAAGTGAAAGACACTTTCCGCAATACGGTCAATTTCAGATTGGGTGGTGAAGTCAGGGCGAATATCTTCCGTGCGAGGCTCGGAGGTGCCTATATTTCAGATCCCTATCTTGACCGCACAGACGGCATCGATCGCAGCAAAATCCTCGCCTCGGCGGGCGTAGGAGTGCGTACAGACCGCTTTTTCATTGATTTGACAGGGACCTTTACCACCTACAAGTCAGCCTATACGCCCTATTATCTCAACAATCCCAATGACTATGCATCAGTTGAGATTACCAACCGGCCGGTGAATGTGATGGTGACAGGTGGAGTATTCTTCTGACCACTTTTGAATCCCGTAACTAAAAAACCTGCGATAAGCAGGTTTTTTAGTTTATAGCAAAGGGGTAAGTACTTCCAGCAAATGGCTGACGTCAATTTCTCCTTTCAATGTAAAATCTGCCTGTGAGTAATAAGGCAGCCTGTCGTTAATGCGGCTTCGCAGCGTATCAACCAGCGAAGTTGCGCCCGACAGGATCGGGCGGTCGTCTTTGCCATGGTTTTCGATCCTTCTCGCGAGATCTTCGGCGGGAACGTCCAGGAAAATGCTGATGCCCATTTCCCTGATCACATTCATATTGTCGAAAAAGCATGGTGTTCCTCCCCCGGAAGCTACTACAATGCCTTTTTGGGTTGAAGTTTGTTTTAAAATCCTGCTTTCCACTTCCCGGAAGTAGGCCTCTCCCCGTTGCACGAAAATGGAAGAGATCTCCATTCCCTGATCTTTTTCGATCAGCTTGTCCAGATCTACGAATTGATAGTTCAGTGCGCGGGCGAGCTTTTTGCCCAATGTTGTTTTGCCGGATGACATCATTCCGACCAGGATAATATTCTTCATCTGGGTTAGGTGTCGGTCACATTATTTGACGAGATCCACCACCTCTTCGGCGGTAGGGGTGTCGTTGTAGTGCCATTTGCCTTTTACAACGCCGTCTTTCAAAAGCCACAAGCCGGGGTTTGATCGCGAAATGGTTTTTAAAACAGTCGCATCTACATAATAGTATGGCGCCGTAAGCTGGTGCTGCGAGAGGAACTTGGCTATGTCCTCGCTGTTGCCCGAAGTGAGAATGACTGGCTCCACGCCCTTGCTTTTTACCGCATTGATGAGCTTATTAATATCCGGCAATGCTGCGGTATTAATGTCGGTCAGGCTTTTAATGATCAGAAAAAGCTTTTTACCCTGGAAGGTGCTTTCGGTGAAGTCACCCGCATCATTCCAAACTTTGTAATCGGTGATCTTAGGTTTGGCATCCTCGTTGAGTACTACCATTTCCTTGAATTTCAGTGTCGTATCACTTGGGTACTGCTCATATTCCAGTGTTTTGCCGTCTTTTTCGAAAACATATAAATAGCGCAGCGGCTCGGAAGGTTTCATTTGCGCAGGAATGCTTGCGCCCACCCGGTAGGGCAGCAAATCCATGATCGGTAAATGCCTTAATGAATACACGGCAACACCCAGCGAGACCAGTGTAGAAATGACCACGATAATGCCGGTGGGGTAGGATTTGAATTTCTTCCGGTAATATACAATTACCAAAATCAGCGCCAGCAGGAAGATGTCTTTGCCGAACGATGTCCAGGGCGTGAGCTTGATTGCCGCACCAAAACAGCCGCAGTCGGTAACCTTATTGAAATAGGCCGAATAGAATGTCAGGAATGTAAAAAAGACGATGATCGCCAGCAGTAGCCAGGATATTGTCCTGGGCTTGTAGGCGACAAGCAACGCAATACCCAAAACCACCTCGGCGGTGCAGAGAAAGACCGAGAAATATAGCGCCAGTGGCACGAGTGCCATGAAGAAATCATGCAATGCCGGCAGATCGGTCGCGAAAACCTCGAAATATTCTTCCAGCTTGTACTGCGTCCCGATGGGGTCGTTGAGCTTGATGATTCCCGAAAAAATGAAAAGTAATCCTACTACAACTCGTGAGATCTGGGCAAAGATTTTCATTGCAAACTAGACGGCGGTTTGGTGTGTCTTTGTTAGTTGGTCTGTAAGGCATTCGATTTGATCAGGCAGAATACCGAATAATTGATAATATCCTGGTATCCGGCTTTAACACCCTCGGAAACAAGGGTGAGTCCCTGATTGTCCTCGATTTGTTTGATCCTTAGCAGTTTCATGAGAATGATATCGGTCATGGAGCTCACACGCATGTCGCGCCACGCTTCGCCATAATCATGGTTTTTATTAAACAACAATTCCTTCACTTCGTTCACCTGCTGATTGTAAAGAATTGTTAATGCAGAGTCATCGATGGCCTCGTTTCGCTCCGCCGCCGAAATCTGGATCAAGGCCATCACGCAGTAATTGATGATCCCGATGAATTCCGAAGACACATCTTCGTTTACTTTCTGTACACCTTTGTCCTGGATAGTACGGATGCGCTGGGCCTTGATAAAAATCTGATCTGTGATGGAAGGGAGCCGCAGGATGCGCCAGGATGTTCCGTAGTCCTTGTTTTTTTTTGTAAAAAGATCTTGGCAATACTGAATGATTTCCTGATATTCCGATTCTGTGGATTTCACTGTTTCAAATAAGTTAGAGACTTTCAGACGGTAGGAAGAGAATGCTTTGATATTCATTCCTTTGCCTGTTTTTGAAAAGAATTTATGTTGCAAGTTAGTAAAAAAACGCTCAATATCCGGGGCACGCTGATCGATCTGTCGACACCCTTGGTAATGGGTATTCTGAATATTACACCCGACTCGTTCTACTCCGGGAGCCGGGTGGCTTCGGTGGACGAGATCATCGAAAGAGCCGGCCAGATGATCTCGGAAGGGGCGGGTATGCTCGACATCGGCGGCTATTCCACACGTCCGGGCGCCCGCGAGGTGAGCGCCCAGGAGGAAGGCGACCGCGTCGAATCGGCGGTCGAGCCACTAGCTAAGTATTTTCCCGACCTGATTATTTCTGTTGATACCTTTCGCGCCGAAGTGGCTGAACGGGCCATTGGTAAAGGTGCCCATATCATTAACGATGTTGCCGGCGGAACGCTCGATGATGCTATGTTCGAGGCTGTCGCCAGGCTTCGTGTGCCGTATATATTAATGCATATGCGTGGCACCCCACAGACGATGAACCAACTGACGACGTACGAGCGACTGGTGCCGGATATTCTCCGCGACTTACGGCAGAAAGTCGCGGTCCTGCAAAGTAAGGGAGTTGCAGATTTGATCATCGACCCGGGATTTGGTTTTGCTAAAACCATTGCGCAGAATTTCGAGCTAATGCGGGAGTTGGAACAGTTTAAATTGCTTGGATACCCGGTGCTGGTGGGTGTTTCACGCAAGACTACGGTCTATAAAACCTTGCAGGTTTCGCCAGAGGAGGCGTTGAACGGAACAACGGTTCTCAACACGCTCGCATTGGAGCGCGGGGCATCGATCCTTCGTGTGCATGATGTAAAACCTGCCGTGGAAGCGATAAAACTCTGGATAGCCGCAGGTAACTATCCAAATTAAAATAGTAATTTAGTCGCTCTAAAATATCACCTTTCGTATGCGTGTGGGTTTTCTGAACATCAATTGGGCTGATATCCTGGATGTTTTTTTAGTGTCCATTCTTCTTTATCAGGTATATACCCTTGTTCGGGGAAGTATTGCAAGCAGGGTTTTTCTGGGGTATTTGTTTGTGTATGTCTTCTATCTGGTCGTCAAAGGGCTCGGCCTGGGGCTGCTGACAGCCATTCTACAATACTTTATGGGCGTCGGAGCGGTGGCCCTGATCGTGATTTTCCAACAGGAAATCCGCCGTTTTTTGCTAATCATAGGAAAGTCGACGATTTATACCAATAATGGTTTTCTTAAAAAGATCATTGGCAGTTCGATGCTGGATTTAAAGGTCAAAAACCTGAAAGAGGTAATCGATGCCAGCAAGACTATCGCGTCAAACTTTACAGGCGCGTTGATCGTGCTGAACAAACGGGATGACCTTGGTAAATATGTGGAGACCGGCGAGATGCTGGAAGCGAGGGTTTCTAAACCGTTGCTCGTGTCCCTTTTCAATCAGTACAGCGAGCTGCACGATGGAGCGGTGATCATCGTCGATGGTGTTCTGAAGGCGGCGCGCTGTGTGCTGCCGGTTGCAGATGGAGTCGACGTGCCTTCTTCGCTGGGCTTCCGCCACCGGGCGGCGATGGGTATGAGCGAGGCAACCGACGCGATTGTGATCGTGATCTCGGAGCAAACTGGCAAAATATCGCTGGCGGTAGAAGGGGAGCTACACAGCAATATCCCTTACAACGAACTTGAATCGCGGATAGAGGAGTACCTGGCCTCCGATGTTCAGCGTATGCCTAAGTAAGTTTATTTAGTTGAAATATATTTTGAGAGGAAATTTGGCGTTTTGAGATGCAATTTCTATTTTTGCAGACCGAAATGAGAAATAGAAAAATATTCATTACAAATGGCAAATCATAAATCAGCTTTAAAAAGAATCCGCGCTAACGAGACTAAGCGTTTGCGTAATCGTTACCAGCACAAGACTACCCGTTCATACATCAAGAAATTGCGTGAAACGTCTGATAAGGCAGTAGCTGTTGAAGTTTACAAAACTGTATCTTCAATGTTGGACCGTTTGGCGAAGAAAAATATCATCCACAAGAAGAAAGCTTCCAACCAGAAGTCTAAATTGGCGAAATTCGTCAACAGACTTTCTGTTGCAGCGTAATTTTTACTTCCTGTGACCCGAAACCCCGGCAAATGCTTGCCGGGGTTTTTCTTTTTATTGTATATTGCGGATTCTTGAAAAGAACCTTGCAGGATATAATGCCGCTGCAAGGTTCTTTTTGATGTAAACTCAAATTGTTCAAACCACCTAAAACTTAAATTCTTTTCTATGAAAAAAGTTGCATTCTTTGCTGGTTTGGCTGCGTTGGGAAGCATCCCTGCGATAGCCCAATCACCCATTACGTTCAATGCACGGGGCCTGGTTGTTGTGTCTGATGCCGATTTGGCAGCTTCTGCATTGGTGGATGGTAAGCTACTAAGAGACAACACATCAAAAGATCAACTCACGACCATTAAATTCCCGGTAGAAAGAGGAAGCAAAGGCCTTGGGACTGCCCTGGTTTCCAATTCAGCTTTGGGATATTCGAAAACACTGGCCGTGTCCCCGACAGGAACGCTTGCATTTGTGCTTGAAAACCGGATCAGACCGGAGGATGGTGTAGGAGAATACAAGGAGCTGTCGAAAGAATTTCCGGTAGGCGAGAAGCTGTTTGTGGTCGATATCAGCAATCTGGCCGCGCCGAAAGCTAAGTTCGGCTTCCCGGTCGGTAAAAAGCCGACCTCTATCGATGTCAATAAGAACGAACTGATCCTTTCAACCAGCGATACAGGCAAAGAACTGGTATTTATCGAGGCTGGGCCGGACGGCAAGCCGGCGCGTTTCCTGAACCTGCCTGCTGCATTGGATACAACCAGCCGCATTGTAGATATATCCTGGCATCCATCAGGTGATTTCATCGCATTCACCCTTGATAATTCCAACGAAGTTGGACTCTACAAAGTGATCCGCGAGGCCGGAAAGCTGAAAAACGTAGAGATGGTAGGTAAACCTGTAAAAGTAGGTGTTGATCCTTCTTTTGGAAAATTCACCGCCGATGGAAAACATTACCTGGTACTCGATACGAAAGGAGCGCAGGGTAAAGGTTCGGCAGAAGGCGAAGTCATCGTGGTGGACTTTTCAATGGACGGCGCCGTTGAACATAAGGTAGCCGGACAAGCGCCCGTGGGCCTCAATACCGGTTCTTTTGCATTGAGCCCCGATGGTACGTTGCTTGTGACTGCGAATGCAGGTAAAAGCGGCTCGCCATGGGCGGAAGCCGGCGCAGGTACAGGGGCTTCACTCTCACTGTATAAAGTAGCGGCCACCGGTGCATTGACCAAAGTGGCTGACTACCCGTTCGACGGCATTTACCCGCAGAGCGTAGCGTTCGACAAAGACGGTTCTAACCTGGCGGTTTCCGTGTTCGAATACCTCGAATATGGAAGCGGCAACGGTGGGGTGGAATTCTGGTCGGTTACCAAAGGCGATACCCCGGCATTGAAAAAGCAGGGCGCAAAAGTGAGTGTGGCCAAGGGCGCGCACACGCTACGCGTGATCCCCTGACCAACGGGAAACGTCCAATTTTAACAGGCAGGCCGGTATGTTACCGGCCTGTTTAGTTTGTATTTAGTTTCTCCAAGGATGCTAAATCAGACCGATTTTTGTAATTTTGCGGTCTCATTCATAAATAATCAATTTTCAGATGATTACGGTTCAGAACGTATCGCTGCGATACGGTAAAAGGGTATTGTTCGACGAAGTAAATATAAAGTTTGTTCCAGGTAACTGCTACGGCGTAATTGGTGCCAATGGAGCCGGGAAATCCACATTTTTGAAGATTCTTTCAGGTGAGATCGAGCCGCAGACGGGTAATGTAAGCATGAATCCCGGCGAGCGGATGACGTTCCTGAAACAGGACCAGTTCGAGTTCGACGCATACACCGTTATGGACACGGTGATTCTGGGCCACGAACGCCTTTATAAAGTAATGAAAGAGCGGGAAGCCATTTATGCGAAAGAGGATTTTACAGACGAGGATGGCGAAAAGGCGGCGAATCTGGAAGCAGAATTCGCGGATCTGAATGGTTGGGAGGCTGAAACCGAAGCCGCACAACTTTTGAGCGGTTTGGGCTTGGGCGAAGACCTGCACCATTCTCTAATGGGCGACTTGAATGCAAATGACAAAGTGCGCGTTCTACTCGCGCAGGCGCTTTTCGGTAACCCCGATGTGCTCCTGCTCGATGAGCCTACCAACAACCTTGACGTTGAAACTGTGCTGTGGCTGGAAAACTTCCTGGCAGATTTCAAAAACACGGTAATAGTCGTTTCCCACGACCGTCACTTCCTCGATGAAGTTTGTACGCACGTCGTGGATATCGATTTCAGCAAAGTACAGCTGTTCTCGGGTAACTATTCATTCTGGTATCAATCCAGCCAGCTCGCATTGAAACAGCGCCAGGATGCGAATAAGAAATCGGAAGATAAGCGCAAGGAATTGGAGGAGTTCATCCGCCGTTTCAGCGCGAATGCTTCCAAATCGAAACAGGCTACTTCCCGGGCCAAGCTGTTGGAAAAACTCACAGTGGATGACATCAAGCCTTCGTCCCGCAAGTATCCTTACATCGCATTCAAATCGGAGCGCGAGGTAGGTGACCAGATTCTCCGTGTGGAAGGGCTTTCCAAAACTGCCGAAGACGGCACCAAGCTGTTCGATAACCTGACCTTCACCATTAATAAAGGTGATAAAATTGCATTTGTAAGCCGGAATGTTTTGGCTATCAGTTCATTGTTTGATATTGTGAGCGAAGTAGACAAGGCTGATAAAGGAGAATTTACCTGGGGGGTTACCATTACAAAATCCTACTTCCCGAAAGATCCCGGACAGTTCTTTGATGTAGATTTAAACCTGGTAGACTGGCTTCGCCAGTATTCGGAGGAAAAGGACGAAAGCTTCATCCGCGGCTTTCTCGGAAGAATGCTTTTCTCCGGTGAAGAGTCATTGAAAAAGGCAAAAGTGCTTTCGGGAGGTGAAAAGGTGCGTTGTATGCTCTCGCGTACGATGCTCTCGGGCGCCAATGCACTGGTACTCGATGACCCAACCAACCACCTTGACCTTGAATCGATCACAGCATTGAACAACGGTCTGATCGACTTTACAGGCGCTTTGTTGTTCTATTCACACGACCACCAGTTCGTAGAAACGGTTGCCAACCGCATTATCGAGATCGGGCCAAAAGGAATCCTTGACAAGCTAATGACTTACGACGAATTCCTCACAGACGAGACGGTGAAACAGCAGCGTCAGAAGCTGTATTGATCCCGCTCCGCGGTCATTTACAAACGAAAGCCCAGTTTCCATTCGAGACTGGGCTTTCGTTTATGTAAAACAATATTTGCGGCTAGAAAATGGAAAGCTGCTTTTCGTTCTTCTGCGTCAATACAGCATATGAGCTGGGCTTAATACCCCGCAGATAGGGTACCATCCCCAGGATGGCATGCTTAATTTTCGTAATGTAATAGGGTGCGATTCTATTGCTGAATGAGAGTTTTAGTACTTCGTCGTGATACAGGTGATTAATATCCTTTTTTACCTCAAAATTTTCAGATTTAAGCAGGAACCTGAATAATGCCGGCGTATAAATATTGATATGGCCGTAAGAAAGAAAATGCTCCAATTTCCGGTCGACATAGAATGAAAAATCGATCGGTACTTCGAAAATCTGATACTTTGAAACCCGTTTAATCTCTCGCAATAATATCCTTTCGTGCTCCACATGCTCCAAAACGTGCGAGCAAATGACCAGGTCAAAGTGATTGTCGGGATACGGGATTTTGTACCCGTCGAACAACAGCACATCATTGAGATTCTTGATATTTTTCGACTTGATCAGTTCGATCCCGCTCTCAGAGATTTCAACACAGTTTAAATCCGGACAAAAATCCCATTGCGACAGCCAGCTCAGAATACTTCCTTCACCTGCACCGACTTCCAACACGTTTTTGAACTGAATCGATTTGGAAAGTTCAACAATATTAAGCGCTTTATAGCGCGCACCGGTGCTCCGCCATTTTACTGAATTTTCATCATACTGGTTTGAATATGATTCTTTTATGTTGCCAGATAGTTGCATATGGCTAATGCGGATTATGTTCTAGGATTGATAAAATAAACGAGTCGATCAAAGCGATTTTCTAGTCATTAGCTACCAGTATCTTAACGACTTCGGAACCAACGGTCAGAAAATAGATTCCATCCTGTAATGAAACTGTGGTGATCTTCCTATCAGGAACGATTGTGGATTCTATCACGGTAATTCCTTGGGCGTTTTTTATGTTATAAGGCTGATTCTGGTTTTTAGCGCGAATGGTGAGATGTCCGCGTGATGGATTAGGATACACAGCGACAGGTTGTTCTTTTGCCTTCACGTTAATTATTTTTGAATAGGTTGAAGTGCCATCCCAGTCGATCTGTTTCAGGCGGTAGTAAGTTAGTGGATGAGGCGCCGGGTCAGTAAATGAGTAATCCAGCTTCTCTCGGCTGTCGGTATTACCATTTATAAAACCGATTTTTTGGAACAATCGGCCATTTGGGCTGTTTTCCACTTCAAAGCCCTTGTTATTGCTTTCGGAAGCAGTTGTCCATTTCAGCACATTTCCCTCAGCCTTACTTTCGCCGGAAAAACTTACGAGATCCACGGGCATTGAGCTGCACAGTGTCGATATTTCCTCCGTAGAGTTGCATCCCGTTGCATTTGAAGTCACGTAGAAAATCGTTGGCCTTGTTTTAAGAAGCAAACAGATGGGGCGGATGGCGCATTCAGACAATTTCCCGCAGTTTTGAATCTGAACTTGACTGGCAAACCCAAGACTATCCAGGCCGCTAAGCGAAGCGAGTGCATTATTATTTGTAATGTTCAGGTAATAACCAATACTTTTCAATTTGTTGAGGCCTTGTAAATTGGTAAGCAATGGATTGTACCCAATGTAAAGATAGCCCTCAGTACTTTTTAGGGATTGCAGACCATCAAGATTCAATAGCTTATCATTCAAGGCTATGGAAACTGAATGGGCTGACGAAATATTGTGAAGACCTGTTAAACTTTCCAGCAATGGATTTGCGCCAACCGACAGGAAATCTGTGACGGAAGTTATTTTATTAAATACTTCAACACTTGTTAAAACCGGGTTATAAACAACCCTGAGGTAGGTCCCTACATATGCAAGAGATTGCAAGCCGGAAAGGTTTGTCAGCGACTGATTACTTTCCACATTAATTCCATCGTAGATATTGGTAAGGGCTCCAAGTCCATCTACGTTGAGTAAGGATGGATTATTAATGATCGTCAGACGGCCTATTACCTCTTCCAGCGATCCGAGACCGGTCAAATTTGAAAGAGTTGCATTATTGGCTATCATCACACTACCATTAATGGTGGAGATATTGGAGAAGCCGTTCAGATTTGTGATATCTGCTCCGCTGATAACCACATCTCCCGAGATTGCTTTGCAACCGGGGTTTTGAATTTTGAAGTCATCAATTTGTTGCTGGCTGGCAAATGTAGGTGCCGTGCAGACCTGAGCTTTAGCGTATGAAGAAAAGAAGAGAATGAAAAATAGCAGGTAAATCTTGCGCATATTTGTCAGCATTCCGGTGGTGAGTAGTTATTGACCGCTGAATCAGTCAACTCAAAGGTACCATCTCGTTTGCAGCGCTCAAAATAATTTTACACGGATTGCCGTTTGAACCACTTGCGGCAGGTTGCACCATTGACATCCTAATGGTATAACCTGCGACAAGTGGTTCAAAGATTTTAATCGTAGCTCAAACCATACTGCTTCAACACATCATCCGGAACACCTTCCCACACATTCGGTGTGTTGCCTTTATAGCCAAGATCAGCGATGCCGATTTTGGAAGTATAGTAGCCCGAAGCTGTCAGATTGCGCATAAAATTGAAGAACGCAACACCTTGGCTGTGAATTGGTTTGGCTTTTTCGGGATATGCAATATCATCCACGATCTGGATTTGCTGCGCCTTGGTCGCCAGTGTAAATCCTTTGCCGAAGCGGTTGAGCGATTCTCTTTCGAGCCATCTCAAACCTCCGCGCAATGGTGTCTGATGTTGAGGCATATCTTTGACAATGAAGTCGATAAATTCAACCACACCTGCCTGTGATGCGCTGCCGGATTTGTCGTCGGCCGGGATGATAATGTCCACCAAAACCTTGATGGTCGCCAGTTCAGCTACTGTCAGGAATTTCTCCTTGGCCAGTTTCGCATCACGGATCGCTTCTTCCTTCGTTCTGCCTCCCGGAATTTTAAGCGGGGTTTCCGGTGGGTTTTGCATATCGAGCTCCCGCTGCTCGGCAAGAGCTACCTGAGGGCTTAACGCCACCATTCCCAGGGAGCTCAGTGTCAATGACTTTAATGAATCTCTGCGTTTCATATGGGTATAATTTGAACAGGGTTCAAATGTTAGATGTTTTTCTGTTTAACCTGATTGATAATATACTCCGAAGCACGCATTGATAGCGCCAGGATGGTCCAGGTCGGGTTTTTATCGGCCTGTGATACGAAAGATCCACCGTCTACGACAAAGACGTTCTTGGCATCATGTGCCTGGGAGAATTTGTTCAATGCGGAAGTTTTCGGATCGTCACCCATACGCACGGTGCCTACCTCGTGAATGATGCGGCCCGGTGCGGCCAGACCATAATTGGTATCGGCGCCAGGCTTGGTGCCATTCGCAACGCCGCCCAATGCATGGATCATCTCCTCGAAAGTATCATGCATGTGCTTGGCCTGCTTGATTTCGTAGTCGGACCATTTGTAATGGAAGCGCAATACAGGGATACCGAATTTGTCGACTACATTCGGATCGATCTCGCAGTAGTTGTTAAAATCGGGGACCGCCTCTCCGCGACCGGCCATACCGATGTTGGCGCCATAGAAACGGCGGTAATCTTCTTTGAGCGAAGAGCCGTAGCCGCCTGCTGCCTTGGTTATACCATCCTTGGTAGGATATTTACCATTCAGGTTTTCGATTCCTGAACCGAAACCGTAGCTTGGCATTCCCATGCCGCCGCCGTATTCGATGTGGTAACCACGTGGGAAGTCAAGTTTCTTGTTGTCGAGCCACCAGGGAGTGTACACGTGCATGCCGCCTACGCCGTCCTCATTGTAACGCTTACGATCCATCAGATGGGGCAGGAATGCGCCGCGCGAAGCGCCGGTCGAGTCGTGCAGGTAATGGCCTACAACGCCGCTTGAGTTCGCCAGACCATTCGGGTGACGGGCCGATTTCGAGTTGAGCAGCAAACGTGAAGACTCTGCCGCACTGGCTGCCAGAACTACTACTTTCGCTTTAATAGTATGCTCGGTTAGTTTTTCACGATCAATGTAGGAAACACCTGTTGCAAGTCCTGTTGTCTGATCGGTAAGTACCTCGCGGCACATAGCATTGTTGATCAAGGTTACGTTACCGGTTTTGATCGCAGGAATACATAATACCGACGATGAGGAGAAGTCCGCATAGGCCTGGCAGGCGCGCGAGCATTGGCTGCAATAGAAACAAACACCGCGCTGGTCGTTGATAGGTTTGGTAAGGATCGACAGACGCGACGGGATTACCGGAATATTCGCCTTTTTACCGGCTTGTTTCAGGAAAAGCTCGTGCAGACGTGGTTTCGGCGGTGGCAGGAAGATGCCATCCGGCTCGTTGTCCAGGCCCTCGACAGTACCAAAAACCCCGATCAGCTTATCCACCTGATCATAATAAGGCTTTACATCGTCGTAGCTGATCGGCCAGTCGTCACCGAGCCCATCGATGCTTTTTCTTTTGAAGTCTTTTGGTCCGAAACGCAGGGAGATACGGCCCCAGTGATTGGTACGGCCACCGAGCATACGGGACCTGAACCAGTCGAATTGCGTTCCGTTCTTGCGTGTATAGGGTTCGCCTTCGATTTCCCATCCTCCCCAGGCAGCATCGAAATCACCGAAAGGGCGGTGGGTACTGGCGCCGCGGCGTGGCGACTCGTACGGCCATTTAAGTTGGGTAATGTATTTGGGATCGGCAGGGTCGAAATATCCACCTGCTTCCAAAAGAGCCACCTTGGCACCTGCTTTGGCAAGTTGATAAGCTGCCATTCCGCCTCCCGCGCCCGAGCCGATGATGGCGACGTCGAAAACGGCAGGTTGTTCTTTGATTTGAAACATAGTAAAGGGTTGTTTAGATAGTACTATTTAACCAATAAATATAAACACGTATCAGGTAACGGAGGGCCAACTTTTAGACATTCAGGTTTATTTAAAAACAATCTAAATGCGGATATTCGGATTTCTTCCGCGGTGCCGTATTTTTGTATTTTTTAAAACTGAATCATACTTTGGCAGTTACCGGCAGCGACCTTGATGTCGCAAAAGAATTTCTTGTAAAAGGCGAATTGGTAGCCATTCCTACCGAAACCGTCTACGGGCTGGCGGGCAATGCGTTGAACGAAAAAGCAGTACTTTCTATTTTTGAGGCAAAGAACCGGCCCGCATTCGATCCGCTCATTATCCATACTGATTCGATCGAGAAAGCGGCTACTTATGTATCGGATATCCCTGAAAAGGCGCGCGTACTGGCCAGTCGCTTCTGGCCCGGGCCGCTGACTTTGCTGCTGCCCAAAAAGGATATCGTGCCGGATCTGGTTACCTCAGGGCTCGATACGGTTGCCGTGCGGATCCCAAACCATCCACTGACGCTGGCATTGCTCGGCCAGCTTAGCTTCCCACTTGCCGCGCCGAGCGCAAATCCGTTCGGATACATCAGCCCTACCAAACCAGAACACGTCGATCAGCAGCTCGGCGACCGCATTCCTTATATTCTGGACGGCGGTGAATGCGAAGTGGGGATCGAATCGACAATCCTGGGTTTTGAAAACGATGAGACGATCGTCTACCGGCTCGGCGGGCTGGACATCAACGAGATTGAATCGCTGATCGGACCAGTGGTGCTGATGCCGCATTCGACGTCCAATCCCAAGGCCCCCGGTATGCTCAAAAGCCATTACGCACCACGCAAGCCGTTGCATTTATACAGAAGGGATGATATTGTACCGGGCGGTGCAGAAACAGGGTATCTGATGTTTGACCGGTACCTCGATGGGGCCGACCGGCAGCATCAGCGTCTGCTGAGTCCGAGTCGTGACTTAAAAGAGGCGGCGCATAACCTGTTTGCGTACCTGCGAGAGCTGGATACATTACCTGTCTCGGAAATTAAAGCGGAGCTGGTGCCTTCCAGTGGGCTGGGACTTGCCATCAATGACCGGCTGCAACGTGCTTCTGTACCTGCCTGATAATGTTTATTTGAAAAATTGCTGGTGAAAGTTCATTAGGAAAACCTCGTCGGTGGCCCTGGTAATGGCCGTGTAAAGCCATCTGATAAACTCGGTATTGATCTGCTCCTCCGGCAAATAGCCCTGATCGATAAATACGGCACTCCACTGGCCGCCCTGCGCCTTGTGGCACGTGAGCGCGTAAGCGAATTTGACCTGCAATGCATTCAAAAACGGATCTTTCCGCAACGCTTCGACGCGGTCCTTTTTGGATTTGATATAGAAATAATCCTGCTGGACACTTTCGTAGAGCTTCTTGTTATCCTCGGCGGACATCGAGGCCGAAGGTGAATGTAATGTATCAAGGAAAATCTTTGCGTCGAATTCGGGCTGTTTTTCATAGTCGGTCAACCGTAGCGTCACGTCGGCGAAACGGAAGCCATGCATTTCCTGGGTCTTGCGGATTTTGAGAAGCTCCACAAAATCACCGTTGGCAATAAAGCCTGCCGGAGAATCCTCGTCAAGGATATTGTAGTTGTTCCGTACGACCATCAGCCGGTCGCCGGCGTCGAGCTCGTCTTCCGAAAAGTTGATCACTCGCCGGATGTATTCGTTGTACTGGACAGCGGACTTGTTCGAACGTGTCAGGATAATCGAGTTTTCCGTTCCGTATTTATCGTACGCATATCGCAAGCCTTCTTCCAGTTTTTCTCCGGTCATCTTAAAAACATCACGGAAGGAGCGGGTGGTAATATGGATTTCTGCTGCCTGGGCACTAAGCTGGCTGCGCAATTGGGTGGCATTGAAAAGGATACCCGATTGTTCGTCCTGCCGCATGACCTCTTTCAATTCTTCCTGAAAAACCGACATATAGAATGTTCTTTCCAGGTAATCACCGTCCAGTGCAGGGCTTAGTTCCTTTCCGACAGGCGGCAGCTGGGCAGTGTCGCCTACAAGCATCAGCTTGTTGCCCGGATTTTCGAATACAAACTCAACGAGATCTGCAAGCAGGCTGCGGCTTCCGAAATCAGCTTCGTCGGTGATCATGGACGCCTCATCGACGATGAAAAGGGTATTGTCGTGGTAGTTTTTCTGTCGCTGGAAAGCTAATGTGCCTGAAAATGCGTCTGCGGTCTGTTTGTAAATCTTCTTGTGGATCGTCAGCGCGACCTTTTCCGAATAGCCTGACATCACCTTCGCTGCCCGGCCCGTTGGGGCCAGAAGGACTGATTTATATCCGAAATTTTTAAGGACTTTGATCAACGTGCTGATGATGGTCGTTTTGCCCGTCCCTGCATAACCTTTGAGTAAAAAACAGTCCCTGTAACGTTCCAGGCCCTTTTCTTCAATAAGAAAATCATTGGTAAGCTCAAAGAATCGAAGCTGCCCCTCGGTGGGTTTAAAAGGGAATTGTTTGCGCAGTAATTGGGAAGGCAAAAGTTTGTCGGTGTCCATGGAACGAATCTAGCGCAAGGAATTTGAATATCAAAAACCGGATTTTTTTACAAAATAATACTCAGAATTTATTGGATTTTAATAGGCTAAATCCATATATTAGACTCCCTTATCTCAAAATCCCCAAAACCTAAACATCTATGCTGGTACAACATGTAATGGGCAACAAGCCTGTCAATGCGATTTGGTCGGTTACGCAGGACAACACAGTGTTTGAGGCTTTGGAACTCATGGCCGAGAAAAACATTGGGGCAGTTTTGGTACTTGAAGATAATGAATTGATCGGTATCTTCTCAGAGCGCGATTATGCGCGGAAAGTGATATTGCAGGGACGTGCTTCGAAGGACACGCTGATCCGCGACGTAATGACCAGCAGGGTTATTACAGTGGAAACAGACGAGAAGATCGAGGAATGTATGCAGATCATGTCCGACAAGCATATCCGCCACCTGCCCGTGAATCGCGACGGTCAACTGGTCGGCATCATTTCGATCAACGATATTGTTTCCGCGATCATCAATGAGCAGAAAGAGCATATCAATACGCTCGAAAGCTATATTTCCGGAAGCCCCTACTCCTGAGCGCATCTCGCTGAAAGTCCGTCGTTGGATAGCCCCATCCCGGGATCCGGAAGGTGGGGAGGGATAATTATGTCTTGCCTATTCTGGACGGATGGTTATCTTTGCCCGTTCAAAAAAACGGGCCTTGCAGACTTTAAATGCGGACATAAACAAGTTGTATGGAGGCTCGGTGCGCGTGCGGGTAGGCGGTGTGTGCGTGGAGCAAGACCGGATTTTGCTCGTCAATCACGCGCTCTACGGGCCTGAGGGTACCTTCTGGTCCCCACCAGGTGGTGGCGTGCGGTTTGGCGAATCTGCGGAAATGGCGTTGGTACGTGAATTTAAGGAAGAGACCGGACTGGATGTGGAAGTAGGAGAACTACTTTTCGTTCACGAGCATATTGCAGCGCCCTTACATGCGGTGGAATTGTTTTTCCGTATAAAATCCTTTATTGGAAATGCAGAAGCAGGGGCTGACCCCGAGCTGTCAGCTGACAGCCAGATTATCAGGGAAGTCCGCTTCCTTGACTGGGAACAGATCCAGCGTTACCATCCTGGCCAGCGTCATCGCATTCTGAATATGGCGGCTTCGATAGAAGGAATTTTTGAGCTGAACAAGTATATTTCCGGAAGCTAATGCCGGTACAAAACATTAAACAATACCACCCCACGACGTGGCAAATTCTGAAAACCAGTTGATTGAAGTTATTCCGACGCTGTTGGTAGGAGACAATTCCTTCGATGCGGCCAGCATACCGCTTTGCACGCTCTGTGTCGAGCTGGACGAGCGTCGCATCCGCTTCTGCATTGTCAGGGATGAGAATATGGAATGCATCTGGCTGGAAGACTATTTCTTTGAGAATGCGCTGACACCTGCCGAAATTTTCGAACGGTTGAAACGGATTTTCAGCGGACACTTGTCGTGGTCATCCAACAACTGGAAGAATGTCCGTGTGACGGTGAACTCGCATGCATTCACATTAGTGCCAAATGTGATTTTCAAGCCGGAATCGGCTTATGAATACCTTTCTTTTGCGTTAGGTAATCCAGTTTCTAAGCATGAGAAGGTACTTTGGCATGATTTGCCGCTGGTGCACGCGCAAAATGTATTCAGCATTCAGGAGTTGTGGTATGACTGGGTCGTGAACCATTTCAGTGCTTCGACCGTAACGTTCTACCATCTGACAAGTGCCCTGGCGATCGGTTCGCTGGTCAACCACGTAGAGCACCAGGAGATGCGGATGATGTCCTTGTATTTCGAAAAAGACCATTTCACACTGGTAGTAAGCGAAAGCCAGCAACTGATGCTTTGCAACCGTTTTAAATATGCCCAGGTTCAGGAACTGGCTTACATTATCCTCTTTACATTGAGCCAGTTGAATATCCTGCCGGAGGAAATCAAGGTCCTTTGTTATGGTGAAATTACGCCGGCTTCGGATTCTTACCACGAGCTTTCGCGGTTTTTCCCGAACTTGCATATGGGTACGCGGCCGACCACGCTGAGGTACAGCCCGCAATGCGCGGAAGTGCCCGGTCACCGGTACTTCGGTCTGTTCAATACTTATCTTATTTCTTCCTAATACGTCCTCCTATGACACGTGTTGCATTATTTCCGGGATCGTTCGATCCTTTCACAAAGGGTCACGAAGATATCGTCCTGCGCGGGCTGAGACTGTTCGACCAGGTGGTAATCGGGATTGGTAACAATGCTACCAAAAAGCGTTATTTCCCGCTGGAAGTGATGAAGGAAATGATCGAAAGGACTTTTCGAGCCGAACCGAATGTAAAAGTGGTCACTTACGACGACCTGACGGCCCATACCGCTCGTGAATTGGGCGCGAGGTTTCTTTTGAGAGGCCTTCGGAATACAACCGATTTTGAATATGAAAACGGTATCTCTCAGGTTAACAGGTATTTATATGAGGAGATCGAGACCGTGTTCCTGATCACTTCGCCGAGTCTTGCGCCGATCAGTTCCAGCATTATCCGCGACCTGCACCGTTACGGACAGGCCGTGGACAATTTTCTTCCCTATTCACTATCCGAATTGAAAAAAGCGGAACAGAGCAGTTAAAAATAGCTCTTAGCGCCGGTTTCAGGATTCTTTCAGGTTATGTATCTTGTTAAGGCTGTCGATCACATAGCGGATTGAGCTGTACGACTTGATTAGCAGCGGTTTTACTTCTGCCGGCTCGTACCAATCCAGCTTTTCGATCTGCTCTTCGGCCTGCGGGCTCATTTTAGAATCGTCGATACAATCGAAGAGATACCATTTCGTGCGTTTGAGAATACGGCTGTTGTTGAGCGTGTAGGTGTGCCAGGTGGTGCAGATTTTGTCTCGGATCAGCGCTTTCACGCCCGTTTCCTCCTCAATTTCCCGGGTAGCTGCTACTTTGGAATTTTCGCCTTTATCCAGCTTCCCTTTCGGCAGGTCCCACATCTTACGACGGTACATAAAGAGCCATTTGCCCTCTTTCACCACCACGCCGCCTGCGGCTTTGATCACCTTGTATTGTGCCTTGATCCTGTCTTCTACCTCCGCTTTTTCGCGAGTTGCCATCGTAATCGAGAGCATTTCTTTCGGAAACTCCTTTTCGAGCATCTGGATTACCTGAATGGCGCTCGTAGTAGTGGAATTCAGAAACAGGACGTGACCTGTCAGCATGCTTCTCTGCAACTTTTCAAGCCGTAGGTCAACGATGTGTTCAAACCGTGACGTTTCGGCAGCAGACAACTGATTGGTCCGTACAATTCTGACTGGACGGTCGTCGAAAAAAATGGTCATTTTGGAATGGGTACGTGAATGGATCGCAAAATTAAGTAAAGAGTTTAGTTTAGGCAGAGATTATTATTGATAAATTTGTACTTGTAACAACTAACCAGTTCTTGGAACTCCTTATAATTCTACTTCTGGTGCTGCTCAATGGCCTTTTTTCCATGTCAGAGATAGCACTGGTTTCCTCCCGAAAATCGCGCCTGGAGGCAGCAGCCAAGAATGGCGATTCGAGCGCGAAAGCTGCTTTAAACCTCGCAAATTCACCCACAAAGTTCCTTTCCACCGTTCAGATCGGTATTACGCTTATTGGTTTGCTGACCGGTATGTATAGCGGTGACAATATTACGGCCGATTTCGAGCAGTTCATTGCAACGTTTCCAATCCTGGCTCCATATAGCCATTCACTGGCAGTAGGCACGGTGCTGGTTTTCATCACATATCTGTCCCTTGTGCTCGGTGAGCTCGTCCCGAAACGAATAGGTATGTCTAATCCGGAGGCCATTTCGAAAGTGATGGCTACGCCTATGAACCTGCTTTCGAAGGCGACAGCGCCCTTTATTGCGTTGCTTGGTTTTTCAAGTGATTTGATTATCAGGGTTTTAAATATAAAGCAAAGCGAAAACGCAGTTACAGAGGAAGAGATTAAAAGCCTGATACAGGAAGGAACCTCTGGTGGTGTTTTCGAAGAGATAGAGCAGGAGATCGTCCACAATGTGTTCCAGCTCGGGGATCGTAAGGTAACCTCGCTGATGACCAACCGCCAGGAAATCGTTTGGCTGGACCTGGAAGATACCGTCGAAGAAAATAAGGCCAAGATACTCGATGCGAGGCACTCTATTTACCCGGTTTGCCGGGGTAATGTTGATGATGTGGTTGGTTTGGTGTATGTCAAAGACCTGATCGCGACAGACCTGGAAGTACAAATGGCCCACCTTAATTCGATCATGCGCGACCCGGTGTATCTTCCGGAAAGCAACCGGGCTTATCAGGCACTCGAAAAGTTTAAGGAGCAGCGCGTGTATTACGGCATTATCGTGGATGAATATGGCGGTACGCTTGGCGTGGTGACCATGCACGACATTATGGATGCGCTGGTAGGCGACATTTCCGAGGATATCGAAGAGGCATCCGAAATTGTTAGAAGGGAGGACGGTAGTTATCTCATTGATGCTCAATTGCCGTTTGACGATTTTATTCAGTATTTCAATATCAATATCCAGGAAAGTGAGCGTCGGGAGCTGGTGGGCTTTAATACCCTGGGCGGCTTTGTGCTGCACGTTCTTGAAAACATACCCCAAACCGGCGAGAAGTTCAACTGGCGGCAGTTCGAGTTCGAGGTCATCGATATGGACCGTAGCCGTATTGACAAGCTTTTAGTAACCAACCATAATAAACAGCAAGAATCCGAAGATTAATGATGTCGAACGATCAGGATATTACCAAACGAATCGCCGAGCTGCTTTTGGAAGCGCAGGCCATCAAGCTTAGCCCCGAAAAGCCGTTCCAGTGGAGCTCAGGCTGGTTTTCGCCCATTTATTGTGACAACCGGGTCGCCTTGTCCTACCCTGACACACGCACTTTTATTAAAAAGGCGCTGGCGGAACTGATCCGTGCAAAATATCCTAATGTACAGGCGGTTGTAGGTGTGGCAACCGGTGGCATTGCGCAGGGTGCATTGGTAGCTGATATGCTCGAATTGCCTTTTGCCTACGTGCGTCCCGAACCCAAAAAGCACGGAATGGGTAACCAGATCGAAGGCAGATTGGAAAAAGGTCAGTCGGTGGTCATCGTGGAAGACCTTATATCGACCGGAGGAAGCTCGCTGAAAGTAGTAGATGCCCTCCGCGAAGCGGGCATTGAAGTAGCCGGAATGGTAGCCATATTCACCTACGGCTTCGAAGTCGCTGTCAACAATTTTGCCACTAAAAATGTCCAGCTGGATACGATCAGCAATTACAATGCACTGATCGAGGTAGCACTGGAACATCAATACGTAAACGACTCACAACTTGAAAGCCTGGCGGCCTGGCGCACGGCGCCTGAGCAGTGGGGCAGGTAGGTAATTAGCCATAAGCTTTAAGCTATAGGCCTTAGGCTATAAGCTATGCGTGAGATTTGCATAGCATTAAAGCCTACAGCTTATAGCTTATAGCTTTTTTTCCCTCACCCCCGATGATTATCAAGACTCTCATACAGCCCGCCAAAAGCCTCTTCCTTCACTCCGTCTGATTTCAGGAATTCGTGCGGGAAGCCCAGCTCGATTTTGCTTACCTCGTTTAGCTTTTGCAGGGCTTCTTCCGGAAGGCGGAAGTCAAGGCAGCCAAGAGAATCAATCAGCTGACTTTCTTTTGACGCGCCGATGATCGGGATCATTACCTGATCGCGGTGGCGCGTCCAGTTGATCGCTACCTGTGCGGGTGTTACTCCCAGTTCTGCGGCGACATCGACCACAGTTTGTGCGATTGCGCTGCTGTGATCGTTTCTGCGGGTACTATGGTCGGGCACGCGGCCAGTTTCTCCCCGCAGATATTTACCCGTTAACGCGCCGCCGCCAATTGCGCCCCATGGGGTTACAGCCAGGTCAAGCGCCTTTGCCATCGGAAGCAGGTCGCGCTCCGGCGTTCGTTGCAGCAGCGAGTACTCAAACTGGATAGCGGCAAATGCATTCCAACCGCGGAAATCAGCGACGGTATTAGCCTGGGAGACAATCCAGGCAGGTGTATCGGAAATGCCGATGTAATGTACAATTCCGCGGGTTACAAGGTCATCCAGGCCACGCATTACTTCTTCGGTCGGGGTGGTATTGTCCCACATGTGCACCCAAAGCAGGTCAATGTATTCGGTATTAAGGCGTTTGAGGCTCGAAGTGACAGAACGCATCATGTTTTTGCGGTGGTTGCCGGCAAAGTTAAGGTCATCGTTGCGATCTTTGAGCGTGAATTTGGTGGCCAGTACCCAATGGTCGCGATCGCTTTCGATGAATTCGCCCACATACTTTTCCGAAGTGCCTTCGGTATACCGGTTGGCCGTGTCGATGAAATTGCCGCCTGCGTTGGCGAATGCTTCAAAAATTTTGAAGCTCTCGTGTTTATCCGCTCCCCAGCCCCATTCTTTTCCGAACGTCATGGTCCCCAGGCAAACTTCTGACACCCGCAAGCCCGAGCGGCCTAATAATTGATAACGCATAGTAATTTACTTGTGGTTTTGAATGAAGATATAGCTGCTGAAACTTACCGGACAACGTTGTTTTTTGTACCGCAAAGTTATATTCTTACCCGCCAAATGTATTTATATTGTACCAAATTTTGAATCTTTTACACCACACTCAATGATCGACGTTGCCTATCCCTACTTTGATACCAATCTCAGTTGGCTTTCGAACAATTACAGGTTGCTGCTGGAAGCAAATGACGAAACGGTACCGGTAAGGGAACGGTTGCGGTTTTTGGGTATATATGCCTATCAGACCAAAGAGTTTTACCGTGTTCGTATCCCAAATCTGCTGGCGATGGGGGAGGTCAGTGAGGATATACGCTCCAAACTGAATATTTTTCCCGAGTCGCTGCTCGAACATGTCTATGAAACGGTTGAGAATCAGCTTCGCGAGTTCAACGATATTCTGACATCGGGCATCTTGCCTGCATTGATCGAACAGGGCGTACATCTGTATTATCGCGAGGCATTTGTACCCGATCATACCGCATTTGTGAGGCGTTTTTTTCTCGATAAGCTGTTCCGCTATTTGCAGCCGGTATTTCTGGACAGTCGTCGCACGCTGAAAACGCCGGCCTTTGAATCCAAGCAACTGTATCTGATCGTCCGGATGCAGCATCGCGAAGATGCCGAGGAAGATTGGTATGCGACCGTCAATGTTCCCACTGAGCATTACGGCCGTTTCCTGGAACTGCCAGAGTGGGAGGGGAAGCGCCACGTCGCCTTTTTGGAGGATGTAATACGAGAAAACCTGCCTATACTTTTTCCGGGTTACAACATCCTGGAAAGCTATGCGCTGCGGGTCGAAAGGGAAACCGAGCTTTCTATTGAAGACGAATACCCGATGCAGGTCGCACAACGCATTCTCAAACAGCTTGAAAAGCGGAATTTCGTGCAGCCTTCCCAATATTTTTATGAATCCGGCATGCCGCTGTACGTGCGCGAATATCTGGTGGGTAAGGTGGCAATACCGATGAATGACTTCCATGAACGCGGGGATTACCTGCTTATGCAGGACCTGGCCAAATTTCCGGTAGTATCCCGCCGGCTCGATTATCCCTACCAGCGGCCGGTCCAAAATCCTGAATTCGAGGAAGCGAAATCGGTCTTCGAGGCTATTCAGCAGGCCGACCAGATGCTGCACCTTCCTTACCAATCCTATGAACCTATCGTCCGTTTTTTTAATGAAGCGGCCGTGGACCCGCATGTGCGGGAGATTCACGTTTCTTTGTATAAAATCAGTCCTAATTCATTTATACTGAACTCGTTGATAAGCGCTTCAAAAAACGGGAAGCGAGTCACTACCTATGTCGAGCTGAATACCAAACTCGACATCCAGGAGAACCTGCAATGGTCGAAAAAGATGCGTGACGCGGGCGTAAAAATCCTGCTGAGTGTTCCTGGTCTGAAAGTGCATGCGAAAATGGCTTTGGTGAAACGGAAGGTGCAAAAAGGGTGGGAGCGTTACGCATTCCTGGGAACCGGCGGTTTTTACAGACTGACCAGCCGGGAGATCGTCGATCATGCGCTGTTTACCTCACACCGCGAACTAACCAATGAATTGGAATTGCTGTTCGGGTACCTTTCCACGCAGGATGAACCCAAGAAATACAAGTATCTGCCTTTCAATAGTCTGTATGTTACCCAGTTCAATCTTCAAAAAAGGCTGCTGGATCTGATAGACCGTGAGATTGCCAATTGCAACGCAGGTCTTAAATCATTTATCACCATTAAAATCAACCAGTTGCAGGATCATATCCTGATAGACAAGCTCTATCAGGCCGGACAGGCGGGTGTGCCCGTGCATGTGATCGTAAGCGAGAGTTGTGGGCTGATCTCAGGACTCCCGTCGATCAGCGATAATATCGTGGTAAGCCGCCATGTAGACCGTTACATTGAGAACACGAGGATATTCCATTTTGGTAACCGGGGCAACGACGAGATCTACCTTACATCCTGCGACTGGACGCACCGTAACCTGCACCGGCGTATCGATATCTGTTTCCCGGTACTGGATGAGACATTGAAGAACCAGATGCGGACCGTGCTCCGCAATTATGTGAACGACAACCAGAAATCGGTGCGGCTGGATCTGTACCAGAACAACTTGCGTATTGTCGACGACGCGCGGGGCAAGGTGCGCGCGCAAGAGGCTAATTACCGGTTAGTGGAGAAAATTGAGCGGAATGGACTTGCGCGGCGTTCAGAAATATAAGCTTTCCGGTGGCTTAAAAAAATTTTATCAGCATTAAATTTCCGAATCGCCTGTCAGATTTAATGGACGGCCTTTGTAGAAAACTTAAATAAATTTTGGGTCAGTTTTTCATTGCCATACCTTGTCTGGTCTTGAAGTGTAAGGGGTATATCGTTATATTTGAAATCATATCATTCTGAATCAATCCTAAAAGACATTTTTAAGCATGGGAATAGTAGAGCGAAGAGAGCGGCTTAGAATACAGGTACGCTCAGACATCGTTAAGACAGCCAAGGACATAGCCCGCGAGGACGGATGGACGGCTGTTTCGATTCGCAAGATTGCTGATGTGATTGAGTACAGCCCGCCTATTCTCTATGAGTATTTCGAAAGTAAGGACAAGCTCCTGGAAGCCATCCGTATGGAAGGGTTCGACTATTTGCAGGGAGAGTTTGTAAAGATAAAGGGCCATTTCAGCAACCCGCAGAAGCAGCTTGTGGAGGTCGCACAGACGATCTGGCATTTCGCTGTGGAAAATCCGGAGGTATTTCAGGTAATGTTCAACCTGGAAGGCGCTTACTGCGACTCGAAGAAAGCCTATTCACAGGCGATGAGCATTAAGGACAACCCGGTCTGGGAAATGATCGCCGGACTTCGTCCGAAATCAGGGGACCTTGTTACTAAAACCTATTATGAATGGTGGTGCCTTACCTTTGGGTTTATCAGCATCACTATGACCACCCAACCCCGTTACGCATTTCCACAGGCAGAGCCCGTGTATATGGAAGGTATCCGGAGATTTATCCGGAGTATTATGTAATAGAAGGGGAGGAATGTTGGCGTATCTCTATTTTACTTTGGTGATAAACCAGCGAATATGGAGGTACGCTTTTCGTTAGCCAGGCATTCCCGCCGATGATCGAGTCGTGACCGATTACGGTTTCTCCACCCAGAATGGTCGCATTGGCATACACCACCACATTGTCTTCGATTGTAGGATGCCGCTTGTGTGATGCAAGGGATTTAGAAACATGCGTCGCACCGAGCGTAACACCCTGATAGAGCTTCACGTTATTGCCGATATGGGTCGTCTCGCCAATTACTACACCGGTACCGTGATCGATGAAAAACGAATGGCCGATGGTTGCATTCGGGTGAATATCGATGCCTGTCTGGCTGTGGGCGAACTCGGTAAGCATGCGCGGAAGCAGGGGAATACCGCTTTTGGCAAAAGAATGCGCAAAACGGTAGGTAGCAATAGCCATAAAGCCCGGATACACTGAAATCACCTCCTCAACACTCACCGAAGCAGGGTCGTTATCCGTAATGGATTTGGCATCCGTCAGAAGCGCTTCATAAATACCGGGGATTTGTGCAAACACTTCGTCGAGTATTTCCTCTTTGTCGCGTTCGAGCTGGGGCAGAAGCGGTTGCAGCATGCAGTTCAGATCATTGCGCAGGTCGGCATACTTCATCGCCAGGTCCTTGGCCGGACAACTGGGGCAATCCTTGCTGATCGGGAACAGGAAATTGATCAGGTTCTGGATGAATTTCCCCGCGTCCTGCCGTGAAGGTAGCTTGTACCTGTACTGTTCGGTCTGGGCGGTGAGGCGCTCGAAAAAAAGTGCTTGCTGGGTGGTTGTCATTAAAATAGAGGTTGAACTATACCGTTAAACCATTGCTGGCATTGCTTTTGCATATCCAACAACGAAATGCACTGAAAAATTTTGAGGGTGGCGCTTTCTTTTCAAAAAAGGCCAATCGTCAGTTTTTTCTCCCGATAAAATCGTATATTGAAATATCCTGTGAATTTAGGAAATAAGGCAAGATTCTCTACGGCGTATGTTAAGTTTTAAATTGCTTCGTTCGGCTATCCTGTTCCTTTCTTTGTCTGTTTCTCTGAGCTCCTGCTTTTCGCGGTACATTATTTCAGCCAAGGAAGTGCGGAGGCATTATGCCGATAAGAAAGTCAAGCCAAAGGAAATATTCATCAGGAACGACACACTTTCACTATCGCTGGCCAGCATCGGGCCCGACACGCTTCCGATGCTGCTGCTTATTCATGGTGCCCCGGGTTCCTTGTGGGGGTACATGAACCTGATGGATGATGAGGATCTCCAAAAGCATTTTCATATCGTTTCCGTCGACAGGGTAGGTTACGGCAAATCCCGGCTGAAAAAGCGGCGGTTTGTGACCTCTATCGAAACGCAGGCGAATGCATTGCTACCAGTGTTCTCGCTCAACAAAAGTGATCAGAAGGTGATTGTGCTGGGGCGGTCTTACGGGGCAGCCATTGCCGCCAGGCTGACTTCGATGGTGCCTGACAAAGTGAAAGAGCTCATTATGGTATCGCCTGTCATCGACCCGGAAACCGAGCGGTTCTTTTGGTTTTCGAAGTGGGGCCGCATGAGCTTCGTGCAGCTTTTCCTACCTAGCGCATTCAATGCCGCAACGGCCGAGAAGTACAGCCACGCCGACGAGCTACGCAAAATGCTACCGGTTTGGGAACAGCTAAGTGTGCCCACCACGGTGATCCAGGGCGGCAACGATTGGATTGCAGATCCTACCAATATCGAATTTGCCAAAAAGCACATTAAGAGCAAGCGTGCCCAATATATTTTCCTATATAACGCAGGCCATATGATTACCTTCTCGCACGCTACTATGATCAAGGAAATGCTGCTGAAAAGCAGGCTGTTTCAGGAAAAAATCACTGCATTGGAGTCATTTGGCAACGAGTAGTTAATCAGAGAGCGTTCAAAAAGAAAGCGGCAGGTCACAGGATCTGCCGCTTTTCTGTTAATAATTAACCTATGGTGATAGGTGAAATTAGATTTCACCTAAAACAACTATATCCCATAGGACGACATTAATGCCGGAAACCATTACAGGCAGGGGCATTATCTCAATACTTTCTGTGTTACCGAATCTTTTGCATTGCTGGCGCGGATCAGGTACATGCCCTGCGCCAGGTTATGCATGTCGAATACTTCCTGAACTGCGATTTCCGGCACTTTGCTTACGATTTCGGTCAAAATGCGGCCATTCATGTCGATCAGTTGCAGGCGGATGATTGCCCGTTGCTTGCTGTATGCTTTCACTGTCACAAAACGCTCGGTAGGTACCGGATATGCCTGGATAGCCATAGACACCTCTGGCGATGTGACAACAGGCGTAGAAGTGATCACGCCGCCATATTCCGAGGACTCGTACGGAGGGATTTCAACGGTTTCTCCCGGCCTGTCGACCACAGTTACCATGCCTTCGCGATAACTTTCGGAGATTCTCGCCCCGTTGCGCCATTCGGCGACAACGATCGCAAAAAGGTAGTTGCCAACCACTTCCGGTGCAGTCCACACCAGCTTTTTTTGCACCGCATCGACCTTAAATGTGCCACTGGCGCTAATTTCATTAGGGAATAAGTAGCTGTGATCGACCATGCGTACGCCACAGGTGCCCGGTGAAGGCTTGCTCAACCGGACCACTTTGGCTGTAATGCTGTCATTATCTGCGACGGTCGGTTTAAGGTCAACGGAGAAAACCTGGCGGACACCGGCAACAAATTCAAGGGGCGGCAGGACCGGCGTAGCGTTAGAAAGTTGCGTATCAATCACCGTCCATAAAAACTGGGATGTCATTTCTGCTTGCGGCAAATTCAGGATCTGGCCGGTACGGGTTTCCAGGGCTACTGAAATCTGATAAATTCCCGAAGAAGGATAGGTGTAAATAGCCTGATACTCACCTAGCGATACATTATTGGAAATGGCTGTTAATGAAGCTCTGGAAAGCTCTTTAATGCCTCCGTCACCCATGCAGACTGTCACAGAGTTCAACGCATCAACAGCGCTTTGACCGTTTTGCGTATCAAGGTAGAGCCTTACCTTGATATGATAGGTTTGGCCCGAAATGTGGCTTGCCAGAATTTCTCCGCCTCGCAGATGCGATGCTTGCGCATGCGCCGAAAGCAGGATCAGTAAGAGAATGCTGTAAACTGATTTCATACAGAGGAAAAGAAGCCGTGAGGTTACATACAAGTTCAAAACGCGGGAAACGTTTGTTTTTGTATGACTTCTTTTCAAAACAAATGCAAAAAATGCCGCCGCAAAATCCTTTCCTTTTTGGCGCGCATTGTTAATCCTTATAAATCAATATTTCACGTTTCCCATCGCTTTTGATGTAGCCCCTGTACATACCTTCGCTGTTAAACGGCATGGCCACATTGCCATTGCGATCGACGGCGATAACGCCCCCCTCGCCACCTCTTTCGACCAGCTTTTTCATCACCACCTCGTTTGCCGCTTCGGAGAGGGGCATGCCTTTATATTCCATCAACGCAGAAATGTCATGGGCGACGACCGAACGGATGAAATACTCGCCATGGCCCGTTGCGGAAACGGCGCAGGTCGCATTGTTGGCATACGTTCCGGCCCCGATAATGGGTGCATCGCCGATGCGGCCATACCTTTTATTGGTCATTCCACCCGTAGATGTGCCCGCGGCCAGGTTGCCATATTTGTCCAAAGCCACACAGCCCACTGTTCCGAACTTTTTACCCTCAGTAAAAATCAAATCTTCTGCGGGATAATATCCCGTCCTGGGCGCCTTTTTTACGTCTGGTTTCCCTGTTCCTCTCTTGTCTCCATTTTCTTCCTTACCATTGTGGTCAAGCTCGGTCTTTTCCTGCTCTTTGGCTCGTTCTAAGGCTTTATACCGAGCTTCGGTGTAGAAATAGGACGGGTCTACGATTTCCAATCCCTTCTCTTTGGCAAAAAGCTCGGCCCCCTTGCCAGCCATCATCACGTGAGCCGATTGGTCCATAACGGCGATCGCCGCCGAAATCGGGTTCTTTATAGTGGTAACACCTGCAACCGCACCGGCTTTAAGCGTTTTGCCTTCCATAATGGCGGCGTCCAGCTCATTTTTTCCCTCATTGGTAAAAACGGCCCCCTTCCCGGCATTGAACAATGGCGAGTCTTCCATGACGTGGATCGCTGCTTCTACGGCTTGCACGCTCGTTCCGCCTTTTTTCAACACATCATAACCTGTCTCCAAAGCGGTGTTCAGCGCCTCCCGATAAGCCTTCTCGCGTTCGGGGCTCATGTTCGCGCGGGTGATCGTACCTGCGCCCCCGTGTATGACGAGTGTAATTTTATCAGAGTAGCCCTGCGCGAAAGTTGAAACGCCGGAAAGGCAGATCAGCAGAGTCAGAAGAAGTCTTTTCATGAGATAGCAATTTGAGTGATGTATTCAAATCTAGTAACAAAAATTCGATATCGCTATTGATCTAACAGCCCGGCGCTTTTATCTTCTGGCACCGGATATGCCGTTTTTTGTACAGTAGAGCGCATTCAGACGCTACTTTTGGTAGTTCTGATTAAAATTTACCTACAAAACCGAAACTCTGATGAAGAAAGTAGTGCTTAGCCTGGGAATGCTCCTGGGCAGCCTGTACGGTTCGGCTTATGCGCAGGGAACTGTTGAGCCGAAATCCGCCTGGAACTATGTGCGAGGCAGGATCGTAACGCCCTGGGCGGAAAAAGTCACAGCAGAAAACCCGCATCCCGAGTATCCGCGTCCTCAAATGGTGCGCCAGAACTGGCAGAATATCAATGGCCTGTGGAATTATGCAATCGTCCCTCAAAGTGCGGCAGAGGCCAGGCCTGCGGCCTTCGATGGCAAGATTCTCGTCCCATTCGCAGTGGAGTCTGCATTGTCGGGCGTGGGCAAGACGGTCGGAAAAGACAGTGTCCTTTGGTATCAGCGCACGATCGATTTCGCTCCCAAACTGAAAGACCAGCGCGTGCTGCTTCATTTCGGGGCTGTCGACTGGAAAGCCGAAGTGTTCGTAAACGGCAAACCTGCGGGAAGCCATCAGGGTGGTTACGACCCATTCTCATTTGACATTACCGACCTGCTGGTAAAGAAAAAGCAGCAAGAAATTGTGGTAAAGGTATGGGATCCAAGCAGCGACGGCCCTCAGCCGCGTGGAAAGCAAATCAAGAACCCGCATGGGATCTGGTACACTCCCGTGACGGGTATCTGGCAAACGGTTTGGCTGGAAACGGTCGCCACCAGCCATATTAAAAGAGTAACTCCTGTCGCTGATATTGATAAGCAGACACTTACTGTAAATGCGGAGGTGGCCAGTTCCGGGACAACCGATAAGGTGAAAATCATTGCCTGGGATGGTAGTGAGAAAGTGGCTGAACAGGAAGTGGCGGCTGGCCAGTCTGCCAGCCTGACGATCAACAATGCAAAACTCTGGTCGCCGGATTCGCCCTCACTTTATAATCTGACTGTGACACTTACACGCAATGGAAAAGTGGTCGACGAGGTAAAAAGCTACGCGGCCATGCGTAAAATCGGCGTGCAGGTTGATGAGAACGGCATCCAGCGCATGACTTTGAACAACAAGTTCCTGTTTCAATATGGCCCGCTCGATCAGGGTTGGTGGCCCGATGGACTCTACACTGCGCCGACCGATGAGGCTTTGAAGTTCGACATTGTGAAAACCAAGGAAATGGGTTTCAATATGATCCGCAAGCACGTAAAAGTGGAACCGGCAAGATGGTACCGTTATTGCGACGAACTTGGCATGTTGGTATGGCAGGATATGCCAAGCGGCGACTTAGGCAACAACTGGGAAATGCGCCCGGGCATTACCGGCAACGAAACCGACCAGAAGCGCACGCCCGAGTCTGAGAACATCTACAAAACGGAATGGAAGGCCATCATGGACGCCAACCGCTTTTTTCCCTCGATTGTGGTTTGGGTACCGTTCAATGAAGCATGGGGTCAGTTCAAAACGGCTGAGATAACCAACTGGACCATGCAATATGATCCTTCGCGCCTGGTAAACAGCGCCAGTGGCGGTAATTTCGAGCCGGTGGGCCACATTATCGATTTACATAATTATCCGGCTCCCGTAATGCCGCGTCCTGATCTGTTCGGTCAGAAGCAGATCATTGTTTTAGGGGAATTCGGAGGTTTGGGTTTGCCGGTTGACCAGCATGTCTGGCAGCAGAAAGATAACTGGGGTTACCAGAGCTTTAAAAACCAGGAGGAGCTCTACAACCGGTATGAGTCGTTTATCAACCGCTTCGAACCTCTGATCAAAAAAGGCCTTTCGGCAGCGGTTTATACCCAGACAACCGACGTTGAGGTTGAAACCAACGGATTAATGACTTATGACCGCAAGGTGAACAAATTCCCCGAGGCAAAGTTGAAGCAGATTCATTCGAAGCTTTATGATCCATCATTTGTAAAATTGAAGCCGTGACAGGCTTTTCATAAAACAAAATAGCCCGGCATGTTCCGGGCTGTTTTGTTTAGAATCAATCACTAAGTGCATTATTGGCCTTTCAGCTGCGCTTCGACCACCGCTATTGCGACCATGTTCACAATCTCTCTGACGGAACTGCCCAATTGCAGTACGTGCACGGGCTTTTTTAGTCCCAGCAGGATCGGCCCGATGGTTTCCAGCTCTGCTGCTTCTTTCAGCAAGTTGTAAGCAATGTTACTGGCCGAAAGGTTAGGGAAGATCAACGTGTTGGCACCGCCGTCCACCAGGTCGCTGAACGGGTGATTTTCTTTCAATAGCGCGGTATTGAATGCAAGGTGCGCCTGCAATTCGCCTTCCACGATCATTGACGGGTTACGCTTTTTCAGGATCGCCGTCGCATCGCGCATTTTTTCGGCATCGGCTCCTTTGGCACTGCCGTAGTTGGCATAGGTCACCAGCGCAATGCGCGGCTGGATATTGAAGCGCTCAACAGCTTTTGCCGTCAGTTCGGTGATTTCCACGATGTCATCAACGGTCGGATCGAGATTGACTGTGGTATCAGAAAAGAACAACGGACCTTTCGGAGTGAGCAGGATATACATACCCGCCACCTTGTTGACGCCTTCCTGCTTACCGATCACTTGCAGCGCAGGGCGGATCGTGTCGGGGTAAGTTCTTGTCAGACCGGAAATGAATGCGTCGGCTTCTCCGGTTTCAACCATCATCGAGCCGAAATAGCTTTTGAAATACATCGTTCGACGCGCTTCGATAGGGGTAAGGCCCTTTCTTTTGCGTTTTTCGAACAATTTTGCGGCATATTTCTCGATCATCGGATCGCTTTCCGAAGCGCGCGGATCGATGATCGACACATCGGCCAGATCGAGCTTGCTTTCCTGGATCAAATGAAGTATTGTATCCTTATTACCCAGCAGGATTGGCGTAGCAATTCCTTCGTCGCGGACCTGCTGGGCGGCGCGTAGCACCTGGATATTCTCTGCATCGGCAAAAACGACCTTTTTCGGGGCCAATTTTGCTTTGTTAAGGATTACGCGGGAAATCTGCTCATTGCGTCCAAGACGGTTGGAAAGCTCCTGGTCATAAGCATCCCAGTCGGTGATAATCTTCCGCGCCACACCGGTTGCGATCGCTGCTTTCGCAACAGCAGGTGCTACGGTAGTCAGCAGGCGGGGGTCCACCGGTTTTGGGATAATATAATTTTTGCCAAAAACGATATTTGTCTCATTGTAAGCCAGGTTGACGATATCAGGTACCGGTTTTTTAGCCAGATCGGCTAATGCGTGAACGGCAGCAAGCTTCATTTCCTCGTTGATCTCCGTCGCTCGCACATCAAGCGCGCCCCTGAATATGTACGGGAAACCAAGCACGTTATTGACCTGGTTGGGGTAGTCCGAGCGGCCGGTGGCCATGATCACATCTTCGCGGGCCTCAACTGCGTCCGGATAAGGAATTTCGGGGTTGGGGTTAGCCATTGCGAGCACGATCGGGTCTTTGGCCATGGATTTGACCATGTCCTTCGAAACGATATCGGCTGTGGAAAGACCCAGAAACAGGTCGGCACCTACCATGGCTTCTTCCAGTGAGCTGTAAGCTACATCGGTAGCAAACTGCTTTTTCATGTCGCTGAGGTCGGTTCGTCCATTGTGAATGTGGCCCTTGGTGTCAAACATCGCGATATTCTTCGGGTTTGCCCCTAAGGCGAGGTAGAGCTTGGTGCACGAGACGGCCGATGCGCCCGCTCCCGAGACGACCACGCGGATGTCGCCAATATTCTTGTTGACCAGCACCAATGCATTCAGCATCGCGGCCGCGCTGATGATCGCCGTGCCGTGCTGGTCGTCGTGCATCACCGGAATGTTCAGTTCTTTTTTAAGCCGGGTTTCTATCTCAAAGCATTCGGGCGCTTTGATATCTTCCAGGTTGACGCCACCGAAGGTAGGTTCGAGGATTTTGACTGTTCTTACAAATTCATCGACGTCTTTGGTGTTGAGTTCGATATCGAAAACGTCGATGTCAGCATATATTTTGAAGAGCAATCCTTTTCCCTCCATCACGGGTTTGGAAGCTTCCGGACCGATATCGCCCAGGCCGAGCACGGCGGTGCCATTGCTGATAACAGCCACCAGATTGCCTTTGGCGGTGTATAGATAGGCATTTTCTACATTTTCGGCGATTTCCAGGCAGGGCTCCGCCACGCCGGGAGAATAGGCAAGCGAAAGGTCACGTTGGGTACTCGTTTCTTTGGTGGGGATAACCTGTATTTTTCCAGGTCTACCCTTGGAATGGTAGTATAGCGCGTCTTCTTTTCTGATCTTTTTGTTCATACCTAAGTGGACGATGTTTCGTGCAAGGTACAAACATTCGGTTCATCGCCATGAATTCTCAGAAGGTATTCGCGAGAATTTCATCGCGGTTTTCAGACGACAGGTTACTGTGTTTATTGAAAGGTAGAAAGGTCATCGTCGGCCAGTGAAGGGCTTTTGACCAATTTTTTCCGCTCTTTGACGGAAGCAATGCGCTTTTTGAGAAAATAGGCAAATACCATGTATAAACCGAACATGCCAATGTAAATGTACATGGATGCTGTGTTGGTGATGTCGCCATGGAAGGTGAAGAACAAGGCAGTGTTGATGATGGTCACCATCCAGAGCGTGAATGAGGCCCAGAAATGGTTCAGGCCATTGTCGATCAGGATATGGTGCATGTGGTTGCGGTCGGCTACGAATGGAGAGCCGCCTTTAAAAATACGTACGATGAAGACGCGCAATGTGTCGAAGATCGGCACAATGAGCAATACCATCACAATGATCGGCGCATTGAAATAAGCGTTGGGATCGTGCAGATACCCTACATTCAATGAGAGGAATTCCACCGCAAAGATCGATAGCAGATACCCTACGATCAGCGAACCGGTGTCGCCCATAAAAATCTTGCTGGTTTTGGAAAAATTGAAACGCAGAAAACCGAGCAGTGAGCCCGACATCGCGAACGCGAGGCAGCCGAAAGAGAAGTGGTCATTGGCAATAAACCAGATTCCGAAACCAAGGCCGGCTATCAGGCTGATACCGCCTGCCAGGCCATCTATTCCATCGATCAGGTTGATGGCGTTAATGATGGCGATGAATATAAAGACGGTCAGGGGAATGCTGATAAAGTCTGAAACGCCGTGAATGCCGAAGATGCCGTAAAAGTTATCAACCTTGAAATTACCCATCGCCACAAGGATCAGCGACGCGAAAATCTGGATAATGAGCTTCTTGGTAGGATCTACTGCAAGAATATCGTCTTTGATCCCCAGGAAAAACAGGATGATCATTCCGGTCATCGCCAGACTGATCAGGTTCGAATCGAGTATGTTTTCTGAATGCGGCCACAGAAAGTAGGCTATCAGCGTGGCTGCAAATATGGCAATACCGCCCAAAGTAGGCGTTTCCGTTTCATGTGAGCTTCTGAAACCCGGCTTTGCAGTCAGATGCAGCAGGTTTGAGAGGTTGATGATGATGGGTATCGAAATGATCGAAAGAAAGCATCCGATCAGGAAAGAGAGAAGGCATTGATAGATGTCATGATGGACAAGCGTATTGACGTTTCCTTCGGTCAGTATCTGCAGAGGTAGTTGTAATTCCATGTGCCTGTCAAGTTAGTAAGTGCGTCGAGTACGGATCCGAAAATCCAAATTCAAATGTCGAAATATAAACCAATATTTGTAATATGCAAATGCCTGAATATCAAAATAATTACTGTGTGGTTTAAGCTACTTCAGTTGAGTTCCGCATCTTAGATAAATTGTATAATTTTTCTCAAAGGTTTTAACCATAAGGTATAAAACCGGGGTTCCAGATTGTTGATTTTCCAAGCCATCCGGTCGTTCCGGTTGGCCGCGACGCGATTTCTCAGCGTGCTGTTGCTGACCCCGCCCGCCCGCATTTTCACCAGGACTCTTGGCAGGTAAGCAAGTTTGATTTTTTCACGATGTACAAAACGCAGCATTAGTTCATAATCCGCTGCGCTTCCCAGATCGAGGCGAAAAAGCCCGTGTGCGTTGTAAACCTTTTTCTTGACAAAAAAGGTGGGGTGTGGCGGCATCCATCCATTCAAAAATGCGCCAAACTTATATGCACCTGAGACCCATTTCCTGCGTACCACCGTTGCATCGTTCGCATCAATATATTCAAGATCACCATAGGAAGCATCGATGTCGCTGGATGCCAGTACTCCGGCCACTTCGCTGATCACCGATGGATACGCGTAAAAATCATCGGCATTCAGTATTCCTATCACATCGCCGGTTGCCAATTGTATGCCTTTGTTCATGGCATCGTAAATTCCGGCATCAGGTTCGCTGAGAAAACGGGCTATTTTATCACCATAGGACCGCACAATTTCCTGGGTGCCGTCCTTCGAATTTCCGTCCACGACAATATATTCGACGTCAGGATAATCCTGCCCGATGACCGACTCGATCGCGTCGCGGATCGTCGCCGAGCCGTTATATACAACAGTAAGTATACTTACTTTCAATTGGTTATAGTTCTTGTTTTGACATATTTCGCAGGATTTCCCTGATATATTCCATAAGGCTCTAAATGGCTCGTCGCCACAGACCCCACTGTCAGCAGCGCGTGGGAGCCTACCACCACACCCGGGCAAACTGTCGCTTTTGCGCCGATCCAGGCGCCAGCCCCAAGGGTTATCGGCTTCACAATCAGGTCAAAAGTGCTTTTTCTGTAATTATGATTGCCCGTCAGAAGCATCGCGCCCTGCGAGAGGCACGCATTTGATTCAATAGTCACCAAAGTGAGGTTGTCGATCCACACTTCTTCACCGATCCAGACGTGGTCGCCTATTTGCAGGAACCAGGGATATTTCACGTTCACTTTTGGCTTGATCACCACGCCTCTGCCGATCCTGGCGCCGAACATCCGCAGCAATGCAACCTTGAATGAAGAAGGGTACGGAATATGCGTATGAATAAACAGCCGGTTGAGGAAATACCAGATCACCATCTTGGGATAACTGCCTGGCTTGTACCAGTCGATGTTATAAACTGACAGATTGGTTTGGGTTCCTGAGGTCTTTTCCATACTCTGTCCTGAAATGTGATATAATAGCTTCCTTGTCGCGTCCTACCCGGTGATATACCTCATAAATTTTGGCATCAACCAGGAACCGGTACCAAAACCCCTGTAAAACGTGCCATATGAGCCCCTTCGTTCCATCGAGGAACCCCAATTTAATGAAGTACCTGTATGTGAAGTAGATGAATGGCCGGGTGAAAAGAGGCATATTGGCATATTTGATTTTCAGGAAGCGCGTCCGCTGCTCCTGGCTGCCCCAGAAACTCGGCTCGACAGTCTCCTTGCTATCAAAGTTATACTTAATGTTTAACAGGTCGATAACCTCCCTGATTGCGTAATTGTTATGCTTTTGCGTCCACCAGGTCAGGTTGTTGAGGGTGTGATCGACGATATCGTGTTGCAATTGGGCAGTGCTTCCACTGCTTAGCTTGATATGCTCATCCATCCACAATTCTTCGCAAATGCCTAGTCCGCGACGCCAGATACGCAGTAGCCAGATCGGATAGTATCCGCCCCGATGGATCCATTTTTCCATGAAAATCACCCGCCGTTTCAGGTATAATCCTGAAACGTGCTCGGGCACTTGTGCCAGGGAACTGTTCAGTTCAGCCGCAAGTTCGGGAGTAAGGTATTCGTCGGCATCCATCCGCATAAGCCACTGCGTTTGGAACGGGTTGTTGCGGATACCGAAATTGAATTGGAATGCGTAGGAAACCCAGGGATTTTGCACGACTCTGGCGCCGAGCCTTTCAGCAATCGCGACTGTGTCGTCGGTTGAAAACGAGTCGACGATGAAAATTTTATCAGTAACCTGTAACAGGCTTTGAATGCACCGGCCTATGTGCTTGGATTCGTTGTGTGTTAAAATGATGACGGATAAATCGATCATACGTTGTTGGAAACAGAACCGGGCATCGTTGCCGTTCACCCGCGCCGGGCGCCATGGAACGGTTACTACGGCGGCAAATGTAGTTACTTTTTTTGAACTTTCTTGTATTCTTCCAATAACTGGTTGGCAACCACACGGATGTCAAAATTTTCGGTTACCATCTCGAAAGCTCGATTTGCAATAGATTCAGCATAGGGCTTGTCTTGTAATATTTTAAGAAGACCATCTGCTACACCGTCGCTGGTCAACGGGGTAAGGTAGGCTGCCCCATAACGGGCGATGTAGTCGCCAAAGCCAACGCGGTCGGACACCAAAGCGGGTACGCCTGAGGTCATCGCTTCCAGCACCGCGATCGAAAAACCTTCGGAATAGGAAGGGGAAACGAACAGATCTGCATCTGCCAATGCTTCTTTTTTGATCGTATCGGTAAGCATTCCTACCAGTTTGACGCGGTCTTCCAGGTGATGCTTTCGAATGAAGTCTTCGGTTTCGGCCTTGTAACCATCGTCGGGTCCGGCAAGGATCAGTTGGGCATCAGGTATCTGTTGATGAACTTTCTGAAAGGCGGGCAAAAGCAGATCGAGGCCTTTTTTAATATTGAGCCTTGCCAGGAAAAGCACTATTTTCTGGTCGGGCAAAATGCCGTGTTTAGCTCTGAAAAGGCCCCTTGCAGGCAAATTGGAACGGGTGTACTCGTCGAGCTTCATACCATTTGGTACGATCACCATGTTTTGGGGCCGATACCCCAGGTAGCGGATCACATCCTCTTCCTCATCGGTATTATTGATCTGAATCAGGTCGGCCTTCCCCAGTAACCTTTTTTGGTACAACAAGGTCACCAGATCCTTTTTCCACTTACTGTGGGCCACCGCCCATTTGTCAAGCAGGCCGTGAATGGTGATCACTTTTGCCGCCTTCGAGGGGATCAGGAACGGGGCCAGGCTGCCGAAATGCCAGATCCCATGCATATGTACCACGTCGTATTCGTGGATATGTTTTTTGAGGTATTTGTACAAATCGACAGAAAACTCCCGGTAGAAATTGCTAAATGGCGTTGTGCGGGCCACAGCGATCAGGCGCGCACCTTCGGGTACGGGATACATCTTCTCGCCTGGCGTCATCGGGCTGAGGATATCGACCTGGTGGCCTTGCCTGACTACTTCTGTGGTATGGTCGTAGATAATGCGGGCCGGGCCTCCGATCGCCCATGTATATGCACAAATATTCAGTATTCGCATGCTTGGGTTTTAATGTATAGTTGTGTTGGTTATGCTACCGGTCGTCTGGCGGTCAGGTCGCGGTAGGCCCCCGCCATTTGCGCGGCTACGGGGCCTGATGCGAATGGAGCGATCAATTTCACAGACTCTCGTCCCATTCCGGTTATGCGGTCGGGGTTCCGGATAAAAAAGCTTAAATGTTCTTCCAGCTCAGCCTGACGGGAGTAATCGAATGTAAACCCGTTCACGCCGTTACGCACCAGATCCTGGGCACATCCACAGGTTTGGGACACGATTACCGGCATCCCGCATACCATCGCTTCATTAACGACCAATCCCCAGGGTTCCGATTTGCTGGGCAATACGAGCACATCGCTTTGCGCCAGCCAGCCAGGCACCTGATACCAGGGGAACCCGCCGGCAAAAATGACCTGTGCGGCAATACCCAAATCGGTCACCAGTCTGTCCAGGTTGGCCCGTTCAGGGCCGTCTCCCACGAAAAGCAATTTCCAGTCCGAACCAGTTTGTCTGACCACGTTGTCGAATGCCCGGATCAGCGTCGTCAGGTTTTTCTCCGGAGCGAGCCTGCCGACATACACGAATTTTCTCGAAACGCGATCCGCTCCCGCAGAGGCGGCGAGTTCTCTTTTAGCTTCGTCGTATCGGTTACGGATCACTTGCTCGTCGATGACCGCCGCATTTCTCACCATGATCGCACTTTTCGCTACACCAAGGCTTTCAAGGTACTTCGCCGATGTTTCCCCGAAACAAAAGAAGGCATTGGCACGGCCAACAATCACTTTTTTGACCCATTCTTTCCACGCCGATCGGTTATGGTCGGCCGAGGAGGATTCTGATGAAATGGCCACCTTTACGCCTTTCCAGCGGGCATAGAACATCAGCAGTACCTGGGCCCAGTCGAAATAGCCGGTAATGTTGAGCACGTCAGGCTGGTATTCGTTAAATATCCTGAAAAGTGCCTGGCGCCGCTCCGCAAAGCTCACCTGGTCGAGGCTGCGTTCGAAGAGAACCTTGTAAGGATAATCATAAATGATCGCATCGTCACTTTGCATTACTTTCCGGCTTGCTTCGTAAAAAGCGATCTGCGCCACAAGCAGCTCGTCTCCCGGATCGGTTAACTTTATGGCCCTGTCGATCTCACTGAAAAGCTTCGATTTGTAATGCGCCCATAATTGGTTGTGAACAATCAGTACGCGCATCATTTCCGGAGGTTAAGGTATTCCTGAAACAATGGATACAGATTGTCGGCCAGGAAGATCTGTCCCCGGCTGTTGAAATGCACGACATCCATCTTGCGGTATCTTTCTTTCGAGACGCCGAACTTGAACTCGTCTATCAGCCGGATATTCTTCTCTTTGGCGAAGGCGATAATCTCCTGACCCTGGTCATTAAAATGCCCCAGATCGATCTCGGAAATCTCCGGATGCAGATAAATGAGCATCGGAATGTGATCCCTTTGTGCGATTTGGTAAAGCTGCTCATAACCGGGATTGAATATCAGCCCGGATTTACGGATGCCCGCATCGTTGAGTTTTTGCGCCTCTACCGTATCCTCTACCGCCTTCGCGTCCGCCGCAACGTGTGCGCTGTCGGTCACGTCGGGTTTCACGATGGCGATATTGTCCTCTTTTTTCTCGGGTTCGGGTGTCAGGAAAAGGGTATCCAGGAAATAGAAGAGCATCCAGCGATACCGGTCCCAAAGCTCGTAAAGTGCCACTTTGTATTGTTTGTCGGGCCAGCCCGGGTCGATGCCTACTGGACTTTGGGGCGACATGATATCATGGGCGTCGTGACTGCTCGTTACAAGGCATATCAATTTAGCCTTGAAAGTGCCGTATTTTTTGAGATAACCGGCGATATTGTCCGGACCCCATGATCCGGCGGAGATGTTCAGAACGCGCACCCGTTTCTTGAAATCCTTTAAGAAGCGCTTTTCCAGCAGGGTGGAAGCAATGCTGTCCTGATCGGTGAGACTTCCGCCATTTACCACCGAATCTCCGATCAGCAATATCACCAGGCTGTCGGTAGGAAGCACTTCCTCATTTCGCATGGAAAGGCTATTGGTACGCAGCACCTGGCCGAACCTTTTTACGTTCTGGTTTGGCGCATATATATATTCAAAATCGGGGTCGGACACGTAAAGCGGTGAGTTACAAAAGCCATATTTTACCCTTAATACAACCTCGGTAATCCCCGCAAGAATGACAATAGCAATTAAAAAACCGTAAACAAACTTTAACATCAAGTGAATGTCTTCTGCGTCGAAAGTGACTGCAAATTTAGGATTACTTTTGCCAATTACTGCTTTTTCGCTTCGCGTTAACTAAATATGTCGGCATTTGAACTGGCATACAGGATTTTGCTGATCTTCCTCCCCGCTGTTCATATCCGTCCACAACCTAGTATCCCTGGCAAATCATGCAGGAATACATTCATCACTTTATTTGGGATGATCCGCTGGCTGGCACAGCTCTTTCTGTCGGGTGGTTGCAGATTTTAGCATCAACCAGAATCTAAAAACAGAACGTCATGGGATTTATAGAATCAAAAACAGCGGTCAATGCAGAGCCTGTACAGCTTTTTGTGCATGAAGTTGGGCAGGGAAAGCCCGTCATATTCATTTCGGGTTGGCCTCTCAGCCATGAAATGTGGGAGTATCAGTTTAATGTGCTGCCAAAACATGGCGTTCGCTGCATTAGCTACGATCGTCGCGGCTTTGGCAAGTCGGATAAACCTTGGAACGGCTACGATTACGATACACTGGCCGCTGACCTTAAATCGGTGATCGATACGCTGGACCTGAGGGATGTGGTCCTGGTCGGCTTCTCGATGGGCGGAGGCGAAGTGGTGCGTTATCTGAGCAAATACGGTAGCGGCAAAGTGGCTAAGGCCATCCTGATAAGTACTGTGCTGCCTTACATGCTTCACACCGAGGACAATCCCGAGGGCCTGCCTCAGGAAGTCTTTGACGGTTTTGTGAAGGACATCGAAGACGACCGTCCTAAATTTCTGGCGGGTTTTGCCAGAGATTTTTATGGGAATGGATTTTTAAATCATGCCGTAAGTGAGGAGTTGCTGCATTGGCACAGCATGCTTGCATTACAGGGTTCAGGCCGCGCTACAACGCAATGCATCCGCAGTTTCAGCGCTACCGATTTTCGAAACGAAATCTCGTTGCTGGATGTGCCTCTGCTGGTCATTCACGGAGAAGACGATAAGACGGTACCTATCAATGTGAGCAGCGAACGCACATCCGGAATGCTGCCCGGGGCTGAGTATATCGTTTACGAAAGCGCGCCACATGGTCTGTTTTTCACCCACAAGGAGCGCTTGAACGAGAATCTGATCCAGTTCATCAATCAGGAAGTCGTCACGATCAGCAATCCATATACCGATATCACAACGTAGGTTTGGTTTACAAGCCGCAGGGGCCGTGCCAATGGTGCGGCCCCTGTCATTTTTATGCGGTCATTTCAATCAATTCTATACGGTTTCCGAACGGGTCGCGGAAGGAGAAGCGGTTACGATCCGGAATTTTGCTTTCATTCTTGACGGTGATGCCGTGCTTTGCGAGCAACGCGCGGGCCTCTTCCAGGTCGTGTACCTCAAATGCCGGATGCCTTTGTGAAATATCGTGCACATCTTCGGCACGGATATGCAACTGTATATCGCCCATCTGAAACCAGATCGCGCCATGTGGCAGCGGATAACCCAGGTCGGCTAATTCTTCCAGGCCCAGTACGCCACCGTAGAATTCCCGCGCCTGCTGTTCGGTACCCGGCGGAATGCAGAGCATGATATGATCGAGTCTTTTAAATCTAATTTTCATGATCAGGAGTGATTTTGGGCATTAAATTACTTCCATATTTTGGATAAACCTTTTTCGGAGCCCCATACAGGGTCCAAAAGCGGGATGGGAACTTTGCGGATATTTTCCAGGGCACGCGGCCTGTCGCCAGCCTGGCCACGCAGGATGTCGTAATCCCGGCCGTCGGGGTATGCGCCAACTACCGCAAAATCCGCCGAGGCTTTCAGTTTCTTGTGACCCACTCCGGCCGGTATCACCAGCACATCGCCAGCGCTTACGTTCAGCTTTTCACCGAGCTCTCCCCCCATATGCAGCAATGCATGCCCGGCATACACGCCCAGCACCTCGTGTGTGATGCTGTGGTAGTGGTGATACGGAAACACACCATTCCGCCATGAATTTGTCCAGTTATTTTCTGCAAACCGCTTTTCCAGACAGGCAGCACCATCCTGTCCCGAGACCTTGAAAGCGCCATGATAAATAAGCAACGGGAGTTTGTTGTTGGGTATATTTCCGTCGTCTTTAAAGTAGTAAGTGTGAGGTTGTGTGATGTTCATGGTTTTACTGGTTATTAAAGAGGCCCCTTGCTCACCTCCTGCCCATTTTTCCAAACAGATTCGATCTTCCTTGTGTTCCGGATGTCTTCGAAAGGGTTCCCCGAGAGGATGATCAAGTCGGCTTTTTTACCTTTCTCGAGCGTGCCCTTTTCATGGCTGATGCGAAGGGCGGTGGCCGCATTACGTGTGCTGATGGTGATGGCTTGCGCGGGTGTGAGACCGGCTTTTACCATCAGTTCCATTTCCAGGTGTTCGGTGAAGCCCTGGGTACGGACAGGGAACGCCCCGGAGTCGGTGCCGAGCGCTACGGGAATACCTGCATCGTATATTTTCTTCAAATTGATCATCGCAGTTTTGAATGCAGACATGTTGCGCTGGTAATCCGGGGAGTTCTTGATTTTTTCACCATAAGCTTTATCGGTGATCATTTCGAACACACCCGGTTCGAGCGAGGCTTTAAAAAACGCATCGTTGATCCATTCGGGATGACCAGCGTATACAAACTGGTATTCATCAAGCGAAAGCGTGGGTATATAAATTACCTTCTTCTGCTTCATTTTTGTGAGAAGGTCCTGGCCGACTTCCTTGTCGCGGATGCTGTGGGCTATGATGTCGATACCGGCCTCGGTCAGCTTGCGGGCATCTTCGGCATAAAACAGATGCGCGGCTACGCGGATATTGCGTTTGTGTGCCTCGCGGATAATGGCCTGATAGATTTCCGGTTTCATTTTCCGGGCGTTACCACCGTGGTCATCGACCCAAATCTTAACCACTGTGGGTTTCACTGCCGCGAGTTTTTCCATCATGGCAGGGACCTCTTCGGGCGTATCGGGCCGCAAAAGCAGGTTCATCCACGAGCCAGGATTTGGATCAGGGGTGTTGAAACCGTAGCCTGCCGAATAAAGTCTGGCTCCCGGCAGCAGTCCTGCCTGGGTGGAATCGATAAATCCATTAAATATCAGCGGACGGTCGGTGCCCATAGCCAGCACGGCACTGACGCCATAATCCTGATATTTTTTCAAATGCCTTAGCACGTTCTCACGGGTGTAGTTATCGGCCGACGAGGTGGTTGCTTTGAGCGTTCCCACGTGTGCATGCGCACAAACCAGGGAGGGCATGACAGTCTTACCGGTCAGATCAATTTCGCGTGCCCCATTTGCTTTGATATTCTTTTGAACAGCGGCAATTTTTCCGCCGGCAACGAGAATATCGGTATTGGTTTGGGCGGTCGAACCCGCGCCATCGAGCACGGTCGCATTTTTTAGCAATATCAGATCGTTGTTTTGGGCTATTGCAGCAGAGCTGCATAATGCGCAGGTCATCTGAAACAGTAATTGTATTTTTTTCATGAGCTATGGGTTTGGAATTATAAAGTCCAATGAAATGGTTTTTGTTGGTATGCATTTTGAGCTACAAAATGCGCGCCGCTACGGTGTGAAAAATAAAAGCATCAACTCCTAAAAAACAATGTCATGGCTAAATATTCGAAAAAAGCCGGTGAAAAGGTGGAAGAGGCCTTACACGAGCAGAAAGAAGGTAAACTTAAATCGGGCTCCGGGAAAAAAGTAACTTCTAAAAAGCAGGCGATTGCCATCGGTTTGTCTGAAGCCCGAAAAGAAGGAGCCAAAGTCCCCAAAAAGAAAGATTAACAAGTTGCCAGTTAAGCAGACGCTCTTTTTCCAACACCTGAAAAAGAGCGTTTTTATTTATACCAGCAGGAAATGCAAATGTAGAATTTGTTTTAGAATATTATAAAATTAGGTACCGGACAGCTTAGCGCTCCCCAAAATCGTCGAATAACTCCTATATTGTACAAAAAAGGGTATTCCAATATTGACGTTTCTAATTGTAAGTCTTTTTGAAAATGAATGATCTGAGGACGGAGCTGTTAAGGCTGCTGCAAAAGGATGAAAGTATTTTCGATTTTATCCAGGACTCAGCCATAGACGGACTACTGATTTGGAAGCATTCAGATCCGGGCGATCGCTGGGCCGATGCCAGGTTACGGCAAATGCTCGAACGGGGTTTTGAGGAAGGTTCCGATCTGGTTTCTTCGCTTTTTAATAATCAATCTTTTACATTCCACATCAACAAGGCCCGCGCGGCTTTCCCGGAAAACCTGGAAGCCCGTCATGGGATCGTACGGATTCAAAAACATAACCTACAATCGCTGCGGCTGGCCGTTACCTCCATTTGCACCTTCGCCGAACCGCATGGCTGGCTGGTATTGTCGGGCTTCCGTCGCCAGGATCTGATGCCCGAACTACCAGGGTTGGTAACCGGTACCGAACTCTATAAATCCTTGCTGAATAGTAATGCGTTTTTTGTTACAAGCATCGACCTAGAGGGAAATTATATATATGTCAACGACCATTTCAGTGAATTTTATGGTCTGGAAAAAAGCGAGATTATAGGCAAGCCGTCACTTAGCGGGGTTGTACCCGAAGACATTGAAAAATGCCTGCAAGCGGGCGAGCAATGCTTTGTCAACCCGGGTACACCCAACCCTGTGGTGCTTCGGAAGTACTCATCGCCCGGAGGTGTCAAAACAACCAGATGGGAGTTCACCGGCATTGCAGACGAGAATGGCGTTGTTACCGAGATATTTTGCGTGGGTTACGACATCACCAAGCAGCTCAAAGTACAGGAGGATCTTTCTGTACTCGTATCCAATATGCAGGATGTGCTGTTCACGATCTCGCCGGCAGGCATTTTCAGTTATGTCTCACCCAGTTGGACGGCGATGTACGGGCATACGGTCGAAGAGACAGTCGGGAAGCCTTTTACCGAATTCATACACCCGGAAGATTTTGATGTCTGTTTCGAGGCGTTGCGGATTACCTCCGAGACAGGCGTACCGGTGCCGGGAGGGATAGAGCATCGGATCAGGCATCGGGACGGATCGTGGTCATGGAGTAATACCAGCGCTAATATAGATCCGGTGAGCAAGGACATTATCCTTACCAGTCATGACATTACCGAGCTGCGAAATTCCCGTGAACGGCTCAAAGAGCTGGCCATTGTAGCCTCGAACACGACCGACTACATCGTCATCACAGACAGCAAGGGCTACATCACTTGGGTCAACAAAGCCTATGAGATCCGCACGGGCTATGGCCGAAGGGAAGTCAAAGGCCAGAATCCGCTCCTTTTGTTGCGCGGCCCAGATACTGATCTGGATACCCTCGACCGGATCGCGTTGCAGTGTAAGGAGAAGAAAATTGTTAGAGAGGAAGTGCTCTGCTACACTAAAACTGGTGTCAGTTATTGGGTAGACTTGAAAGTTACTCCCGTATTCGATGATTATGGTAACTGCATCAACTACATAGCCGTCGAAAGAGACATAACCGCCCGCAAGGAAGCGGACATGGAGCTTAAAAGGATCAAGGATATCCAGGAACAGACCCATAGTGTCGCGCATGTGGGAGGATGGGAGTACGATGTGCGCACGGATGAACTTTACTGGTCGTCGACGACCAAAGAAATCCACGAAGTCCCCCAGGATTATGTTCCCAGTATAGAAGCAGCCATTCAGTATTATAAGGAAGGTCATAGCAGGGACGAGATAGCCCGGCTGTTAAGTGAAGGCCTGGCACATGGAACCGACTGGGACAGTGAGTTGCAAATTATCACCGCAAAAGGGACCGAGCTATGGGTGAGGACTATCGGCAAGTCAGAGATGATCGACGGCGTATGTGTGCGAATTTATGGAGCATTTCAGGACATCACATCCAGAAAGCAGGCAGAAGTGGATATCAAAAATTCCGAGGCCAAGTTCCGTCGCCTGTATGATTCCACCAGCGATGCGGTTATTCTTTTTGACCATACGGGATACCTGGATTGCAACAGCGCCGCGTTGAAAATGTTCGGGATCGATTCGGTGGAGACCTTTCTGAGGATGCCGATGGGCGACTTGTCCGGCCTGAACGAATTGGGCATGGAGGACAACAAAACGGAGGGCAACCGGCATGTGCAGGCCGTTTATGAAAAAGGCACCCACAGCTTCGAATGGAAATACAGGCGTTTTGGCGAATCGGAAGAATCTTTCATTGCCGAAGTTTTGCTTAATCTGATTAAAATCAATGACACCCAGATCATCCAGGCGGTGATCCGAGATATTACGCTACGGAAGCGGGCCGAGCTTGAATTGCTTGAAGCACGGGAGCATGCAGAGGCAGCCAGTAAACTGAAATCGCAATTCCTGGCCAATATGAGCCATGAAATCCGGACGCCGCTCAATGGCATAGTAGGGTTTACCGATCTGCTGATGAGGACCAATCTGGACGAAAGCCAGCAGCAATACATGTCAATGGTATTTCAATCGGCAAACTTGCTGATGGACATTATCAATGATATCCTGGATTTCTCCAAAATAGAGGCGGGCAAGCTGGAACTGACGCCCGAAAAAACCGATCTGCTGGAAGTTTGCGGCCAGGTCGCTGATATGGTAACCTACCAGGCGCAACAGAAGCACCTTGAAATGCTGCTGAATATCCCTGCCGACATCCCACAGTTTGTCTGGTGCGATTCGGTGCGGTTGCGGCAGATCCTGGTGAACCTGCTCAGCAATGCCGTCAAATTTACGAGCCAGGGTGAAATTGAACTGAAAATTGAACTGCTGCATAAGGCTAGCGGCCCGGAGAATACATTCCGGTTCTCGGTCCGCGACACGGGTATCGGCATCGATCCTCAGAATCAGCGCCGCATCTTCGAAGCGTTTTCACAGGAAGATTCCTCCACCACCAAACGGTTTGGCGGCACAGGACTCGGCCTGACTATTTCAAACAGCCTGCTCGGTTTGATGGAAAGCCGCTTGCAACTGGTAAGCAAACTCGAAGGCGGCAGTACTTTTTTCTTTGATGTCACCTTCCATGCTATCGAAGGCGAGGAACGATTTGAATGGGAGAATGTGGAGCAGATAGAAAAGGTGCTTATCGTCGACGATAATGTGCATAACGGCCAGATTTTGAAAGATATGCTAGCCAATAAACGCATCGGGTCCGACTACGTCAGCGGTGGTGAAGAAGGCTACCGCCTGCTGTCTTCGGGTGAACGATACGATGTGGTGCTAATGGACTGCCAGATGCCAGGGTGGGACGGGATTGAAACAATCCGTAAAATCAGAAGACTGGAAGGCCGCATGGCAGAACAGCCCGTGATACTGCTGAACGATTCGTTCGACGAAGAGGCGCTTAGCGTTTTTAGCAACGAGTTGGATATCAAGCATTTTTTGGTAAAACCGGTGAAGATTCAACAGCTATTTCACGCGCTCTCCGATCTCGGGCTTAAATCGGAAATCACTTATAAGCCAGAGAAATCACCCGCAAAAGAAGAATTTTCAAAAGTCATTTACGAAACAGGCGAAGTGAAAATACTCATTGCAGAAGACCACAAAATCAACATGCTGCTGGTTAAATCGATGCTGAGCAAAATATTGCCCGGCAGTGAGTTGATCGAGGCAGCCAACGGCAAAGAGGCCATCGAGGCATTCCGCCGGACCAGCCCTGATATTGTATTTATGGACATTCAAATGCCTGAAATGAATGGGTATGAAGCTACACGCGAGATCAGGCAGGTGGAGAGTCATTCCCACGTGCCGATCATCGCGCTTACGGCTGGTACAGTCGTAGGCGAGCGTGAAAAATGCATCGAGGCCGGCATGGACGATTATCTCACCAAGCCGGTTTTGAAAGACACGCTCGAAGAAGCGATCCGAAAATGGCTTTACAAACAGGACTAGCCGTCCGCGACTAGCCGTCCGCGACTAGCCGTCCGCGACTAGCCGTCCGCGACTAGCCGTCCGCGACTAGCCGTCCGCGACTAGCCGTCCGCGACTAGCCGTCCGCGACTAGCCGTCCGCGACTAGCCTCTGCCATTACCCGTTTACTACCTGCCCGCCATTAGGGTGGAGCACTTGCCCGCTCATGTAGGAGGCATCCTCGCTGGCCAGGAATACGTAGCATGTTGCCACTTCGCAGGGTTGGCCCGGCCGTTTGAACGGGGTATCTTTTCCGAAATTCTTCACCCGCTCCGAATCAAAGGTCGACGGGATAAGCGGCGTCCAGATCGGTCCCGGCGCAACTGCATTAACCCGTACGCCTTTTTCCGCCAGGTTAGCCGCTAGCGAACGTGTATATGCGACAATCGCCCCTTTGGTAGAGGAATAATCGAGCAGTGAGGGGCTGCCGTGGTAGGCGGTTACAGAGGTCGTATTAATAATTGAGTCTCCCTCAGCCAGGTGAGGTAAAGCCGCCTGTGTGAAATAGAAAAAGGAGAAAATGTTTGTAGCAAATGTGTCGCTGAGCTGATCGGGCGAGATTTCGGATACTTGCTCTTTCGGATGTTGCTCGGCCGCGTTATTGACCAGGATATTCAATTTCCCAAACTCATTCACTGCGCGGCTCACAGCTTCACGGCAGAATTCCTCGCTACGGATATCGCCCTGAATCAGAAGGCAATTTTTACCTTCTGCCTCCACCATCGCCTTGGTATCGGCCGCGTCCTGGGTTTCCTCGAGGTAAACAATGGCGATGTCGGCGCCCTCGCGGGCGAAATGCACGGCTACTGACCGGCCTATGCCACTGTCGCCGCCGGTGATAAGGGCCGCTTTGCCCTGCAATTTGCCGCTGCCGCGGTAGTTTTCCCTGATGACTACCGGTGCAGGATCCATAATTTCTTCTATGCCGGGTCGTGCGCTTTGCGTTTGTCCGCGGGTATCGATGTCAAAGTTCATAATGCAGATGTTTTGTGAATTCGGCCCACCGCCACAAAGCACATGCCAGCATTGCCAACCGCGGCACCAGGGGCGCTATTGGATAGCTTACCGCCGGGAATGAGTAAAGATTTTCACAGTTCATCGCGTGCATTTGAGCAACGAAGGTGGATTTTGAAGCTTCCTGAGGCGTTCGGCATGGTTATTAATGCAAGCCACGCGATGCGGCCCACAACACGGGCAGACAAAAAGTTTGGCTATGGATGTAAAAAAAGTAGTGATTATTGGAGGAGGGTTTGGCGGGATCAACCTTGCTCAGAGACTTTCCCGGAACAAATCGTTTCAAATTGTGCTGGTGGATAAGAACAATTACAATTTCTTCCCGCCATTGTTGTACCAGGTAGCGACGGGTTTCCTGGAAGCTTCTAACATCAGCTACCCGTTTCGTAAGTTTTTTCAGGATAAACCCAATCTTCGTTTCAGTTTGGGGGCTTTTGAAAGGATTTTTCCCGATCAAAAAAAAGTCGCGACCGAAAGTGGTGATATCCATTACGACTACCTCATATTTGCCACAGGCACCGAGAGCAACTACTTCGGAATGGAAAACGTGCGGAAAAACGCAGTACCGATGAAAACCGTACGGGATGCACTGGCTTTACGGAATCATATTCTGAGGCTGAAAGAGCGGGCTACCAAAGAAACCGACCCGGTCGTGCGCAGAAAGTTGCTATCGATTGTGGTGGCAGGCGCAGGACCGACTGGCGTGGAGGTTTCCGGAATGCTGGCAGAAATGCACAAGTCCATTTTCAAAAAAGACTATCCTGAATTGAAACGGGAGGAAGTGAAAATCTACCTCGTCGATGCATTACCAGTCGTGTTGAACCCGATGACTAAAAAATCACAGGAGGAAACGCTCGCCGAACTACGCGGACTCGGGATAGAGGTTTTGCTGGAACATGCCGTGAAAGATTATGCCGATGGAATAGTCGCATTCGGTAACGGGAAAACGATTGAAACTGAAACGCTGATCTGGACCTCGGGTGTCACTGCAACGGCATTGCCCGGACTGCCCGGGGAGGTTTTCGGAAAAGGTAAGCGGGTGCTGGTGGATGCCTACAACCGGGTAAATGGCTTCGACGACATTTTTGCCATCGGTGATATTTGCCTGATGGAGGCCGATGAAAATTTCCCGAACGGACATCCTCAACTGGCGCAAGTAGCCATTCAGCAAGGGAAGAACCTGGCGCGTAACCTCTCGTTGTGGCACGAAGGGAAGTCGCCGAAGCCATTCCGCTACGTCGATAAGGGCACAATGGCGATTATCGGTGTTAACAAAGCCGTAGCCGACCTACCGGGTTTGCATTTCAAGGGCTTTATCGCTTATTTTCTGTGGCTGGTCGTGCATTTGTTTTCGCTGATCCGCTACCGCAACCAGATAAAAACTTTTTACAACTGGATGGTGGCTTTCTTCACAAGGGATCAGTCGCTGCGTTTTATCCTCGATTCGAAGCCTGAGAAGCCGGGCCGCTGACGACATTCAATTTATTAACACCGTAAAATTATAGCCTTATTCCTTATGGTCCAGACAATTGCAGATTCATCTCAGTACCCATTCGAATGGATTGACGTGACGGATCCCGATGAAGAGGAATTAAAGCAGATCAGAAAAAAATATGCATTGCATGAGTCGTCGATCAACGACTGGCTGCAACCCGATCACTTACCTAAATACGAAGATGTGGGTACTTACGTGTTTATCATTTTCAGGATGCATGCCGAGAAAGTAGGAGGGGAGGCCGATACGGTCGCCGAGCTGACCGACAAGCTGGCCATTTTTATGACCAAGGAGGCCGTTATCACGATGCACAAAAAAGACTGGGGCGCTCCTGAGATCATTCGTGAGCAGCAGGTCGACAAACATTCCTGCGAGGACACAATTCATCTCGTCAATGAAATCATCAAAAGCTGCATTGCGACCTACGAGGCACCGTCGTTAAAACTGACGAAGGACATCGAGTATTACGAGGAAAATATGTTCCTCAAAAGGCGGAAAGCATCCCTTTTGAAGGGATTATATTATCTGAGAAGAAGGGTGGAGGTTACACGGCGCATATTAATGCTTTCGCATGAAATTGTCGATAAAATGGATGTGCCCGGGCATTCCAATACCTACACACGCGATACACGCGACCTGTACGTGAAGCTTCATAATATTTACGACACCCTTTTTGAAAACATGAACCATCTGGTGATGGTCTATTTCTCGATTTCCTCCCAGCGAACCAACGAAATCGTGCGCGTACTCACCGTGTTTTCAGTCTTTTTTATGCCGCTGACATTTATTGTAGGCATTTACGGGATGAACTTTGATTTTATGCCTGAACTGCGTTTGAAATGGGGTTATCCGGGTGTGATGATCCTGATGGGAGCGATTACTTTCGGGATTTATGTCTGGTTTAAACGGCGCGGATGGCTGTAACTGGTGGCATGAATGCTTTTAACCTCTATTTTTGCCTCCCTATTGTCCCGATTTATGAACCGAACCTCTACCCGACGCGGATTTGCACTGTTGATTCCGATTTGTATCCTGTTTCTATTTTCGTTTGGCGTTTTAGCCGCCGTTCCCAAAGCACCTGCAACGCTGGTTGCTTTGCCAGCCTCCGCAAGCCAGATCAATCTCACGTGGCTGGATCTTTCCTCCGACGAGACCGGCTTTGAAGTCGAGCAATCGACTGACGGGGCAAAATTTGTTAAAATAGCCGAGCTAAATGCCAATTCCATTTCCTATCAGGACAAATCACTTAAATCGTCCACCAAATACTGGTACCGGGTACGAGCCAAAAATGCCTCTGGCGCCTCGCCTTATTCCAATGTCGCCAATGCGACAACACTGGCCATCATCACAGTTCCAAAGGCCCCGTCGGCACTAGCCGCTGCCGTGGTTTCCGCTACGCAAATCAATCTGAGCTGGAAAGACAATGCAACGGATGAGACCGTTTTTGAGCTCGAACGCTCGACGGACGCTTTGTCCTTTACCAAAATAGCCGATCTGGGGCCAAACGTGACTACCTACCAGCACACCGGCCTGGCGCCCGCGACCCGCTACTGGTACCGCGTGCTTGCCAGGAATGCCGCAGGGAAATCGGCTTATTCCAATATCGCCGACGCCACCACGCTGCAGGTAGCACCTAACGCGCCTTCGGGGCTCACTGCTACGACGGTTTCGACTACGCAAATCAATCTGAAATGGACCGACAATGCCGGCAATGAGACCGGCTACCAGGTCGAGCGTTCACAAAATGGGACGAATTTTACCAAAATAGCCGACCTGACCGTCAATGTTACCTCTTACCAAAGTACTGGTCTGGCCCCCGCGACCGAGTACTATTACCGCGTGCGGGCGATAAATGCAATCGGGGCATCGGCGTATAGCAACACAGGCTCAGCCAAAACGCAGAATATTGCGGTACCGGACGCTCCGGTGAACCTGACGGCCGTTCCCATTGGTCCCGACCTTATCCAGCTCCGCTGGGCCAAACCTACGGGCAATGCAAACGAAATCGTGATCGAGCGCGCGAAAGGCGATGGCAACTTTTCGCAAATAGCAAAGGTTCCGGCCACGGTTCTGCAATATGAAGATAAGTTGGAGCTGGAAACGGCGGAGTATTTTTACCGCGTCAAGGCTGTGAACGCGGGGGGCGACTCACCTTACAGTTTACTTGCCATCGTGCGGGCGGCGTCTATTATAACCGGCGTGGAAATGCCACAAGACCAGCATTTGATCTACACCGTCGGGCGGATGTTAATTGTGAATCTTGCCAGTTCAGCGCGGGTAAAGCTATCGGTTTATGACCTTGCCGGCAGGCTTCATCATGTGTATCAGATCAGTCGAGAAGGGCGCATTGACCTGAGCCGGCTTCCCGCCGGGATCTATGTGGCTGTAACCGATACGGGTAAAGAAGTAATATCGAGGCGGATATTCCTTTATTGATATATCCTGAACCTAAATTTACTGACCTCTATGAAATGCTCTTCGGCGAAGCCCTTTCGGGCTTCCCCTTTCCTGGCACTTGCTCTGTGCGTGCTTATGTCCGGCGCTGTTTTGGCTCAAAAGAAGAAAAAATACATCGTAAATGCCTACGTAGGCGGCTTCCGCGGCCTGGCGAATGTAGAAGAAATTGATGCAGAGAAGCTGACACACATCAATTATGCATTTGTGAATGTACAGGACAGTCTGGCCGTGCTTACCAACCTGGCTACCGACTCGACCAATTTCCGCAAATTGAATGCACTTAAAAAGAAAAACCCGGACCTGAAAATCGTAATCTCGATCGGTGGCTGGGCTTGGAGCGAGAACTTTTCCGATGCGGTGCTGACTGAATCTTCCCGTTTGAAATTTGCGAAATCGAGCGTCGACATTGTCCGCCAGTTCGACCTGGATGGTGTGGACATCGACTGGGAATACCCCGGTATGCGCGGCGAGGAAGGCAATATCTTCCGTCCTGAGGACAAGCAGAACTTTACGCTGATGTTCAAAGCATTGCGGGATGAATTGAATTTGCTCGAAAAAGAAAAAGGGAAGAAATACCTGCTGACTACGGCTGTTGGCGGTTCAAAATCGTTCATTGAGCACACTGAAATGGGTTTGGCGCAGGCGTACCTGGATTATGTGCTGATAATGACCTACGATTACGGCGGTCGCAACGGCACGGTAGGGCACCACACCAACCTTTACGATTATGATTCCTCGGGTGAAGGCTCATCGGCCGACCGTTCAGTGAAGAATTTTATTGCCGCGGGTGTGCCTGCGAGCAAGATCGGATTGGGGGCGGCTTTTTATGGTAAGGGCTGGGAGGCTGAGACGGCCGACAATCATGGCCTGGGAGCGAAGCGTGTCAAATCGGTGCAAGGTGGTGGTTATACCAAGTTGAAAGACACGATTATCGAACAGAATGGCTATAAAAAGTATTATGACAAAAAAGCCAGAGCGCCTTATCTGTTCAATGATTCTACCAAAGTACTCATTACCTACGAGGATGAAAAATCGATCAAAGGGAAATGTAAATATGTGAAAAAGAATAAGTTGGCTGGTATTTTCTTTTGGGAGTATTTCAATGATCCGAAAGAATACCTGGTCAACGAAATTCACAAAAACCTCGACTAGCGCGATACCAGCGCCATCAAATCACTCCTGGTCAATGATTTGAGAATATCCGTATCGGTTTTCACCAGATCATTGGCCAGGTCTTTTTTGGCTTCCTGCAATTCCATCACCTTTTCTTCGATGGTCCCCGGGCATATGAGCCGCACGGCGATCACGTTTTTCTGCTGACCAATACGGTGACTCCGGTCGATGGCCTGATTCTCGACGGCCGGGTTCCACCAGGGGTCTATCAGGTACACATAGTCGGCTTCCGTGAGATTCAACCCCGTCCCACCGGCTTTCAGGCTGATCAGGAACACGCGCACCTGATCGTTGGTCTGAAAGTTCTCCACGCGCGCGCCGCGGTCGCGCGTCTGGCCTGTAAGATATTCATAGCCTATGCCGCGTTCTTCCAGTTTCGGCTTGATCAGGTCGAGCATGGATGTAAACTGGGAGAATATCAGGATCTTATGCCAGGGCGCTGTGTCTTCAATTTGCTCCATCAACACATCTATTTTTGCCGACGATTCACCATAATAAAGATCATCGCGCAGCAATGCGGGCGAGTTGCAGATTTGCCGCAACTTGGTAAGGCCCTGCAAAACGTGCAGCCTGCTGCGTTCAATGTCGCCCTCGGTGCGGGTGTTCAGGAAAGTGAAAAATTCCAGCTCGTAAGCGTTGTAAACCTTGCGCTGCTCTTCACCCATTTCGCAGTAAATGACCATTTCGGTTTTTTCGGGGAGCTCCGAGGCAACCTGTTGCTTGGTGCGCCGCAAAATGAACGGGTTGATCCTCTTTTGCAGCTCGGCGGCCCGTTCATTGTCCTTGAACCGGTCGATCGGGATCGAAAAATGGTTGCGGAACTGCGTCTTATTGCCTAGCAGGCCGGGACAGGCAAATGAAAGCTGGCCATAAAGGTCGAAAGTGTTGTTTTCGACCGGCGTTCCGGTCATCACCAACTTATTGCGGGATTGAAGCAGCCGTGCCGCTTTGTAACGCTGTGATTCGGGATTTTTAATGGCCTGCGACTCGTCGAGGATGATATAATTGAAATAATAGGTTTTCAAAAAATTGACATCCGAAAGCAGTGTGCCATACGAAGTAAGAATGATCTCGTAACGGTCAAAGTCGGTCACTTCTTTCACCCGGTCGGAGCCGTAGATCGTGAGTATTTTAATGCTGGGCGCAAACTTTTCGACTTCGGCCTGCCAGTTGAATATCAGCGAAGTCGGTACAATGATCAGGTTTGTGTTTTTGACCTGTTTTTTTCTTTGTAATAATATGAACGCAATGATCTGTAAGGTTTTTCCCAAACCCATGTCGTCGGCCAGACAGCCGCCGAAATTGTATTCATCCAGGAAATTCAGCCAGTTGAGTCCCTGTTTCTGGTAATTGCGCAGGGTTGCTTTCAGCGTCCTGGGCACAGGTACCGGTTGAATGGACCGGAAATCTTCAACCCGAGACTGGTAGAATGCGATCTGCTCTTTCACCTCGCGGTCAAGCATCTCATCTTCATACATTTCTTGCACCGATGCGAAGCGGATCTTGGGCGTCTGAATCACCTCTCCGGCAATTTCGCCCGCCTCGAAAAACTTCGCGAACTTTTCGACCCATTTTTCCGGCAGGATACCCAATGTCCCGTCTCCCAGCTCCACATATTTGCTGCGGTTTTTGACGGCTTTGTGTAAATGTTTGAGCGTGACTTTTTGCTTGCCAAATTCCACATTAGCCGTGGTATTGAACCAATTGATTCCGCTTGCCATGTGCACGGAAACGTTGGCCTTGTTCTGATTCAGCCGGTTTTTGGTCAGTTTGTTAAAACCCAGAATGGTAACGCCCTGGTTTTGCCATTCTTCAAATGCATCCGGGAACCAGTCCTCGCTCAAAAAACGGGCGCGGTGCAGGTAGAAAAACTCCTTGCCCAACTGCTCTTCAAAATCCGGATGCTGACGCATAACCGCGCTGCCGAAGCGCAGTTCAGCCTCTTGATCGCGTCTTACCATGAAGGGGTTGCCGTGGTTATCGACGGCGTAAATATCATTTTTGGAGAACAGCGGCACCTCCACCTTGCCATATTTGAGCACAGGCGTAATCATCACATAGTTGCCGACGTCTTCAAGGTAAATAATTTTTTCGATACCCTGGTCGAACCCCTGCTCCTGGCGCTGGGCCGGGGTGGCAGCCTTCACATAGGTGTAGTTGATCCGAATGGCGTTGCCGAGTTTGGAAAGCAGATTGACCCTGAATGCCTCGAATTTGGATTCGTGGACGTAAATGCGTTGGTTATGCTGCCTGAAAAATTGCAGCGTCCTGAGAATGTCCTGGCTTTCGATCAGATGCAGTGAGTCCTTGTAAAGCACGAAATAATCGTAACGGAACTGCACGTTTTCGATGTCCAGATGTACATTGTCGAGGATTAACTCGCCCTTGATCTGGAAAAACGGGTCCTTCTTGTCAATAGTTAATTGCAGATCGGCCGGCGTGGCAGCGAGCTTCACGGGCACCAGGGACCCGGCATTGACATTCTCGGAAACCAGGGGATTATGATAGTAGAAATCAATCTTCAGCGGATTCTGTACAATCGAATGCAGCCCCGGCAGGTCGGTTTCCGGGTTCTTTTTCCTGAAATTATTCTGAAAAGAGGCAATGGCCGTGTGAAACCTGATCGAATCCGTATCCTGGGTTTTCCAGATCATTTCGAGCGGATTAAGCGGAACGAACGGGTTTTTCAATTTACCCTGCCGGGTTACCGGCGCCTCGTACATTTCCATATAAAAATGATCGTAGTACTTATTCAGGCCGATGGCGACGATCGTTTTGGTATCGATGGCCTGTGGCTTGGGGCCTGGGAAGTCGCGGCCCGGTTTGGGCACGAGTTGTTCCTGCAAGGCCTCCACCGAAAGAGTGTCGACCGGGATGAGCTCCTTCAATCTGGGCTTAACCTGCAGTTCGCGCCCGCCGTATTCGAGCTGAAAATACTGATCGAGATCGGGCTCGTCCTGCATGCCGTAGATGAAAGCAACTTCCCTGATCTTCTCCTGCCGGAGCTTTTTATCAAAGAATGCACGCAGGTCCCTTCTATTCAACAGGTTATATAATACCTGGCTCTGATGCTCGCACAGTTTCCGTTTTGGACGAGTGCATTCACAGTAAAGGTTGACCGCTTTCCGGTCCTGCTTCACCACCACTTTGAATGTCTCGGTAAGGTTTACAGCTACCCGGAATGCGGCGTAATCGACATCGATTTCATGAGGCTGAATATCAAAAAAGCCCCTTTTCTCAGTTTGCGGCATTTCCGAGCTGTTGTTCAGGATGTGTGAAACCGAGAGTTCGGAAATGTTGAAATCCAGAAAAATGAAGTTATGCTGTCCGGGTACCGGCATTCCCGCTGGGTCAATCTTGTTCATAAGGCAAATTAACCAACTGCCCGTACGTTTGGCACCATTATTTTGCAAAATTTGCGTTAATGAAAAATCTTACTTGCTTCCGTTTCTTTACGTTTGCCGCTTTTTTAATTCTGCTGATATCGGTGCCTGCATGGCCGCAGGATGTCAAAACCGATACTTTGAAGGTGCTTCCGGCCGATTCGGTCACCGCTGCGCAACCCGACACGGCCATCATGCCTCCTCGCGTTTTGATCGATACGGTCCGCTACCGGTTTATCGGCGATGGTAACTTTGCCAAGGGGAATGTCAACCGCAGTCTGATGGTTTTGCGCGCCGAACTGATTTTCAGCGGACCGGTGATCAATATAGCGACCAATCCGCGCTTTACTTATGGGAAACAAAATGGCGTTCTAGCCGAAAGGGATACTTATGTGGATCTTTTTGTGGATGTTTTCAAAAAGCGCAAAACCTATGTTTTCGGCCTGGCGGCGTTGGAAACCAGTAACCTACGCCGTATCGACCTGCGGCAAATGGCCGGAGCGGGGGTTGGATACCGGGTAATTAAAACCAAGTCACACGATCTGAGCCTCACCGACGCGTTGCTCTATGAATCGACCAACTTTTTTGAAAAGGCTACGGTAGCCACCATCCGGAATTCCTTCCGGATCAAGGGAAAACATTCTTTTTTATCGGACAAATTCCGGTTCAACCACCTCACCTTCATCCAGCCGGCATTAAATGATTTGTCTAACCTGCGGTGGAACACGATCCTTTCGGCTGAGTTGCCGCTCAACAAATGGGTAACGCTTCGGACGAGCTTTGAAAACTCCTATGAAAGTGTGGTGGAAGTTGGCCGTAAACGCAACGACTCCCGTATTACTTTTGGGATTTCGGTAGGAAATAAATAGACAATTCCGGTAGCGGGGTTGTCAGGGAAAGAGGTGTAGAATACTGTCCATATTACCGGCACATTATATCCGCCGAAAATCTGCTTTACTAAGTATTCACTACATTCCCAATCGAGCAATGAGAGACCAACAGGACAACCGTCGTGACTTCCTGCGTAATTCGCTTTATTCTGCCGCCGGCCTGGCGATGTTTCCGCAACTGACCCCCAATGCTTACGGCTCCATTAAGACCGTCGTGGCCGGCCAACCATTTGTACCCGCAATGCCGAACGCGGCCCCGCGCATTAAGTTCGCAGTCATCGGAATGAACCACGGGCATATTTACGGACAAGTGGAAGCAGTAACGCGGGGCGGTGGCGAGCTGGTTTCATTTTTTGCCAAAGAAGAAGACCTCTCGGCGGCATTCGCCAAGCGCTATCCGAATGCCAAACAAGCCAAGTCGGAGGCCGAAATCCTCGAAGATAAGTCCATACAACTCGTGCTCAGCTCCGGCATACCCGACGAGCGTGGGCCACTGGGCGTGCGTGTGATGAAGGCAGGCAAGGATTATATGGTAGACAAACCGGGCCTTACCACACTCGAACAGCTCGCAGAAGTGCGTAAAGTGCAGAAAGAAACCAAGCGCATTTATTCGATCATGTACAGCGAACGCCTCGAAAACCGCGCGACAGTGAAGGCTGGCGAGCTCGTAAAAGAGGGTATTATCGGTAAAGTGGTGCAAACGATCGGGCTGGGGCCTCACCGGATGAATGCGAACACGCGCCCCGAATGGTTTTTTGATAAAAAGCGCTTCGGCGGTATCATATGCGACATTGCTTCGCACCAGTTTGACCAATATTTATTCTTCACGAATTCTACCAAAGCACAAGTCGTAGCCTCGCAGGTTGGCAATGTAAACCATCCGCAGTATCCCAAATTCGAGGACTTCGGTGACGCGATGCTGCGCGGCAACGGCGGATCGGGCTACATCCGCGTCGACTGGTTTACGCCCGACGGCCTGAAAACCTGGGGCGACGGACGTCTTACCGTGCTTGGTACGGAAGGCTTTATCGAGATTCGCAAGAACATCGACATAGGAGGCCGTGAAGGAGGCAATCACCTTTTTGTCGTTAATAATAAAGAAACGACCTATGTTGATTGCAGTAAGGTGGAATTGCCTTACGGTCGTCAGCTTGTAGACGACGTGTTGAACCGTACCGAGACGGCCATGTCGCAGGAGCATTGCTTTCTGGCGACCGAACTGTGCCTGAAAGCGCAGAAAAACGCGCAGAATGTTTCAGTAGTGAGCTGATGCTCATATCCATTCCTGACTATTTCAAAACACTTCACAACCATGATACGCAGACTGATTTTCATCTTCGGATTAATGGGTGCCCAGGCCGGGTTCGCGCAGGGACCTGTCAGCAATGTCGATCGTGATATTGTCTTCAAATCGGTGAATGTGGTTCCGATGGACCGAGAGACGGTTTTAAAGGATCAGACGGTGGTGGTCAGGAATGGAAAGATTGTTTCACTAGGGAAAGATGCAAAACCGGCGGGCAATGCCTTGATTGTGGATGGGACAGGCAAGTACCTGGTGCCCGGCTGGTCGGAAATGCACGCCCATGTGCCTGCAATCGACGATTTCGGGCCGATGAAAGATGTCCTAACCCTTTATCTGGCCAACGGCATTACGACCATTCGCGGAATGCTTGGCAATGCCAAACACCTCGAACTTCGCGAAAAAGTACGGAGCGGGGAGGTGTTGGGACCAAATTTCTACACCACAGGTCCGGCTTTCAGCGGGCAGTCCGTCAAGACGGCCGCGCGGGGCATTGAAATGGTGAGGGAAGAAAAAGCGGCAGGCTACGATTATCTGAAATTGCTCCCCGGGCTTACAAAAGAGACATTCCCCGGCATTGCCAGAACATCCAAAGAGCTGGGCATCGGTATGGTGGGGCACGTTTCGTTTGCCGTGGGCGTTTGGGCGGCGATCGACGCAGGCTATTCCTCCATCGACCACCTCGACGGATTTGTAGAGGCCATCGTGCCCGGTACCGACACGCTGGCCGAGCAGGAAACGGGCCTTTTCGGTACCTGGATCGCTTTTGCGGCGGACACTACCCGTATTCCCGCGCTTATCAAAGGTTTGAAGGATAAAAACATCCGTGTAGTACCCACGCAGGCCATTGCCGAGCGCTGGCTCTCACCACTTCCGGCGTCAGCCTACGAAAACGACCCGGAATGGAAGTATATGACCGCCGATGAGAAGAAGAACTGGCTCAATGCGAAGAGTAGTTATGTCAATAATCCCAAATTCAACAAGGAACGGGCAGAGGCATTTGTCAATATCCGCCGTAAGCTGATTTTGGCTTGTCAGAAAGGCGGTGTGCCGCTGATGCTCGGCTGTGACGCGCCGCAAGTGCTGAATGTGCCGGGGTTTGCTACCCACCACGAACTGAAATACCTCGTAGACGCCGGATTGACGCCTTACGAGGCATTGAAAACGGGCACTGTTAATGTGGCGGATTATTTGAATAAGAAAGATTCAGGCTCAATCAAGGCCGGTAATGTATCCGACCTGGTGCTGCTTGCCGCCAATCCGCTTGAAAACATTGGCAATACCAAAACCATAGAAGGCGTCATGATCGGCACGAAATGGCTGCCTAAAAGCTTTCTGGACAGCGAGCTGAAAAAGATCGAAAAGTAGCCGCTATTCTTCGTAGATCATTTTGCGCGTCATACCGCCGTCGATGATCAGATTGGCGCCCGTGATAAAATCATTTTCCGGATCGGTCAAATAAAGGCAAGCACGTGCGATATCTTCTGGCTTACCGACGCGGCCCGCCGGGTGCTGGGCATGGTCGGAAGCTTTCAAGTGGTTGTAGTCGCCCGTTTCGATCCACCCCGGGCTGATGGCATTCACGGTAATGTGGTCAGGACCCAGTGAGATGGCCAATGCGTGTGTCAAAGCCAGTATCCCGCCCTTTGAAGCCGCATAAGCTTCCGTATCAGGCTCGGACATCAGCGCGCGCGTAGATGCGATGTTCACGATGGCGCCCTTGCCTTGCGTGCGCATGACGCGGGCCGATTCGCGCGAGCACAGGAATGTGCCCCGCAAATTGGTGTTCAGCACATAGTCCCAATCGTCGACAGACAGCTCATAAGGTGATTTTGTGCGGCCCAAACCTGCGTTGTTAATCAGCACATCAATTCTGCCCAGCGATACTTTTTCTTCCTCAATTCCGGTTACGATCTCGTTCGGATTGGTCAGGTCGATAACCCGGGAAATGGTTTTGAAGCCTTCGTTTTCCAATGTTTCCTGAACGGCCTGCAAACCTTTCGGGTCACGGTCCCACAATGCAACGATGGCGCCCCTGCGGGCATAATGCGAGGCTACAACGCTACCGATGCCATTTCCGGCACCGGTTACGATCACTACTTTGTTTTGATAGTCGTTCATGATGAAAACAGATCAGGACAATACTTCGAAATCTTCGTCAGATAATTGAATGTTTCCCGCTTGCAAATTTTCTTCCAAATGTTTGAGTGAACTGGTACCGGGGATGAGCAGGATATTTGGGGATCGTTTGAGCAGCCATGCCAATGCAATCTGGGCTGTGGTTGCCTGATGTTTCTCTGCAATACCCGAGATTTTATTCTTTAATTTTTCGGGTCCGGACGCCAGCGGGTACCATGGAATGAAAGCCATACCATGCCCGGCAGTATAATCCAGCACTTCTTCCCAACGCCGGTTACCCAAATTATAAAGGTTTTGGACTGAGACGATAGGTACTGTCTTCTCCGCCCGTTCGATCTGTTCCACATCCACTTCCGACAAGCCTACATAGCGGATCTTACCCGCTTTCACGGCATCTGCAACAGGTCCGAGCGTTTCCTCGACGGGAAACTGCGGATCGATCCGGTGAAGCTGCCACAAGTCGATGACCTCCTTTTTTAACCTACGCAGGCTCCCTTCGATAGCCTGACGGATATGCTCGGGGTGGCCATTGACACGCCATTGATTAGGTCCGTTGCGGTCAAAACCGCCTTTTGTGGCAATAAGAAGATCTTTCGGGTAAGGAGAAAGCGCGTCGGCGATCAGCGTCTCGTTGGTGTGCGGGCCGTAAGAGTCGGCCGTGTCGATGAAATTCACACCGGCACCTACCGCGGCACGAAGCACTTTTATGGCATTCTCGCGATCGGGCGCGTCGCCCCAAACGCCCTGGCCTGTGAGCTGCATGCCGCCATAACCCAGGCGGTTAATTTCTATTTTTCCGCCGATGCTGAATGTGCCGGCATATTGATGATAGTTATTCATATGATTTGTATTTAAAGGTCATTTTGTTGGAAACCGTGCAATCGCGGTTTTCATTCAAGGAAAACCAGGTGTACTCATACTCATTTTTGCCAAAGCAAATGTCAGGCCACGGGCTTCACCTTGGCACGGTTTTGTTCTTTCCGGCTTGAAAACCAAACATCATCAGCAAATGGAAACGACAGTATTTGAAGCGCGGGCCAAAGAATTGGTCGCCGACATTAAGGAGATTGTGAAAGTGAAGGGGATCAATCTGACAGAGGCGCTGGAAGACGCGGGCATTTCCCGAAAATCATCTGATAGAATTCTGAATCGCGGGATAATGCCGACCTTGTCCGAGTTTCTGGCACTATGCCAGATTTCGGGGATTACTTTTCACCTTCCTTATGTGGAAACGACCAACAGCCCGATGTAGCACTTAGCCGACTTCAAAATTAAAGTCGCCGTTCATGACCAGCCGGGCATCTATCAGCTCGGTGCTGCCGGGAATTTGAAGGCCTTTGATTTTGGCAGTTTTGCCTTTGCTGAGTAGGTCGAAGACATGTTTGTCGGTCAGTTTTTTGCCCAGGAACTCGAAAGGTATTTTAAAGCCGCAGGCCTGGAAATTACTGCATCCATAGGCTGTTTTGCCCTTCTTTAAGAGATATTCCTTGCATTTGGGGCAGTTGAGGGCTTCGATGGAGACTTCCTCTTTAGCCTCTCTTGGTTTACGCTCCTTTTTAGGTTTTTCTTCCTGCTCGATAACGGGGGCTTCCTCGATAATGGTAATAGACCGCGCGCGTTCATTCTTGACCTCGTGCGTAAGTTTGACCACCATTTCAATTAACTCTTGCTTGAAGGTCTCCATAGCGTATTCGCCCTTTTCGATCAGGCGAAGTTTGCGCTCCCAGTGACCGGTAAGTTCGGCGCTTTTCAGCAATTCGTTTTGGATCGTGTCAATCAGATCTATGCCGGTTTGTGTGGCAAAGACATTCTTTTTCTTTTTTTCAATGTATTTACGCTTGAAGAGCGTCTCGATGATATTGGCCCGGGTCGAAGGGCGGCCTATGCCATTGTCCTTCATCAGCTCGCGCATTTCCTCGTCTTCAACCTGCTTGCCGGCCGTTTCCATGGCGCGAAGCAGCGTCGCTTCGGTGTAGGCTTTCGGTGGCGAGGTCTTGCCCTGGTGCACGCGGGGCTCGTGCGGGCCCCGTTCTCCTACTTCAAAAATCGGCATTACCTTCTCTTCTTCAACCTCCTTTTTTGCCGCATTGTCGTTCACATACAGTTCCCGCCATCCCAATTCGAGAATTTGCTTGCCCGTTGCCTTAAATTCCACTTTGCCTACCATCCCGAGAACGGTCGTATTGGAGACTTTGCATTCGGGGTAGAAAACCGCGATAAATCGTCTGGCGATCAAATCGTAAATGCGCTTTTCGTCCTGGCTGATATGCACAGGAAGCACGCCCGTCGGGATAATGGCGTGGTGGTCGGTTACCTTTTTGTCGTCGAAAACGTTTTTAGATTTCGGTATCGGAAGGTTAGCAAGAAGTGGGGCGGTAAACTGGCTGTAATAGGTCAGCTCGCGCAGGATGCCTTCCACTTTCGGGTGTAAATCCTCTGAAAGATAGGTAGTGTCAACCCGGGGATAAGTTACAAATTTCTTTTCGTAGAGGTTTTGAATGTGCTTCAAAGTGTCTTCTGCCGAATAGCCATACTTTTTGTTGGCCTCTACCTGCAGGGAGGTAAGGTCGAAAAGCCTTGGGTTACCCTCTTTCCCTTCCTTTTTTTCAAAAGCAGTTATTTCAAAATCGCGCTGTTGCAGGTAGGCAAGGCCTTTGTTGGCTTTCTCTACATTCTTGATGCGATCGATTGTTGCCGTAAACTCGGTTTCCCGGTAAATCGTTTTCAGCTCCCAGTATTCTTCCGAAACAAACGCGTCGATTTCCTTTTGCCGCTGGACGATCAATGCCAGGGTAGGGGTTTGTACCCTGCCGATTGACAGTACGGCTTTACCGCCGCCAAATTTTTTGGTGAACAGACGGGTTGCATTCATGCCCAGCAGCCAGTCGCCGATGGCCCGTGCGCTTCCGGCCGCATACAGGTTGTCGTACTGGCTGCCTTCTCGGAGTTTGTCGAATCCTTCCCGGATGGCCTGTTCGGTAAGCGACGAAATCCACAGCCGCTTAACAGGCACGGCGCATTTGGCTTTGAGCAGCACCCAACGCTGGATCAGCTCGCCTTCCTGGCCCGCGTCCCCGCAGTTGATCACCTCTTCGCAGTTGCGCACCAGCGCCTCGATCACGCCGAACTGGCGCATTGCACCTTCGTTATTTATAAGCTTGATCCCAAAGCTGGAAGGGATCATGGGCAAGTCTTCGAGCCGCCATGATTTCCAGCGCTCGGTGTAGTCGTGTGGTTCCTTTAACGTGCAGAAATGGCCGAAAGTCCAGGTTACCTGGTAGCCGTTACCCTCATAATAGCCATCGCGGCGCTGGCTGGCGCCAATCACTGCTGCAATATCTTTGGCTACGCTCGGTTTCTCAGCAATGCAAACTTTCATAGGTTCCTTTCCCGCGGTCGCTCTCTGCGCGACCGGTGTGTCTGTTGTTGTTCCTTTTGAGGGGTGCAAAGATGGTTATTTTTGTCCAGACTTCCCGCCCGGAACTGCTCGATTTCCGACCTTGTCAGACGCTCTGCCAGCGTTCCGAGGCGTGATTTTGACCGAATAATCAATCAGGGTAAAAAAAATTAAAAAATTTTTCGAAAAAATTTCGCGCTTTTTAGCTTCTGTAAGGCAATTCTTCGGTGAAACAGGGTATTGGTAGAATCCACTCCAAAGATAATTTGGTTTTGAGTGTCTGGTTTAGAATAAAATACAAGTGTTTAATATCACTTAACAATAAGGTAACATAAGCGCTTGCCGCAACGAAATCTTATCAGGCGCCAAAAACGGAAATTTGGCTAATTCAAGATTTTAAATCTTTGAATAGTTATATTGTAATCAGCCCAGGAAAGCTGATTTTTATAGTTGAGACGTATTGTACTATTTTGTTGGTTAGTGCGCTGAACGTTTGTTTTCAGAATATTGTATTATATTTGTACTCGAAATACGATTAAGAACACAAGCAAAACACAAAACACTATTACCAATGAAAAATGCAAAAAATATGCTAGCCGTTGCTTTGATAGCATTAACTAGCGCAGCTTATGCCAACAACAATTCTACATATACAGTTGAAGAGAAAACCAAAGTAGCTGTTGTTAACAACACATTGCCTGCTTCGGCGCCAGTTTTGGACAGCCCGGCACCGCAAAAAGTGAAAAACACGCCTGACACCAATAACCACAGCGCAGCCCAGAAAGCCGCTATTGTAGGCCTCCAATTGAAAAGTGTAACTACGAAGTAAGTGATTGAACCGCATAGGTTCGGTTAAGATTGATTGATGGTTTAAAAAGGGAGAAAATTTTCTCCCTTTTTTTGTACCCGGATTTCTGCCGGAGGCCTATATTGCCTCGAGCGAGCCGGAGGGTTCGCCCCAACTTAGGGCCATAACTACCTAAAAAAGCTGCCGATAGAGATCATGAGCAGAAGGGACTCTTCTTTGGAGGTTCCTGCGCTTATATTGAACGCGAATTGCTCCCGAAAAGGCGTTATGTAAAACCCGCCGCCATATCCCTGATGCCAGTAATTGGCATTGTCCGGGTCGTTTTTGGCCCAAACTCTTCCCACATCATAAAATGCCCGCACGCCCATTTTAAGGGGGACGAACGTATTGCGGGTTTCGGTGAGCTGCCATCGCAGCTCCGTGTTCAAAAAGCCTTTTGACTCTCCGGTGAAGCGGTTCCGCTTGAAACCGCGCAGGTCGTTAAGCTGGCCGAGCGAGAACAGTTTATAAAAAGGCAACTGGCCTTTTGCAATGCCACCTCCGAGCCGCAGACCGAGCGTGAGCGGGTTTTTGCTGTAGGTCGATAGGTATTGCTCGACTTCCAACTCTGAAATGGAGGCCAGATCGTTACGGGATTGCGAAACATGGCCGGCCTGTTGGCTCAATTGAACCCGGAAACCGCGCTCGGGCAATGCGGCACGATCACGGAAATCGAGGTTGAGAATGCCTTTCGCGAACAGCAGGTGCAACTGCTCGACACCAAAGATGTCGGGATGATCAGCCAGATAGCTGCTTTTCCTTTGAATGCCTTCGTCGAGCTCATAGCTGGCCGTCACTTCGATTTTGCTCTGTTTCCAGAACTGGCGAAGCAGCCCGGCAGACACTGCCAACGAGTTGTATTGGGTACGGTAGTAGTTAGAAGGCAGGTCGTTGTCTTTGGGCGTATCGTTACCTACTCCGAAAAAGAAGTTGTAATTGAGTGGTCGCGAAAGCGCAACCTGGGAAATACCGTCCCATTTGCCCAAAAGCTGCCGGAACTGGTTACTGTAACTGAATTCATAATTCCCTTTCACACTTGCCGACGCGTTGAGCGAGTGTTTCGCTGCAAAATCGGGCTTGCCGAAATGTTGGCGGGTGAAGGTAACGCCGGCATGGACAGCAAAACCAACGAAGGGGTTGTAAGTCAGCAACGCAACCGGCAAATAGGTATTGTATTTGAATGCATTGCGATCGTAATCGTAGTAGCGCTCGTCCACTGGTTTTATCTCGTGTCCCTCTGTCCCAAGCTCGTGATGCGGATTTTGGTCTTTTTCGTAAACAAGGGTGTGTTTACCGCCATTATGAACGTCCGATTGGTCGGAAATATAATCATTACCGGCTCCGCTTATAATGCGGACGAGGATCGATCGCTCTGATTTGCCCTGAATATCGAAAACATCGTTGCCTCCCAGACCATTCAATCTGATTTCCCGGGTTTCAGTTGGATCGAAAGTGCGTCGGTAGTAGGTTTTAGAAGAATCGGCCTGCTGGTTTTGTTTGGAAACATCATAGACAGTGACGCTCACCTGTCCATTCAATTTGCGCTCTACTTTGAAGTATTCAGCTTTATTGGATCCTACCACATCCACTTCTTTTGCCAGCAATGCATAATATTCGGCGGCATATTTTTGCAGGTCGCCAATGCGGGCTTTTAATTTTCGCTCGATTTCGCGACCGTCCTTTTCATAGATTTCAGCAGGCATGTTGTGTACGGCGGCTGCAATGTCCTTTTCTGTAATGGCGTCCTGGATTTCTTTGGCGGCATTCTGCCAATCTGCTTTGCTGAGCTCACTCCCCACAAAGCGATCGAGGTGGCGCGCCTGCCACATAAGGCTGCGAAGGCCGTGAATACGTTCGGCAAAATTTTCACCGTTCGGCATGCCCCATTCACGATCGGCTAACCAGGGAATAATGCCGTCCCAGCGCGAGAACGCGTGGTCACGATCGCGGGGGATGGGACGGTACAGCTCGCCGTCCGCGGTTTTGTAGCCTGCCCATTTCCAATTGTCTTCATGCTTGCTCCAATCGCCGATCCAAAGGTCGAACATTCTCGCCCGGGCGAATTCAAGTTTATCAATACGGTTATCGTGGTCGTGGTAGAGTTTATTGAATAGTTTGAAGCTCTTCTCGATGTCTTTGGCCCCTGCGAATATTTTGGTCTTTTCGATTTTGTCGGTCGGACGTTCTTCGAGCATGCCGAAAAGATTACCGTACTGTTCTTTGAATGCGCCGAGCTTGTTGTCTTTGGGCAGTACAAACAACTCGGGGGTGGCGTGCAGGATACCTATTTTGTCAAGCAATGGTGCAACAGCCATCGCGCCATAGGGTTGCTGGGTTGAGGTTTGGTCTTTGAGCACCTGAGAAACGACCGTCCCGCGCAACTCGTATGCGAGCGCGCGGAACGGGTCTTTGTCCACTGAGCGGAAAACGTATTCTTTTCCATTGCCTGCTACGAGTTTGAGCGAGGTCGTTTGCCGGCCGCCACCCTTTCCGGCGATGACCAACCCACCGAAAGTGGTGTCCAAATCCAGATAGGGGACCTTGACAGGCATTGTCCACGAGTCGCGGTAATGTTTTCCAAACCATTTTTCTTTGAAACGCTTGCTTGCATATTCGCTGCCGGCCGCGACAGTAACTGGCTCGCGGTGTGGCGTGTCCATGCTGTCGGATGGTTTGATCACCGGATTGCAGGGCTGAAAGAGGGTATTTGGAATGCCTTTACCAGCATTTTCGCAAGCTGACGTGAAAAGCTGCCCTGCTTCCGTTTTTGAAACCTGACTTCCATTCACCAACCAATGCTGATAGCTTACATTGCCATTGGCAGAATAGGTTATTTCAACAAAACCATCTAATGATGAGGATAATGAAGCTTTTTTGCTGTGAGCGGCAAAAGAGCCGCCGGCAATTCCGCCGCTGTTGATATAAAAATTGTTGTCTTTGCGGATGATCGACTGGTTGCGCTCATGCCCCGAGGCAAGGATCACCGAGCCATAATCCTGTAAAACACCGTTTAATTTGTAACGGTACAAGCCCAGATTTGTATTCGAAATATCGCGGCTGGTGCCGATATTCTGCCGGAAGCCTACCAACGCACTGCCGACCAGCGGAGGCGAAAAATAGGAAGCTACCGAAAACCGCCCGCCATAATTTCCCAGCGATTCAATCGGAAAATGGGAGACCACCAGCACGTTTTTATCATTTGTTTCGTCAAGAATACCTTCCAATTCTTCGACGAAATTATCGGTGTCGGCGATGGTGCAGGCGTCCGATGAGGGTCTCGGTTTGTCGTAGGGGTGGTTCCACCATTGAGAGTTGATCACAACAACTTCGAGCATCGGGAAAGAAACCGTCCACGGGCCGGGACAGCCGTGGCCCAAAAAGACCTGAAAACGCTGGTGTTTTATGCCATCCAGGGCCTTTTCCAATGCCAGCACCCTTTGCCATCCTTCTTTGTCCGAGCTCATCCACTCGCGGTCGCCCTGGTTGAGGAGGATATGCAGCTCCGGATTGCGATCCAGTAATGCGTTAGCCCTCATTTTCCAGTCGGTGACCTGCCCGACGGTCATTTGTTCGGGGAAGGCGTCGCCATTGAGGACCCAGAGCACCGGGCCCGGTTTGGTAGCGAGGTAATGTTCGATAACCGGAAAAATGCCGGCAGGGTCTTTGAAGTCGGCGGTGTTGCCTGTGAGTATCACTTTGAAGTCGGCAGCGTACAGGCTGCAAGCCGCCAGAGGGAATAATAGTACGGACAAAACGAGGCGTTGAACGCAGGTTTTTAGTCCGTCAGCGATGTGTAGTAGAAGTAAAGTCAAGGTCCGGGAACGTTGCATGTGAAAACATTGCCAATTTAGCAGGAATCGCCACTGATTGAAATGACCGGGCACACGGAAATGTTGGAAAAATGTATTGCCACACGCTTTTTTTATAAATTACGGGTTAAAACCTTAATTGCAATGCCGTTTTCCAAGCTACCCATGAAGCTTTTGCTCATTGAAGATGAGCCTAACGTGATATCCCTGATCCAGCGTAGCCTGACAGCCAACGGCCACGAAATCACGATTGCCATGGATGGTCAATCGGGCTTGCAAATGGCTTTGCAACATCAGTTTGACGTCATTATCCTTGACCTGATGATCCCGATCATCAACGGCATGGAAGTGTGTCGCCGTGCGCGCCAGGCGCAGGTAACCACACCGATCCTGATGCTGACTGCGCTGGGCACGACCGAAAACATTGTGTCGGGTCTGGATGCCGGTGCAGACGATTATATGACCAAGCCTTTCAAATTGGCTGAGCTGGAAGCACGGCTCCGGACGCTGATCCGCCGCGGCAAAGAGCCGGAAAAGGAGAAAAACGATAAAGTACTGACGCTGGGCGACCTCTTCCTTGACAAGGTAACGAAGACCGTTAAACGCGGTGGCCAGCCGATCGAGCTGACAGCTACCGAATTCCGCCTGTTGGAATATCTTCTTTCAAATACCAACCGTGTCCTGAACAGAATGGAAATTCTTGAAAATGTGTGGGATATCAATTTCAATCTGGGGACGAACGTGGTGGATGTATACATCAATTACCTGCGTAAGAAAATCGATAAAAGCCATGATATCAAGCTGATACACACTGTATTTGGGATGGGATATGTGATCCGTCAGTCGTATGAAGATACAAAATAAGATCGCCCTGATTTTTACGGCATTATCGGCGGGTATTATCCTGGCATTGAGCGTGTTTGTCTATTTTTTTGCCTCTGAGAGCATTGCAACGAGTTTTTTCCACCGACTCGAAGTGCGTTCCGATATTGTAGGGCATGCGGCGTTGCAGGAGAACAAGTCGCTCACTTCCATTTATTACGATATCAAGGAGCGGCATCTGGGAAGTTTGCCGTACGAAAAGCACCGCATTCTGCCGGACCCGCCCGACGAAGCGACCCGAAAAAGGATTGCTTTGCCTTCGTCATTCTATGAAGCAGCACAAATCGACATTCCGGCCCGATTTTTCAATCACGATACTTCCTACGTCGTGCTTCGCATAGCCCGGGGCGACAAGAAAATAATGGTGGTCTCCTCGGCGCTCGATACCTATGGGATGCAGGAAATGAATAACCTGAAAAACCTGCTGACGATCGGTTTTGTCATTGCGATGATATTTGTGTTCACATTCGGGAAGCTTTTTTCGAACGAGATTTTCAAGCCGATCCGCCGCATTATCCGTAATGTAAAAGGTATTAACGCCCATAACCTTCACCAGCGGCTGGTGGTAGACCCTACGGACGACGATGTGGAGGCGCTTTCGAGAACTTTCAACGATATGCTCGACAGGTTGGAGGTTACTTTTGAAATGCAGAATAACTTCGTAAGCAACGCTTCACACGAATTCCGTACGCCGCTGACGGTTGTGAGCGGAGAAGCTGAGCTGGGAATGTCGATGCCCGGTCTGCCGGACAATGCCCGGGAGTCGTTTATGAATATTTATAAGGAAGTCGAAAAGCTCGAACACCTCACCAATAGTATGCTTAGTCTGGCCCAGACCGGGTTCGACGGGAAGAAAGAACAATGGGAGGAAGTCCGGATCGACGAGCTGATCCTGTCCGTGAAGGAGGCTACCGACCGTATCATTCCCAATAATCGGGTGGCCATTGATTTTGATAATCTGCCCGATGATGAATGCAAGCTGACTGTGAATGGAAACCTTGCCTTACTGAAAGCGGCTTTTTCCAATATCGTTCTCAATAGCTGCAAGTATTCAGACAACAAGCCTGTGACTGTCAAGATCAGTGCCGACAGTAAATATGTCATCGTTGAAATTACTGACCAGGGTATTGGCATTCCCGACCGGGAAATAGGGCAGATCTTCGTCCCATTCTTCAGGGCTTCTAATACGGCCCCCTATAAAGGTTATGGCATCGGTTTGCCGCTGACACACAATATCATACGCATGCATCAGGGCAAAGCCGATGTACAAAGCCGTGTTGGCCAGGGAACACGCTTCACCACCTATCTTCCGTTCAAGTATTCTGAGCGCTCTTAACTCATTTTAATATTCTTATTTCATTCTAATAAGTCTCTCACTACATTATAATGCAGCTCTTAAACAGGGCTAATGTCTTGGCTGTAACATTGCATTGTTAATTGATTATCAACGCATTGTTAACTTAAAAGACGGCATTTATATGAGAACAGTGGTGATACCTACGGACTTTACAAATGAGGGCATTCAGATCGCCGAAGCCATTGTGAGGGACATCCGCGATGAGGTGCGCGTGATTTTTACCCACCTTTTCCACGTGGCCGACGATATCCAGGATTTGCTCTTTTCGACTTATCGGGAAAAGGAGTATGAGCTCGTTCCGGAAGAGTTCTGGCAGGAGTGCAAAATGCTGAAAGATACATACCCAGAGCTAATCAGCATTAAGATCGACTTCTTTTATGGCAATAAGCTGGCACTCCTGAAAAATTTTTTGGAATACTACGAAACCGATTTTATCGCTTATTCTGAACAATATGGCATTCCCAAGCTGACAAGAAGCAGCCTGGAAGCTTTGCCGGTGCTGAAAAAGACCGGCTACACGATGATCAACGCCGATATGGTCCGCGTTTCTTCGTTTGCCGACAGTTACCGGTAAGGCATTTGGTTTTGACTATGAGATTTGTGAAAAAGGTAAAACATCAGTGAACTATGCTTCTCAAAAAGAATATCCCTATCCGTTATATTTTCGGCAAAATCAAATATGAAATCCTGTTCGTAACAATCTACGGTATCGCTATCGAGGTGATTTATCAGAATTTCCATATTACCAATATTTCAATTCCGATGACCGTACATAGTGTACTGGGTACGATCATCTCGCTGCTGCTGGCATTCCGTTCCAACCAGGCTTACGACCGCTGGTGGGAGGCCAGGATTGTATGGGGCGCTATCGTAAACGATTCCCGGACATTCGCCCGACAGGTCCTGTCATTAATGGAGGATCCGCTTGACCCAGACCGCATCGACGGCTTTAAAAAGCGGATGATCAAACGCCAGATCGCCTGGTGTTATGCGTTGGGCAAAGGCTTGCGCCGGGATGATCCCATGCCGATGATCAGCAAGTTCGTCTCGGAGGAAGAACTGGAATACCTCAAAGATTTCGATAACAAGCATGTTGGCCTGGTTCAACTTCATGCACGTGACCTGAACAATGCATTAAAACAGGGCTGGGTGAATCCATACCAGCAGGTGGAGCTCGACCAGACGCTCACGCGTCTGTGTGACCATATGGGTAAGTCCGAGCGGATCAAGAATACCGTATTTCCTTCGACTTACAGCCTTTACATTCATCTGGCATTACACTTCTTCATCCTGCTGCTGCCGTTCGGGCTTGTTCAGCTGTTTGGCTTCCTGATGGTGCCAGTACTTGTGGTGATTACCGCATGTTTCTTTCTGATCGAAAAAATGGCGATCCATTTGCAGGACCCGTTCGAAAACAAGCCTACCGATACGCCTGTGCTGTCGATTTCCAGGAATATCGAGCGCGATTTGAAGCAGATGATGAAAGACAAGCACGTGCCGCAGGCATTCCAACCCGAGACGTTTTATATCTTGTAAGATGGTGCGAAGCTCAGGCTTCGCGACAGCGGCGTCTAAGCGCCGCTGTTATTTTCTTTTCATACCGTTGTGAATATCCACCAGAATATGATGGTCGTCGCGTACCCAGTTGCCGCTCTGGTATTTCTTGTGTTTTGCCGTAAACAGGTAATCTTCGAACATATCGTAAGCCTTGTGCGCTTCTTCAATCGAGTAAAAAGAGCTCAGCCAGGTGGCTGGAATTTTATCTTTTTTTACCGCTCCGACCCCCACATTGTAAAGCTTCACAATACCTTGCGAGAATTCCATTGAAATGTAATCCTGTTCCCTGACCTGCGCGCTGCTGAGGATGGATGCGGTATGCGCCAGATAGTTGAGCAGCCTGGCGCGGATTTGCGCTTCATTTTCAGATTTCACGGGTTTGACACGCCACCAGTTGTTTTTTCCAAAGTAAGGATCTTCCTGAAAGCGTAGCAATTTGTGGCCGTACTCGATCAATGAAACGCTTTCATTCGGCGAAAACTCGAAGTTGATCAGCCGCAATCCATTGTCGGCATAAGAAAAGAACACGCCGATCTCTTCGGTGTTGCGGTTTGAGGTGAGGAAAATGGTGTGGGCTGCCGTATCGAAGTCCCATTTCCCGGTCGTGTATTCACCGGCCGTTCCCACTCTTGTGAAGGTACTGTCAGGAAAGAAGGAGATGAGCATATTGTGCTTATCGCCCGGCTCATATTGCCTGACTGGCTGGCCGTCCGGTTGTACGACTCCCTGATTGGTCGTACTGACCCCTGAAATCCGCCAGGTACCGAGCATATTCGCTGGTTTTGGTTTAATGCGCTCTTGCATTACCTCTCGTGGCTGGCGAGAGGCACGCTTGGAGCCAGTGCGGTAAATGATCCCGTGATGCTGCATCATGGTGATCATAATGAAGAGGAAAAAGAGTTTCAGGGATGTCATGGCGCGGCTGTTGATGGGAGTTGTCGTACCCTAAAGTTAGGAATTTTCTTTTATTCAAAATGAAGTAAACAGGGAGGAACATGAAATTTTGAGTAATTCCAGGCCACTTTTTGCTTATCACTGCATATCGGGATGGTCATAATACATCCGTGTTTAATCCTAAAACCCAGGACTTCTGCCCATGAACTTGCTCAGGTTGCTACCGCTGCTGTTTGTTTTTGTATTGTTTGGATTTGAACATGATTTTAAACGGCCTGAGTCCAAATATCCGGCACCTAATGTTGCTGACACGCCCTTGCGGGCCGTCCAGGATGCAAACGGCGAAACCATCAGCATTTTCAGGGGTAGCGAAAGCAAACCGATATTGACGCAAAATGCAAAGCCGGATTTTCGACCATACTTGCACCCGATTGTCGCGCCCGACGGAAAGGGTATCCTCACCGAATACAGTCCCGGACATCATAAACACCAAACGGGCATTTACTGGGGCTACACTCGGGTGAATGGCCGCGATTATTTTCACCATCCGGGTGACGGCTATTGGAAAAAAAAATCTGCCACGGTGCTCGAAGCGAAGGGGGCCGAGGTAAAATGGCAGACCGTCTATGACCTGCTTGACTCCACCGGCGCCGCAGTATTGACCGAAACCCAAAATTGGTCGATGCGGGTGAAGGATGGCAAATATCTGCTCGACCTGGAATGGAACGGCGAAGCCCAGACCGAGGTAACCATCGGCAAATACGACTACGGTGGGCTGTTTGTGCGTATGCCATGGAAGCAAGGCATTAAAGGGGAGGTCGTAAATGCGGCGCGGCAGAAGAATGAAAAAGCCGAAGGGCAGGCTGCTATGTGGGTGGACATTGGTATGCAGGTCGAAGGGCGCAACGATCTGGCGCATATTGCTATTCTTGATCACCCGTCCAATAAAGGCTATCCGCAGATCTGGCGAGTAGACGGGCAGTTGGGCGCAGGTCCGGCGCGTGCGCGAAAGGGCGATTGGCATATTAAGAAAGGCGAAACAGACATCATCAGACATGAACTGGTGGTTTATACTGGTGATTTTAAGGATGTGGAACTGAATAAAACATTCGGTGAATTCATTGGCAACACTGGCCAGTACAATACCACGGCGCTTTGGGCATTAGCCCAAAAAGAGGGAAGGGAAGCCAAGTTTCTGAATGCGCAGGAAGCGGTAGCCGCAATGACCATTAAGGATGGTTACCAGGTCAATGCGTTCGCTTCCGAACCGATGATGACCCAGCCGATGGCATTCTGCTGGGACGACCGCGGCCGGATGTGGATTGCCGAGAACAAAGACTACGAATCGCGTGGTAAGGGTTTTTCCAACAACGGCGCAAGCCGTATTCTCATCCTGGAAGACACCAATCACGACGGGGTCGCCGATAGTAAGAAGGTGTTTATGGAAGGTATCGCATTCCCTGCCGCGTTGGCCGTGGGGTTCGGTGGAGTATATGTGGGTGCGCCACCAAATCTCCTTTTTGTACCTGATAAAGACGGCGATGACAAAGCCGACATGGACGATATTGAAGTACGGCTCACCGGCTGGGGCATCCGTGACCGTCACGAAACGCTCAACAGCTTCCATTGGGGCCCCGACGGCTGGTTATATGGCTTGCAGGGTTTTGCAACGCCCTCCAAAGTGGGTAAACCGGTTGGAAAGGGCAAAATATACGGGCATCATGACGCATTTCCCGAAAATATAGCGGTGGAAGACGGCGTCGAGATCAATGGCGGGGTGTGGCGCTATCATCCTACGAAGCGGAAGTTCGAGGTCGTCGCGCACGGGTTCAGCAACCCCTGGGGCATTGATTATGATGCCAAAGGCCAGCTTTTTATCACGGCCTGTGTGATCCCGCATTTGTGGCACGTCGTACCGGGGGGGATTTACCATCGGCAGGGCGGGCAACACTTCAATCCATATGTCTATAACGATATCAAAACCATCGCTGACCACAGTCACCGCTCGGCGCATGGCGGCGCGCGTATCTACCTCTCTGACGCGTTTCCTGCCTCTGAGCGTGGGAAAATTTTCATGGCCAACATCCACGAACACGGCATTCTCTCCGACCAATTGATCCCCAAAGGCTCTGGCTTCTCCGGTACGCATAGCGACGATTTTCTGATGGCCAACAATGCCCAATGGGTCGGTTTCAGCATGGAAATAGGGCCCGAGGGAGGAATGTACATCCTTGACTGGCACGACGCAGACATTTGCGGCTCCGACGTGCTTAACTCGGAAACCGGCCGGATTTTCAGGGTAATGCCTAAAAAATCTCTCGCTGAAAACTGGAATGGACGTTACGATGATTTGAACAAACTCTCCGACACTGACCTCGCCGCATTGCAGACCAGCAAAAGCGAATGGCACGCCCGCCGCGCGCGGGTAATCCTGCAAGGCAGGGCTGCCAACGATAAAATTTCCGCCGAAGCGGTTGGGAAATTGAACGCATTGTACCAATCCAAAGACAATGCCGATAATCGCCTCCGCGCGATGTGGGCATTAAAAGTGACTGATAATCTGAACGTTGTTGCGTTGAAGCAGGCGCTGTCTGACGCCGACGCCCATGTGCGTGCCTGGGCGATCCAGTTTCTTTGTGAGGATGCGAAGCCTGCGCAGGACGTGGTCATCCAGTTTGCAAAAATGGCTGTCAGCGATCCATCGCCTGTTGTGCGGTTGTACCTGGCTTCGGCCTTGCAACGAGTGGATGCAACTGCGAAATGGAAAATCGCCGAAGGTCTGCTCACGCATGCAGGGGACGCTCAGGATCATAATCTTCCCAAAGTGATCTGGTTTGGATTGGAGCCGTTGGTAAAAGATAATGCTCCCAAAGCACAGGAACTGGCCGCAGAAAGTAAAATCCCGATGGTAACACAATTCATTGCAAGACGCCTGGTAGACGCGGATCAAATCCATTCATTGCTTGCGACAGTTAGCAAATCCAATGCGAACCGCACCGACCTTCTCACCGGCATGCGCGACGGCCTGGAAGGACGGACCGACATCAAAACGCCCGAAAACTGGAATGCCGTTTACGCCAAACTCAAACAAGCAGACAAATCGACCGCCCAGCTTGCCGCCGACCTGGGCAGGCATTTCGGCGATACCGAATCTGCGAGAACGGCTTTGATGACATTGAAAAACAGATCGGCATCATTGGCCGAACGTAAAAATGCATTACAATCTCTCGCTGCACGCCAGCGCCCCGAGCTCGCCGCCGAGCTCCCCGCGTTGCTAAACGACAATGCATTACGCCTGGACGCGATTCGCGCCGTGGCTGGCTATGACAGCGAGCCGTTGGCGAAGCAGCTCATCGACGCGTATCCGAAATTCAGTGCACAGGAAAAATCCGAGGCCGTGCAAACCCTTGCCTCCCGCCCGAAATCTGGCTGGCTCCTTACCCAGGCCATTTCCAGGAATGTGATACCCAAAAAGGAGGTTCCCACTTATGTCGCCCGCCAGCTCAGGCGCGTGGTCGGCAGTGGTTTTGTCGAGGTATGGGGCCCGATAGATCACGTGGCATTTGATGAAAAGGCCTATAAAAAATATCGCAACCTGCTCAGCGACAAAGCCGTAGCTGACGCCAGCAAAACGCAGGGGCGTCTCGTATTTCAGCGCACCTGTGCGCCCTGCCACAAACTCTACGGTGAAGGCGGCATCATCGGCCCTGAGCTCACCGGCTCGAATCGTGCTAACCTCGATTACCTGCTTGGCAACATCCTAGATCCCAGCGGCGAAATCCAGGATGACTACAAAATGGTCGTCATCACCACCCGCGACGGGCGGACGTACGTAGGCAATGTCGCCAAAGAAACCGACCGCCAACTTACATTACGCATTGTAGGGCAGGATGCTGTGAACCTCAACAAATCGGACATTCAGACCCGGGAAGTAACGCCGTCATCGATGATGCCGACGGGTTTGCTGGATAATCTTTCGGAAAAAGAGGTTGCGGAGCTGATTGCGTATTTGCGGACGACGGCGCAGGTGCCGTTGGGGAAGAAATGATGAGGTCGAGTCTGAATCAGCTTGATTCGGACATGCAGTTTAGGCGTAAGTTCGATGCTCGACATCCAACCAAACCACATACAACGTAACACCAATAAAAAAACCAATTACCCGTCCATGCGCATTTGCCGAGATACTAAATTGAAATGGTTGTTCCACTAATTGCTCTTCATCAGGTAAGCCAAAGCACTTTTGTGAAGTGTCTTCCCACCGAATGAAATGATTTCGTAATGCTTTTACGGTCGGGTATTTCAATTCACTGCATTTCAGACAACAAAGGTGTTTTAGCCGATGAATGAAGCTAATAAAGTAGGCGCTCTCTTTGTTTTGAAAGTTGAAGACCTTGTGCTCGATAGCCAGGTATTTGAATGAAAATTTAACAAGGTCGTTGTGAATGCTTTCTCGTTTCGAAGGCGCGTTGATATGCTTGGTATATTTATTAGTCTTAGGAGGATTGAAATTCTTGGCCATCCGATTTCACAAATTGGGAGTAATAGTTGTGTATAGTTTTCTTGTCAATAACATTTGTGCAAGGTTCGTCTAATGGTAGCTGGCGGCGAGCGATCAGCCATGGTGCCTCCTGCTGCGTACTCATTTCAAGCGTGTATGCATCTTTATGAAAGTACTCTTCAATCACATCAGCCAAAATCTCTCTGACACTCGGAGATAACTGACTCTCTAACAGCCGTAAGGAAACTTCTTCAAGATCATCTCTCAATATCGGATGCCATTGAAATGACTTGTACCGTTCATATAGCGATGGCAGAACAGGCCCGTGAATCCAAGCCTGAAAGTCCTCTTCAAAAATGGACTCGTTAAAAACTGCGATATGCCAGGCTTGCGTGTAGAAAACAAGCTTTTGCAGCTTCATGTTGGTGAGCAAACTTCCTGTTGCATTCGCGAATGCGAGGAAATAATCTGCAATCTGGTCAGCGGTAGCTGCCGGAACCTGTGCTGGCGAGGATGCAATAACGGGCATAGCGAGTGCGGTTTGCATGATTGAGATTGGAAAAGTTGGGTCTTGTTACCGCAATGTATGGAAGTAAAATGACGTTCACCAAGCCCGATTTTCAAGCGGTAGGGAAATTCGCAATTCGCAATTCGCAAATCACGAATCCATTTCATCCTCTTCAACCCCCTCAAAATAATTTAAAACCGTCATCAAAGGCAGCGTAGCCTTATCTGCTGCATTTGACATCTGAATCACAGCGCGGTCAATGGAGTTGGGGTCAAACCCTGAAAAATACCCTTCAATAACCTCGCCAGGCCGTAACTGATAAGAAATAGCTTTGTTGATATATTTCGAAGCGCGTTTTTGCAGGCCGGTGAGTTCTGGGGCTGACATGGTCGGTAATGGGTTGTTTGGTCGGAAGAATGCAGGCATTCTGTTTGCAAAGGTATTAGCCGCTGGAAAAGTTTCCGCAAATGGCCTAAGTTTTAAAGCTTCGAGACCATCACATACCGGCGTGAACCCGCCTTGTGACGGTAATCGAAGCCCATTTTTTCAAACAGCGGCTTAAAACCCATGAAACGGTAGCTCGGCGAATCGGGCTCGACGGGGTAAGCTTCGATGTTTTTGGTCAGCGCGGGTGATTGGCGCGTTCATTACGTGCGGCCATTTCCACCGACTGAGTGATGCGTTTTTCACGCGTTTCCAGCCTTTTAGCATTCAAAATCCATTCCAGGATCAGCCGTTTGGACGAAGGGGCGAACTTGTCAAAGTTTTCAAGTGCGGCCGGATTTTCGTCGAAGGCTTTCTGCAAATCGTTGGGGATAACGGCGTTTCCGGCAGCTTCGAGCGCGTCCCAGGCGCCGGTTTCCTTCGCAAGGTCAATCATCGCCTGACCTTCGGGTCGCATAAGGCCGGCCGCGGTCATGCGTGTGGCGCGTTCCTTGTTTACGGTGCTCCATTTACTTTTTGGATTCCGTTTGGTGAATGTGAGGTAAAAACTCTCCTCGTCGCGCTTGATCGCCTTGCTGTCGATCCATCCATAACATAGAGCATGCTCGATCGATTCTTTGTATCCAATGCTGGGCGTGGAGCTGTCTTTGTGGTAGATGATCAGGAAAACGAAGTCTTTTTTTGCGCCGTTTTTCGCCAGCCAGGCGCGCCATTCCTTATTGGTGGGTGCGGCAATGGCTTCGATGCCATTTTTAGTTTCCATGGATGATCGACAGATAATGTTTGTTGTACATCACGCCCAGAATATTTCCGAAAGGATCCACCACCGAAGCGGTCACAAACCCTTCTCCCCGGGTAATGACCGGCTGATAACTTCTAGCACCCAGATCCAGTAATCTTTTGTAAGCTCCTTCCACGTCATCAACATGCCAGTAAATGATCGCTCCAGCAGGTGCTCCCGCAGCTCCGGGAGGCGCCCATTTGGCGTCGATAATACCCATTTCGTGCTCATAGTCGCCTACACGGAACTCGATGTAGCCTGGCTTTTCAAAATAAGGTGGTATTTCAAATACGTCGGTGTACCATTTCTTAGCTGCATCCAGGTCGGCTGCATAAAAATTAACGGTAGCGAATCCTCTGAGTGATGTTGGTGTTGCCATGTGTTACTGGATCTCGGTGTAAACTGAAACAAAACTAAGCGGTTATGATGACAGCCCTATGTCAGGAGGTTTTTGCAGGGCGGAAAAAAGCTTGCCACTGGATTGAACACCTGGTAAGTATCAGTTATTTAGAGGGTTGCTTCCTTTTTAGTGAGCCTGATTTCAGTAGTACAAAACCAGTATTTTATTGCAATGCACCCGCTTTTGGTTTAAATTCATGACTCAACCAAAAACCATAACTATGCGCGCGTTTAATAAAATGATGTTTGTTATTGCGTTGTGTGTCAATGCATTCGTGTCGCATGCGGCCGAGCAGCCTGAAACGCTGAAAATCGGGGCGCAGGCGCCTGATTTTAATTTGCCAGGCGTCGATGGTAAACGGTATTCGTTGAAGAGTTTCGCTAATGCAGATATTCTTGCCATCGTTTTTACCTGTAACCATTGTCCCACGGCGCAGGCCTATGAAGATCGTATAAAAAAACTGACCTCAGATTACAAAGCCCAAAAGGTAGCTGTCGTAGCTATTTCTTCCAATGATCCCAAAGCAATCCTGCTGGATGAATTAGGGTACACTGACATGAGCGATACTTATGATGAGATGAAGAGCAGGGCCAGGGATATGGCCTACAATTTCCCATATCTTTACGATGGTGACGATCAGAAGGTCGCACTAGCTTACGGACCGGTGGCGACTCCCCATATTTTTATATTTGATAAAGCTAGAAAATTGCAATACAATGGCCGGATCGATGATGTGGAAAAGCCGACCGGCACTCCGAAGAACCTGGATGCGAAAAATGCCATTGAAGCGCTGCTGGCTGGAAAGCCAGTGCCGGTTGCAACAACTAAGACATTCGGTTGTTCGATGAAATGGGCCGCGAAAGAGGATAATGTCAAAAAAGAACAAGCTGCCTGGGCCAAAGAGCCGGTGACGCTGGAAACGATTGATGAGGCCGGGTTAAAAGAGCTGATCCAGAACAAATCCGACAAGCTGCGGCTCATTAATGTGTGGGCGACCTGGTGCGGGCCGTGCGTGACCGAATTCCCGGATTTCATGGTGATGCACCACATGTACCGCCGCCGGGACTTTGAATTCATCTCGATCAGTGCAGACAATCCCGATAAGAAGGACAAGGCGTTGAAATTCCTGCAAGGCAAATTTGCTTCCAATAAAAACTATATTTTCAGTATTGAGGATAAATACAAGCTCATTGAAGCGGTAGATCCGAAGTGGCAGGGCGCTTTACCATATACCATACTTGTGGAACCGGGCGGCAAGATCGTCTATTCGCAGCAAGGGCCGATCGACCCTGCGAAAATGAAGAGGCTGATCGTCGAGAATAAGTATGTCGGACGGTACTACTAACCCAAATTCAAATAACCAACCTGACTTTATGGAAGACCTGGACACTTCAAGACGCCGTTTTCTGGGCACGTCGGCCCTTGCGGCGGCGGGTTTCGTGATGGCGCGTACCCCTATTTTCGGCGCGCCGGCTTACATTAAAAAGCTGGGCAAACCCAATTCGCTTTTCAACGGCGTGCAGGTAGGAGCTATCACCTATTCGTGGCGAAGCCTGCCTGGCGGTGCGGAGGATATTTTGAAATACTGTATTGAAACCAATATCAGCGCAATCGAGCTGATGGGACCTACCGGAGAGTCTTTCGCTGGAGCGCCGGAAGCGCCGCCGCGCCCTAACCTGGCTCCCGGTCCGGATGGAAAACGCCCTGAAATGACCGATGAGCAAAAGGCGATTCAGAAAGAATATGCAACCAAAATGGCCGAATGGCGCGCGAAGGTTTCGATGGACAAGTTTGTGCAGCTTCGCAAAATGTATAATGATGCCGGCGTGAGCATTTACGGTTTCAAACCGAACGCGTTAGGCGAAAAAAATACGGACGCCGAGGTTGACTACGCATTTCGTGCTGCCAAGGCGCTGGGTGCCAATCAAGCCAACGTGGAGCTGCCTAACGACCCGGCACAAACAAAGCGCCTGGGCGACATTGCGGCTAAAAACAAAGTGTATTGCGGCTACCATGGCCACACGCAGCAAACGCCAACCTGGTGGGACACTGCATTGAGCCAGTCAAAATATAATGCGATGAATTTCGATATGGGGCACTATGTGGCGGCCGGATTCGATCCTTTCCCATTGATCGAAGCGAAGCATGATCACATTGTGAGTATGCACGTGAAGGATCGTAAAAACAAGGAGCATGGCGGCGCCAACGTAGTATGGGGCCAGGGCGATACGCCGATTGTTGCCGTGCTGGAAATGATGCGCGCGAAAAAATACAAGTTCCCGGCCACGATCGAGTTGGAATACGAGATCCCGGCTGGTTCGGACGCTTTGAAGGAAACGGCGAAGTGCGTCGAATTCGCGCGGAAGGCGTTGGGGGCGTAATCGGATTACATTATACCAAACCGGGTCGTGGAGCTTCGCTTCGCGACCCGGTTTGGTTTCCAACTGGTTGGGTATTTCACCGGGCTGTCTGATATACCAATATCCCGACCGTTTACAGGGTATATCCGCAGCTCAAAAATGGATTGATGATCGTGAGGCGGCCTTCTGCAATCATTTGATGCTGCATATCTTCCGAGTATAGAACACCGCATCCAGCGCGCCGGAGACGACGATCGCATCAAAGAGCTGGAAATCATATTTTTCGCTCAGATAGATGGCATCGGCAATGGTGGTTTCCGTTATTTCAGCAACCTTACAGTGTGTCATCAAGGGATACCATAGTTCACTTACTTCGTGCTTGGTGTAGCTCAATTTCCTTTTACAGACGTTTCCGACTTCCACCAATACTTGCGCATTGACACACGGAATTTCCGCCAATAGCTCTTCTGCGGCGCGGCGTTTTTCCAGGTGGTCGTCCATCAGATAAATAAGAATATTTGAATCTAAAAAAGTATTACTCAAAATCATTTGCTTCGTCTCGATCAAATTTAAGCTTAGACAGATCTTTACGAGGAAATTTTGAGTAGGTGTTTTTGATGTGCTCCAACCGCTCGGCAAGCGTCAACTTTTCATAATTCTTTGGCACTTCAACTGACGCGGTAACCTTTACATTTTTTCCAATATATTCGTCAGGAAGCTCAATCGTGACCGAAGTGGTCTTTGGAGTGATCGTTTTCGTGAACATGGTAGTGTGGTTTTGTTTAAATAAATCTAGAAATTTTTCGATAAAAATTTTTTCGTACGAAATTTTTCCTACCTTTGAACGGTTGATTAAAAACTTGCCAATGGAACCTACAAAATCAGAATTAGAGATACTGCAAGTGCTATGGGAACATGGCCCGTCGACGGTGCGGTTTGTGAACGACAAGCTCAACGAGGAGAAACGCGCGGTGCAGTATTCATCTACCTTGAAGCTCATGCAGATCATGGCCGAGAAAGGTATCGTGATCCGCGACGAGAGTAGTATGAAGCACATTTACAGCCCGGCCGAGCCGGAAGATAAAACGAAGTCGGCTCTGCTGGAACGGTTTGTCGATTCGATGTATAAAGGCTCTGCATCCAGCCTGGTTATGCAGCTTTTCGGCAACAAAAACACTTCCGACGAAGAGCTTAACGAGATCAGGGATTTTCTCAAAACACTCGAACAGTAATTATCCAACTGCTTAAATCAGTTAGCCATGAATTGGAATATCATCGATCAGCCCGCCGCCCGCCAATGGATCGAAGCATTGTGCCTCACGCTTATGCACTCGCTCTGGCAGGGGCTCGTTGCCGCTATCCTGGCCGGGATCATTTTGCTGTCAACCCGTAAAAGTAAGCCTGCATTTCGCTACAATTTGCTCGCTTTGGTGATGGTAGTGTTTGTCGCCGGAGCTATTGGAACATTCGTTTTCGTTTTAAGGGATGCAAGTGCAGCGATGGCTTCCATGCTAACCCAGCCAATGCCTTGGGCACAGCAAAAGGTCTTTTTCGGAGAAGCGGGTATTCTGACCATCGCAACTGCCGGAGCGACGGCAAACAACGGCTGGCAGGAACAGATTGTGGCCTTTTTTGCAGCTAACGCTCAGCAGATCGTTACGGTTTGGTTCCTGGTTTTTGTACTGAAATCCTTACAGGCAGTGAGTGGGCTGGCTTACCTGACCAGGGTTACCAGAACGGTTTCGACGCCGGGAATGCAATGGATCGTCCGGTTTTACGAGCTGGCGGAAAGAATGCGGGTAACGCAGGAAACCGAGCTTCGCGAATCGGCGCAGGTGGCTGTACCGATGGTGGTAGGGTTTGTCAAACCGATGGTACTCGTGCCGCTGGGCATGCTTGCGAACCTTCCCGCAGCCCAGGTCGAGGCGATCTTGTTGCATGAACTGGCCCATATCCGCCGCCGCGATTACCTGATCAATCTCGTGCAGGTCTTTTGTGAAAACGTGTTCTTCTTCAATCCGGCTGTCTGGTGGGTGTCCAAACTGATCCGTGAGGAACGGGAACATTGCTGCGACGATCTGGCGATCAGCGTCATGCAGAATAAGACTTCTTTCATTCATGCGCTGATCTCGTTCCAGGAGTACAACCAGTCACGTCCCGCCTTTGAAATGGCCTTTTCCAGAAAGCGTAATCATTTGCTGGAGAGGATCAAACGCATTATCAATAACAATAATAAACCACTTGATGCCATGGAAAAACTATTTGTAACATTCAGTCTGGCAGCGGCGATTGCGCTCTCAGCGGCGACCGCGCCGGAAAAGCAGCCGGTATCCACCAAAATCCCCGCGTTAACGGCAAAGCAGCCCGCCGTAGCTGCTCCCATGCCGAAGACCCGCGAAGCGGTGCAGATGCGCGAACATGAAATTTTAGCCGAACAGCCCGACACGCTTCCGAAAAAGAAGCAGCGGTCATCCGAAATGGAGATCCACTCCGCGAGCGTACATTCTGCGCGGGAGGGTATCAGTACGTATAATATTACACGTAACAACAAGCAGTATGAGATCGTACAGCGGAATGGCAAGATGATATCGCTCTGGGTAGACGACCGGGAGATACCCGAAAGTGATTATGCGAAGTATCAGCCGGAGATCGACAAGATCATGGCAGAAATAAAGGTACAGCATGAACTGGCGGAGAAACAACGTGAAGAGGCGCAGGAAATGCGCAAAATCGCGGAAGGTCAGCGCCGCGAAGCTGAAAAACAGCGTGAGCACGCCGGTCAAATGCGGTTGGACGCCGAAAAACAACGGGAGTACGCCAGTCAAATGCGGCTGAATGCCAATACCAACCGCGAGGAGGCTGACAAAATAAGGGCGGAAGCGGCTAAGCAACGTGAAGCTGCGGACGATATGCGGAAACAGGCAGATCAAATGCGGCAAATGGCTGAAAAACAGCGCGAGGCCGCAGAAGATATGCGGGAAAAGGCAGAAGAACAGCGTAAAGTAGCCGAAAAGGAGAGAGAAGCTTATATCAAGATCCAGGATGGTATTATCGATGAGCTTACACAGGCGGGCCTGGTGAAGGACAAGGAAAGTTTGTCGTACAGATTATCGAACGACGAACTGATAGTGAATGGCGCAAAACAACCTGCTGCCCTTCAACAGAAATTGAAAGCCAAGTATCTTAAAGATCTAGGTGACAGGAAGTTCGAACTGATGTATAATTACAGCAACCAGGACGGGCATACCAAAACGGGTATCATCCGTTCGGGCAACGAATAGCAGTAAAACAGGTGTCTGCCTGTGTTTAGTAGGAAGTTACCACAAATAACTTCCGAACCGACATGCATCGCAGGACATTCATTAAAAATACATCCATCGCAACAGCCGGGGCCACATTGGCTTCCGGTTTTGCGTTTTCCAGTCAGGCAGCGCAAAACAAACTTCCCAAATGGAAAGGCTTTAATCTGCTGGACTTTTTTTCGCCCGATCCCGCCAAAGGCAGAAAAGCTACCACCGAGGAACAGTTCAAATGGATGGCCGACTGGGGTTTCGACTTTGTGCGTATCCCGATGGCTTATCCGGCCTATCTCAAATTCGACCGCAACCGCAACATCACTCCGGAACAGGTTTACCATATCGACGAGCAGGCCGTGGACCGTATCGATAGGCTCGTTTCCGCCGCGCACAAGCACAACATCCACGTAAGCCTTAACCTGCACCGGGCGCCTGGATATTGCGTCAATGCAGGTTTTAATGAGCCTTACAATCTATGGACGGATCAGAAAGCCCTCGACGCATTTTGTTTTCACTGGAATATGTGGGCCAAAAGATACAAGAGTACTTCATCGAAGCGCATCAGCTTCGATTTGCTTAATGAGCCGAGCATGCGCGCCGATATGAACGACCAGCATTCGAAGCGATCGTCGGTCCCCGGCGATGTTTACCGAAAGGTTGCTATTGCCGCGTCGGAAGCGATCAGAAAGGAAAATCCGGGGCATTTGATCATTGCGGACGGCAATGATGTAGGCACCTCGGTAATTCCGGAGCTGGCTGATCTCGACATTGCGCAAAGCTGCCGTGGCTACCACCCGGGCATTATTTCGCATTACAAAGCGCCCTGGGCGATGAAGGACCCGGACAATGCGCCCGAACCGAAATGGCCGGGGCAGGTGGGCGACCAATACCTCAGCCGGGCCATGCTCGAAAAGTTTTATAAACCCTGGATAGAGCTTGTCAGTAAGGGTGTGGGCGTGCACTGCGGCGAATGCGGCTGCTGGAACAAAACGCCACATGATGTTTTCCTGGCCTGGTTCAACGACGTGCTCGACATTCTTTCTTCGAATGGAATCGGTTTTTCGCTCTGGGAATTCGCGGGAGATTTCGGCGTACTGGATTCGCGTCGCGAGGATGTCGCCTATGAAGACTGGCACGGGCATAAGCTGGATCGGAAGTTGTTGACCTTGTTGATGAAGTACTAGGCTGTGCGTTAACGGATTGTTGGACTGGGTAGTTTTAAATGTTATATTTGAAAAAACAACACACATGAAAACGATAAAAATAGCACTTTCCGACACCGACATTAATTTCATCCGTTCACGTCGAAAAGACGAGGAAGGGTTCACCAAAGAGGCAATCGAAGAGAAGATCGCGCGCGAACGCCGCGATTCACTTCAAGATTTGCTGAAAGAGGGGTATCAGGCTACCCGTGAGGAAGATCTTTCCATTACAAACGATTTTCAGCACGCTGATTTCGAGAATTTGTAATGCAGCGAGGCGAGATCTTCTGGGCTAAACTCGATCCAGTAGTTGGAAGCGAGATAGCGAAAACGCGGCCGGTACTATGCATTATTTATCCAACTCCCCCAGCAACCCCGGTATATTCAAACTCCGGGTATACATTTCGATAGATCCGTCGGGAAGGTATTCCCATTGGTCCTGCGGGCGGTCCCAGTACAATTCTACGCCGTTGCCGTCGGGGTCGTTCAGATACAATGCTTCTGAAACACCATGGTCACTGGCGCCGGTGAGGGGATAGTTGGCCTTCAAAAGACGGTTCAATGCAACGGCCAGGTCCTTGCGGGTCGGGTAGAGAATGGCTGTATGAAACAGGCCGACGCCGTGGGCCGACGCAGGGGGCGCGCCTTTGCTGTACCAGGTATTCAATCCGATGTGGTGGTGGTAGCCGCCGGCGGAAATGAACACGGCCTGAGTGCCGTAGCGGGTAGTAATTTCAAAGCCGAGCAGGCCGCAGTAGAAATCGATGGCGCGGTCGAGGTCCGCTACTTTGAGGTGGACGTGGCCGATACGGGTTTGCGCTGGTATGATATAGTTATCCGGTTCCATGGGAGGTGTAATCGATTTGGTATAACAACCAATTTACATGGATTTGCGGTAAATAATTCCTGAAAGCGGCTTTACAGTTAAATCAGTTAACCATTCATAACACGTTAATGAACCGCCGGGAAGCATTATCCTCGATCGCCGCTGTGAGCGCAGCAGGCATTGTTCCAGCCGAAGCTGCGAAAGCCAAAGTTCAGCCCTTTATTTATTCTCTCAACATGAGCACCTTGCGCGGCCAGAAACTCGGGTTTCGCAAGGAGCTGGAAGTAGCGGCAAAAGCAGGTTACGGTTCGGTGGAGATATGGATCAGCACTTTGCAGGACTATCTCAAAGAGGGAGGAACGTTACAGGAAGCTAAACGCATCATCGGTGATCTTGGATTGAAAGTGGAGGATGCCATCGGTTTTGCGACGTGGATTGTGGACGATGAAACGGCCCGTGCCAAAGCATTGGACCAGCTCAAAGGTGAAATGGAACAGCTGGCGGCCATTGGTTGCCCGCGCGTAGCTGCCCCGCCGATGGGGGCCACTACCGGCGCTTCGCTGGATCTCGCAAGAGTAGCCGAGCGTTACAGGGCGATTCTTGAATTAGGAGATAAAACAGGTGTTGTGCCACATTTGGAATTGTGGGGCTTTTCTAAAAACCTCAGCCGGGTGGGGGAGATATTATATGTGGCGGTCGAATCGGGGCACCCTTCGGCACGCTTGCTCATGGATGTTTACCACTTGCACAAAGGCGGCTCGGGGATGGGTGCCATTAAAGATGTAGGTAAGCCACTGATAGAAATCTTCCACGTAAACGATTATCCTAAAACGCCGCCTCGCGAGTCGATCACCGACGCGGACCGCGTGTATGTAGGTGATGGTATTGCTCCGTGGAAAAATGTAATTCAAAGCCTTAAAAACCCCGATAAGCCCATTATTCTGTCATTCGAAGTGTTCAATAAGGATTATTGGGCGCAGGACGCATTGCAGGTAGCGAAGACGAGCCTTACGAAGATGAAGAAAATTGTTGAGGCAGCCGTTTAGAGCGCGCGGGCCGGTAGTAATGCCGGCCTTTTTATATTTTACCTAAAAATGCAAGCACACTCAACACCATTCCGCCTATGGTCGCTATGGCGGAAATGATAATGGCAAATATCATCAGAAAGCCTTTTGAACCGGTTTTTTTCATGATAATCAAACCATCTCCCTTTTTGATTTTCCCCAGCTCCCCGACGGTTAAGTGGTAAATACCGGGTGCATGGATACTGAATTCGGCAACTGGCACAACGCGGCTGCCAGTCATATCCTTCCTCGATCCGAGGTGGTTGACCCCATGGGTTACCTCAAAATGCTTTCCGTCGGGCACAGAAATCAGTTGGTACTGTACGCTGGTGGGTATAATGCTCAGGAATGCAGGGCGACGGTAGGCGATTTCGTATTCGCCGGGCTCTGAAAGCTGGAAGTGCGGAAGTGGTTTATCCAAGGGCAGCATAATTTTTTTACCCCCGTAAATTTCAATGATCTTGCCAATGCTGCGGATCAGCAACCACAGCCCGGCTAAAAACAGCAGCGGAAAAAGAATTTTGAACATCATCATATTTGCCTGCAATGCGTCGAAAGTAAGCAATTATGAAGTCAGCTTATGGCCAAGTTGGTGATAATCAAAGTATTTTTTGAGTAAAAGGTTAATGAACCTTTTAAGGTATATTTCATTCAGGAACACATTCGACCAGTTGTCGTACCGCTGCGACTGGATACCCAGGTAAAAGAAGTACAGGCAGATTCCCAGCATCGGGATCAGCCGCTTTTCTTCGTCACTGACAGGGGTAACGGATTCGTAACCTTTTATAAACTGAGTGGTTTTGCGTTCGCGTTCGTCATCGTCCTTTTCTGTCGAATGGATTTGCAGCATATAATAGGCCATATCAAGGCAGAGCCAGCCATTACCGCAAAAATCGAAATCAAAGAACGTAATCTTACCTTCCGGTGTGACATTCATGTTGTCAAACCAAAGATCGAGATGAACAGCGCCGTGTCTCAGCTGGCTTTGATCTGCGTTTTTCAGCTCGGTGATGAGATATTCCTGTACCGTTCTCATATACTGCATTTCCTCGGTATCCTCGGGAAGAAACCTGCTAAGTTCTACAAGTGAGTCGATCAACAGTTCTTTTTCGGTATAGGTAACGCGTTGCAGCGGGAAATTCTGAGCCAGTAAATGCATTTCGGCCATCAGCTTCCCTACCTGGAAATGTGTTTCTGCGTTGAAATTGAGCACCTTCTCGCCTTCGGCAAAAGAGAACAACACGCCAAAACGTTCTCCTTCCGGTGCTGCAAAAGAATGGATGAATGTATTCTCCAGATCGGGAATCGCATATGAGACCGATATGCCATTTTTCCGCAAGTGCTGTAATAAGCGCAACTCTTCCGAAATCTCAGCCTGTGTACGCCACTGGAAACTGTAAACACGGAAGATGTAGCGTTTCGCGGGCGTAACGACCAGGTAAGTATCGCTGATGCCCGTTTTCAATATCCGGCATTCAACCTGCTGATCAGGAAAGTAATGCTTTTGAACAAAAACGCCGAGATGGGACGGTGACAGATTGGAATTCGATACGGGAAATACGTTCATGGCGTAAGGCGATTGGGGCGGCAAAATTATGGATATATTTGCCCCGGACGTATCGCACTTTAAACAAAAATTTATGGCTGAGATCAAATTCAAGCTGGATAACCGTCGTCGCGGGGCTTTTTATGTCGAAGAAGACGGAAAACAGGTGGGCGAAATGGTGATCGGATTGAGTGAAACTACATTAACGGTGTATCATACCGAAGTTGACCCGGCCATGGAAGGTCGCGGATTGGCCAGAAAAATGCTCGATGCGATGGTCGCCTATGCCCGTGAGCAGGGATTGCAGGTAATGCCGCTATGCGAGTACGTGCATGGGCAGTTCCGTCGCCATCCGGAAGAATTTTCTGATATCTGGCAAAAATAAAGCTGCCGCATCATAAAGGAAGCGGCAGGTATACGATGAAGGTTGATCCTTTTCCGGGTTGACTCCTAGCGGTAATATAACCATGATGGTTCTGAACAACCTTTTTGCACAACGCCAGTCCAATGCCCGAGCCCGAGAACTCGCTCCGACCGTGTAGGCGCTGGAACATCTGGAAAATCCGGTCGAGGTAGATTTCGTCAAAGCCGATGCCGTTGTCGCTCACCTCGAGGCAGATATACCTGTGGTCGGGCAATAATTTTGGCAACGTTTCCTTTTCTGTTTTATCCACCGTCCGGTAAGACAGCCTGATAATCGATTCCTGGTCGGGGAGCCGGTATTTCACCGCATTGCTGATCAGGTTCTGCACAAGCTGTGTAAGCTGCGGAGCATTGCCCCAGACAACAGGCAGGTCCCCAACAATGATATCAGTCTTTTGTTCCTGGATTGATATTTCCAGATCCGCCAGCACCGAATTGACGATATCATCCAATGGCACTTCGCCAAATTCACCCTCGCGCGTGGTCAGGCGGGAATAGGCCAGAAGATCGTCGATCATCACCGACATGCGCTTTGAGGCGTCCTGAATGCGGTTGAGCATGTATTTGCCGTTGTCATCGAGCTTGTCCGAATAGGTCGCAAGCAGGCGTGAGCCAAACGACTGGATTTTCCGCAGCGGTTCCTGCATATCATGGCTGGCTGCATAGGCAAACTGTTGCAGGTTGTTGTTGGAGTTCACCAGCTCGATATTGGCCTGATGAAGCTCGTCGGTGCGCTGGCCTACGCGCCTTTCCAGCTCGCTGGCCAGTTGGCGGTACCTTTCTTCGCTCTGTTCGAGCTCCTGGCGTGAAACGACCTGCTCGGTCACGTCGACGGCCATATCCAGGATCGCATACACTTCCCCCATCGCATTTTTCAGGGGCTTGTAGGTATAGTCGTAATAGAAAGTGTGCAGTTCACCGTCGATCACCAGATCGGCCCTGGCGCCCTGCTCCGAATGCGGTTGGCCGGTTTTGTAAATACGGTCGAGGATATCAAGAAACGGCTGGCCTACGAGCTCCGGCAACGCTTCCCGCAGCGGTTTACCAATCACCGACCTTCCTTTTCCCCATACTTTCAGCATCGCTTCGTTCGGAATGTCGATCACCATATCCTTACCGACAAACAATGCGGTAGCAACAGGTGCCTGCTCGATAAGCGTCCTTAAATGTTCCTCATTGACTTTCAGTCGTTGTTCCGATTCGATGCGGTCGGTAATGTCCATCACAATGCCGGACAGCGAAACGGCCTTGCCCAGGCTGTCGTAGAGGTAGCGCCCGAGCACCCGTACCCAATGTATGGAGCCATCATTCCAAATAAATCGCGCCTCATAGCGGAGCTCTCCGTTGTCCTCCGCTTCGGCATATGCCTGGTTTCGGATCCCTATGTCATCCGGATGAAGACTGGCCAGTAGAATGTCCCTTGTCATGTTGACCGACTCGCTGCCGGTGATGATCCGGGCCATTGTAGGGGAATAAATGATCTCGTTGGTCGCCAGTGTCACCATAAACGAGCCAGCCCCCGATCCTTCAATGGTCATCGCGGCCTGCTGGTCGGCCCAGGCAATTTTTTCCTGGCTGGCAATCTCCGAAGTAATTTCACGGGAAATGCCGGAAAAGCGAATGGGGTTTCCCAATTGATCGAAGGAAGCCTGGCCTGTGCAATGCAGCCAGCGGAGTTTACGGTCGGTGGCACCGATCACCCGGTAACGGATATCATAACTTGCCCTTAAAGACGGATCCAATGCGCGTTGGACGGCTTCGGTTACCCGGGCGCGGTCGTCGGGATGGATAAACTGCACCAGGCTCTCATAATGCATTTCGGTTTCCGCGGGAATGCCGTAGAGCTCTTTACAGCGGTCGTTGAATAACACCGTCTGATTTACGGGATTCAGATTCCAGGTGCCTAGCTGGGCGGCCTGGATGGCGAATGTTAAGTTTTGCTCGCTTTCCTCACGGGCCTTGTCCGAGCGCAGCTGCTGGGTGATATCCATCATCGATCCGACCATTCGAACGGGTTTTTCCTCGCTCTGGATCGTGTATCCGCGGTCGTGTACGTGGGCATATGAGCCGTTGGCCCGCCGGAACCGGTAGAAATTCGACCAGTTACTTTCACCTTTTTCTATGACATCATAAATCTTTTTGACTACCTGCTCCTGGTCATCGGGGTGAATGCGGTCGAACCAGGAATTGGGGCCGTTTTCGACCTCTTCGGGATGGTATCCGAAAATTTCCTGCATGCCTTCGTTCCACCAGACCGTGCCCTTGGTAAGGTCCCAGTCCCAGATCACGTCATGGGTAGCTTTTGCCACAAGTTTAAACCGCTCGATCGCCAGCAGCAGGTCGTTCTCAGGCTTATTAAGGGTACTATCAGTCATTGGTAACAACTCCTCAGGTTTACGTATTCTCCGTTTCAGTGGCGGTCTTACGTTGTAAAAATACAGATATTAGCTTAAAAGCAGCGGTGGTTGCTTGTTGCAGCCCATTCAAGTAAAAATCCTCACCTCATTTCTTTAATCATCATTAGAAAAAAGTATACTAGCACCAAACCGACCGTGCCATGAGAAAGCTCCTGTTCTATTTTTCCTGCCCTGTCGTCCTGGCGTTTGTCGGCTGCATAATGATCCAGCCCGGTAAAAAGGTCTCGCTTTTTGATGGGAAAACATTCAATGGATGGGAGGGGGATACCGTCAAAACCTGGAAGATTGAAAATGGCAGCATTGCAGGCGGCTCACTGGAAGAAAACGTGCCGCATAACGAGTTCCTGTGTACGCGTAAGGAGTATTCCAATTTTATATTGAAAGTAAGGTTTAAACTGACAGGCCATGAAGGCTTTATCAACACGGGCATCCAGTTTCACAGCGTACGCCTGCAAAATCCGCCCTATGAAATGACAGGATACCAGGCTGATCTGGGTGATAAATACTGGGCTAGTCTTTACGACGAGTCGAGGCGGAACAAGACGTTGATCGCACCGGATTCGGCATTGGTAGAAAAAACCGTCAGGCGCAACGATTGGAATAGCTATGAGGTGCACAGCCAGAACGGCCACATCCAGCTTTTCCTGAACGGCACGAAAACGGTGGATTACGTCGAGCCGGATAAATCCATTCCCCAGAAAGGACTGATCGGCCTGCAAATCCACGGTGGCGGAAAGGCCAAGGTATTTTATAAGGATATTATGATTGAGGAGCTTTGATTGCCAAACTGCCGGAGCTTAAAATGCCGGCAGTTTGGCAATGTCTTTACTTCCAGATGCCCAGCAAACGTCGGGCTACGATGATCTCGGCGGTATGGTAGGAGTTGTGGTCGGCGATCAGCATAGCCTCGCGGACAATGTTCTGCCCGCTACCCCATGGCAATGGACTGAAAAGGTCCTTCTCATCATTCTGCAACAGCTGAAAAAAGCGCTGCTGATCGTCGCGAATTTCCTTCACGCTTTTTTCCCACTGCTCATCGCTCACCTGATCGGTTGGCTGCGGCCAGTATTCATCGGGCCAGATAAGCGTCTGGTAATCCCTGGAGATCGAAAAATCGATGATGTCCTTCTGAGCGATCCGGATATGTTCCAGAAGTTGCCAGATGCTGTATGGCAGCTTATCGGGAATCACCGCACGCAGGTTGGCCGGGACGCCTTCCAGGGCGTCTTCCAGGGTGACGTGTGCGTTTCCGCCCTTAATAAGGTCGGTCAGTTCATTAATCAGTTTTTTTCGCTGGTCGGCGTGCATAGAACGTTAGTTAATTAGTAGGGTGGGTAATAAGGTGGCAAAATGTACATATTTTTGATTTAGCGGCGCAACAAATCGCGAATTGTTTAAATTAGGGGATCATCTTCTTAAACCTTTGAAACTCTTACAATGAAGCCTGACCGCCGTAGTTTTCTCAAAAATGTAACAGCAGCGTCCGCACTGTTAGCCACGGAAAGTATTGCCAAACCATTTCACATTATTAAGGACCTGAAAAAAATCAGTCCTAATGACAAGATCCGTTTCGCCACGATCGGAATGGGCATCCAGGGGCATAGCGACACGAAGGCCGCCCTGCGCAGCTCGCAGGATGTGGAATTTGTCGCTGCCGCCGACTTGTACGACGGCCGCCTTACCCGCGTAAAGGAGCTTTACGGAAAGGATATTTTTACCACGAGGGATTACCGCCAGATCCTGGAAAGAAAAGACATCGATGCGGTGCTGGTGGTAACCCCCGACCATTGGCACGACCACATTACCAAAGCCGCATTGCAGGCAGGAAAGAATGTGTATTGCGAAAAACCAATGGTTCATCATATTAATGAAGGATTATCGGTGATCGATGCCTGGAAAAAATCGGGTAAAACAATGCAGGTCGGCAGCCAACGCATCAGCTCAGCTTCTTTTAAGGAAGCAAAGCATCTCTTCCAGGCAGGAGAGATCGGCGAGATCAATTATGTCGAATCCAATAACGACCGTTTCAATGCCATTGGCGCATGGAACTACTCCATCCCGACCGACGCTTCGCCCAGCACCGTCGATTGGGATACCTATCTTGGCGACGCGCCCAAACGTGCGTTTGACGCGAAACGGTTTTTCCGCTGGAGAAATTACCAGGACTACGGTACCGGTGTGGGCGGCGACCTTTTTGTACACCTTATTACCGGCGTGCATTTTGTAACCAATTCGCTGGGCCCTGAGCGTGTAATGTCATCCGGTGAGCTGAGCTACTGGAAAGACGGCCGGGACGTACCCGATGTGCTGGTTTCGATCCTGGATTATCCCAAAACCGATATCCATGCCAATTTCCAGATGGTACTACGCGTGAACTTCGCCAATGCGGGCGCTATTGCCAACAATACCCGTATTATCGGAACGGAGGGGCAAATTGAATTTACAGAAAACAACCTTGTGTTAACAAAAAAGAAACTGCCGAAAGCACCCGGTATGGGAGGCTACGACAGCTTCAATACATTCTCGGAAGCACAGCAGAAGGAATTCAAAAGACAATATGATGCTCAATACCCGGAAGAGACCAGGAAAGCGGAACCGGTAAAAGAAGTGCGGTTCGAAGCTCCAAAAGAGGATGACGCGCACGCCAACCATTTCAGGGACTTCTTTGAAAATGTAAAAAAAGGAAGTGTGGGCACCGTTGAAGACCCCGTGTTCGGCTTTCGGGCGGCGGCTCCGGTGCTGGCCTGCAATGAGAGCTATTTCAGTAAGAAGATTGTTCACTGGGACCCGGTGGCCATGAAAATGAAGAAGAAATAAAACCTTCATACAGAGCGGGAGATGCACAACATCTCCCGCTTTTCTTATTTCAACCCTAATCCAATTGTTCCTGTATGAAGATCATCTTTACGATCGCGTTGGCCGCATTGCTGGCCACTCCCGCGCTTGCCCAGACGGGGAAAGTGCTCGATAATCTCTCGGTACCCTCCAAGCTGCTCAAATCCGAAAGGAAATTTGCCGTTTACCTTCCACCCGATTATGGGACTTCCGAACGGAGTTATCCGGTCATGTACCTGTTGCACGGCGGGGGCGACGATCATACGGGCTGGGTACAATTCGGCGAGGTGCTGCACATAGCCGACAAAGCGATCCGGGAAGGTACTGCCACGCCGATGATCATCGTCATGCCCGATGCCAATACGGGTAGGAGAGGGTATTTCAACGACGTAAAGGGAGACTGGAACTACGAGGACTTTTTCTTCACCGAACTTATGCCCTACGTGGAAAAGAAGTTTCGTATCAAAAGCGAAAAACGGTTCAGGGCCATCGCCGGGCTGTCGATGGGCGGTGGCGGTAGCTTCATGTACGCATTGCACCACCCCGAGTTGTTCTCTTCGGCTTGCCCGCTCAGCGCATCGACCGGTCCGATTACCCTGGATGACGCCAAAAAGAACCTGATCAGAAATAATCCCAATATCGCCGATTCGACCGTAGAGCGGTACTACAACCGTCACAGCGCACTGGCGTTGATCAACAACATGGCCGAGGATCAGAAAAAGGCTGTTCGTTGGTATATCGACTGTGGTGATGATGATTTTCTCTATGAAGGCAATAGTCTTGTTCACATTGCATTGCGCAAAAAAGAAATACCACACGAATTCCGTGTACGCGAGGGCGGGCACACCTGGACATACTGGCGCGAATCGCTGCCGGAGGTGCTTGCGTTTGTTTCCAAAGCATTTCATCAGTACTGATCACTATGGTGCAGGACGTTTTACCGGGTATCAAACAATTTGACCTCACCGGGAAGGTTGCCATTGTCACAGGCGGCTCCAAGGGGCTTGGTCTTGCCATGGCGGCCGGGCTGGCATCGGCCGGCTGTGATATTCTGCTGGTCAACAGAAGCGCAGTCGATGGTGAGCGGAGCGCTGCCGAATTGTGCATTTCTTTCGGTACGCGGGTACTATCCTATGCGGCCGATGTTACCAGCGAAGAACAGATAAATGCGATGGCTGCATTTGCTCTGGAAAGTTTCGGTAAGATCGACATTCTTGTTAATAGCGCAGGGATCAATATCCGTGGACCCATAGACGAGCTGTCACCGGTGGATTTCAAACATGTTATGGAGGTGAACGTGACCGGTACGTGGCTGTCGTGCCGGGCGGTAGCACCACATATGAAAGCGCGGCACTGCGGCCGCATTATCAATCTGGCCAGTACACTGGGGCTAGTCGGACTAGCCAACCGGACGCCCTACACGGCAAGCAAGGGTGCTATCGTGCAGATGACCCGCGCGCTGGCGCTGGAACTTGCCCCTTTCGACATTATGGTGAATGCCATATGCCCCGGTCCGTTTCTTACCGAAATGAATATTCCGATCGCTGAAAGCGACGATGCGCGCGACATTATCCTGGGCGCTACTGCCCTGCGGCGATGGGGACATCTGCGTGAAATCCAGGGCGCTGCCATATTTTTAGCCAGCGACGCGGCCAGCTACATGGTTGGCTCAATCCTTGCCGTCGACGGCGGGTGGACGGCTCGTTAATCGTTTTTTAATCTTAAAAAATATAATTTTTATAAGATCAATTCGTTTCACAGACCGCTCTGGGCGGAGTGAGGTGCAAAAATCAGGTAAGTTTCTGCAAAATTGCTATTACTATCTTCTAAATGGCCGTTTCCATGTAATGGAAGCGGTTTTTTGTTGCCTGTCTAACTAGTTGCTGCGTATAGAGACCGGTTCCCAGTATACGTTAAGTAACTACTGGTTATTTTCCAAGAAAACATAGTCAGAAAGCAGGAAAGCTTGTTTATGTAAATAATTTCATATCTTTTTGTACATCTGGTGTTCCTACTGCTCAGCTCGGTATTGCCGGATTACAAAATATAACATTTTCGAGTTCAGCCTCCCTTTTAAGTGTAAATAAATAGCCCGGTGGTTACAGGTGGAATTTTTAGAATAGGATTTTAGGGAGTTTTTTGTGAGATAAATTGTGTATGGTAGACACTTCTCTGACTTGCTGAAAAGCAAGGGATTACGCATGAGTCTGGTTTGTAATATCTTTTCATTTTTTTATAATTTTTTTAACTATCTACTATCTATCTATACTTAATCTATGAGGATTTCTGAACGGGAAAAGTACCGTAGCCTAACGCGGTATTTTTGCTCCCTTCTGTTGACCCTGTTGGTCATGACCGCTACATACGCTCAGGATGTAACGGTGAAGGGAAAAGTGAATGATGAGCAGGGGCAGGGATTGCCCGGCGTGAGTGTCCTGGTCAAAGGGACGTCGACGGGCACGGTGACGGACATCGAAGGTAATTACACAGTGAATGCGCCGGGTACGGCAACGCTCGTGTTCTCTTTCATCGGCTACATTACGCAGGAGATTCCACTGGGAAACAAAACCAGCCTGGATGTTAAAATGGCAACTGATACCAAAGCACTCGACGAAGTCGTGGTCGTAGGTTATGGTACGGCCAAGAAAGCTACGCTGACGGGTTCGGTAACGGCCGTGAAAGGTGCCGAATTGCAAAAAGCCCCTTCTACGAACCTTTCCAATACATTGGGAGGCCGTCTTCCGGGCGTTTCCGCAGTACAATCGAGCGGTGAACCTGGTTACGACGGCTCTGCGATCCGCATCCGCGGTACCAACTCCCTCGGTAACAGCAATGCGCTGATCGTTGTGGACGGTGTTCCTAACCGCTCGGGTGGTCTGGACCGTTTGAACCCTGCCGACATCGAGAGTATTTCGGTATTGAAAGATGCCGCTGCGGCCATTTACGGTTCACGCGCGGGTAACGGGGTTATCCTCATTACAACGAAACGGGGAAAGAGCGGCAAGCCGCAGCTTTCATACGACTTGAACGTGGGGATGGGGCAGCCCACCCGCACGCCGAAAATGTCTGATGCAGCCGAATATGCGACTATCCGTAACGAGTTGCAGATTTATGACAACCTGCCGGTCAATCAGTGGTCGGGCGCATTGCAAGGCTTCAATACAAACGGTGCCTACACTCGTACCGACAATGGTAATGTGCTGAGCGCCGTGTTTACGCCAACCGATCTTCAAAAATTCCGTGATGGGTCCGACCCGCTGATCCACCCAAACACCGACTGGTACGGCTCGGTGATCCGCAAATGGTCGCCACAGCAGCGCCATAACCTGCAATTGACAGGCGGTAGCGAGAACATAAAATACCTTGCCTCATTGGGTTATATTAACCAGGAAGGTAACTATGTGAACTCGGCAACGGGTTACAAGCAGTACGACATGCGCGTGAACCTTGATACAAAGATCAACAAATACGTGACTGCCAAGCTGGGCGTGGTTATGCGTGAAGAGTTCCGCCGCTTCCCCAATGGCGGCGGCGCCGGGGATATCTTCCGGATGCTGATGCGCGGAAAGCCTACCGAAATCGCGATCTGGCCTGACGGACGCCCTGGTCCGGACATCGAGAACGGTCAGAACCCTGCGGTAATTACGACCAATACAACAGGTTATAACAACGACAAGCGTGATTACATCCAGACCAACGGCCAATTGGACATCGATGTCCCTGGCGTACCAGGTTTGAAAGTGACGGCAATGGCTGCGATCGATAAGCAAATGCGTCGTCAGAAGTCGTTCCAGAAGCCTTGGACGCTTTATTACTGGGACAAAAAGACTTACGAAGAGGATGGCGTGACCCCATTCTTGACAGGTACCGTGCGTTCGACATTTAACGATCCACGTTTGACCGAGACTTCTTCGCAGGAACTTTCGATTCAGCTTACAGGACAAGCTTCTTACGAGAAGACAATCGGCTCACACAACTTTAATGCGATGGTAGGTATTCAGCGCGAAACTGTGGATGCTGATGGTTTCTTTGCATATCGCCGCTACTTTATCTCTCCGGTGGTTGACCAGCTTTTTGCCGGCGGTACACCCGAGCAGAACATTGGTAACTCGGGAACGAACAATGGGGATCTTTACAAGCGTGCACGTCTGAGCTATTTCGGTCGCGTGGGTTACAACTTCAAGGAGAAATATCTCGCTGAATTCCTGTGGCGTGCGGATGGTTCCTACGTATTCCCCAAAGACGGCCGTTTCGGTTTCTTCCCGGGAGTTTCGGCGGGCTGGCGTATTTCAGAAGAGGGTTTCTGGAAAGACAATATCCGCTTTGTCAACAACGTGAAACTGCGTGCATCATGGGGACAAATGGGTGCTGAGCCTTATCTGCTGGGTACAGAAACATTGGCCGAATACCAGTACCTGAATACCATGGGCTTTGGAACCTACATTATCAATGATCAGGTTGCCAAAACTTTGCTGGAAAGCCGTGTTGCGAACAACACTTTCACATGGGAAGTTGCCAACAACTCCAACTTCGGTATCGAAGGTACTTTGTGGAAAGACCGCATCGCATTTGAAATCGACTACTTTATCAATAACCGTTCGAAAATCCTGATCCCGAAAACAGGTTCTACACCTTCCAGCGCAGGTATCGACGGCAAGCTTCCACCTCAAAACCTTGGAAAGCTGCAAAACAAAGGGTGGGAGTTCAAAGTTAGCTACGATGGAAGCGTCGACAACTTCACCTACTCTGTGGGTGTGAATGGTGGTTATGCCAAAAACACGATCAAGTACTGGGATGAAACGCCGGGTGCTCCTTCATACCAGCGTACTACCGGAAAGCCTTACAATGCATTCCTTGCGTATCAATATGACGGCGTTTTCGCAGATCAGGCATCGATCGATGCAAACAAGCTGGATTACAGTGGTATTACCGGATCGCTTCGCCCGGGTGACATGAAGTTCAAGGATATCAACAACGATGGCAAAATTACGGCCGACGATAAGGTACGGTCAGACAAAACCAACCGTCCGCAATTCACTGGTGGTATGAACATCAATCTTGGCTACAAATCGTTTGACCTGTCCATTCTTTTCCAGGGAACGCTGGGTGGTTTGCAATACATCGGGCAGACAGAGTCGGGTGACATTGGCAACTACCTCAAATACGCTTACGACCACCGGTGGACAATCGACAACCCAAGCTCGACCGATCCCCGCCTGGCCAACCGCAACAACACCTATTATACCAACTTCGATAATGCGGGCGCAAACACCTATTATCTGAAAAGCAACAATTACCTGCGTCTGAAAAACATCGAATTGGGCTACAACCTGCCGTCTGAAATCGGTTCTAAGATCGGGGTAGGCAACCTGCGCGTGTATGTGAATGGATTGAACCTGATCACGTTCGACAAGATCAAGATCTGGGATCCGGAAGCGACTTCTTCAAATGGACAATACTACCCGCAGTCGCGAGTGCTTAATGCAGGTGTACGTGTAACTTTCTAAGACTAAAAAAATGAAACTGAATTATAAAAATTGGATTTTTCTGGCGGCGCTTGCTACAACCGGGCTGGTGTCGTGCGACACTGACTTCCTGGATGTAACGCCACCCATTGAAATCCCGACCGACGAGGTCTGGAAGGACGGCGCATTGGCCGAAGGATTTGTGACAGGTATTTATCAGGGGCTTCAGCAAGGCGGATTCAGCGAGCAAATGCTTGCATCATTGACTGATGAAGCGGTATTTACCCACACCGGCCGTAATATCAATACCGTAAATGAGGGTAGTTTGAGTCCTTCGAACTTAGGCTGGGTAGACGACACCTACGGATGGGGACCTATGTATACCCGTATCCGGGCAACCAATCAGGCGCTTACAGAGCTGCCAACTTCAACTTTTACGGATCAGACTTTGAAAGACCGTTTGAAAGGAGAAGCGCATTTCCTGCGTGCTTATTACTATCAGCAGTTGGTTCGCTATTATGGATCGGTTCCTTTGATCACCAAGGTATATGCATTGAATGAGGACTATTCTGTAACGCGGAATACTTTCGAGGAGTGCGTGAAGTTCATCGTGGCCGACTGTGACAGTGCTGCCGCGTTGCTGAAAGGCAAAGCTGAGCAAAAAGGTCGTGCAACCGAGATAGCCGCTTTGGCGCTTAAATCACGCGTGCTGCTCTACGCGGCCAGCGATTTGCACGATGTTCCTACTGCGAAAGCGAAGTCAGCGTTGATCGCCGCCTATCCTAATCCTGAATTCCTGGGTTATACTTCGGGTGACCGTAAGGCGCGTTGGACCGCAGCGCAGGCTGCTGCCAAGGCCGCATTAGATGCCAAAGCAGGCTACAAGCTTAATCTGACTGCTCCTGTTACTGCCGAGCAAGGCAAGATCAACTATATTTCGATCGCAATGGCCGGGTACAGCGCAGATAAATCTCTGGATGCTTCCGGTGGCGACGATATCATCTTCGGCCGGTATTTCACTGCCAGCCAGACCTCGGACGGCGCACGCCAGACCGGCTTGAACAACGGTCCGAACGGCTATCACAACTGGGCAGGCAATACGCCGATCGGTTTGCTCGTCGATGATTATGAAATGATGGACGGAACCCCGTTCTCATGGACTAACCCGAAGCATAAAGCAACACCTTACGTGAACCGCGACCCGCGTTTCTATGCGACGGTAATGTATGATGGTGCACCATGGAAACCACGTCCTTCCGATGCAAAAGATCCGGCGAATCAGATCCAGACAGGTTCCTACGACCTGCTCGACGAGAAAGGAGCCTTGTTCAACCGCAAAGGACTCGATACCCGCAGCAGCTCCATCGAAGACTGGAACGGAAGCCGTACAGGTTATTACATGCGTAAGTTTATTGACCCGAACCCGGCGTTGTATGATAATACCGATCGCCAGAACATTCCGTGGCCGTTCTTCCGGGTAACCGAGGTCGCGTTCAACTACATCGAGGCAAGCATCGAGCTGGGCCAGGATGCGGTAGCCCTTGAATGGTTGAACAGGATCCGTTTCCGGGCTGGTATGCCTGCCTTGAAAGTATCGGGCGCAGCCTTGAAAGAGGCCTATCGCCACGAAAAACGCATTGAGATGGCTTACGAAGAACAGCGTTACCACGACGCACGCCGGTGGATGATCGCCTCTACTACTTTGGGCCGCTCATTGCAGTTCATCACCGTGATCGGTAAGTTCAAGCCAGGCAAGTCGATGAAGGAGCCTTACCACTACGATCCCACCGTTTACGACTACACTTATACGCCGACTGAGGATAAATCTCACGAAAACCGCACCTGGGTTGACAAGATGTATTTCCGTCCGTTCAGTCGTGATGAGATAAACCGTAATGCAAAACTGGTTCAAAACCCGGGTTACGACAAGTAAAAGCTTTTGAACACATTACTCTTGCAACTGCCCGCGCCGTTATGGTGCGGGCAGTTGCGTTTTTGAGGTTTTTTGAAGACAAATCCCCACAAAACGTGGATTTAAGTAAACACTATTAAATTAGTAGAATATTTATAATTGTTTAATTTTCAAATAGTTGTATGTTTTGGCATGATCCTCTTGAAATAAATGGCAACAGTGCGAATGCACGAGACCAAACATGAATAGTTGTCTAAAAAACAAGGATTATGAAAAAGCTAGTAGTATCGGCATTGGCCCTGACACTCATCTCGTTTGCTTCTGTTCAGGCTCAGACGGCCAATCAGACCACCACTGACCATTCGGCGCACAAAGAAGCAACGACTACGAAGGCAGCTAAGGCAGACCAGGAGGAAAAAGTTGCCGTGAAGCCGGAAGATCTGCCCGACGGCATCAAACAAACCATCAAAAGCGAGGAGTTCAGCGGCTGGACTGTTAAAAAGGCGTTTTTGGTAACCGAGCCTGATAAAACCCAATATTATGAGCTACAAGTAGCAAACGGCAAGGAAAATGCCCGAGTGAAACTTGATAAAAACGGAAGAAATGTAGGATAACCATAGTATTCCTTCATTATTCAGTGAATAAGCCGGAGCGATCCGGCTTTTTTTATGTGCCAGTCGCTAACTTTGATGCCACTTTTGATAATTCCTAACCCATCTTAAATGACCTTAATTCTACGTTCTTGTTGCTGCATTTTAGCGGCGCTATTCCTTCTATTGAGCTGCACAGGCAGCAAGCAAAGCACATCCGCCGGCAGCCAGCTAACCAGTACCGGTTCGGAAGGAAAGGAGCTTTTCACTACGCATTGCGTCTCATGCCATACAATGGAGCAGGAGGAAATCGGTCCCCGGCTGGGCGGCGTGACAAATCTGCTTTCTGAGCAGGAACTAATCGCATTCATCAAAAACCCAAGCCACGCGATCCAATCCGGTGATGCGCGGGCAGTGAGCCTGTCGAAACGGTATAAAATGATTATGCCGCCTTTCGATTTTTTAAAGGACGAGGAAATCCGCTCGATCCTTGGGTACATTGCCTCGGAGACCCGGATACATCGTATTGCGCCTCTTGAAGTAAAAATCGACACCGAAGCATCTAACGCACGCCTGGCGCCGCCGGTCATCAAGACCGGCCTGAGAATCGAAGTGGAGGATTTTGTGACCATTCCGCCGTCCGGCGATAAAATGCCCCGCACACGTATCGCAAATATGCGCCCGCACCCCTCACAGGACGGTACACTGTACGTGAGCGACCAGCGCGGTATCATCTACCGGATCAAAGGGCGGGATGTCGCCCCCTTTGTCGACCTGAGAAACCAGGTCGACAATTTCGTCAACGAACCCGGCCTGGGGACTGGCCTTGGCAGCTTCGCATTTCACCCCGATTACACGAGGAATGGTTTGATGTACATTACCCATACCGAATCCTTCAAAGGGAAGCCAGCCGATTATGCTTACCATGACTCCATTAAAGTAGCGATGCAATGGGTCGTTTCGGAATGGAAGATCGATGATGTTGAAAGCCCTGTTTTTAAAGGGACAAGGAGGGAATTGCTTCGTATCAATGTACCTAATGTTGTCCATGGCACGCAGGATATCGGCTTCAACCCGGAAGCGGTTAGGGGTGATAAGGATTATGGGCTGCTATACATCGGCACAGGCGACGGCGGTTCTACGATCAGTAAGTATCCTGAGCTTTGCCATAGCCTGCATTCGCTGCTTGGGACGATCATCCGTATCGATCCACTGGGAAACAATAGTAGAAACGGGCATTATGGTATTCCGGCAGACAATCCGTTTGTGGACAGCAAGGACGGAATCTACAAGGAAATATACGCCTACGGTTTCCGTAACCCACACCGTTTGTCGTGGTACAACGGCAGGTTATTCAGCGCCGAGGTAGGCGAGTCGAATTTTGAGGAGGTGAATGTGATTATTAAAGGCGGCGACTATGGTTGGAATGTACGTGAAGGCACCTTTGGGATATCTTCGAAAGACCTCAAAAACGTCTATCCCGTTCCCGAAACCGGGCCGGGGAAATTCGAAAAACCCTATTTACAATACGACCATATCGAGGGCAATGCGATCAGCGGCGGATATGTATACCAAGGCGCAATCGCTGCATTGAAGGATAAGTACATTTTCGGGGATATAGTCAACGGCCGCCTATTTTATGCCAATATCGATTCTGAGCTAAGCGACCGGTCGATATACGAGCTGCTGATCATGCGGGAAGGAAAGGAGAGCAATCTGGTAGAAATGTCGGGCTCGAAGCGGGTCGACCTCCGCGTTGAATACGACCGCTTCGCCAAGGAGCTGTACATTATGACCAAAAGCGACGGGAAGATCCGGCGCGTTGCCAAGGCATATACGTTAAATCAGCCCTAAGGGCGCTAAATAGTCTACAGTGGCCGGTAAATAATTGAATTGTCCTGATTCTCAATGAGCATTGTTTCTTTGCAGCCCTCATTAAAACGAAATCAGGACAATTTTATGGCCAATGTTAAAACCGTACTCGACCAATGGTCGGTAAAAGACCTCGAAGACAATTCAAGCATCAATGTACTCGTAGAAGGGTGTACTGAGCTTGGCAACAATGCGCAGCCTGGCGTGCAGATTATGTGCATGGGGCAATTCGTTACCTATGAGCCCAACATCGTAGAACAATGGGCCTACAAGGCAGGTAAGCAGGGGATGTCTGAATATTTGCTGGAAGATAAATCCTGGACCTTTCATGAAGATCAATACGTCAAATACTTCCTGGTGCTGGGTAGCCCCCTGAAAGCCCGCATTATCGTAAAAACGCGCAGCTCCAAACCGAACACCAGGGATTATGAACTTCCATTCGAGGTCTGATCAGGAATATTCAAACACACACTTACTATTGACATGATCAAAGTTACTTACCTGGCCCTGCTGGGCATATTTTCACTCATTGTTCTGGTAGCGGTGGTCTACTATCTGCTGAAACCCGCTCCGACCGGCGATAGCTCGGTCGGGTGGGCTATCGGGATTTTCTACCTGGCCGGGCTGGTGGGCATACTGCTTCTGGCAGCGCTTTTCTGGAAAAACAAGACCATCGGTCTGATAATCCTTTGCATTCCGCTGCTGTTTTTGGTCCTACCCACGCTGAAGAGCCGGGTTCGTGATTTCTACGCCTGGCTCCCATCTCCGCGCAGCACGCAACTCACATTGCACATCGCCAACAACACGCAAGCGCTTGTGAACGTGAAACTGGAATGCTGGTTTGGGCAAAAGGACGGCGATCAATCTCTTTATAAAACACTGGAATTTACCTCAAAACCACTGGCAGTCAACCAGCACGTACTGTCGGATTACGACGCGCAGCTGCTCTCGGCCAAATCGGCATTTGTGCGTATAGTTTTCTTTGAATGTTTGCAGGAATCCGGCAATGGCTATTCCTACGTTCGCGAAATCCAGCCGTGTATGCAGTACCGTAACGTCCCGATAGAGGATTTTCAAGTGAAGGATTTTCTGATCGCCATAGACGGTGAAAAGAATTCGGAGGCATTTCGGGCCGAAGTGAAAAGGTTGAAATCGGATAGCTTGTATCAAAACGGAATCTTTTAAACCACTCAATATGAAGCTTGCATTATCAGCCATCATGCCGTCGCCCGTAAAATTGCCGGATTGTACTATCTGGGTGGCAAGCGATACCGGCGTCTTCTTGATGGCAGGCCTTTTCGAAATAGTAGGTTTGGCGTTCGATGGCGCAATTCATCCCATCTGGAAGACATCGGATGAGGAAATAGCCTATGCCATGAAGGGATATTATGATACCCGGTTGACTGAAAAATTGTATGACGATGTGGCTTTGGACGGTATCGACGGCTTTTGTCTTCTGGAAATAAATGAATATCACAAAATCGACAAGCCAAATGGCAGTAATGCTTTGATGAACGTCGCTAAAAATTATGGATTGTTTGGTCAGCAGTTGCCCGTTCGTGCCCACGATACTATTTTATCTTTTGCTTCAAAAGAGATCAGGATAATCGCTCCGAAGAGTACAGGGACCGACGTGCTGCATTCGGTGAAAACCAAAGGCAAATTGCCTGTTGCTACCACCTTACATCCTCAGCAGAACCTGATCATGTATGGCACTAACGACGGTCAGCTTTACGGGCAATATTTCGAAGAAAACAGCTTTACCAAAACAGTGAAGATCGGCAAGGTTCCAAATACGTGCAGCCAACTCGCTTTCAATGAGCAAGGCGATCGGTTCTATGTCTGCGGAACAGGCTTCCTCCACATCTTCAACTATCATAATGACACATTTTCGCTGCGGGCCTCACTCTCCACCGCTGCCCGGTCATTTGTGTTAGTCGAAACATACCTGATTCTTAACAAAGGAATGCATGGGGTAGAGGTGTGGCACATCGAAAATGAACCCCGTCGTGTCACCTCCCTGGAAATCCCATTCGCGATTGACAAAATGGAATACCTTTGGTCCGTCCGGACACTGCTGCTCACTTCTGCCACAACGCAGCAGGTAGCGCTTGTCCGTTGCGATTTGAAATAATTACAAGTATACCTTTACCATCTCCCGCCAATACCTCGGCCGGTGTGCCTCATCATCCCAGATGTAAAACTGATGGGGTACGCTGATCTGATGCAAGGAATCGCTTAGATGGCGGTTATTGTCCAGGAAAGTATCTTCCCGCCCGATTACCATTGTGATCTCCATTTCCCTAAGTTGTTGGAGCAGCCCGGGATCCGAAATGCCCGGCACGAAATGGTTAGGCATGTTGAAATAGATATTTTCGTCAAAATAGCCGTCGAATAAGTCGGCGAAAAAAGGGAGAGGTTGGGTAAGATCGTAACGGGCACTCATCCCGACGACTTTGGTGAAAAGGGTGGGGTGCTTCAATGCGATGTTCATCGCATGGTATCCGCCCAGGCTGCAACCGGCTGCCACAAGCTCCTGGTGCTTGTTTTGTATGCGGATAAACGGAATGACCTCGTCAAGAATATACTTTTCATATTGTATGTGACGGATAATGCGCAGCGGCGGAGGAGCGTCGGAGTAGAAGCTCTCGCTGTCGATGCTGTCGACGCAATACACCTGAATATTGCCCGCCTCAATCTTATCGCGCATCGCGTCGATAATGCGCCAGTTTTCAAAGTCATAGAAATGCGCCGACCGTGTCGGGAAAAATATCACCGGAACCCCCTCGTGGCCAAAGACGAGCATCTCCATAAACCTGTCCAGAGTCGGGCTAAACCATTTGTGATACGTCCTTTCCATGAAAAGAAGATTGGTTAAGAAGTTTTTTGAAGTGTTCCGTTTACGGCATAAATACTTTCATTGATCACTTTTTTCCAGATTGCATACCCATCTGCGCTCAAATGCAGCCCGTCCGCCTCAAAAAGTGATTTACGCGGATAACCCTGATAATTCACCATAAGCGGGAAAATATCAATGTAATGTTGGTTAGGATTTTTTTGGATTTCTTCCTGGATCAGCTCATTGGCAGCCTTGATCGAACCAATAATTTCCCATCGCTGCAAGCTGGGTTTGATCGAGACATAAAAGCATGGAATATCGCCGAAGCGGCCGCGGATCAGGGCAATCAGCTGACGGTAGAATAACAATACCTCCGTCGGGTGGCGCCCGTCGCCAAGGTCATTATCACCGGCATAAATAACGATGCGGACCGGAGCATTCACGGTGGCCATAATACGTTCAAAAAACCAGACGCAAGCTGCCAGCGTCGAGCCTCCAAAACCCAGATTGACAGGCTTCAATTCCGCGAAATCCTGGTATAGACCGGTCCACAGGGTGAAGCTCGAACTTCCATAAAAGACCGTATCAGGTTCGTAGTTTAACGTGGATCTCTCTTTTTCAACTCTTTGTACTTCCTCTTCATACCAGACCATATTTTCCTGATTTTCGGTATTTCACTGATTTTGGGTGTTTAACCGTAAAAATAAGTATGCCGGATTAACATATGGTTAAAAAATAGTCACCGGAATGAGAATTATCACAATATCGTGCAAATAGGGTACAGGAGGTGCCAGAAGACTGCAAGAAATGTAATTTTTTGTAAATCGGTTACAACCATCGGCGCATGTTCCGTTTCTCTGCACTATAATTCAAAACTACTATTGGCATGAAAAAGACGATTTTACTCGCATTAATCTGTATCGCAGCTATTTCCTGTGAGAAAAAAGAAGACGCCGCACCCCAAGCCGATCTGAATGCGATCAGCCTGTCGTATCAAAAGGCGACGACGGTACGTACTTCCGGAAGCGATTTGAAAGTGGAGCTCAAGGAAGTGAATGACAGCCGCTGTCCGATCAACGCCAATTGTGTGTCGATGGGAAGCGCAAAATTAGTCTTCTCAGTCTCCGACGCTTCCAACCAGGTAAATGTGGATTTCGAATTTAAGGGTGATTCCAAAAACGAACAGGTGTTCAAGCTGGGCGGAACAGCGTATGTGCTTCGGGTAACAGAAGTACTCCCTTATCCTGAACTTCCCAAATCACCCAAACTGGAAGACTACAAGATCGCCGTATCCATCGAAAAAAAGTAATAGATTCAGATTTGGTGTGAAGTGCAGCAAAAGGAGCCAGGATTGTCCTGGCTCCTTTTCTCATTTTTGGCCTTACAAGTGCTGCTGACGCAATTTGTTTGTAACTTGAACACTTCAAAACCCATTAACCAGCTAATGAAGCATATTTTTTCAAGACGCGAGGCGTTGGCCGGGCTGGCCGCCGCAGGTGCCGGACTGGCATCGGCTCCGTTTTCTTCCTCCGCAAACAGCGATCTCAAAATGATATTGGAAAGAAAAATTCCGGCTACCGGCGAGCGGCTCCCCGTCATAGGCCTGGGCTCATGGCAGCAATTCGACGTTGGATCAGGTGCTGCCGAGCGCGCACCGCTGAAAGAGGTTTTGCAAAAAATGCACGAAATGGGCGGCAAATTGATAGACGCCTCGCCCATGTACGGCCGCGCCGAGCAGGTGATCGGCGATCTGACCACGGATTTGAAATTGAACGACGGTTTTTTCTTTGCCACGAAAGTCTGGACAACCGGCAAGCAGGAAGGTATCGAACAGATGAATGCTTCAATGAAGAAAATGAAACGGGGAAAAATCGATTTGATGCAGGTACACAACTTACAGGATTGGGAAACGCACCTTAAAACACTCAGGGACTGGAAATCCGCGGGAACAGTCCGATACATAGGGATTACGCATTATACCGATGCGTCTCACGCACGCCTGGAACAGATCGTAAAGTCGGAGGAAATCGATTTTGTACAATTCAATTACTCGATACGCTCACGGAATGCCGAAAAAAGCCTGCTGAAAGCGGCGAAGGATAAAGGCGTGGCCGTGATTATCAACGAGCCTTTCGAGCAGGGTGCGTTGTTTCGCGCCGTGAAAGGAAAGCAGCTGCCCGCCTGGTCTGGCGACTACGATATTAAAAGCTGGGCGCAATTTTTTCTCAAATACATTATCAGCAATGACGCCGTCACTTGCGCGATACCAGGCACCTCGGATGTGAAGCACCTGGTAGATAATCTTGGCGCCGGCGAAGGGCGCTTGCCCGACGAGGCAGGCCGGAAAAAAATGCGCGAATGGATTGCAGGGGTTTAATTATTCCAGGGCGAAGGCCACATATTGGTTTCCTTTCCTAGTTCCCAGCTTGGTTCCACCGCAGGCTATCACCACATATTGCTTGCCGTTTACTTCATAGGTGGCCGGCGTTGCAAACCCGGCAGCCGGCAGTTGAGTCTCCCAAAGCAATTTGCCGGTTTTTTTATCAAAAGCCCTGAATTTACCATCTTTTGTAGCAGCGATAAAAAGCAGTCCGCTCGCAGTGACCACCGGGCCTCCGTAGTTCTCTGTCCCGGTAGTAGGTACGCCTTTGGCTTTGAGCGATTCTACTTCACCAAACGGTATTTTCCAAAGGAACCGGCCCGTGTTCAAGTCGATTGCATTAAGGGTGCCCCATGGAGGTGAAATGGCAGGCAGGCCGTTGGCATCCAGGAATTTATTGTATCCGGTGCTTTGGTAGGGCAGGTAAACCTTCTTCGAAGCCAGGGTTTCAGAAACCGCTTCCACCTTTTCATCGCCAAACAGGAAAGAAACCAGAGCCTGCTTTTCGCCGGCCGTCAGCATGGTAAATCCAGGCATCATGCCCTTGCCGGTAGTGAGTAGTTGATTCACGAAGGCCTTATCGCGGCGTGCGCCAATGTCGACAAGCGAGGGGTAGCCACTCTTTGCATTGCCTTTCCGCTGAGGTCCGTGACAGGTCACACAATAGGTCGTATAAACCTTTTCACCAGGACTCAGGTTGGATAGTTCGCTTTCTTTGGGCGTGTCTTTCATGGTCAGAATCCACGCCATTTCATTGCTGTTTACGTACAGAATTCCCTCGTTGGGATCAGCCGCTGCGCCTCCCCACTCGGCTCCGCCGTCAAATCCCGGCAGTATTACCGTGCCTTCTTTGCTGGGCGCAGCGAAAAGCGCCTTGTTATAACTTTTGAATTTGATTTTCAGCGAGTCCCGATCGGGAGCGTGTATGCTGATATCGTTCTCTGTCAGGGTATGGGCTTGCCGTGCATAAGGGGCAGGCTTGGTTGGGACTGGCTGGGTTGGCCACTGATATTCGCCGGATAATGCTGCTTTGGGGACGGCTGTTTCCCTGATCGGAAACAGTGGCTTGCCCGTTACGCGGTCGAAAATAAACACGTATCCCTGCTTGCTGACCTGAGCCACCGCATCGACCTTCCGGGGCTTGCCATCAGGGCCGGTTTGTGTCACAGTGATCAGGTTAGGCGGGGCGGGAAGGTCTCGGTCCCAGAGGTCGTGGTGCATGGTCTGGTAATGCCAGAGTCGTTTTCCTGTACGCGCATCGAGCGCCAGCAGGCAGTTTGCAAACAGATTGGCTCCCTTGCGCTTACCACCGTAAAAATCGTAACCCGCCGAGCCGGTTGGTACATACAAAATGCCGCGTTTGCGGTCAATTGCAGTACCTGCCCAGTTGTTGGCAGCGCCGGTGAAGGTATTTTTGTAGGCGTCGGCAGGGAATGTCTCGTAACCGAATTCACCCGGGTAGGGGATGGTATGAAACGTCCACACGAGCTTGCCCGTACGTACATTAAATGCACGCAGGTCCCCCGGTGCCGCATCGGAATCTTCCGAAAGCCGCAATGGCATGACAATCAGATCTTCGAAAATCGTTCCGGGCGTGTTGGAAACCATGTATTTGTTTTTGGAGGTTTCCGGAAGGCCGGTGTGCAGATCAATGCGCCCTTTTTCTCCAAAGCTTTCGATCACTTTTCCCGTGCGTGCGTCGAGCGCGTACAGATATGCACCCATTGCGTGCAGGATGCGTTTGTCGTTGCCATCTTCCCAATAAGTGAGACCGCGGCTGGTATTCGAGCCATTTTTGGATTTATCTCCAAATATCCAAAGCTGCCGGCCTGTTGCGGCATCGAGCGCAAATGCCTGTACTGTGGCCGTTACGCCATACAGGACGCCATTCACCACAATTGGGTTTACCTGGGTCTGCCCCGAATCGGGCATAGACCAGGTCCAGGCCACTTTCAGGTTTTTTACATTGTATTTATTGATCTGGGTCAACGCAGAGTAATGGTTGCGGTCCGGGCCGCCCAAATATTCCCTCCATTCGCGTTTGTCATCATTTGGATCAGGCAAGATTTGTGCGCCAGCCAGTAGCAATGCCAGCCCGCCAATACACCACGATAATGGTTTTAACATAGAATTTAAATTCAGATGAGGAAAGGAGGTTATTCAAACCGCGCGTTTACGGTAATGCCCGGCCAGGAGTCGGTACGGAAAGCGCTGGCAGGAAAACCGTCGGCATTGTACAGGTTGGCCTCTTCCGGGGCGTCTGACCATGCGTAGCGCACCGCTACGGGTTTACTCACTTTCGGATTGGATACCACCACCTTGTTGCCTTGTATTTCCGCTTTGGCATAATGGAACACCTTGTCCTCGCCGGCGATCTCGAAGCCTTTCAAATACCCGTAACGGTCTTTGACGGTCAACCCGTTTTCCGCATTTTTGAATGAAATGACCGCCTTAGTGCCGTCCACCTGCATTTGGTCATACAACGGAGAGGCGTAGGGGATGTTCTGGCCGTAATCGTTTTTCAGGGCATTGGTGGCAAGGCGATGGGCAACGTCCTGTTTGTTGGTTGGGTGAATGTCGTTGGGGTTACCCACGTCGGTAGTAACAGCCATACCCGTTTTAGGAAGGCTCAGTGTCATGTTTTGCGCTTCGCGGAGCTCGGCCCAGCCACTTCCTTTATTGCTATCGCGGTCGCTGCCGAAGCTCGATAGCTGTACCCAGTAGAACGAAAATTCATCATTCCAGCGCCTGCGCCATTCGTTGATCATCAGCGGGAATGTCTGGCGGTATTGGTAAGCGCGGCCCGCGTTGCTTTCGCCCTGGTACCAAAGCGTGCCCCTAATGGCGAAAGGAAGCAGAGGCACGATCATCGCGTTGTAGATAGTGGTGCCCACGTTGTTCATCAAATGCGCATATTCATGCTTCTCTGCAAATGCGGGCATCAGATACCAGTCCTTGGCCAGACTGATTTTGCGGCTGCCATCTTCCAGGTAAAGGTCATTGGCCGAACCCATCAGACCCGGACCGAACCATGCGGCACTTACCATGTTGCCTGTTTTGATGGTCAGGACATTTTTGCCTTCTTTCCAGGTGTTAGCCGGGAGCTGGATTTTCCGAGAACCCTTGGCTGTCCCTTCATGAACTGGTTTACCATTGATATACACCTCGACAGGGCCGTCGTTCTCTGCAAATGACAGGGTCGTCTGCTTGGATAACCAATCCGGAGCGATAGTCACTTCCTTCGCCATATATCCCTTGCCCCGGAAGCCCATCAGTCCTTTCCAATCCCACTGTCCCACGCCGTCGGCTGTTTTTTGCCAACTGGTCAAATCCACATCCGGCGAGAAGTATTTCTTCTCATCTTCTCCGGTAGGCTGGTAAGATGCATTTTTAAAGAGTTGTTTTTTTAGTTTTTTGTCCATGATCACATCAGCTTCTTCCCAGGTTTTGGGCAGACTTTCAGCGTAAGGGCGCAATTCATCATTGTCTAGCATGGCCTCTTTGCTGATCCACCCCTCGATCTGAGACCCACCCCATGAGGAATGCAGAACGCCAATCGGTACATTCAGTTTTTGATATATTTCACGTGCAAAAAAGAAACCCACGGCGGTAAATCCTCCGATGGTTTCCGGGCTGGCGATTTTCCATTCCCCGGCCGTCAGGTCCTGCTCGGGTTGGAGTGTCACCAGATGGTCGACCCGGAAATGGCGTATTTGTGGGAAGTCGGCGTTTTTACGCTCCTCTTCATAGTTTTTAGCTGCCGATACGGGCCATTCCATGTTGGATTGTCCGGAGCAGAGCCATACTTCGCCAATGAGTACGTCGTTTACCCCGGCATTGCCCGATTTTGCGCTTGCCTGCAACGAATGCGGCCCGCCGGCTTCCAGGGGTTTGAAGCTTACCTGCCATTTTCCCGACGCATCCGCCTTTGCATCCATGGCTTGCCCGGCCAAAGTCACTTTCACTTTTTCACCGGGCTTGGCCCATCCCCAGACCGGGATTGGCTTTTGGCGTTGCAGCACAACGTGGTCGGAGAACAGCCGGGCAAATTTGACTTGGGCAAACGAGGACGTCGCGCAGGCGAGAAGTAGAAATACGAGTATGCGTTTCATGGAAAGTAGAAAATAATTGAATACTATTCATAAATGTCGCAGTACGGCAATTTCTACTGAAATCGGCGCCGCGTGAATGATTTCCTGGTTACTTTTGACAGCCATTTATATAGTCATGATCTCAATTATTATTTGCTCGGTAAGCCGCAATGAGCTTTTGACCGTTTCGGAAAACATCCGCAAAACGATCGGCGTGCCCCATGAAATCATCGCTTTCGATAACAACCAATTGCAGAAAGGGATTTGCGAAATCTACAATATGGGTGCAAGGCAAGCAAAGTATGATGTGCTTTGCTTCATGCACGAGGATATTGAAATGCAGACTGTTGGGTGGGGGGAGAAGCTGGTGGAGCTGTTTAAAAATAATCCGGCCTTCGCACTCCTAGGAATTGCCGGAGGAGGCTATAAATCCCTGGCGCCTTCAAGTTGGTATAATTATCATTTGCAGGAGAACGGCGGTTTTTACTGTAACCTGATACAAGGTTACAAACATACTGGGCGAAACGACTCGTTGGACTATCAAAATCCACGTAACGAACTACTTTCACGCGTTGCCTGTGTTGACGGTTGTTGGTTTAGCGTGCGTAAGAGTGCTGCTTTAAAATATCCATTTGACGAAAAACTTTTGAAAGGATTTCATGGATACGACATCGATTTTTCCATTGCGATAAATCAGGAATTTCAGGTTGCCGTCACATTTGAAATCCTACTAAGGCATTTTTCGGAGGGGAATTTCAACAGGAAATGGATGGATGAGATTTGCAAAGTCCATAAAAAGTGGGGCGCAGTTTTACCACTGAATATTGATAAAATTCCTGAAAGCCATCTGAAAAGGATTGAACGGCATGCTTATGAAGTTTTTCTTCAAGAGCAAATAGATAATGATAGGTATTCGAAATGGTATTTGATCAAGCTTATATGGAGCACAAGACGCTCACGGATTGCTACTTTTTCGTTTCCTTATAAATTGATGATTAGGCTGCTGAAAATGAATAAATAAGGAGAATTAAGATTTCCACAACGAACAATTGGTCTACTACCTTTGACTAACTCTTCGTTGTGGAAAGCTTCAATAATTGTGACCGTCATAGTCGGGTTTAGAACAGGCTATAATAAGCCATTTGTTTACCACTACCTGGAAAAGCCATTTGTGTCGTTCTGTTCTGCGGCGTTTCTGGTTTTACAAATGTGATCCGTTGTGCGGTTAGCAAAAGAATGCATATTTAATTGGTCCGGATGACACCAGGACGATATTAATGGTTTCGCATCATTGCAATTGGGTTGATAAATCTGACTTTAAATTATTATTCAGCGGTTACAAAATATTTGTAAAATAGTATTAATTTGCATCTCACCTAAAAATATTTGTATGAATTTGTTAAAACTAATTCTGTGCTCAACGGTACTAGCCACCTCCGTTGTCCTTACCTCGTGTGATCAGAATGATCCAGTTAATTCTATCTCAAATCCGGTTCAAAACAACCTTGTCTACAAAGCGAGCTCTGGGAACGTAACTTTTAATGGAAGTGAATTGGTCTTTGAGAATGTCAAGACTTTTGCTGAATACCAAAATGTTATTAATTCTGACAGTGTTTTTAAGAAAAAGCTATATAAGAAATATGGTGTTAATCTTGCTGTTGGCCAAATAGAAAACGCTTCCTTCTCAAAACGATATTTATTTGAGAAGCTGACGATTGACTATCTATATTCAGTGAACAAAGACGGTTTGATGATCATCGGTGACGAGGTTGTCAAATTTGACGAAAACTACCAATACTTGGTGCCTTTAAAGGATCGCAATTTGCTTGATAAAGCGGAAGATAATATTGATCTAACTATCGTAAAACGCGATACATACGGCATCGTAGATATGAAAACGGGCCTACCAAATGGCAGAACAAGCGCTGTAACGCTCCCTTACAACGGGTCGACAGCTCTATTTTATTCATTCCAAATTGGGCCAGCAGACCCCTTGGCAGGCCAAACAAGGAGATTTATTCACGAATTATTTGCTCATAAAGGTGCCCACGTTGGCGGCCAAACGCATCATCGATTGATGTTGCGGTTCCGGATGCAATATCCGAGTGGCAGCAATTGGTATACGGCAGGTGAGTTAAGATCCTTAAATTATCGGGTTTGGATTTTTGGGAAATTTAAACAAGATGGGAGCTTGTATAGTTACCTAGAAACTAATCCAAATTACCCTATTCAAAATTCACAAAATACGACAAATACTGAAGAGAGAGTTTTGAAGGAGTTTTACACAAACTCTGCTTCGGCTGGTACTTGGGAAGATGTTACTGTCCGGGGGCACATTACAAGTTTACTTCCCTCGCCGAATGGATATCCACAGAACAGCTATACTAGTGGTTACTATGTTGCAGATCCGGACGTGCAAACGCCGCCCGCCATATGGTAGTGTTGTAACATATAAAGCGAGTGAGATGAGCCTATAACAGCTTCGTTATGGGCTCATTTGAACTTTTGGTGAAGGTGGTCAGCTTAAACTATCAGTGACAGACGTAAACAACAAAAGATATCTCTCGAAATACGCTTCACTTCATTTTGCATATCTCTTTGTGAAATTTGCGGACCCGGTTTAAATAGGAGAAAAAGCTGCGGCCTTCCCATTTGTATTCATAATAAAACCGCTCTTTGCTGGTCAGCAGCATTTGTTCAGTCGCCGTTCTGGTTTTCAACGTCCGGCTTTCGAGGTGATCTACGAAGGAGGAAGTGACCAATGCATGTTTTAAATGGTGCTTTTGAAGCGTATTTCCATAATCGTTATCGGCAAACCAGAACTTGAATGCCGGATCAAGCTTCCCGGTGATTTTAAGCATATCCCTTTTGAAGAAAATACACCAGCCCACCAGTTCTTTACGCACTTCATAACCGTAATGTAAGCCACTGTTCAATGCCACACCGTGTTCCGGATGATGGATGCTGCATGCAGGGCAGGCGCTCCATAGTTCGGGGTCTGTTTCAAAGGCTTGAAGGATTTCGCTAGCCCAATCGGGATGAAATAGCAAATCGTTATTACAAATACATATCCAGCGGGCTTTGGTCATGCCGATTCCTATATTCATGTAACGGTGATAACCAAAAGGCTGCCATGGATAGACCGTTTTAGTTCCCGGATATTGATAGGGTTTCAATTCCTTGTTGGACTCGATCACTACAACATTGAACCGGATCTTTTGTGGGTCTTCCGATTTGAGAAGGGTGTCAATTCCGTCGAGCGTCACCTTTTTCAGGTCCTCGTTGCGAGCGTAACTTAATATGATAATGTCTATTTCAATGGGCAACATATTATCTCCCTTTTTTGAACAGCGCTTTCCGCTTGTAATTCAGTGATTTAAAATAGTATGAAATAAATGTCTTCCTGTCAACGAGCCCTGAGAGAAGTTTCATTTGTACCGGGCTTAACAAATTGGCATGATACATCATGTATTTGTAGAGCTTTTGAGTACTTGCCGAGTTCCTGTCGAGCAGCTTCTGTTTTTCTTCCTGGCTCAGGATTGCGGATCCAGTTACAGCTTCGACGATCCGTTTCCGAAATTCGAGCTCACCGGCCTGCATAACCTGAATGTTCCTGCTCGTGTTGCGTGCGTGGATGCGAATGAGCGTTCTCGCCTTGTCGTCGGCTATGAAGGTGTAGCGCGCTCCGTTGATCGCGCACAGGAACCAGAACTCCCAGTCCTCGGTATAATTGCTCAACTCGGGAAAGCCGTTTACCTTTTCAACGATCGCCCTGCGTAAAACAGGACTGCTTACCACCGCTATGTTCGAGTATATCAATGTGTTCACGGCCTCGTAACCCCGCGCATCGATTTTGGGCAGCCAGTTGTTGTGGTTCATCTCGTAATCGGGATAGAAGACCTCGGGCTTGTCTGTTTCGAAATAGAGGTGATCGGTGTAGGCAATGTCGACGTCCGGGTTACCTTCCAGAAAATCGACTTGAATCGCTAGCTTGTCTGCGCTCAATAGGTCGTCGGCGTCGAGAAACTGGATATATTTCCCTTTCGAGTGCTTGAAACCCCGGTTGCGGGCAACCGAAACGCCGCTGTTTGTTTGCCGGATATATTGAATACGGCTGTCGCGGGCGGTGAATTTGGTCACTACCTCGCCGGTGTTGTCCGAGGAGCCGTCATCGACCACAAGCGCCTCCCATTCCTGGAAGCTCTGCGCCAAAAGATTTTCAAGGGTTTCCCCAATTACAAAACCGTAATTGTAGGACGGAATAATAATGCTGACTGTAACATTCATAGGAGTTTTTTTGCTTTGCTACCCCAGATCTTTCTAACTACATAGAAAAATTTGCTGATCCCGGATTTTTTCAAAAGACTTAACAGCGTTTGACGGTTTTGCCAGATAACGTACCCATACCTCGGTGTCGCAAATGAATGGCTGCGCGATTTGCTCAGGGCGGTCAGCCGGACGAGCAGATCACGGGTATCTCCCTTCGCTTTGTCGGCGCACCGGGCGATCCAGGCAGATTCTTTTTCCAGCTCGGCCAATTTTAGCTCGCGGGCCCGAGCTGTTTTGCGTCTGGCCAGGATGTCGGTGGTATTGCGCCCGTGCTGCCGGTAGCGGACAAGTTTCTCCCCGACAAAGTCGACGGATCCTTCGCTGGTGGCCACAAAAGCCAGCCATTGATCGTAATGGAACCCCTGGGGAAAGGGTAAGGCTTTGGCTAGCAAATCTTTTTTCATCAGAATAGTGTGTCCTGACACGCAATTCAAATACAGAAACGCCTCCGGTGACGACCCGCGGTAAAAATTGAATTTATCCGACATGTTAAGGCCCATGGATTTGCCCGCTTCGTCAATAAATTCCGAGTCATGGTAAATCAGAAAGCTGCTTCCGATGCCTTCCAGCTGGCGTCTCAGTTTATCGGGATGCCAGATGTCGTCCTGGTCACAAATGGCGATATAATCACCTTCACAAAGGCTCAGGGCCTTCTGGAAATTTGCATTGTAGCCCAGGTTTTGCTCGTTTCTGATCAGTTTAAAACGGTCATCGAGGGCTGCATAGGTCTGCAAAATATCCCAGGTTCCATCAGTCGATACGTCGTCCACTGCTACAACCTCCCAGTTGTCGACGCTTTGAGCGACGATCGAATCAAGTTGGGGGCGAAGGAACTGCTCGCCGTTATATGTGCATAATGCGATCGATATCTTGGTGGTATCACTCATTTAAGCTTCCGAAAAGGTCTGCATATCGATCAGCCGCTTATACAGCCCGTCGCGCGCGATGAGCTCAGCGTGATTGCCTTGTTCGATAACCCTGCCTTCTTCCAATACCAGGATCGTATCCGCACTCTGGATGGTGCTCAGGCGGTGGGCGATCACCAGCGAAGTCCTGTTTTTCATCAGGTTGTTCAGTGCCTCCTGCACCAATTTTTCCGATTCGGTATCCAGAGCCGAGGTCGCCTCGTCGAGCAGCATGATGGGTGGGTTTTTCAAAACAGCCCTGGCAATACAGATCCTTTGTTTTTGCCCGCCCGAAAGTTTCATTCCGCGGTCGCCGATATTACTGTAATAGCCGTTCTCGGTTTCCATAATAAACTCGTGTGCATTGGCGATGCGGGCCGCTGCTTCCACCTGTTCCATCGTCGCTTCCGGGCTTCCGAATGCGATATTGTGAAAAATCGTGTCGTTGAAAAGCATCGACTCCTGATTGACCAGCCCGAACATCGACCACAGCGATTCCTGCTTGATCTGCCGCACATCGGTGCCATCGATCAGCACCTGGCCTTCAGCAGCGTCGATAAAACGGGGCAAAAGGTCCATAAAGGTAGATTTCCCGCCGCCCGATGGGCCAACTAGTGCAACCGTTTTGCCTTTCGGGATGGTTACATTGATGGATTTGAGCACCGGCCGCGATGGGTAGGAGAAAGATACATTTTCCAGCCGGATCGACTCTTTGAAATCCTTCATATCAATTGCATTCGGGGCATCTTCGATCTCGGGTTTCTCATCGATCAGTTCCAGCACGCGCTCGCCGGCCGCAATACCTGCGTGTATGGTGCTGAATGAGTCTGTAAGCGCTTTGGCCGGACGCATTACCTGGGAGAAAATACCAATGTATGCCACGAATTTTGCTACGGTCAAGTCTGTTCCCGACGGGTTGTCAAGGATCAGTGAGCCGCCATACAAAACGATGATGGCTACCATCGTAACCCCCAGAAATTCTGAAACGGGAGAGCCCAGTTGCTGGCGTTTTGCCATCTTGCGGCCCAGGTCCGAGTAACGGATATTCTCTTTGTGGAATTTTTCCTTAATATCCTCGGTAGCGTTGAATGCCTTAATGATCTTGATGCCGGTAAGCGCCTCATCGAGGTAGCTGATCATCAACCCGAAATAATGCTGGGCAAGGGTAGCCTGTTCTTTGAGCCGCTTGACAATTTTCGAAATCAGGAATGCGGAAACCGGTATTACCAGAATTGCAAAGAATGTGAGCTTGGCCGAAGTAGCGAAAAGCATGAACACATAAGCAATCAATTGCAGCGGCTCCTTAAAAACGACTTGTAAAGTGCTTGTCACCGAGAACTGCACCACCTGCACATCGGAGGCGATCTTTGAAATGATATCGCCCTTGCGCTGGTTGCTGAAATACCCTACATGCAGGTTCATCACACTGTCGAACACTCTCTTGCGAAGGTTAAGCAGGGTGTGGATACGGAGGTTTTCCATGATACGCTGCGAAAGGTATTTGAAGATATTTGAAAGTAAAACCGAAACTACGATTACCGCACATACGACCTGCAATGCACCATGCGGTCCGAAAGCCAGGTTGGCCTGTTGGGCATAGTAGTTGAGCATACCCGTCGGATCGAGCCAGCCGTCTGTCGGTCTGGGGAGCACATCGCCTGCACGGTTGTTGAATAGCGTACTAAGGAGTGGCGCTAGAAGTGCCAGGTTCAGTGTATTGAAAACAACTCCCAGTACTGTACAAACAAGGTAAGGGATGGCAAATTTGGCAATCGGTTGAGCAAAAGATAATAATCTGAGGTACGTTTTCATTCTTAAAATAGTGGCATATTGACCATACGCCGGAAGTAAAAAAACCGAAACCGGGTTTTTCGGATTAACGCGCAAATTAACGCTTATCTGGCGAAACAACTGTCCGCGACTTCAATTAATTCCCGGCAGACCGCTGGTAAATACGATACCCGGATACGGAGAAAGGTTGGAAGCCTATGCGCGGAAACAGGAAAAAAGCAGACAATAGCCACCGAACCCAACTTTTTAAAACAAGTCGTTGTTCAAAAGTAAACCGCCAGACAATGATTACGAACACCGATATATTTCCGATTGAAACAGGTGGCCAGGAACCTGTAACCACTTATAAGGCAGCCCGGTCGGTTGCCGGGCTCGTCGCCAGCCATTTCGAGCGGCACCACCAGGCGGTTTCCAAATACTACGAACAGGAACTCGCTCCGATACCCGACGCACGGATTGTGGAAGCGATCATCGACACGACTTTCTGGGCCAGCCTGCGCAGGGAAGAGGGCCGCTCGCCCAAGGTGTCGATCGCCTACCTGCCGCCCGAAGCGGCCGAACATCCTCTGGTTTTTGCAGAAAAACTGGCATTGACCGCCAACACACTTACCAAGCTCGCACCCGCCGTGGAGCGCTCGGGAATACACCTGGGCGTGTGGCTGGAAGACGGTGAGTTGCGCATTTGGGGTACCACACGCGTTATTCCCGGCTTATGTTTCGTGCTCGAAGTAATCGAGCCGGGCATGCTGGTCGTCAAACACCGAAGGGTTGAGGGATTTGGAAAGTTTGTCAATATGGCTGTGCTCAAAGGCGATCAGGTAAAGATTGTCAACGAAGAGAGCCGCAAAGTAAAAGACTGCCCTTCGCTGATCAACTCTTTGATGGGATTTTCTTCCACTACTTTATGGAGCGACTACCCGAACCTGCTCGTACAGCTTGCCGCGTCCATGCGCAGCCACGAGCGCGGGGGAATATTGCTGGTAGTCCCCAAAGGCAAGGACCGCTGGCGCGAATCGATCATCCATCCGATCACCTACGACGTGCAGCCGCCGTTTTCGGAACTGGCCGACCTGCACCGTAAATATGTGGAAGACCCCAATCCTATTACCTGGCAGAACCAATTCAGCTCGGCTGTACATAATATGGCCGGCTTGACGGCCGTGGATGGCGCTACGATTATCAACGACCGTTACGAACTGCTTGCATTCGGTGCCAAAATCGGCAGAGCGCAGGGTGCCAAGCCGGTGGAGGAAATCCTGATCACAGAACCTATTATTGGAAACACGGCAATGGTCGTACATCCGGTACAGAACGGTGGCACCCGGCATTTGTCGGCTGCCCAGTTTGTATACGACCAACGCGATGCTATCGCGCTAGTCGCCTCTCAGGACGGACGTTTTACGATATTCTCCTGGTCCAAGTGCGAGAACATGGTGCAGGCCCACCGGGTAGACGCGCTGCTGCTATGAGCCGAATGGGAAAAGTTCGAGCTGCTCGGGGTCTTTGTATTTTCGCGATTTAACCTCCGGTTCATGGAAGTTGGACAATGAGATCCCAAGCAGCCGCACGGCTTTCGCTTCCAGGTCGAGCTTTTCAAGCAACTGTTTGGCAGTGTCGGTGATCGTATCGAGGTCACCGATGGGATAGGCGAAGGAATGGTTACGGGTTATTTGTGTAAAATCACTGAATTTGACCTTCAAGGTAACAGTCCTGCCTTTCAGCTGACTTTTTTCAAGCCGGTTTGCGACCGTTACGCCAATTCGGTCGAGTTCCTTGTTCATCTCGTCCAGGGTAGTAAGGTCGTAGGTGAACGTATCCTCGGCCCCGAGCGACTTGGTCTCCCGATGTGTTTGCACCGGGCGATCGTCAATCCCACGCACGATCTTAAAGTAAAAATGGCCGGTTTTTCCAAAATGGCTGACCAGTTCGTCCTCAGATAGTTTTTTGAGGTCCGAGCCCGTAAACAGCTGCATTCCCTTCATTTTATCGGCGGTAACTTTGCCAACGCCGTGAAACTTTTCCACGGGTAGCTGGTCCATGAAACTTTCAATTTTGGAAGGCCCGATGAATGTCAACCCGTCTGGTTTATTGATGTCCGAAGCGATTTTGGCCACGAATTTATTGACCGACACGCCCGCCGACGCGGTGAGGTTAAGCTCTTCTCTGATGGACTTCTTGATCTGCCTGGCAATTTCCATCGCCGAACCGATACCCATTTTGTCTTCGGTCACATCCAGGTATGCCTCGTCCAGGGACAGGGGTTCGATAAGGTCCGTATAACGGGAAAAAATCTCACGGATACTTCTGGAAACGGATTTATACACCTCAAATCTCGGATGCACAAAGATGATCTGCGGGCAAAGCTGGATGGCCTGTCGGGAAGGCATTGCCGACCGCACGCCGAACTTGCGTGCCTCGTAACTGGCCGTTGCCACCACTCCCCGGCCGGTAGGAGAACCGCCCACGGCCAGTGCTTTGCCCCGGTATTCAGGGAAATCGCGCTGCTCCACCGACGCGTAGAATGCATCCATATCGATATGGATAATCTTGCGGATGGGTGAGGTATTTAACGTTCCCTGCATTGAAAAGGCAATTTCGCGGATGTAATACGCTTCTGTAATTAAAAACAAATTAAATAACATTGCATTCGCATCACAAGGCACTTTTTTTTCGTAGTAGGTGAATAAATCCACATGTGGTCTTTAACCGGCGTGCATTTCATTTACTCAGGTTCCTTAGAAAATCTCAATGCGAAACACTATACTTTTGTTCAAGTGCCTTTTTGCCGTCCTTATTCTTCTCTACATCAGCCTTGGCACCGTGCAGGCGCAGGATCGTTGCGGGTCGATGGAGTTGCTTCAAAAACGGTTCACCGACAAACCTGCTCTCAAATTAATGTTCGACCAGCGGCAGGTCCGGATTCAACAACTGGTCAATGCAAGAATAGCTTCCGGGAGAACACTTCGCACAACCGGCCCCATTACCATTCCGGTTGTATTCCATGTCGTGCTCAACCGGCAGTCGATGGTTACCGACGCGCAGATTATGGCTCAGTTGGATACGATCAACAAAGACTACGCAGGAGTTAACGGCGGCGCTGCAAAAATCCCTTCCTATTTCAAATCGCTTTTCGGACAGTCGGGCATTCAGTTCTGCCTTGCCCAACGCACGCCCAATGACGCCCCGTCGACAGGCATCGAGCGCTACAACACAACGCGTAACTCATTTGATTACACCAATAACCAGGTGAAGCATGCCGAATCAGGTGGCGCCGATGCCTGGGATACCGATAAGTATCTCAATATCTGGATTTGTGATCTTTCAGGGAGCACATTAGGTTATGCCACCTTCCCCGACGACGGCGTGAAAGACGAGCAGGGCGTTGCCGTAGACTATGCCTCGCTTCCGGGAGGGGCCGCTACGGGATTCAACCAGGGAAAGACATTGACACACGAAATAGGGCACTACTTTGACCTGTACCACATCTGGGGCGACGATAACGGCGCTTGCTCCGGATCAGATAACATCGACGATACACCTAATCAAAGCAACAGCACGACTACCTGCCAGACTGGTGTCGTTACCGACCGCTGTACCACCACAGCGCCAGGGATCATGTACCAGAATTTTATGGATTACTCCCCGGACGCCTGCCTTTTTATGTTCACCCAAATGCAGGTGGCCCATATGGAGGAGATCTTTGAGAGATATCGTTCATCCCTTCTAACCTCCAATGCCTGTACACCAGTCGATGTTAAGAAAAAAGATGCTTCACTGAAAACGATCCGCCAGCCTGCGCAGCGCATTTGTACCAATTCACTTACGCCGCAGATTACGCTCGTCAACAGAGGTAGCGAGAGGCTCACCTCATTGACAATCCACGCGGTGATCGACAATGGAACGGCACAAAATTACAACTGGACCGGCTCCCTGGCGACCTACGCAGAAACAACTGTTACCCTGCCTACGCTTACAACTGTGGAGGGGAACCACGTTCTAAGCATTACCACCTCGAATCCTAACGGGGCAGCCGATGAGGACACTTCCAATGATGCATTGAGCCTCGATTTTATCTATTACGAGCCATTTGCGGCGCCTGTCAAGGAAGGTTTCGAAGGGCTGTTCCCGCCACAAGGTTGGGATATTGTCAATGAAGACGAGGGCTCTACCTGGGAAAAGACTACCCTGGCTTCCAAAACGGGCAATGCGTCGGTTAAGATCGGGAACTTCGATAATCAGGTGGTCGGGCAGCGTGATTACCTTCGCTCGCCAACGGTAAATATCGCAGGTGTCGACTCTGCTTTTGTGTCCTTCCAGGTCGCGGCCGCGACGTATACCAACACTTCGGCCCAGAATAATGTGTGGGATACCTTGCAGGTGCTTATCAGTACAGATTGCGGACAGACTTACACAAGTGTCTACAAAAAATGGGGATCGAGCCTGACCACCCGCGGCACGGCAACCCGGACCGCATTTACACCGGGTATCAACGAATGGCGGCATGAAGAGATCAATATCGGCAGTTTCATTGGCCAGGGTGAAATACTGGTGGCATTCCTGAACACCAATGGCAACGAAAACGACATTTACCTCGACGATATTAATATCAGAACCGTCACCGTCAATCCTAACCTGAAAGAAGCGGGATTTCTGGTAACGCCTAACCCGACAAGCGGACAAGTCGCTGTCCAGTTCTATCCGCATCCGGAAAAACTGAAAGCCGTGTCGATTTATAATGTATCCGGACAAAAAATAGCCGAAACCATCCTTACCGGCGAAGTGGCTTCCAATGTCTATAATTTTGATCTGACGAGCTTCCCCTCTGGCCTGTACGTCGTTAAAGCAGAATTCGAGGATCGTGTACTGACGAAGAAGATTGTGAAGAATTGAGCTAAAAAAGTCAGGAAGTCATTAGGTCATTTGCTGGTTAACAAATGTGCTCTAATAACTTCCTGACTATCAGTGATTACAAATGACTAATATATCCGTTTGACGATTACCTTGCTATTCGTTTGCGAAATGGCAAACTCTTTGGCATTCTCATTGGGTGGCGCTATAAAAATCTGTTTCTTCTTCTTTCCGTCCGTATTCACCCAGTTTGCAGAATATATTTCCGGTAGATGACCGGCATAGATTGGGTGGTGGTCGGAATACATAAATACTTCCTCCTGCTCATAAGCCAGTTCGAGGTCGCTTCCTTCTATTACGTCACAGATAATCTTCAACCCACCTGTCTCGTCCTCTACCAGACCTTTAATCCGGGCTTTCCCATAAAAAGGATCTTCCTCAAATTCCCAACGGATATAATATTCGATTACGTTTCCGATCTGAGACTCAATGTAGTCGGCAGTGAGTAATTGTTCCTGGTGCATGGTCGAAGTTGGTTTTTTACACTCCTTAATACTTAGCAAAATTCAAACCCGCCCCTTTATGGGCGTTTTGACAAATGTAATCGTAAGCATGATGTTTCCAAAAATAATAGGACGCGTTTCATAGATATTTGAAAAATTACGATCAAGTGGACATTTGTAGTAGCCATGGGCAATTGTGCAGACTTCGCACATATAGGTCCATAGGTTAGTTATATAAATTTTATTCGCCGCCATTTTGTAGAACTCCTACGGAAGTTAAGAGTGCCTGTTTTATCACCTGGGGAAACATAGCGGTATGGTTTTTGTCGGGCACAGGCTAAACAACTTTATTTTCCGGGCATTGTCCCGTCACTTAGCCAAGAATGATATGAGAAAAACTCAACGAGCCAATGAGCCTGTGCCGTGTTCGGTCCCGCTCATTTTCCTGAGGATCGGTTTCTTTCTGTTACTGTTTTCCGGTCCCATATGCCGAAGTAGCGCACAGCAGGTCGGGCCGGACACAACCCGAAAGGCCAGGCCCGATACGCTCACGACCCCGAAAACGAACACCGCACCGGCCCGACCAGCCTCCGATACCCTCCCCAAGCCTCAAAATACCACCGATTCTGCTTCCAAATCCTCCGCTTCACCTTTGGTGAAACCCACGCAGAACTTCGATCCACTGGTTAAGCCAGCCCCTCAGAAAGATACATTGAACCAAGCCGGCGCGGCGACCCCGGCAAAGCCCGATAGTGCAGTTAAGCCCGCGCAGACAGGGAATGCCAATGCTGCCCAACCGGCACAGAACGCAGCGCAAGCCCCTGATTCAGCCACGGCACAGAAACCGGCCCCAGGCGGGCAGACCGATGCCGGACCCGACGCTCGCGAGATTAAGGGCGTTGTGCAAGATGAAAAAGGAGTCGGAATGCCGGGCGTTGCAGTCTTGGTGAAAGGTACTCAGATACAGGCCATTACCGAGCCAGACGGCTCTTTCCAGATGAAGGTGCCTGCAAAGGGAGGGATATTGGTGTACAGCTTCGTGGGTTTTACTACCAAGGAAGTGCCCATTACTGGCCTCACAACTTATAATGCGCAGCTTACCCCTGAAACGAAGGCTTTGAAAGAAGTGGTGGTGGTAGGCTACGGTGCCCAAAGCAAGCGCGACCTGGCTAGCTCGACGTCCCGTGTAGCATCGCAGGATTATAAGTCGGCTGTTATCAATACGATAGATCAGGCCATTCAGGGACGTGCTACTGGTGTGCAGGTGGTGGAAAGCTCGGGCGAACCGGGCGCATCCGCAGTGGTCAGAATCCGGGGTAACAATTCATTGAGCGGTAATAACGAGCCGCTGTACGTGATCGATGGCTTCCCGATGCCGCCTTACCGTGAAGCAGGTACTAATTTCTATGGCTCCTACACGCAAAACGGTCTTTACGGTATCAACCCGAACGACATTGAAAGCATGGAAATCCTCAAAGATGCGTCTGCCACGGCCATTTACGGGTCACGTGGTGCGAATGGGGTAATCCTGATCACGACCAAATCCGGAAGAAGGGGCGAGGGGCGCGTGGAACTTGTTAACAAGACCTCTTTCGGGCGGGTAGCTAACCCTATCCGTATGATGAACTCGCGGCAATATGCGGAGGTGATCAACGAAAGCTTCCGGGTAACCGACCGAAATCCGCCTTTTGAAAACCTGGACAGCACTATGACCAACACCGACTGGGTGGATGCCATCACGCAGCCAAGTTTCAGGCAGGACATTACCCTGAGCCTTTCGGGAGGCAGCCCCAAGTCGTCCTATTACATTTCAGGTAACTATCTCAAAGACAAGGGGACGATCATCAATTCGAATAATGACCGGGCAAGTTTGCGGGTCAATTTGAACAACGAGATCAATAACTGGTACACAGTCAAAGGTCAGGTTTCATTTAGTCGTCAGAAAACGAACCGCGCGGTAACTGCCTCACGCGCATGGCCGAGCTCGGGTGGATTGATGGACGGCCTGCGTGCTGCGCCTACGTTGGAAATCGATTACCTTGGCAACAACAGTCTGGGTATCCCCAATTACCAGGGCTATTACTTTTCTAATCCCTACAATGAACTGACGGCCAAAACGGACGTCACCCAGAGCGATTATTCGATCCTGAACATCGAAAACTACTTCAAGATAGCCAACGGCTTGCAACTGGTCGTGAGCCTTGCCGGAAACCAGAACCTCACACGCCGTAAAGTGTTCCTGCCGCCATCGACCGCCGAGGGCAACCAGGTGAAAGGGAAGGGTAGCAACAATACGGCCAATACGTATAGTTATAACTTCAACTCGTATCTGCAATACGAAAGGACATTTAAGAAAAATCACTACCTCAATACGACGCTGGGTGTGGAATATAACGACCAGACTGTTGAATTCGTCAACACAAACTCTTCGGGCTTCGATGTGCCGTTTTTCGGCGTCGATAATATTGGTAGCGCGTCATCGCAGGTAATCGCTTCCTACAAGGAAAAGCGGATTTTGCAATCCGGTTTCCTGCGGGCGAACTACTCCTTCAAAGGAAGGTACGTGTTGAATGCCTCGATCCGGGCAGATGGCGCTTCGGCGTTCGCAGCCAATAAAAAATACGGGATTTTCCCGGCGGTGGCGCTGGCCTGGAACCTGGACCAGGAGGAATTTATGAAGGGCGTTACTTTTATTTCGAATACCAAGTTCCGTGCTTCCTATGGTGAAACGGGTAGCCAGGCCATCTCGCCTTACTCGTCGCTGTCGCTTTACAGCTCCGGCTTCTACGAAATGGGGCCAGGTGGTGACGGGGCGGTGATCAATACCGGCGTGTTCCCCAACACGATCGCCAATCCGAACCTTTCATGGGAGCGGACCAGGCAGTTCAATGTCGGCTTGGATTTCAATGCTGTCAAAGACCGCATCGTGTTGAGCTTCGACTACTATAATAAGGTCACTTCCGATCTGCTGCAATCACGCAAGGTACCGACGCAATCGGGTGTGGGCACGATCATCGACAACTACGGTACTATGCGTAACCGTGGTGTGGAGTTGAGCATTCAGGGGAATATTATTCAGAAAAAGAATGTGACTTACTCGACGCGTGTCAATATCTCAAGGAACGTCAATACGCTCGTCGACCTTGGCGACCGGACCCAACCTGATTATGTGAGTATCAACGGTAACCTGCTGGGCGGCGTTTCGGGCATATTGGTTCCCGGGCAGGAAGTGGGCCGCTTTTTTGGCTATCGGGTAGATGGTCTGAGCCAGAAGGATGATTTCGACGCCGACGGTAATCCCAAATTTGCCACGTTCGAAGGCCCGCGGCCTCCGGGTTCGAAGGGTAGTCCGCTTTATGGCGCCTGGAAATATTCGGATGTGAACGGCGACGGCATTATTACCGCCGACGACCGGGTTGTACTCGGCAAATCAACACCCGACTTTACATTCGGATGGAGCCACGATCTGACCTGGAAAAACTTTGCTGTCAATGCATTGTTTACCGGTTCTGTTGGAAATGATGTGCTGAACCTGACACGGTTCTATATCAGCAATGGGGTGGTCGATTACGGCGGAGTAGGGTTCAACCAGTCGGAAGAATGGTTCCAAAACCGATATACCGAAGCCAGGCCGCATAATAACCCCAAGTATCCTGGTGTGCAGCGCGGGATCGCCTCGGGGGATATTAATTCGGTGATGCTGGAAGACGGCAGTTTTGCCCGCCTGAAAATGCTCACTGTTTCCTATACTTTCCCCAAACTCGGTCCGATTCAGAACCCAAGACTTTTTGTAACAGGTACCAACCTCTGGACCTGGACGAACTACTCCGGTTTCGATCCCGAGGTGAGCTCTTATGCGCAGTCGTTGCTACAACAGGGTATCGATTACGGCGCTTATCCAGCCCAGCGTTCTTATACGATCGGGTTCTCCTGCAATTTCTAGTGTTGACCAATGCATTTGAAAAACATGAAAATACATATCAAAATATCCGTAATGCTGCTGGCTTTGCTCGCCATTACGTCCTGCAAGGATAACCTGGAAGAATCACCATACTCCTCGCTGGGAAAAGATGTGGCCTTCAAAGACGAGGACGGTCTGAACCAGGCGACGATCGGCGTTTACCAGGCGTGGACTACTACCGATCATTCGGACATCTATAACCGGTTCATCCTGGCCGAGTCAGGGCACCGGTATGCGACCGCGGGCATTCTCGGCTCAGGTGCTGATCCTTATTACCGTTTTGCCCATACTTCGGTTTCCGGGGCGTTCGAATCGGTCTGGGCGCGGTTTTACAAGATCATTTACCGAGCTAATACGGTGATCGATAATGCCAAAATGGCCGTTCCGGGTGAAGAAGAGGAGGCCGATCCCTACATTGCCGAAGCGCGCGTGCTGCGGGCCTATGCCTATTTTAATCTCGTGAGGTTGTTTGGCGGCGTGCCGCTGATTTTGAAAGAAATTAAGTCGTTTGAAGAAAAGGACCTGATTTTTGCGCCACGCGCGACAGAAGCGGAGGTGTATGAAGCCATCCTGGCTGATCTTGCATTTGCCGAGACTATTCTTCCGGATTCTCGCGGTGGGGCCGAGCTTGGGCGTGTGTCTGCCGGCACCGTGAAAGCATTGATGGGCAAAGTTTACCTGACAATGGCCGGTAAGCCTCTAAACCGCACTGAGAATTACCAGAAGGCAGTTGAAAAGCTGAGCGAGCTCGTAGGGCCGGTGAACGAGGAAAAGTATGATATGGAATTGCTGCCCGATTTTGCCGATGTTTTCGCACTGGCTAATGAGCGCAACCGCGAGATTGTGCTGTCATTCGGCTATTTTGTTAATCCTTCTAATCAGAACGGTAACATATTGCCCTTTCATCTGTTTCCGTCAGGTCTGGTGAATGGCGATGAGCAGACCAACTATGGTTTGACCTATGATTTCTACAAACTGTTTGACAAAACGGACACGCGCCGTGACTTCACCCTGGTTTCCAGATATGCATTCACCGGCGGCGCCCGGGCGGGTGCTGAGCCAGGCGACAGCATTGTGTACGACCCTACCACCGCACATTACCTGAACAAGCGAACCAAAGAGCCCTTTGCGCATGACGATTTCAGATACGGCATTGCATTCGGGAAACTCGCGCGGGAAGCCCGCCCGGCCGGAGCGCCAGTACAGGGTTATAGCTCTGACCTGATCGAAATGCGGTTTTCAGACGTGTTGCTGATGTTGGCTGAAGCGTTGGTGGAAACGGGTAAACCCGCCGATGCACTTCCGTTGCTCAACCGCGTCCGGGCACGTGCGAAAGCGGCACCATCGAAGGCTGCCGGGGTACCTGCATTACGCGCGGCCATCCGTACGGAGCGCAGGCTTGAACTGAGTGGGGAATTCAATACGGTGTTCGATATTCGTCGCTGGGGAACCTTGAAGGACGAAATCGCGGCCATGTCAGACGACCAGATAGTCGACAATGTGCTGATCCCCTACACAACGCGTTTGGAACTCTACCCAATCCCGCAGTCTCAGATCGATGCGAACCCGAATCTGAGGCAGAATGACGGCTGGTAGCGGAAATTTGAAGTTTCAGATGTAATTTCAGGTTTTAATTACATTATGAAAACTCCTTTCAGACGCTGTGTGGTACTTTTTACGGGCCTTGGCCTGCTGGTATCATGCCAGAAGCACCTCTCTGTTTCCAAAAGCGAATATAAACAGTACGGCATCGACCAGCAGGTCGGTGCCGATTCTGCTATAATCCGGTACTATCAGCCTTACAAGGACAAAATGCAGGCTGAAATGAACCGCGTCGTAGGCCAGACCGAAATCGCGCTTACGAAGCCTTCCGATCCTGAAACGCTTATGGGCAACTTCTTCGCCGATGCCATGCTCAAAGAAGGTTTGAAAAAGGATCCCACCATTCAATTTACGCTGGCGACCAAAGGCGGCTTGCGTACTACATTCCCCAAGGGCAACATCACTGTTTCGCACGTTTTCGAGCTTATGCCGTTTGAAAATGAAATGGTTGTGCTCAAACTGTCGGGGCAGAATGTGCAACAGGTCATTGATTTTATTGCCAAAAAGGACGGAGAACCGGTGGCTGGTATCCGCATGAAAATCAGGGATAATAAAGCCTACGACGTCACGATCGGCGGGCAGCCTTTCGATATTACCAAAACATACAATCTGCTCACCTATGACTATCTGGCCGATGGCGGTGACGAGCTGGAATGTCTCCGGAACCCGCTCGAACGCCGTGAGATCAATCAGAAAGTAAGGGAGGCATTGTTCGAAAGTATCAGTGACCTGACACGTCAGGGTAAGAAAATAACCGCTCAACTCGATGGGAGAATTGTTTCAGATAAATAGGAGAGATTTCCTCAAAAAGGGTAGCCTGGCTGCTGCTGCGTTGAGTTTGGGCACGCTACCCGCATTTGCCAAACGGGACTCTGTCGTACAATTGACGATTTTGCATACCAACGATGTGCATAGTCGCATTGATCCGTTTCCTATGGACGGCTCACGTAACCAGGGACTCGGAGGGGTAGCCCGCCGGGCGGCATTGGTCAAGAGGATCCGCTCCGAGCAGCCTAATTTACTTTTGCTGGATGCGGGTGATATTTTTCAGGGAACTCCTTATTTCAACCTCTATGGCGGTGAGCTGGAATTTACGATCATGAGCCAGATGGGTTATGACGCTTCCACGATGGGTAACCATGATTTTGACAACAGTATTGCCGGTTTCGTGAAGCAGCTTCCGCATGCGAATTTTCCGTTCCTGGTAAGTAATTACGATTTTAATAATACCGAACTGAAAGGAAAGACGCAACCCTACAAAATCTTCAAAAAGCAGGGACTAAAAATCGGCGTATTCGGGGTTTGTATCGAGCTGGAAGGACTGGTCAACAAAAAGAACTACCTGGAAACGGTTTATCTCGACCCCATTGCCAAGGCTAATGAAATCGCCTCGCTACTTAAAAATGACCAACATTGCGATCTCGTCATTTGCCTCTCGCATTTGGGGTATAAATACAAGGAAAACAAGGTGTCCGATCAGGTTCTGGCCAAATCAACGCGCAACATCGACCTGATCATTGGCGGTCATACGCATACCTTCATGAAGGAACCCGAAAATATTCTGAACCTCGACGGCAAGGTAACGACGATCAACCAGGTAGGTTTTGCCGGTATCAATCTCGGTCGGCTGGATTATTTCTTCGACCGGGAAAAGGGTGGGCAGAAGATGGTATCGGTGGTGCTGCCGGTGGGGGAGCGGGGTTAATGATTAAATGATTAAATGATTGAATGACTGAATGATTGAATGAGTGAATGAGCGGAATCAGCAGCTTTGGAATTGGAAACTTGCGAATAAGTAAATGAGTGAGTATCCATAGACTAAGGGATCAGTGGAATTTGTAGTGAATTAGTTAAAACATCAAACAAAAATTCACTTATTAACTCATTCAGTCATTCAAAATTCATTCAATATGCAGAAACTGCTGCCGTACCTTCTCCTCTTCCAGATCCAGCTGGGCTAGGTGCTGGCGGATGATCTCTTCTTCGTAAGTCTCCTTTTTATTGAAAAGGTGCAAAATGTGGCGCTTGTGTTCGAGAAGTTCTTTGTTAATTTCCTGAAAACGGGCGATGTAAGCGTGGCCGGCCGGTTCTTCTTCTGAATCGCGGACGTGATCCAGGAACCCGATATCGCTTTGCAATTTGTATTTCAGGCTTTGCAAAAGTTCGTTGTCATCAATTTCGCTCGCATATTTGGTATTGATCAGTTCCAGCGAAGCCTTGGCCAGCTTCCGGCGGATGATCACGTCTTGTTCCTGGGCGGACACTTCGTAATCACGCTCTTCGACTCTTAAGAATCGCACCAATGCTGGAAGTGTAAGGCCTTGAAATACAAGTGTTACCAGAATTACGATGAATGTGATAAAGAGGATCATGTTACGCTGTGGAAAGGGCTGTCCATTGTCAAGCAGGATCGGTATAGATAATGCGGATGCCAGCGAAACCACCCCGCGCATGCCGGCCCAGCCGAAAATCAGCGGCATGCGATAGCCGGGGCTACTGTCAGCCGTCGTGATGAAGCGGCTGATGAACACGGTGAAAATCGATGAACCAATCGTGCTGGCAATGCGTGTGATGATTACGACCACCGAAATGATTAATCCGTACTTGATCGCTTCTCCAAGCGATGCTTCCCCAAAGCCTTGGATTATCACAGGAAGTTCGAGGCCGATGAGCATGAACACAATACCATTCAGCACAAATCCCACTGTCGACCACACATTAATGCCCCGAATGCGGCTTAAATGGCTCAGGATGCTGTGCTGGTTGCGCGATAGGAACAGACCGCCGGTGACCACGGCGATTACACCTGAAAAATGAAATTCTTCCGCGGCAATATACATCGCATAGGGCGCTACAAATGTCAGGACTGTGTCGATACTCGGCGTGGTAGGGAGCCAGCGGAGGATGGCGTAAAAAACCAGGGCGATGCCCAGGCCCACGGCAAACCCCATGATGATGACCAGAAAAAAATTCCCGATCGCATCGGTCAGAACAAACCTGCCGGAGACGACTGCTACCAATGCAAAACGGAAGACGATCAAAGACGAGGCGTCGTTCAGCAGGCTTTCACCTTCGGCAATGGCGATGAGGCGTTTGGGGACTTTTACATTTTGCAGAATGGAAGTGGTAGCCACGGCATCAGGCGGAGAAATAATACCGCCCAGCAGAAAGCCCAGCGCGAGCGTGAATCCGGGTATCACCGCCTGCGATACGTATGCGATGACGCAGGAGGTGAATATCACGATAATGAATGCAAACGAGCCGATCACGCGCCGCCATTTCCAGAAATCTTTCCAGGAGGTCTGCCATGCGGCTTCATAAAGCAGAGGCGGCAGGAATATCAGGAATATCAGCTGCGGGTCGATCTCTACCGAGGGCAGACCGGGAACCAGGCTCAACGCGAGGCCGCCCAGTACAAGCACGATGGGGTAGGCGATTTTGATCCTTTGCGCCAACATAACGAGGAACATGATCACCACGACCAGCGAAAGGTAGAGAATAATGGATTCGTGCATATAATTTATTCAGTATCGGCTTATCGAACGTACAATTTAATACCGTTGGTCGACTTTAAAACAATCTGCGGATGCATTCCCACGCTGTAACCCGGTTCTCGCACAAAGTCGAAGCGTTTGACCAGTGCGGACAGCACCAGCTGCATTTCCATCAATGCAAACTGCTGCCCGATACAGATTCGGGGCCCTGCTCCAAAGGGGAGGTAATTAAATTTTGCCCGGTTTTTTACGGCTTCCGGCTGAAAATTTTCGGGGTTGAATACGCCGGGGTTTTCCCAAAGGCCGGGGTTCCTGTGCAGTTCAAAGATCGACATGAATACAGAACTCCCTTTTTGAATACCATAGCCCTCGATCTCCTGGTCGACGGTGCTCTCGCGGGTCATCGTCCATGCGGGCGGGTACAGGCGAAGGCCTTCCTCGACGACCTGCCGCGTATACGGCATTTGAATGAGTTGCTCGAAGGTGGGTACACTATCAAAAATTTCAGCCTCTTTCCGGATACGCGCTATGATCTGCGGCTGCGCGGAAAGCTCCCAGAGCAGCCAGCTCAGGCCGGTAGCGGAAGTTTCGTGGCCTGCTGCGAACATCGTGATCGCCTCGTCGCGGATCTGCTCGTCGTTCATTTGCTCGCCGGTCTCTTCGTCCTTGCTGTCGAGCAGGAGTTGGAGCAGGTCGTTAGGCGTCTCGCCGGACAGGCGACGTTTTCGTATAAAGTCGTAAACCAGGCTATTGAAATATGCCAGGTCGGATTTGAAGCGCCTGTCTTCGCCATTAAGGGCCATCAGTGGCAGCCGGTAGGGCTTGCGCACGCGTGTGACGAGGTAGGTTTGAGTGCGGCTAACCTGCTGGTAAATCTGCTCCTTATCCTCGGTATTCATGTTTCCGAACAGCGTCTTCAACGCGATGTCAGAGGTAATACCCATCATTTTGGCATCGATATCGATCGCCGCCTTGCCCCGGAATTGTTCCAGCTCTTCCAGGAATGCAGCCATAAGCTCGCCCATCGTAAGAAACAGTTCCAGCAGACGTTCGCGGTGGAATGCAGGCTGTACCAGCCTTCTTTGTCTTAACCAGAAATCTCCGTCGCTGATAACGAGTCCATTGCCAAGTACGGGCCTGAGCATCTTGACCGAATTGCCCTTTTTGAAATTCTTGTGGTGCAGTTGCAGCACATGCCGGAAAAAGGCGGGGTCACGCGTCACGATAAATTCTCTGAACAGCCGGATTTTGAAAGTATCGCCGCATTCGTCGAAACCCTGGCGGAGAAAACGCAGCGGATCCTTTGCAAAACGGATCGCGGAAAGCAAAGGAATCGGGCCGATCTTGAATTCGGGAATGGAGCGCATTGGATAGCAAACATTGAGAATTACCGCAAATAAACCAATCGCAGGCAAAATGCAATGCACAAAAAAGCCGCGCTTTATTTCAAAACGCGGCCGCGGGTGTGCATAGGTTTCATTTATTTCTTTCCGGCGAACGAGCGCAGCATCCAGGTGTTCTTTTCTTTGAACTGCATGAAACGGTTCACCATATCGTTGGTGCCGTCGTCGCCAGCTTCTTCGGTGGCCGTGAGAAGTTCACGTTCAAGGCTGATGAGCTTTCCGAAATCGTCAAGAATAGCGTCGACCATGTCCAGGTCTTTCATCCCGATCGTGTTGATCTCCCTGATCTCCGATTCGTTGATATAATCGGCAAAACGGCTATGCGGTGGCTTGCCAAGGGTGAGTACGCGTTCAGCAATTTCATCGATCGTTTCCTGCGCGTTGGTGTATAATTCTTCGAATTTAACGTGCAGGGTAAAAAAGTTCTGTCCCTTGATGTTCCAGTGGCAGCCTCTCAGTTTTTGGTAGTGAATATGATAGTTGGCGAGGTAGTCATTTAGCAGATCCACAACGGGTTTTACGTCGGTTTCACTCAGACTGATTGCTTTGGCATCCATATTAGTTGGGGTTGGGGATTGACATTGTTTCCGGTAATTCTGTCATCAAAATCATACCAACGGATCAGAAACGGCCGGGTAATGCGTTAAAAGTTGCGGATAATGTCGGATGACGTCACGAAACCTGTTTCTATTGTCAGAATGCGGTTTTCCGGGCCGGACAGGCACGATCCTTGATTATCTTTTTTCATACCCATTAATCCCAATAATCTATGTTCCTCAACAATCTGAAATCAATGAAAATGCAGGCCCTTCTGATGATCGGAATGGCTGTTTCGGCCTCTTCTCTCGCACAAAACAAAGAAGAAGAAAAGATCAACGCCGCCACCGCGGTACTGAGCGATTTTAATGGAATGCAAATACCGGCACAGCTACTGGAAGCCTCAAAAGGTATTATCATTATCCCAAGGATGATCAACGGCGGCCTGATCGTCGGCGGAAAACATGGCAGAGGCCTGGCGATGATCAAACGGGAAGACGGCAAATGGAGCGACCCGGTGTTCGTAACCATCACAGGCGGTAGCGTAGGCGCGCAGATAGGCGTGCAGGCCGTGGACCTGGTGTTGGTATTCAAAAGCGATAAATCGCTCATGAATATCGAGAAAGGCGACTACACCCTGGGGGGCGACGTTTCGGTGGCGGCCGGGCCGGTCAGCAAAAATGCTTCCGCTACCACCGATTACAAACTTGAAGCCGAGGTATATTCTTACTCCCGCGCCAAAGGCCTGTTTGCAGGTGTTACCGTGAATGGCGCCATGCTTGACGTCGACGTGCGGGCAAATACGGGTCTTTACGGCAGCAAAGCGACCGTCAAGTCTATTTTTACAGAATCTAACATTTCGTCCAAAGCAGTCGACCAGCTGCGCGAAGCATTGGATGATTTCAACTAAAATCCCGCTATGCCATCCGCCGTCGTTTCCAAAATGATCTACAACGAGGAAACAGAAACATTGCGCATTGTTTATGTTTCGGGGATGGTGTATGACTACAAAAACGTTCCCTGGGAGGTGTACCAGGCCATGAAAACCTCGGGCTCGAAGGGGACGTTTTTGAACAAACACATCAAGGGGAATTTTGAGTTTGAAAAGGTGGATGAGTGAGTGACCTGACTATTCATCGACTCAAATGAAAATCGCCTAGCGACGTATCTTTCTTCACTTTACAAAAAATGAGTGGCCAAATACCTTGAAGGCGAATTCAGATTTTTATTACTTTGCGATATTTCCGTTTGGCTATAACGGATGGTTGCGCACTGTATGAAAAACATTTTTACTCCGCTATTTCTCCTATTTTCAATTGTCTGTCACGCTCAAAGCCAGCCTGATACGCTGAAAGTCCGTGCGCTCGAAGAAGTTGTGGTGACGGCTTCGCGGGTAAACGAAAGCATTCTCGTTTCGCCGGTGAGCGTGCAGAAAGTAAGTGCTAGGGCAACCGCATTATCACCGGCATTGTCGTTTTTTGACGCGTTGGAAAATGTGCAGGGTCTGCACATGATCACGCCTTCGCTAGGTTTCAAGGTTCTGAACGCGAGAGGATTTTCTAATACTACCAATGTGCGTTTTGCGCAACTGACCGACGGCATGGACGTGCAGTCGCCGCATATCGGCGGGGCGATCGGTAACTCGCTTGGTCCGACGGATCTCGACATTGCCAGCATTGAAATTCTCCCTGGCACGGCCTCAGCATTATACGGGATGAATACCGTCAACGGCCTTGCGAATTTTTTTACCAAAAATCCTTTCAATTCCGAAGGACTTTCAGTTCAGCAGAAAACGGCTGTTAACCACCTGAATGACAGTCATAGTAAGGCAAAGCCGTTCACGGAAACGACGATCCGTTTTGCCAAAATCATTACCCCAAAATTTGCATTTAAAGTAAACGGCGCATTTACAAAGGGTTACGACTGGATCGCATCCGACCAGACCGAACTCAACGGCAATGCTAATAGCAGCACGCAGCTTTTCGGTGCAGATAATCCGGCTAGTGACCCAGTGAATAAATACGGCAACGAAAGCTCGAACCGGAAAACCATGACGCTTGGCGGCAAGCGTTACGTGGTAAGCCGCACAGGGTACCAGGAAGCCGAAGTGGTGGATTATAACTTGCAGAATATTAAAGGAGACGTGGGTCTTTACTACAAAGCAGCGCCCGGTGCTATGCTGACCTATACCTACCATTTCGGCCTGCTTGACAATGTGTACCAGCGCGCCAACCGCTTCCGTCTGGAAAATTACCTGGTGCAGCAGCACGGATTCCAGTACCAGTCGACTTCTGTGCAGGCTAAATTGTATATCAATTCTGAAAATACCGGCCGCTCTTACAACCTGCGTTCGATGGCCGAGAACCTAGACCGGAGCTATAAATCCGACAACGACTGGTATGCCGATTTCACCAAGGGCTTCAACGGGGCTGTTTCAGGCGGGGCCGTTGTAGCGGACGCGATGCGAGCGGCTCGTTTGGCGGCCGATGCAGGCCGTTACCTGCCTGGCACCGGCCGTTTCAATGCCCAGTTACAGAAATTGCAGGACATCAACAATTGGGACGTAGGCGCCGCATTGCGTGTGAAAGCGGATTTCGTGCATGCCGAGGCGCAAGTGAGCCTGACTGAAAAGTATCTTAAAGCATGGAAAGACAAATACGGACTGGATATCTTGCTGGGCGCCGATCATCGGACTTATATCATCGTGCCCGACGGCAACTATTTCGTGAACCCGGAGCCTGGAAAGGAAGGTAACAACATCACTTATGGCAAAACCGGCGGCTTTGTTTCCCTGAACAAGGATTTGTTTCGGAATAAATTACGGCTCGGTGTGATTCTGCGGGCAGACAAGAACGACTATTTCAAAACGACATTTAATCCCAGGTTATCGGCCGTTTATAGTCCGGTTCATGACCACAATATCCGCGTTTCGTTCCAGACGGGCTATCGCTTTCCGAGTATTTTCGAGGCTTACAGCAATGTCAACAGCGGTGGTGTGAAGCGGGTAGGAGGGCTGCCGGTAATGTCGCAGGGTATTTTTGAAAATGCGTGGCTGGCCAATTCGATTACCAGTTTCCAGCAGGCGGTTTTGAATGATATTAACCAGAATAGTCTCACGCAGGAGGTTGCGATCGAAAAAAATAAAGGTTTGCTTAAAAAGAACCCTTACACCTATGTCAAACCCGAACACACAAAAACCTGGGAGGCGGGTTACAAGGGTCTTTTCCTTGACGGGGCATTGTTTCTGAATGCAGATTTGTATTTCAACAGGTACAGCAATTTCATAGCGCAGACCAACATGAATGTACCGGTATCAACCGATGCAACGACGATTCCGCACGATTTGTACGATAAAGCCCGGCAGGCGCAATACCGGATGTACACCAATTCACGCTCGGTAATCAATAACTATGGTTTCAGTGCGGGTTTGAACTATCAATTAGAGAAAAAATGGGTTTTCGGGATTAATACTACCTTCGCGAAACTAAAAAACGCTGAAAATCAGGACGGCCTTGAAGATGGCTTCAATACCCCGAAATGGCTGTGGAACGGTTCCGTTTCCCGCACCAATCTGCTGGAAAGGTTCGATGCCACGATTTCCTATAAATGGCAGTCGGGCTATTTTTCGCAGACATTTCTTGTAACCGGCACCGTGCCCTCATACAGCAGCCTCGACGCGCAACTGACCTACCGACTACCTGCCTTAAAAAGCCTCGTCAAAGTCGGTGCCAGCAATTTGCTGAACAAATACTACGTCTCATTCCTCGGCGGCCCGTCAGTCGGAGGGATGTATTATCTGACGGTTGCTTTTAATGTGCAATGAGTGAATGATTGAATTTCGAATGATTGAATGATTGAATGACCCGCCGTGGAACGGGGAATGAATTTCGAATGAGTGAATGAATAGTCATGATTTGTCAATGGTGGTCTTGAAAGTTTAGAATAGCAGAGAAACAATATCTGACAATTCCTGACCATACCTTACTAACTATTCAATCATTCGGTCATTCAATCATTCAAAACTAAATATTCCCCTTCCGCATCTCCTTCACTGCATAATCCGCTGCCCGTGCCGTCAGGGCCATATAGGTCAGAGATGGATTTTGCGTTGCCGTTGAGGTCATACATGCGCCGTCGGTCACGAATACGTTCGGGACATGGTGCATCTGATTCCACTTGTTGAGCATCGAGGTTTTAGCGTCTTTGCCCATTCTCGCGCCGCCCATTTCGTGGTTTTCACTACCGGGATTTCGCTGGGTGTCGGAGGTTTTGATGTTTTTGAAACCGGCCTTGTCGAGCATTTCGCTGAGTTCGGTGTAAAAATCCTTCACCATTTTCATATCGTTGTCGTCAAACGACACATTCATACGCAATTGCGGAATCCCCCAGTCATCTTTCAGGCTTTCGTGCAGTGTTACAAAATTGGATTCCTTGGTAATTACCTCGCCCATCATTTGAGCACCCAGCGACCAGCCACTTTCGTCGGGTGCAAACAGGCCGGCTTTCAGTGATTCGCCGAGACCGTCGTTGGTATTTCCGGCTTTTGAAGCTGAAAATGAAGTCGCGTAACCGCGTAGAAAGTCGGTTTCCTGCTTGAAAACGTTGCGAAAACGGGGAATGTAAGCACCATTCGGACGACGTCCATCGGTGGTTTGATCATGGTAGCCGTCAAAATCTGCCGTAACACGGCCGCGGTAGTTGTGGAAACCGATGAACTTGCCCAGCACGCCGCTGTCGTTACCCAGCCCATTCGGGAAACGGTTCGATTTGGAGTTGAGTAAAATCAGATTTGAATTAATGGCTGAGGCATTGACGAATATGATTTTAGCATAAAATTCTTTCATTTCCTTCGTCTGCGCATCCACCACGCGTACGCCGGTGGCCCGTTTTTTCTTTTCGTCATAGATTACCGAATGCACTACCGAATAGGGACGCAACGTGAGATTCCCCGTTTTTTCGGCCCAGGGCAAGGTGGCAGCATTGGTGCTGAAATACCCGCCGAACGGGCATCCTCGCTGGCACATATTGCGGTGCTGGCATTTGGCACGGCCCTGCTGGGTATGAATGGGTTGCGGATCGGTAATGTGCGCGGCCCGGCCGATGATAACCGGCCGTGTACCTTTGTAATTTTTGGCTGTCTGATCGCTGAAATGCTTTTCTACGCAGCTCATTTCGTGAGGAGGTAGAAACTCACCGTCGGGAAGCTGCGGCAGTCCATCCTTGTTTCCGGAAATGCCCGCGAATTTCTCGACATAGCTGTACCAGGGCGCGATGTCCTTGTAGCGAATCGGCCAGTCGGTAGCAAAACCGTCACGAGCAGGACCTTCGAAATCGTAATCCGACCACCGCTGCGTTTGTCGTGCCCACAGCAACGAGCGGCCGCCAACCTGGTAGCCGCGCATCCAGCTGAACGGCTGGTCCTGCACATATGGATGCTCATAATCCTTTACCACGAAATGCATCGCATCCTCCTTGAAAATGTAATGCTTGCTGGCCATCGGGCTTGCCTCGCGAACGGCGAGTGGCGGTAATCCACGGTGTTCGAACTCCCAGGGCATCATGTTCGTAGTGGGATAATCCACGATATGTTTGACATCTCGCCCGCGTTCGAGCACGAGCGTTTTCAATCCTTTTTCAGTTAATTCTTTTGCCGCCCAGCCCCCGCTGATTCCGGTGCCAACAATGATCGCGTCATATGTTTGTGCCTTTGTGGCGTCGATATTAAAATAGCTCATGGTAGGTTTAGTTTTGAATGATTGAATGACCGAATGTGGCTAGGTGTGATGGTAAGGCGGTCATTTGTTGTCAGGTATTGTCATTCGTTGTCAGGTGTAGTTTTAGCTATAATATAAAGTCCGATACAGTGGCTATCCCTGACCATTATGACTATTTCTGACCATTCCTGACCATTTATGACCATTCCTGACTATTCGTGCCTACAACAACCATTCACTCATTCAGTCATTCAATCATTAATCGTTCAATCATTTAAACAAATTCGGCAGCAACTTATCGTGTAGGAGCATGCGCCAAGTGCCCCAGTCGTGGGCGCCTTCGCCGCCGATGAAATAGTCGTGTTTAATGCCGGCCTTTTCCAAAGCGGCATGTGTTGCGGCCGATCTTTTGCCTACAAAATCCAGCTCGCCGCTTCCTAGTCCTACCAGCAGGTAATCCACCTTGTCTTTGATTTTAGGATCGTTAAAAAATGCAGGGTTCAATTTTTCCGGTTCCAGGTCCCCTGCGCTCAATATCCCGAACGAACTGAACAGATCGATTGCATTGAAACCCACGGCTTCCGTGTGTCTGCCGCCCATCGAAAGCCCTGAAATAGCCCGCCCTTTCCGGTTTTTTACCGTGCTGTAATGCGCATCGACAAACGGAACAATCTGTTTGCGGAGCTCTTCTTCGAACAGTTTATAAGTCTTCTCTAAATGTTTAGGATCGCTGCGGTGAACGACCTGGTTGTTAGGCATTGCGATGATCATCGGCACTATTTTACCTTCTGCCAGCAGGTTATCGGCGATAAAATTGGCCCGCCCGTCCAGTGTCCAGCCCGAAGCCAGCTCGCCGCTGCCACCCAGCAGATAAAGCACCGGATATTTCTTCTTCGGGTCGTAGCCCGGAGGCGTGTATACAAACATCTCTCGCTCGCCGTTCAGCACATCTGAATGGTAAATTTGCCTCGCTATATTTCCGTGCGGTACATTGCGGGCGTCATAATACGCAGGCCCGCTTCCGTGTACGACCAGGTTGCTGTATCCCGGCTGGTTAGATGCGCCGGTCAGCGTGTTGTTCGGGTCGGCCACAGCCACTCCGTCGATCAGCAAGCGGTACACATAGATATTCGGCGTTACCGGCCCGACCGTCAATGTCCACAGCCCCTCACCGTCTTTCGTGAAAGGGATATTGGCCTTGCTTTTCAAAGCCAGCAGGATGGGCCCGCCGGTCAGTTCGACCTTCTGTGCGTCCGGAGCTTTCACGCGGAACGTAACGGTATGGTCGTCTTTCACTTCCGGCGAAATTACATTGCCGCCGTAGGGTATCAGCTGTTCGGTATTTTTTTGCGGCGCCCAATCGAGATTGACGTTCGCCTGCTGTGCTGCCGAAAGCAACGGAGTTGCCAGCAGCGCCGAGATGATCATGTATTTTTTCAAGGATTATCAGGATAAGTATTTCGGGAACATAGACGAACAAACGGAGGAGACACTCTCATCCGAAAACAACAGATCAGGCCAGAATATCTTTGACCAGCTTTCCATGCACATCCGTCAGCCGGAAGCGCCTGCCCTGGTATTTATAGGTCAGCCGCTCGTGGTCGACGCCCATCAAATGCATCAGCGTGGCATGGAAGTCGTGGACATGAACCGGGTCTTTGATGATATTGTAGCTGAAATCGTCGGTTTCTCCATAGCTAATCCCCGATTTGACGCCGGCACCTGCCATCCACATCGTGAAGCAACGCGGGTGATGGTCGCGGCCGTAGTCGGTGGCGCTGAGCTTGCCCTGGGAATAGACTGTCCGCCCGAATTCCCCTCCCCAGATGACCAGCGTATCGTCGAGCAGGCCTCTGCGTTTCAGATCCATGATCAATGCGCCCGTCGCCTGATCGGTCGCTTTGCATTGCTGGGCGATGGCTTTCGGGAGTCCTCCATGCTGGTCCCAGCCCTGATGGTATAGTTGCACGAATTTGACGTCCTTTTCGAGCAGTTTGCGGGCCAGCAGACAGTTGGCCGCGTAAGTGCCCGGGTCGCGGCTATCGGGGCCGTAGAGTTCGAAAACGTCATCCGGTTCGCCGGATGTGTCCATTACTTCCGGGACAGAGGTCTGCATTCGGAATGCCATTTCGTATTGCGCAATGCGGTTATTGATCTCCGGGTCGCCGTAGGCATCGTTTTGCAATTGGTTGAGTTTGGCCAGGTAGTCGAGCATTTCCCTCCGGTCATGGCCGTCGTAGCCTTCGGGATTATTCAGAAAAAGCACCGGATCTTTGCCCGACCGGAACTGCACGCCCTGGTGCCGTGATTCGAGAAACCCGTTTCCCCACAGACGTGCGTAAAGCGGTTGATCTTTAGGGGCATTTTTGGAAACCAAAACAATAAAAGTCGGCAAGTTATTATTATCGGTACCGAGGCCGTAACTCACCCAGGAACCGATCGAGGGCCTGCCGGGAAGCTGATTACCTGTCTGGAAAAAGGTAATTGCCGGGTCGTGATTGATCGCTTCCGAATAAATGGATTTGACAATGCAAAGATCGTCGACCACTTTGGCCGTATAGGGTAGCAGCTCGCTCACCCAGGTTTTGGTTTTGCCGTGCTGGTTGAACCCGTAAATGGAAGGTGCCATCGGCAGTACGCTCTGACTTGCGCTCATACCCGTAAGGCGCTGGCCTTTCCGTACCGAATCGGGCAGGTTTTGCCCGGCCATTTGAACCAGTTTAGGTTTATAATCAAATGTTTCGAATTGGGATGGTCCGCCCGCCATGAACAGATACACGACGCGTTTGGCTTTGGGTGCAATATGCGGCAATGCTTTCAGAATTTCCGATTCCAGGTCGCCGGCGGCTGCCGCGCCGGATTGCGCCACCGACTGGCGTGCAGCTGAGCCGTAGAGCTTGTCCAGACCGAATAGGGAACCTACGGCCACCGCGCCGAGCCCGAGCGAAGTCTGGGTTAGGAAGCGGCGGCGGTCCAGTTTCCGGTGAAGTTTGTTGAACTCGGGGGTATGCAGGCGAAAGTCTTCGTCTTGATGATGGTGCTGCATGGTTATCGTTTGGTTAAGCAGGCGTCGGAGTTGAGAATGGTGCTGGCAATTACGCTGTTGGCGGCGAGCAATGCGGGATCGAGTGTTTTGTCGATGGAATGCTGTCCTGAACGCAGCCAACCGACCGCCTTTTCGGGATATTTCCTGAATTTAGTTTCCTGCGTTTTTCGCAATGCGAGTAGCAGCTCAATCTCTTTCACAGGTGGTTTACGACCGGTGAGCTTGCGATAGGCAGTGGTGATGGACTGGCGTGGATCGGCCATTCGGGTCATTTGCTCACCCATTACCGCCATTGCTTCCACGAATGTCGGATCATTGAGCGTCACCAGGGCCTGCAACGGGGTATTGGTTTTTTGCCGACGCACAACGCAGAAGCTTCGCGAGGTGGCATCGAAGGTGGCCAGCGTAGGATTGGGCACCGAGCGCTTTACGATCACATACAAGCTGCGTCGGTAAACTGCATTGCCCGAATCGGGGGTATAAGTAGTATTGTTGATCGACCATAGCCCTTCGGGTTGGTAGGGCTTTATGCTCTTTCCGCCGATTTTGGTATTCAGCAATCCGCTTGCCATTAGTGCATTGTCGCGGATCATCTCTGCTGACATTCTGTTTGCGGGTCCGCGCGCATACAGGCGGTTCTCGGGGTCGTGCTCGCGTACCTCCCTGCTGGTGCGCGAATCTTGTCGGTAGGTAGCAGACATCACGATCAGCTTGTTGAGTTTTTTGATGTCCCAACCCGAATCACGGAAGGTAACTGCCAGCCAGTCGAGTAGCTCCGGATGGGTGGGTAGCTCGCCCTGATTACCGAAGTCCTCCGTGGTTTTGACAAGGCCTGTTCCGAAGAAATTCTGCCAGTATCGGTTTACAGCCACGCGTGCGGTGAGCGGGTTGTCGGCGTGGGTGAGCCATTTAGCCAGGCCGTAACGGTTTTTGGGTAAATTTTTCGGGTATTCCAAAATCGAAGCCGGTGTCGACGGAAACACTTTTTCACCTGGCGCATCATAATTTCCGCGAACTAATATGTGAGCTTGTTTGGGTTTGGGCATTTCCTGCATCACCATCAGCTCGCGGATAGGCTCGGTAGAATCCGAGAGCAGCGTTCGTGCGTCGCGCAGGGTAGCACGTGCCTTCGCGGTAGCAGGATCGACTGCCGAAATATAATAGCCTTTCAATGCGGCCAACTCGGTTGCGTTCAGGGTTGCAGCATTTTTAGAGGCGATTGCCGACCAGGCCGATTTACCGGCCAGAATACCGGTTTCAAATGGCGTCAGTTCCCGGTTATAGACGGTAACGTCATCTACTTGTGCATTTTTTAATCCGAACCCCCGCCACCAGGCCCCGATCTGCAAACCTGGTTGAACCGCTGATTTAAATAAAATTTCCTTCGTCAACTGATCCATTGTCGTTTCCATTGCCGCTTCGCGCCCGTTAACATATAATCTCAAACCCGCCGCTTTGGAGGAGCCATCGTATGTGACTGTCAATTGTACCCATTGATCTTTGGGGACAGGCTGTTTGCTGATCCGCGTAAGGGCGTCGGAAGGCGCGGTGTGCGCCATGTTTAGTTCAAGACGGTCGTTTTTAAGATACAAATGATAACCTCGGAAATTGTAGAGGCGTTCGGCCTGGCTTTTGTGCAGGATCACACCTTCTTTGAGTTCTTTGGGAATATTTACCCAAATCCCGATGCTGAACGGTTCCGATTTTCGGAACACACCGTCCTGGCCCAAATCGAGGTAAACGTCGCCGTCCAGCCGAAGGGCCTTGCCGTCAGATTTAGCTGTAAATACGGGATCTCCGCCCGGAGAACCGGCTTCCCGTTTCATCACCCCGGATGCTTTGCGATTGGCCGCATTCTGCAAGGAGCTGTTGTCAAAGTTGTAATGTGCCTGTAAACCGGCCTTGGGAAGTTGTTCCCTAGCCAGATTACGGTAGCTGCCGGCATCGATCCATTTCCTGAAACCGGCCCCGGCATCGCCTTGGATGGCTGCTAGCTGCTGTTCTTGGGTTTTGATCCTTGATTGGATAAACCGTAGCGTTTGTTCTTGCGCAGCGGTTGGTAAAAGCATTGTGGGCGTAGGCAGGGCATCATCCCAGGAAATCTGGCCGGCTTCCTTTACATTGTTGAAGAAGCTGAACAATTCGTAATAGTTCTTTTGCGAAATAGGGTCATACTTGTGGTCATGGCATTTGGCGCAACCTACCGAGAGGCCCAGGAAAGCATCGCCGAACGTATTGGTACGGTCGACGACGTATTCGGTCTGGAATTCTTCCTCGATAATACCGCCCTCCATATTCTGCTGATGGTTGCGGTTGAAGGCGGTGGCGATCCGCATATCCTTCGAGGGGTTAGGGATCAGATCGCCCGCAAGCTGCCAAAGGACAAACTGGTCATAACGCATGTTTTTATTGAATGCATGGATGACCCAGTCACGGTAAGGCGACATATCCCTCAGTCTGTCGACAGTATAGCCATGCGAATCGGCAAAGCGTGCCAGATCAAGCCAGTCGACGGCCATTTTCTCCCCGTAATGCGGCGAGGCCAGCAGCCTGTCTACCTGCTTTTCATAAGCATCGCGTGAATTGTCTTTTAGAAATGCATCCGTTTCGGCCATCGTAGGCGGGAGGCCGGTCAGGTCAAGCGAAACGCGCCGCAGCAATATTTCCTTCTCTGCCTGCGCCGAAGGTTGCAGCTTTTCTTCTTCCAGTTTTTTAAATACAAAATGATCGATGGGATTGACCGCCAGATTATCGTGCCGTGTTTCGGGGATTTCCGGCTTTTCAGGTTTTACAAATGCCCAATGCGGCTTGTATTGGGCGCCTTCATCTATCCATTTGATTAAAATTGCCTTCTCGCGCGCCGAAAGGGTGAGGTGCGATGCAGGCGTGGGCATGACATAATCCGGGTCTGCGGATATGATACGATGGAAGAATTCACTATCGGCCAGGTCGCCGGGATCGATCGCCGTTCGCCCTGAATTTTTAGACACTTTGTGGAATGCAGATTCGGCCATATCCAGGCGCAGACCACCTTTTTGTTTAGCCTTGTCGGGGCCATGACATGCAAAACATTTGTCGGAAAGTACGGGTTTTACGTGCTGGTTGTAATCCAGCTTGTCGGGCAGCTCCTGCATGGCAACCTCCACATCCTCGGGCAATTCAGGGGAGCAAGAAAAGAAATACGCCGCTGATATTACCGACAAAAAGACAACTTTAACATGTTTCATACCACCCGTAAAGCCCGTCCCGCTAAAAATATAATTTAATATTTATTAAAAATAGTACAAAAAGGCGGGAAGGCCTTGTGCAGGGCACGATTTTACTGGCAGACAGGAAGGAGAAGAAAAGGGGAGGAACGTTGTAGGTAACAGGTTCGCAGCAGCAGACGTGCTACTGCTGTTGTTCGGCGAGCGCCAGGTCGTTGTTTCTGATGGACACGCGAATGTCCTCGATCTTGTGGTAGTTGAGCCAGCGCTGAAAGTCCAGTGCCCGCTCAGGCTGGTGATGGATGATCGTCCCGTTCGTCAGCATCAGCGTGAACGTGCTGTACGTCTGCAGGAACTTACAGACTTCGTTGGAGTGATATTCGAATCCTGCAAAATAAGGTTTAGTGAAAGTCATAAGCTGATTTAATTAGATTAACTTCAGTTGCCTAAAATTAATTACATCAAACTTCGCCCGAAGAATTTATTGAGCGATGTTTTGGAATTACTTATTTAACGGTTTTAAAAGTTATTGTATGGAGAAACTGCGTTACAAAATCTACAAATTGTAGTCTTGTCCACTAATATTTGTACACCGGGGCGTCTGTTGTAAAATTATCACTGCCCGTCTCTTTCCATGGCTGGCATTATTTCTATATTTGGATGCAACGGGTTCGGGAGACCGCCCCGTATTAGATTTTATCATTAACTTAAAATACATCAACAACATGCGTTGGCAGGATTTACGCAGAAGCAGCAACGTCGAGGACCGCCGCGGAATGTCGGGCGGGGGAAAAGTTGCATTAGGTGGTATCGGGGTGATCATCGTGGTCGCTATCGGATTGCTTACCGGTCAGGACCCTCAGGAGATCTTGTCCAACATACAGGGTGCACAAACCGAGCAGGCTGAAAACCGGCCGGCTGGCCCGCGTCCGGACGATAAGACAGCGGAATTCGTTTCTGCTGTTCTGGGAAGCACTGAGGATGTATGGACGGAGATCTATAAGCAGAACAACGCCGAGTATGAAAAACCGGTACTGCAGATGTTTTCAAATGCGACGCAAAGTGCATGCGGCGGGGCATCATCGGCTATGGGCCCATTCTATTGCCCTGCCGATCATAAGGTTTATATCGATCTTAGTTTCTGCGACGAACTGCGCGACCGGTTCAATGCACCGGGAGAATTCGCCGTCGCCTATGTGGTGGCGCACGAGGTGGGGCACCATGTGCAGAACCTGATGGGTATTTCGCAGCAGGTACAGGAACAGCGCGGAAGGCTAAGTGAGGCCGAATACAACAGGCTGTCGGTAAAGCTGGAATTGCAGGCCGATTTTCTGGCGGGTGTGTGGGCCAATCATGCCAACCAGATGGAAAATATCCTCGAACCCGGCGATCTGGAAGCTGCCCTGACGGCCGCCAATGCCATTGGCGACGACAAGCTTCAAAAAGAATCGCAAGGCTACGTGGTTCCCGACGCATTTACCCATGGCAGCTCCAAGCAGCGGATGTACTGGTTTAAAAAGGGTTATGAAACCGGCGACCTGAACCAGGGGCGTTACCAGGACATTCAATAAGCGGAATCGATGTATCTGGCCGTCCGCTGTGCTAGTCGCTGTTTTCGTCCTTAATACCTTTCAATAATGCATAGATAGCCATGGCATGTCCTTGGCCAAGGTCGTATTCGGTTTTGAGCCATTGTACAATGTCGCCCGCCTTTGTTGTGGCTTTTAATTGTCCGTTGGCCGTGAAGCCCTTCTCTTCGGCCAGCTTCCTGAAATCGTCGGGGCCTTTGCCGGTTTTGGCGAGAATTGTTTTGAGGTATCCCTGGAATGACATATTGTTTTGTCAGGAGTTTAAGGATTTAAAACTGCAAGATATAGGTATATTAATGTTTATGGTAAAGATTTACTTGATTTAGGCCTTGTTGTAATATAATTTGCGCCGAGATCTCTTTATACCCCTGGTTAATGCCCTATCAGAATATTCTCCTAATCGACGATGATGAAGATGATCAGGAAATTTTCCTGACCGCCCTGGAATGTACCCAAAAGCCTGTCCGCTGCACTGTCTTGGATAGTGCCGGCAAGGCTTTGAGCCAGATCATAAAGGGAGAAGTCGAAGCTGACCTTATTTTTCTTGACCTGAATATGCCCCTAATGAACGGGCAGCAGTTTCTTACGGAGATCAACAAGGATGAAGAGCTCCGTAAAATCCCGGTGGTGATCCTGTCGACTTCTTCCAATGCCGCAACGATAGCACAGGTCAAAAATCTCGGGGCGCGCCAGTTTTATACCAAGCCGGGCCGTTTTGAAGATCTGGTGGCGATCCTGGAAAAAGTCCTGGGGTAACGCCATCCCCGGCGCAAGCTGCCAGCCAGTCAGGCGGTGGTGCCTATGCAATAAAAAACTGGTGGGGCGTTCAATGAAAATTAAGATTTTGTTAAAGCATCCGCTATCTTGATTCGGCTCCTTACCTTTGGCGCCGAATTAAGTTTGGATGTGAGATGACACACGAGAAAATATTTGTTTTAGAAACCGGAAGAGCCGTGAAGGTAAAAGTGGAGGGCGTACTGGCCGACGACCTCTCGAAAGTAAGTATCCAGGTCGATGTTTTGATCAAAGACCAAAAAGAGGAAGAATTCAGACCGCCCATCGGACTGACGCATCCTAAGTACTGGAAATTAAAAAACCTGGACCCCGAAAAAGCCAGTTTGCTGCAAATCCGGTATAGTGGCGTGCACCCGAAACAGATCAGAAAGACGATCCGGGAGTTTGATAAATTGCATGCATTGGAAATACAAGACCAACCTTCTTAGTCATCGCATGAAGTGCTCCATGATTATAAAAACGGGCCTGGCCATCCTCTGGCTGGGCTTCAATGCGCCGGCGGTAGCCCATGCTCAGACTGTCGGCCAGAGGCTGCCGGCCTGGCAGCAAGGCGAGCTGGATATTCACCATATCAGCACGGGAATGGGGAATGCCACTTTTATGATCCTGCCGGATGGCACCACATTTCTCGTGGATGCAGGGGCACTCGATCCGACGGAGGCACGCACGCAAAGTGCGCGGAACACAAAGGCGATGCCCAGCGCGGAGCGGCAACCAGGTGAGTGGATCGCCCGGTATATCCGCAATGTAGCCAAAACGCCCGTGGTGGATTATGCGCTGATGACCCACTTTCATGACGATCATATGGGGTCGCCTTCTTCGATTTCCAGGAAGTCGGAGCAGGGAAATTATTTGTTGGCGGGCATTACGGAGGTAGCGGAATTTGTGCCCGTGAAAAAGATCCTCGATCGCGGCTGGCCCGACTACGCCTATCCGACTCCATCCAGGGATACGATGATGGGCAATTACCGCACGTTCCTTAATTGGCAGGTCAAAAATAAAGGAATGCGTGTAGAGACAAGCGTTCCAGGTCGTACCGACCAGATTGTGTTATTACATGATCCGCAGAAATATAGGAACCTGTTTGAAGTGCGGAATATTTCTGCCAATGGCGAAATTTGGACCGGCATGGGTAACACTACCCGTAAGCATTTTCCCGAGCTGAAAGATTTGAAACCCGAGCAATATCCCAGTGAAAACATGTGCAGCATTGCCACCAGGATCAGCTACGGGAAGTTTGATTACTTCACCGGAGGCGACACCCCAGGCGTTTTGCAGCCCGGCGTTCCAGCCTGGCATGACGTAGAAACGCCTGTGGCAAAGGCAGTCGGCCCGGTGGATGTACACATTCTCGATCACCACGGCAACCGCGATTCACAAAACGACTTCCTGCTCGGGGCGCTGCGGCCGCGTGTGCTGGTAATCCCCGTGTGGTCATCGGATCACCCCGGCCACGACGTCCTCGATCGTATTTATTCCCAAGGCATTTACCAGGGCGAGCGGGATGTATTTGCCACGGGGATGCTCGAAGCCAACAAGCTGGTGATCGGGGAAATGCTCAACCGTTTGAAAAGTGATAGCGGACATATCGTGATACGCGTCGCAAATGGGGGAGACAGTTACAGGGTTTTTGTGCTTGACGATCGTGACGAGCAGTTGAAGATCAAGGCGATACACGGACCTTACACTTCCCGTTAGTACGAGAAAGACCGGAGCAGACCGTAAATCTGAAATGCTTTCGCGAAGCCGGAAAGCTCCCTGCCAGCGGGTCGACAACGCTGACCTGACAAAGTGATATCCCGATGCAGGCACGATACGTTCTGTCAGTACGCAGATCGGTTTGTGGACGAGGCGAATGACTTTCTGGGAGAGCAGACCTGCTGAAACCTGCGGAATAATGTGCCATTCGGACATTGATCCGGATGGCACATTTTGTCATTCAGAGATACTTAGGGTCCCGCAGGATAAACGGTATTTTATTTGTTTTGAAAGCCAAAAAGCATGCCATACATTTGATTGAAACAAAGGCACTTAATCAATCAAACGACACTTTATGCAATTAACAGACTATGTCTCGTGGGCCATCATGATCGGCACCGGAAGCTGGGGATTGTTTTCTGTAATCAAATACATCTCGATCTTCTTTAAAGACGAAGTTACCTTTACCAATCTTAGAAATGGTAAGACGATTACATTGGGGAAACATCACCGCAAGGGCCAGGCGGAGGAACTTCTGGATTTTTTTGACTAAAAATGCCGCCTGTCAGAACTCGAAAAAGAAGGGCAGTTAGCAGGGCCGACAGCTCGGTAACCGCGATAGCATCATTCTATTCGACGATTATCCTCCACCTCCCGGAGTTTGCGTCAAAGGGAATCTTATCGGTTTGCGCGCCCGTTTTTGGGTATTTGACTTTCATTGTATGGAGATTGCTGAGATCAAATGCCAATCTGGCGTATCATGAATTCAAAACCAAAAAGTATCTGGCCGAACTTGAAACCGAAAAGCGCCGTCCCGATTTGTCATGCGAGGAGCTAAGGGTTGTTGAGGCGCAGATGAGGATGTATAAATCTGCAATTCATCAAAAAAGGACGGAGGATCTGAACATGGATTGATGTCTTTCAAGGTCATTCCCGGCACCGTCAATCCGGCGCCGGGATTGAAGATTACAAAGTAGCCATATCAATCACGAACCGGTACCGCACATCACCTTTCAGCATACGTTCGTAGGACGCGGTGATGTCTTTGATATCGATCAGCTCAATGTCGGATACGATATTGTGCTCTGCGCAAAAATCTAGCATTTCCTGCGTTTCAGCAATGCCTCCGATGCCGGAGCCTGCCATGCTGCGACGGCCCGTCAATAACGAGAACGGATGTACAGAATAGGCTTCGGTGGGCACCCCTACGTTAATCAGCGTCCCGTTTGTGCGAAGCAGCGACAAGTACAAATCCATGTCGTGGACGGCAGAAACGGTGTCGAGGATGAAATCGAAGCTGCCTTTTACTGCATTTACCTGCTCTGGATCAGAGGTGACTACGAAATGGTGGGCTCCAAGGTCTTTTGCAGCCTGTTCTTTTGAAGCAGAGGTGCTGAGCACGGTTACTTCTGCGCCAAATGCAACGCCGAATTTTACGCCCATGTGGCCAAGACCACCCAGGCCCAGGACGGCTAACTTATGCCCTTTGCCCACTTTCCAGTGCCGAAGCGGGGAATAGGTGGTGATGCCGGCGCACAATAAAGGGGCGGTGGCTGCCAGAGAAAGCTTATCTGAAACCGACAGGACAAATTCCTCGCGTACGACGATCGTGTTGGAATACCCGCCATAAGTGGGCACACCGCTGCGGTCGAGGTTGTTGTAAGTTTGCGTGTTACCGTCCAGGCAATACTGTTCCAGGCCGTCCTTGCAGTTTTCGCAAACCTGGCAGGAGTCGACCATACAGCCAACGCCGGCAAGGTCGCCGGTTTTGAATTTCTTCACGTGCGCGCCTACATGCATGACTTTTCCGACAATCTCATGTCCGGGTACCATCGGGAAAATACCGGGAAACCATTCGTCCCTGATCTGGTGAAGATCAGAGTGACAGACGCCGCAGTACTGGATTTCAATCTGAACGTCGTGCGGGCCAACCTCCCTTCTTTCAAATTCCCATGGCGCCAGGTCGGTCTCGGGTGATTGGGCTGCGTATGCTTTTGCTTGTATCATGTCAGAAAATGGGGTTTAATGCAAAAGACAAAATTAGCACGCGCTTTTCTATCGGAATTAATACTTTCAAAACATTGCTTATAGTTTTCAAACAATGTCCTTTCCCGTTCGTTTTTTGAACACTTTCTTTTTCGTGAGCGGGAGGAGAGATTGCGCTCCGATTAAAAAAGAGCTTTCCCTTACATCGAAAATGGCTTTCGGATCGTTTATTAATTTATGTTGGCTCAACGTATATGAGTGGTGCGTTCCTGCTCCGGATTTCGTCCGGAACTTAATGAATGCATTGCTGCGTTACCGGCTCATAGCGAATAATTTAGTGCGACTTAGAACTATTACAACCATTTACAGGCGAAGTATGCAAATTCGGAGGCCGGAGGCATTTGCGATTTTTTTGTCCTTGTGGGGCATAAGCATGATTTGTTGTGCCCAAAAGCCTGGCTTGCAAGGCATGGCACCGTCCAAATGGATCACTTTCCGTACAACGCATGCACCAGGGAAGGTTTATCGGTTTGCCAATGGTGGTAACAAGACTTTCACAAACGAGGAAATGTACGTCCGCGCATGGATTCCTGTGATCCATAAAAAGAACTTCGCTTTGGTTCTCGGGCCTAATTACCGGGCTGAACAGCTGGAATTTAAGAGTAGCGGTGAAAACCCTGCCAAAAAGTTCGAGGGATGGAACCTGAGGACATTCGCGCTGGACCTCAACTCATTTGTCCGGCTCGACAGCACTTCATGGCTGGTTTTGACCTCCCATATCAACAAAACGGGCAATTTTGCCATGCTTTCGGCAAAGGAAATTCCGCTCAACTACACCGTTTCTGCATCCTACCTGAAAAGAAAGTCGCCCAACAAGGAAATCGGGGCGGGTGTCATTTTCAACAAAAGCTACAAATTGACTTTACTGCCAGTTTTTCTCTTCAATTATAACTTCTCTGAAAAAGAAGGCGTTGAGATTATGTTACCCAAGAAAATGGCATGGCGTCATAATCTTTCACCCAGCGATCTGCTCTATTTCAAAGCCGAAGCCGTTACGCGGACGTATTACCTTAACCGTGTCGCGGTGGGAACGCCTGATGTCTGCCGCCGTATAGATGTCGATATGGGCATTTCCTACAACCGCAGGTTCGGAAACTTCGGAGGCGTGGAGGTCTTCGGCGGTTACCGTAAGAATATTTCAAACAAAATGGTTCATGACGCAGTGCCGGTCCGCACTTCCGGGCTTGCAGCGACTGTCGAATTCTATATCCAGCCGCCCAGTTTCAGAGGGAAAGGCCGGAGGTAGGCCTTAACAAAATGTTGATTTGGCGTGCTTTGAATTAACTTTCGGGTAAAATCGGCCAGTGTAGTTTTACGCAAACTAACCTGGATACAGATGAAACCCTTTTTACTTTCCCTGATCTCGACAGCCGCTGCTGTTGCTATATTAAATAGCTGTACCGACCATAGCCTTCCCCATGAAAATTATCCTGAAAGGGCAGAAGCGCAAAATCCGAGAATCATTACGCAGGTCGGTAATGTAAAGGTTTACAATGGCGGTTTCGGATCGGCCGTCGTACAGGATCCGAACGATCACACAGCCTTTTACCTTCTTACCGACCGCGGTTCCAATATCGACGGCAAGGTTGCCGACTCCAAAGTATTCGCGGATCCCGGTTTTGCGCCGCAAATCGGCAAGTTCAGGCTAATGGGTGACCAGTTGGTGCTGGAAAAGACCATTGAGCTTAAAAATGAGAGCGGGATCAAACTCAACGGCCTCCCTAATCCTCCCGGATTTGGTTACAGCGGCGAACTGGCGCTGGATGTGAACAACAACACCCTGCCGAACAGCATCGACGGGCTGGATTCCGAAGGTCTCGCCATGGCGAAGGACGGTACTTTCTGGGTAAGCGACGAGTATGGCCCGCATATCGTGCATTTCGATGCCAATGGCAGGACGATAGAGCGTATCAACCCATTTGGAAACGGGACGGGTGGCCGCAGGATGCCCCTGGTTTTTGCCAAACGACGCCCGAATCGCGGAATGGAAGGACTTACGATCACTCCCGACGGCAAAACGCTGGTCGGTATCATGCAATTTCCACTCTACAATCCATCGGCAGCAGAGGTTTCGGGCTCGCTGGTGACACGAATCCTGAGCTTTGACATTGCTACGGGCGTCAGTAAGGAATATGTGTACCTGATCGACCGCGCCAACTTGCAGGCGAACAGCGAGATCGCGGCCATCGATAACACTACTTTTCTCGTGCTCGAACGTGATGGTGAGTATGCCACCAATGCGAACCGCTCAACCGTGGTCAAGAAAGTTTATAAGATCAATATTGGCAATGCTACCGATATTTCCGATCCGGCCAATGGCGTGAACGGCAAGCTGTTCGGCGGACTCACGGTTGAACAACTGAAAACATCGGCTAACCTCGCTGCCAATGGTATTAAACCCGTTACGAAGACGTTGGTGGCCGATCTGATGACCGACATTCCGGCCCTTTATCCACACGACAAGGCGGAAGGAATCACGATCATTAACTCCACAACTATTGCCATTTCCAATGACGACGATTTTGGCGTGGTAGGAGCAGGCGGTGTGTATGCGCAGAAATTACTGCCCGCTACCGGCGCAGTAGACCGCAACACGATCTATTTCGTGAAGTTGAAACAACCACTTTGGTAATAATTCTCATTTTCAAGCGGGTGCAGGGCTTTGCCTTGTGCCCGCCATTTTTTTTAATACCCATATCAAAATGAAGCTACTAAAATTCCTGGGCGCGGGAGGCGTGGCTTTCACGGCCATTTCCGCATTCATCATACCTGCCAAACCTGATGTGTCGCTTGTTTCTTCCTGCACCGTCGATTCGCTCGGGGCCTGCCAGGGAGCCTCGTTCCTGGATGGCGAGGTTTATCTTTATGGAGATCGCGAAGTGGGCATGGTGCGCGAGTTCGATCTGAGGGGCGACTCTTTACAATTCACAGGAAAGGAAGTCCGGCTGACGGTCGATGGCAAGGATGTGATTAATCATCCGACGGGTATTGCCAGGCACGGCAAGTTACCGGTATTTATCGGCAACAGCATCCGCCTGAATACGGAAGGTACCTCGTGGCGGGCTGTGATTTACCAGGTCGATTGGAAAGGGTTGCTCAAAACAGGCACGCTCGACGGTAATCTGATCCGTACGGTCGAGGACGACGCCTGCATTCAGGGGACAAGGCCGGAGTATGTTCAGTACCACGGCAAATGGTTCGTGGCGACGGCCGATTACGGCGACAAGCGAAATGAGGTGCGCCTCTATGATCCGGCTATGTTACAAAAAGTAGGTAAAACGAGCGCCCGGGGTGTACTCGTGAAGAAGTTTACCTGTGGGCCTTGGGTGCAGAACTTGCACTGGGTACCGGAGAAAGGTGTTTTGGTCTTAATTCAAAATCAGATAGAGGGGCGACGCTGGCGGTTCACATTTGTCGATCTTAAAAAGTCACTTGAAAAAGGGGAGCAGGTTGTACTTAACTCGGTGGATATTGATAAGGCCGACGAGCTCGAAGGTTTTACTTTCACAGGCGCTTCTTCAAAAGGAATAGCGGTGACATCGTCCCGCAAAAGCAACGTTCATCAGTTACATGTGAGCTGGTAACCGGTTACTTCTGGTTCTTGAGAATTTTACATTTTCATAATAAACATATCCCATACAGGTAATAGGCGAAAAATACCTTTGCGCTCGATTTTTAGCTCCTAGGTGGAAAGGTATTGACGTGGGTTGTGACGTGTTTTCTTGTTTTTGTTAAATTTTTTAAAACTATTATGAAGAAACTGATACTGCCAATTGTTCCGTTGGTCTTGACAGGTATCCTGGTTTTCAGTCCGGGCAGGCATGCAGTGGCTTCCGGTAAAGGCCGGACAATGTTTGAGAAGCCGGTTCGCGTAATGAACGTGACCGGTAAAGTGGTAGACGAGACTGGCCAGCCATTGCTGGGTGTGACGGTTTTGGAAAAAGGTACCAACAAAGGTACGGTAACCGATGCCGCGGGTACGTTCTCGCTTGACGCCGGCGCTGGTTCCACACTTGTATTTTCATTTGTAGGCTTCATTGCGCAGGAAGTGGTGGTTTCAGGCAACGAGCCATTGACCGTTACATTGAAAGAGAATGCGATGATGCTCAACGAGTTTGTGGCGGTAGGCTATTCTACAATGCGCAAAAGCGATCTGACGGGCGCCATTTCCAGCGTGAAGGCGAAGGAATTGAATTTGACCACTCCCACCGTTGGACAAGCACTTGTAGGTAAAGTGGCCGGCGTGCAAATCTCGCAGGTAAGCGGCGCACCTTATGTAGGCACGAAGATCCGCGTCCGTGGTGTGGGTTCGGTGAATGCGAGCTCGGATCCCTTGTATGTGATCGATGGCTACCCGGCTGGTAATGATGTTTTCATTAATCCTAATGATATTGAATCGATCGATATCCTCAAAGACGCGGCCTCGGCGGCTATTTACGGTTCCCGTGCAGCGGGTGGGGTAGTGTTGATCACCACCAAGAGGGGAAAGGAAGGTAAAGGCCGGCTGGAATACGAATACCAGTTTGGCGTGCACCAGCTGAGCAAGAAGGTCGATCTGCTGAATTCCTCCGAGTTTGGCCAGCTGATGATCGATGGCCGCAATGCGAGCTACCACGACCTGACGGTGAATGCAGGCAAGCCATGGAACGACGGAATGTACTCCGACGACAATGCTACCCGCATTAAAAATGTGGGTAATGCGGGTTCGGTGAGCATTCCTACGGATTTGTACGATTTCGCCAATCAGAAACTGATTACTCCGAAATACAATACCGACTGGCAGGACGAGCTGTACCGCAATGCACCTGTGCATCGTCATAATATCTCATTTTCCGGCGGGAAAAACGGTTTGCGATATGCGATCAGCGGCGGGCAGCTCAATCAGCAGGGCATAATCCTGAGCACCGGCCAGCACCGAACCAACTTCCGGACCAACCTCGATGCCGAAATAAACAAAAAGCTGAAAGTTGGGGCCAATCTCGCATTTACTTATAATACCAACCGCGAGGTTCAGGAAGGCCGTTTCGATAAAGGGCCGATCCTTGGGGCATTGATTTACATGCCGATTTTCAAGGCTTACAATGAAGACGGCAGCCTTTCGAAGAACGAGGCGGCTGCTCTAAGCTCGGCGTACGGCTTCCAATCCATTGAGAACCCGGTGGCATTGGCAACTGAGACGCACATCAACCGCAGAGGTCAACGCGGGACGTTCAATGGTTTTGCAACTTATGAGATCATCCCCGACCTGACATTCAAAGTCAACCTCGGTTTGCAGACTTACAACGAGAAATATGAATTCTACGCTCCGACCAGCCTCAGCAGCGGCGCGAATCCTCCGGGATCGCCCCAGGCTATTGCGGCGGCAAATGCCGTATCGCAGATGACCACGCAAATGGACAAGCTGGCCGAGTTTACTTTGAACTACAAAAAACAAATTGGTAAACACAGTGTCGACGGTCTGATAGGCTATACTGCGCAGGAAAACAACCGCGACATCGTTTCGGTTACCGCCCGGGGATTTTCCAACGACCGCATCGAGGAAATTACAGGAAAAGGCGCAGATGCAACCCTTTTCTCACTGAATACCGGAGCTGACCAAACCGGTAAGGTGAACTGGACCTTGCTCTCATACCTGGCCCGTGCTGCTTATAACTACGATGGTAAGTATTATCTGACCGCAACGTTCCGTACCGATGGTTCGTCGCGCTTCGGCCCGAACAACCGTTGGGGTAATTTTCCGTCGGTTTCTGCCGGCTGGAATATCTCCAACGAGCAGTTCTACAAAGATGCATTAGGCAATAACTCGACGTTGAAACTTCGTGCCAGCTGGGGATTGAGCGGTAACAACAATATCGGTAACTACAACTTCCTTCAAACCATGGCTGCGCCGGGCGGGGTAGTGTACGGAAACGGTACTGTGAATACCGCTATGTGGGCCACGGGTATCAAAGACCTGAACCTGGGCTGGGAATCGACCTCGCAGTACAACTTCGGAGCTGACCTGGGCCTATTTGACGATCGTTTGTCGATCATGGCAAACTATTACATCAGCCGCTCGTTCAACTTGTTATTCAATCAGCCGCTATCGGCGATTTCCGGTGCTTCGACGATTCTGACCAACCTTCGCAACTCAAAGGTACAGAACAAAGGCATTGATCTTCAAGTGGATGCCCGCGTGATCTCGACCCAGGATTTCGACCTGAATGTGAGCGGTAACATCTCTGTGAACCGAAACAAAGTACTCGATATGGGTGGTGCCAGTACGATCATCACCAATGGCGCCGAGCGTTCATACCTGACGCATATTACGCAGGAAGGTCAGCCGATCGGTATGTTTTATGGTTTCAAGGTAAAAGGAATGGTTCGCGAGAAGGATATGGAAAATATCGCGGCAGATAATGCAGCTTATAACTCGTCCACACAGTCGTATCCGGCAGGTTACCAGCTGAAAGGACCCGCACGTTCGACGGCTTCTACCAATCCGCTTCGTCCGGGTGACCTGTATTTCGAAGACGTTAATAATGATGGTGTCGTAAACGATGCCGACAAACGTGTAATCGGTTCGCCGCATGCGAAATTTACCTACGGTTTTGCGATCACGGCAAACTATAAAAACTTCGATTTCAGCTCTTCCTTCAACGGGACATATGGAAACAAGGTGCTCGATGGGCAGGATTACTACCTGTACAACATGGAAGGATCGGGTAACCAGTATGCGAAGGTGGCAAACCGTTACCGCTCCGAATCGCAACCGGGCGACGGCCACGTGTACCGCGCTTCGCGTGGAGGCACGCAAAGCAACAGCACGCGTTTGTCGACCTTTTACTTGCAGAATGGTTCTTTCCTCAGATGTACCAACCTGACATTGGGCTATAACATGACCAGCATTGGCAGTCTTACCCATAATGCGATCAGTGCATTGCGCTTGTATGTAGGTGTCGACAATGCTTTTACCTTAACGAAATACCTGGGCTACAACCCGGAGGTGGATTACAACAACGGAGCTAACCTGACGCCGGGTGTCGACTATGGAAAATACCCGCTCGCGCGTGCCTATAACATTGGTGCCCGTATTACATTTTAAGCAGCAGAAGAGATGATCAAGCGCAAATACATTTTCAATACTTTATTTTCCGCATTCGGGCTGGTAGCCATGTCGGGTTGTTCAAATGACTTCCTGGACCAGGAAAATCCCAATGCGGTGTCGGCGCCCACTTTTTACAGGACGCCCGACGACGTGGCCCTGGCCGTAAACGGTATCTATAACTCGCTTCGCGACGGAAATGGTCTCGGAGAGAACAGCGGTTTGTTCAGCGAAGAGCGTTCGGACAACACCGGTCGAAACGACAACCAGTCGAACGCGGGCGAGCCGTTCCAGTTCAATGATTTTTCGCTGTTGCCCAGCAATACTTACCTGAAATCGCACTGGCTGACGCTGTTCCAGATGGTGACGCGTTGTAACCAGGTGCTGGCGGGTATCGAGCGGGTAGCATTTGCAGATAACAACCTGAAAGAGCAGTACAAGGCTGAGGCCAAATTCATCCGCGCATTGACCTATTTCCATCTCGTGCGCAAATGGGGCGATGTGCCTTTGGTAACCAAAGAACTGCTCAGCACAGAGGAGGTAACAGCTGCAACTTACCGTGAGAAGCAGGATGTAGTCTACAACCAGATCGTACAGGACCTCAAAGACGCGGTAGCTTCGACGTTGCCGGACAAACAGACGGCCAATACCAAAGGTAAGGTGACCAAAAATGCCGCCAATGCATTGCTGGGCCAGGTGTATCTGACAATGGCGACCACGCTGGACGCTGCCAACCGTACGGCAAACCTGAATGAAGCCAAAAAATACCTGCTGGCCTCGTATAATCTGCGCTCGTTCGGGGAGTTGAAGGAAGTGCCTTATGTGGATGTGTTTGATGTAGCCAAAAAATCGACGAATGCGGAAATTATCTTCCAGATCGTGAACAAGCAGGGTGATATCAACTTTTCGTCTTCCATTGCCCGCAACAACCAGGCGAAGGGCGAGACGATCAACTCATTGTTTGCCTCTTCGGGCTCGGGCGGTAATGTGACGCCCGATCTGGTGCAGGACTACGAAGAAGGTGACGCCAGAAAAGACTTCTCCATCAAATATGCCAACGATCCGATCGTGAAGGACTATTTTATCACCAAATACCGCGATGCCAGCTCGGCCGCTACGACCAACGGTTACGGCGGAAATGACTGGATCCTGATCCGCTATGCGGACGTAATCCTGATGCTCGCCGAGGTGAACATGCAATTGGGAGACGAGCCTGCCGCTATCGGTTTCCTCGACCAGGTTCGGGAGCGGGCCGGGTTACCCAAATATGCAGCTTCAAAGGCTAATGCGACCTATGCGGCCAACTACCCGACATTGAAACTGGCCATCCTGCACGAACGACGCGTGGAGCTCGCATTCGAAAACCACCGCTGGTTCGACCTGCTGCGTTTTTTCACGACCGATGAGCTGGTGGCCTATTTCAAAAGCAAAAAACAGGAGAATTTTGGCATTGCCAAGCTCAGCAACTTCGGCAAAAAGGACCGCTATTATCCGATCCCGTTTGACGAAACGAAGCTGAACCCGGAGAAAATGTACCAGAACGAAGGCTATTAAAACCTGAACCGGACTATTGCAAAACCCTGTACCTAGCAAGCGCAGGGTTTTTGTTTTTGGGGATATTATATTTGAATAAAACTTTTCAAAATGACTTATGCCGCAGCGATTGCTTTCGATCCTCCAACTCACCCACACGATCCCGCCCGCTGATCAGGAAATAATCCTGGATGCATTCGCTGTGCGGCAGTTCCGGGAAGGCGATGTGCTGTTCAAAGGCGGAAAGATTTGCCAGGAAATGTTTTTTGTCCTGAATGGGGTGCTGCGGATTATGGTTACCAATGAAAAGGGCAATGAAGTAACGCATTACTTTTTGAAGGAAACCCAATTTTGTACCATTCTGAACAGCTTCAATAACCACGTGACGGCCCACGAAAGCATTTGCGCGGCCTGTAATGTGCAGGTTTTGAGCATTAGCAAAGCCGATCTATGGGCGCTCTACACCCGCGTGCCTTACCTGAAAGCGGTGATCGACACGATTACCAACCAGACACTGCTCGAAAAGATACAGATCCGCAATGCCTATCTCGGTCAGGACTCGGCCACGCGGTACCAGCAGTTTCTGTCGCGGCAGGCCGATATAGCTACCCGTGTGGCGCTTTCAGACGTCGCTTCCTACCTCGGTATTACGCCGCAATCGCTCAGCCGCATTCGCAAAAGCCTGCGCTGAAAACCGTTTTTACCATTTGTTAAGTGCTTTGGCAGGCCGGTAGAGGAGATTTGTATTGTCAAAACATTCAATACAAATGGAAACTTCAAATTCAGAATTCTCCCTTTATGGAAAAAGAGTAGTAATCCTGGGCGGTAGCTCAGGGTTAGGACTGGCTACGGCCAAAGCGGCCTCGGCGGAAGGCGCAAACGTGATCATCGTATCGAGCAACGCTGCGCGGGTACAAAATGCGGTATCGCAATTGCCCGGCAATGGTTTCGGAATGCAGGCGGATCTTTCGGACGAGGTGTCGATCAAACGGGTTTTCGAGGAAATTGGCATGTTCGATCACCTCGTTTTTACGGCTGGCGAAAGCCTTTTGTTAAGTAAAATCGCCGATACGGAAGTTGATAGTGCCCGTGAGTTTTTCAAGCTGCGTTACTGGGGTGCATTCATGGCGGTCAAATACGCGGCACCCCGGATCAATGCGGGGGGCTCGATTGTACTCACTGGCGGGATCGTCAGCGCACGCCCGAACGCGGGCTGGTCGATAGGCGCGAGCATATGTGCAGCGATGGACGGTTTCACGCGGGCAATGGCCGTGGAACTGGCCCCGGTACGTGTAAATCTTGTATCCCCCGGCGTGATCCGCACCAACTTATGGTCGTCAATGGACGAAACGGAGCGCGATGCATTTTATGACCAGGTCGCGGCTGCATTACCCGTGCGTCATGTGGGTGAGGCCGACCAGGTTGCGCAAACTTATATCTACCTCATGAAGCAGCCCTTTGCGACCGGCCAAATCCTGGTCACCGACGGCGGTTCGGTGCTCGTCTGATCAGCCAGCCAACTCCACATTCAGCCCGTTCTGTTGCAATGCTTTGATTTTCGCCTCGTCGGCACTGGAATCGGTTATCAACGCGTGAATGGCTGAAAGCTCTGCGAATTTGACATAACTGTCCCTGCCGATTTTGGAGGCATCACAAAGCAGGATCACTTGCCCCGCATTGCGGATAAATGCCGTTGTAATGGTCGATTCATGCTCGCTGTGCGCGGTAAGGCCGTTCTCTGCCGACAGACCATCCACGCCGATGAATGCCTTGTGAGCATGGTAACCATTAATATGCTGCACTGCTTTGTCGCCGTGGACGGCCTTGCGCGCCTTGTTAAGCTCCCCGCCGATGAGGTTGATCTGGATCGACGGAACGTCTATCAACTCAGCCAGGATAGGCAGTGAATTGGTAATGACACGAATACTTTTCTTTTTCAAAAACCGGCACATCTGAAATACGGTGCTGCCACAATCGAGAAAGATGATATCGCCATCCTGCACGAACGAGGCAGCTTTTTCCGCGATCTGCTCCTTGGTCGGGCTATTAACACCCGACTTTTCCGAAAACCCGGTCAATACCGGGTTTTCCATTTTCATAGCGCCCCCATGGGTACGTATGAGCAATCCTTCCTCTGCAATGTCCCCCAGGTCGCGCCGGATCGTTGCTGGCGATGCTTCCAGGATTTCGGCCAGTTCGAATACGGTAAGGCTTTCCGCCTCATCCAACGCCGCAAGAATTTTTTTCTTCCTTTCTTGAAAGTTCATAGTATTTGCTTACTTTTGATCAATATTAATCATTTTTGATCAATATTGATATATCTATTAGCTGTGGATGTTGGTAATGCTCACCAAAAGTAGCATGTATGATCATTTTTAATAAAGTTATTTCATTTTTAATCACAATTAGCCATGAGTGGATTAATGATCCTGGTTGCCGGACCCTACCGGTCGGGTACGAACGATGACCCTGTTTTAATGCGTAAAAACCTCGACAAGCTCGAATCGGTGACCTTGCAACTATTTCGCGCCGGTCACTTACCGGTGATAGGGGAATGGATTGCCTTGCCGCTGTTGGAACTGGCAGGTTCCAAGGTGCCCGGGGATGCGCCGTATGAAGAGATTTTGTACCCGGTAGCAGGCCGGTTGTTGGAGAAATGCGATGCGATCCTCAGGCTGGAAGGGGAGTCCAAGGGGGCCGACGAAGATGTAAGGATCGGTCGCGAGCGCGGGTTGAAAATTTACCATGGTCTCGCCGAGGTACCCGGTTGCGCGTGATCAGAGCAAATTGGGCTGCGGCACTTTGTTCTTGTCGAACATAGGTACCGAAATGTAGAAGCAGGTCCCCTCTCCGGGCCTGCTTTCCAGCCAGATCCGGCCGTTCTGGGCTTTGACGAACTCCATGCAAAGCATCAGCCCCAGGCCAACCCCTTTCTCATTGTTGGTCCCGAACGTAGATTCTACGTTCAGCGAAAAAATCGATCGCTGTTTTTCTTCCGACATTCCGATGCCGTCGTCCTGTACGGAAATCAGGCAGTTCTTGCCCTGCGCCTGGGCTTTCACGATAATATGTCCGCCCATGCCGGTGAATTTGATCGCATTTCCTACGATGTTCCGCAGGATAAGCTGCATCATGTCACTATCGGCGTAAATGCGCGCCGATGGGTCGAAATAATAGTCGAGGCTGATGTTTTTGCGGGCTGCGATGTCGCGTTCCAGGTTCAGGGTAGGTTCAAAGAGCTCCTGGACTTTCAGATATTCCATATGCACCGAAACACCATGCAGTTGCGATTTGGACCAGTCCAGCAGCTTGGAGAGCATGGCCATGGTGTTCTTAGTCGAATTGAGCAGGTCATTTTCGATATCGAGCTTCTGTTCTTCGTCGAGTTCGTGCTGTGTCAGAAGTTCGAGGAAGTTCTGGATACTGGCCAGCGGTGAGCGGAGGTCGTGAGCGACAATGGACATCAGCTTGTTTTTCTCTGCATTCAGTTTTTCGAGCTCCTCATTCTGTTTGACGATCTGAGAGTTTTGCAGCTCGATCGCCTTTGATTTTTCCAGTGCCGATAACTTTTCGCTTTCATAACTTCCCCTGATGTAATCGATGCAGAAGTAGGTAATTGCCGCCACTACCGCGTAAGCCGACATATGATCGACAAAGCGGTTAGAGCGGGTTGTATAGGTTTCCGGCACCAGATGAGGATAGTATAATTCGATCAGATTGAGAATGATCAGCATCGTTACGTTAACCGGGATCCACACCTTGTATTGTTGGACGGGGGAAATAGCAATGCTTAGCAGCAGGAAAAGCAGGAAAAACAGGTCGGTAGGCCCGCTTAGACCCGAATTAAGGAAATAGTTAACGATGAACAGCGCAAGCCCGACGATATTGGCCAATAACGTGCTGACACTGCTTCTGTTTTTAAACCGCGACGCGTAATACAACGCGACGGTAATTAATAAAACGATAAGACTGGCCAATGCTATTTTGGGCAGTCCTATCGCATAGTTGAATGGTACATTATAAGTCAGTGCAAAGGTTGATATCAGGCATACCGAATGGAATATCCGTGCATTCAGGGGAAAGACTGACGGGTCACCGGATAGGTAAGTCCATGTTCGATAGATCGAATCTTTGAGAGGCAAGACGTGTAGGGTTTCGTTCCTGCAAATATAACGTACGCGAATCCATTAAACGCAAGTAGAATTAATATTAATTGACGTTTGTAGAGCTCTATCCTTTGATGCGGTTTAACTCATCTTCCGACCCCGACCTGCGGCTGCGTGCTGCTTTGATTTCCTTGCTTCCAAAACGGTAGTTGAAATTAATACGCAGCATCTGACCTTCAAAGCGGAACCGCAGGCGCGTTTCGATTCCCGCATATGCCGATGTATAGCCGCCGCGTGCAGTATGGAAAACGTCGCTGAATGTGGCCTTTAAACTGGCATTATCCTTCCAGAATTTTTTCTGGACTCCCACATCCACCATTCCCATTTGCCAGTTGTAGTCGATACGGCGGTAGGGCGAGTTGTACCAGCCCGAGAGCTCGATTGTCCAGCTGTTTTTGAGCTTGAAAGTGTTCTGGCCGTTGAGATTAAATGCGGTCGTCCGGTTGTTGACGATGATGCCGTTGTCGAGCGCGGCCTTCCACAGATTGTGGTATCCGCTGACATTGAAATTCAATTCCCACCATTTGGTGATCGGCGTGGTAAGACTTATATCGAGACTGAAACCCTGTGAATAGTCGAGATTTTCGGTGATGAAATAGGTGCGGCTGCTATCGTAGGGAATGCGCAGGCCAACCACAGGGAACTTGGTGCGCCGGTAGCCGAATGAAGTTGTGAGTATGCCTTTGTATACGTGCGAAAGTTTGAAACTGTTGGCATACTCGGGTTTGAGGAACGGATTGCCCTTCGAATACACCAGCTCGTCGATGCGGTATTCGAAAGGGTTGAGGTTCTGGTAGCTCGGGCGATTGATACGGCGACTGTAATTGAGGTTCCAGGTGTGGTTCTTCGAAGCCCGGAACGAAATGGCGCCGCTTGGGAAAAAATTCAGATACGTGGTATCGACTTTGTCCAGGTCGTTATGCTTGTAGCTGGTCAGGTCGCCCAGCGATTTGGTATGCTCGGCACGAACCCCCGCTTGTATATCCCATTTTTTACCTAGCGAGATATTGTAGTTGATATAAGCCGCATATACGCGTTCGAGGTATTTGAACCGGTTGCTGCGGTTGGTATCAATCACTTCAACGTTCTGTAATACGTTGTAAAAATTGAATGTATTGTCTGATTTGACGTCCGAAAGTTTGACGCCATAGCCGAGCTTCCCTTTCCTGAATGGTTGCTCATAATCGATTTTGAATGATTTGATTGTGATATCTACGGGCGTTTTCGAAACATAATTCCGCTCGATCGGCTCGTCGCTGCCGGTCTGGAAGCGGTATTTATTGGGTTGGTAGCTGATCCCGCGCGAAGAAAACCGGCCATAGTCGGCGTCGACATTCAACTCGTGGCCGGTCGTGTCGGCATAGCGGTAGTTGATATTCAGGTTCAGGTTCTTGTTCTTCTCCGGGTTGGATGTCCGCGATGACAGGATCAGCGAGTCGGCTGTCAGATTGTTGCGCTTACTGATAAAGGTCTCGCTTTCCCCGCCGCCATTGTGGTTGCTAATGCGGCCGTTTGCGCTGAAACCAAGCGTGTTTTTGGAATTGATAAAATAGTCGGCGCCGATTTTAGCGCTATGCGTGGTATCGCGCCAGATGCCGTGCCACAGTTTGTTGTAGGCTACATTGTTGAGAATCTGATCGTCGTAGGTGGTATTGTGCCAGGCGCCCTGGTTGAAACCATAGTTGCCGAATACATTCAGCTTCTTGTCGCGGTGGTTCAGGTTTACCGATGCATTGTATTTTGGAGTAATACCAAACATACCTCCGAGGCTTACATTACCGTTGGTACCGAGCTTGGCATTCTTCTTCAAACGGATATTGATAATGCCGAGGTCGCCCGCTGCATCGAATTTAGCGGATGGATTCGTGATGATCTCAATGGCTTCGATATCCGCTGAGTTCATGCTCTTTAATGTGGAGGCGAGATCTTTCCCGGCCAGGGGCGAAGGCCGGCCGTCGATGTAGATCCGTACCCCGGTTTTGCCCCGCACCAGAATATTTTCGTCCCGGTCGACCTGCACGCCCGGGGATCGTTGCAGCAGATCGAGCGCATTAGAGCCAGTGGCGTTAATGCTCGCTTCTACATTGAAAACCATCCGGTCGTTTTTGACTTCGATGAGCGGCTTGGTGCCGGTCACTTTCACTTCATTCAATTGCTTCGCTTCGGGTAGCATCGAAATCGGTGGCAAACTGACATCCAGGCCGGCTACGTCGAACATCGCAGATTGATACATTTGCTGGCCTACCGCCGACACACGTACAAAATACCTGCCGTCGGGGATGCTGCCGAGTTTGAATGCGCCGTGCTCATCGGCGACGTCGGCTTTAACCAGGGTGGAGTCTTTGGATTGGTTGATAGAAACGGCGGCGAATCCGATGGTCTCATTTTGCTGGTTTTTAACAACGCCGCTTACCGTGTACGTCTGTGCGAAACCGGAGAAAGCAAGTCCATGAATCAGTAGGCTGAGTAGTAATTTTTTCATAAATGGCTAATATTCGTATAGCCCAAGGAGTAAGAATGACTTTAAATGTTGCATTAGGTCATAATTTTTCTACATTTAATCTGATAATCGACGTTCCTTACCCAGAATTGAAAGAAGTGCCATGAAAGCGATCTTGTATAAGATTGTATTATTATGCTTCCTATGCTTTCAGGATGTGATCGCCCAGGAATTTGCACCCAGGTTCCGGCGGTTCACCACCGAACTGGGACTGTCGCAAAGCCATGTCAGCGCCATCTTAAAAGATAACAGGGGCTTCATGTGGTTTGCGACAGAAGACGGCCTGAACCGGTTTGACGGCTACAAATACACGCATTATAAGCACGATCCAGCTAACCAGGCATCCATTCATGACAGCTTTGTATTGTCGCTGCTGGAAGACGAGGAAGGAACACTGTGGGTGGGCACATCCACCGGCCTTGACAGTTACGATCGGCTGACGGATCGCTTTATACATTACCCGCATCCGCGATATGGCTTGGCGATCAATACCATATTCCGCGACAGCCGTAACCGCCTCTGGCTCGGTACCGACAAAGGTCTTTACCTTTTTGACCGCAAACGCGGCACCTATCAGCTTTACCGGTACTCAGGCATGGGTATACGTTCGGGTAGCGAATTTGTGACCAGCATAGCAGAGGGTAAAGGTTATGTGCTTTTGGTAGGGACGGAAAAGGGTTTGTTTAAGCTGGATTTCAAATCAGGCACACTTGCCGCTTACGGGCCGGGCGCCGGTACAGGCAGCGCACAGAAGTCCGATTGGATTAAGGTACTTTATCCCGACGGGAAAGGGAATCTCTGGGTGGGGACACATGGCGGGGGCGTTTCGGTGCTCAATCCGTCGGGTGAAATTGACAGGCATTTTGCGCATGATCCGGCAGATCCATGGAGTCTGGCCCATAATGATATTCTTTCAATGGCTGCCGACGGCGCTGGAAAGCTCTGGATAGGTACCGAAAACGGCGGGATCAGCATATATGATCCGGTCATGAACCGGTTTTCCACTGTGCGCAACAACCCCGACGACCGCTATTCTCTGAGCAGCAACTCCGTTTACGCCATTTACCGCGACGATGCAGCGAATATGTGGATCGGTACCTATGCCGGCGGCGTATCATATCTACCTAAGTTCGGCCCCAAGTTCGATTCCTACCGTCAGAAAGTCGGTAACCCGAACAGCCTGAGCAACAATACAGTACTTGCTATCTGTGGCGATAGTACCAACGACGACATCTGGATCGGTACCGATGGGGGCGGCCTGAACCGGTTCAATCGTAAAACGAAGAATTTTACTTTCTACCGGCACCGGGAGGGAGATCCCCGCTCGATTTCCAACGACTATGTGATCTCTGTGATCTGGGTTTCACGGGACGTGCTTGGCCTGGGTTTTCATAATGGTGGATTTGATTTCTTCAATGTAAAGACGGAGGCAGTCGAGCATCATATTCCTGAAAAAAATAACCCTAACAGCCTTTCAATTCTGGACGTCAACAATATGACCAGGGACCGTGATGGCAACCTTTGGATCGGAACATGGAAGGGAGGACTCAATTTTTACGATGTCAAAACAAAAGAATACACGCATTACCGGCACAATACGGGCGATCCTGCAAGTATCAGTGGCGACATCATAGCGACGATTTATCAGGATAAGAACGGAAATATATGGGTAGGGACCTTCAATGGCCTCGACCTTCTTTTACCCGACCGCAGCGGTTTTAAACATTTCCGAAATGATCCGAAGAACCAGTCGAGCATCTCCCATAACAAGGTACAATCGATTCTGGAAGCGGAAAACGGTGATCTCTGGATAGGTACGGTGGGCGGCGGACTTTGCTATTTCGATCAGAAAAAGCAGGCATTCAAGTCGTTTAGTGAAAAGGACGGGCTGGCAAGTAATGTCGTCTTTGGCATTCAGCGCGATAGTAAGGGGAATTTGTGGCTTAGCACGAACAAAGGCATCTGCAAATTTAACCCTCATACCAAGGTATTTAGAACTTACGGGGTTTATGACGGCCTTCCTGGTAACGAATTCCGCGATAATTCGCGGTTTCAAACCACCGACGGGCAGATGTATTTCGGGGGTATCAATGGTTTCATCAGCTTTTACCCCGACAAACTGCGGTACAATGACTTCGTTCCGCCGGTTTACATCACCGATTTTCAGATATTCAATCGCCAGGTTGTTACCGGCGCTGACGATCATATCTTGAATAAGCAGATCAGCGAGGTCAGAAACATTACCATTTCTCATGACCAATCGGTGATCACGTTCGAGTTCGCTGCATTGAGCTATACCGTGGCCGAGAAGAATCAATATGCCTATATGCTGGAAGGTTTCGATACAGATTGGAACTACTCGGGCAACAAGCGTACGGCGACCTACACCAACCTCGATCCGGGTACCTATACATTTAAAGTCAAAGCTTCGAACAACGACGGTTTGTGGAATGAAACGGGTGTGGCCGTCGAACTGGTCATTACGCCGCCTTTCTGGCTGACCTGGTGGTTCCGCTTGCTGAGCGTCATCGTGATTGTAGCGATGATCGTGGCCTTATATCAGATCAGAACTTACACGATCCGTAAGCAGAAGCGGGTTTTGGAGCAGCAGATCCAGGAAAGGACCAAGCAGCTCGAACGCGCGATAAGCGAACAGCAAATGGCCGTGGAAAAGGCAGAACTGGCAAACCGGGCCAAAAGCGCCTTTTTGGCGACTATGAGCCACGAGATCCGGACGCCCATGAATGGGGTGATCGGGCTCGCATCCCTGCTGGCGGAAACCGAGCTCACCGAGGAGCAGCGCAATTTTACCAAATCGATCCAGACTTCCGGGAAGGATTTGCTGAACGTGATCAACGACATTCTCGATATTTCCAAAATAGAATCGGGGAATATGGAGCTCGAAGAAAACGAGTTTGGATTGAAGACCTGCATTACCGAAGTGATGAGCCTTCTCAGGGCCAAAACGGTTACCCAGCTGTTGAACCTGACATTGAAAATTGATGATAATGTGCCGTCCTACATCGTGGGAGACCGCCTGAGACTTGGCCAGATCGTGACCAATCTGGTAGGCAACGCCGTGAAATTCACGCCGCGGGGCGAGGTGCATGTGCATGTATACGTGATCGCGCAAGAGGATAAGGATGTCCGGCTGGGCTTCGAAGTTACCGACACAGGCATCGGCATTGCTGCAGATAAGCTCGACAAGCTTTTTAAGCCTTTTTCGCAGGTCGATTCATCAACAAGCAGGCAATACGGGGGCACGGGCCTTGGATTGGTAATCTGTGAAAAACTGACAGCGCTCATGGGCGGCGGCATTGAAGTGAAGAGCGAGCCTGGCAAGGGAAGTAAGTTTCGGTTTTCGATTGCGGCGAAAATCGCTCAGGACATACATGAACCGAAAGCCACCAGTCCGGACAGCGACGATTCGCGAAGAAAACTACATTCAGATTTTGCCGGGCAGTTTCCGATGTCGATCCTCGTTGCAGAAGATAATAAGGTGAACCAGATTGTGATCATGAACACGCTAAGCAGGCTCGGTTACCGCGCGGATCTGGCACAAAACGGGCTGGAAGTTCTGGATCAAATGCAAAAAAACGATTATGATGTAATCCTGATGGACATGCAGATGCCGCAAATGGACGGACTGGAGGCTACCCGGCGGATTAGGGCAGAGCATACCAAACATCCTTTTATCATTGCCATGACCGCCAATGCTTTGCAGCAGGACAAGGAGAAATGTTTTGAGGCCGGAATGGACGATTATCTCAGCAAGCCGGTGATCCTCGACGATCTGGTTGTGCTGCTGAGGAAGTGGGCAATCCGTCTTGAAATGCGTGCATCGGGCAGCGTATGATTTTGTTCTCAAACTCCGGAGGAGGGCATTATGCAAAAAGAGCAGCCTGAAAGCTGCTCTTCTGCGTTTGTATATGATGAAGTGTTAATAAGCCTAGGTTTAATTTGTTGTTTTATAATGTCTTAAAAAAATCCGTTCCAATGAACCCGGACCCGGATTCTTTTCCTTCACCTTCACGCCTGACGAAGGCAACTGCATCATCGGTAAGCAACTCTTTGAGGTGCTTACCTCCGAAATCATCATAGTACCAAATCCATACCATTTTTTCGGAGACGATCGAATAATGCAGGCCCGTCATAGTTTCTGTTTGTTGATGAGACAAATTTATGGATTATTTCCTTATTAATGGAAATAATCCATAAAATATTTTTTGATAACACAGGTTGCCTGGGTAATGGTCCTTGGATGAGCCTTAATTCAAAGAAGCCAGGGAGTCACGTAAGGAAACGTCTTCATGAGAAGCGTCGTAAACGCATTGCCCGCCCTTAACGACCAGAATTTGGGGAGATTCGTGCTCAACGCCAAAATTGCTGGCGATGGCCTGAGACTCTTTACGGTTCTGAATCACATCTACGATATAAATAGGTATTTCAATATGGGAAGCGGCATTCACTTCTGATTTAAGCTGCCGGTAAGCCATCAGGCTGGTCGCGCAGCGGGGACTGTGTTTATAGATGATGGAGTAATCGGCCGACTGATAAATGCTATCTACTTCTTGTTCACTGCTAATGGTAATCCAGTTCATAACCTGTAAGGAATTTTGTCAAACTAATTGCAACAGGTTACACAACACAGAAAGTGTAGTTTTTCATTCCATTTAAATTGAAAAAGCGCCCTGGTATTCTGTCAGTGCATAAATCTCTCTGTTTAGCCGCGAGGGGAAAGTACGGGGAACCGCTCGGAGAATCTGATGCTGGAGACAATCTGTAAAATGCAAAAGGTGCTTCAAATCAAATTGATTGAAACACCTTTTAGCCATTTACGCGAGGCTAAGCCTTCTTCTCAACCGGAACGATGATGAAATTGAGCAGCTCCGTGTGCCGGATTACCGAAATGTCTGTCATGCTGAGAATGTCACGGCTGGTTAGTGCTTTGAACAATTCATTGGAATTACTCACGGGCTTACCGTTGAATGAAACGATAATGTCGCCTTCCAGAAGCTGTGATCTTGATGCTGGCGTGTCCGGCTCGATACGCGTGATAAAAATCCCGTGGTGGTTGGGAAGCTTATGATGCTGGCGAACTCGTTCATTGACCGGAACATCCTGTAATTGTAAGCCCAGGTACGCCTTGAATACCTTTCCGTCGCGGATAAGTTGCCGCGCAATCTCTTTTGCAGTATTAATATCCACAGAAAAGCTCAGCCCCTGCGCACCCTGAATGACAGCCGTGTTCACACCGATCACTTCGCCGTCGGTATTGATCATGGGGCCGCCCGAGTTGCCGGGGTTCAGCGCCGCGTCCGACTGGATTACATTATCGACAAAACGTCCCGACTGTGTTTGCAAGGTACGGCCCAGGGCGCTTACCACGCCTGTGGTGACCGTGTGCTGGTAACCATAGGGGTTCCCGATCGCGATCACGAACTGTCCGATCTGTAATACTCCTGAATCGCCGAGTCTGGCAACGGAATAACCCTGCGTGTAAATTTTCAGGATCGCCAGGTCGGTATCGGGATCTTTCCCTATCAGCGTCGCTTCGATCTCGTTCTCATTCAGCAAACTCACCATGATCTTTTCCGCTCCGTCGACCACGTGGCTGTTGGTGAAGATAAGCCCGTCCGAAGAGAAGATGAATCCTGATCCGGATCCTGCGGGGCGGATTTTTCCGTTGACTGTCTTGAATATATCGATTTTTACAACGGCGTTTTTGATCTGATCAACCGCGCCGATGATCATAGTTGAAAAGGTGTCCATTGCTGCTGGGTATTGTTTTAATAGCGCCCATTCAAAAAGCTATCCAGCAGGCTTTCAATGCCAAAGTGGCGTGCCGCGGATGTGCAACGCGCCAAAAGGGCATAATCTGCATCAGGGTAGGGTTACCACGATCTTTCCAAGCGTTTTTCCGGATTCTATTGCGTCATGCGCTTTGGCCAGTTCTTCAAAAGGGTAGGCTGCCGATACATGGGAGCGTACCGCGCCGGAGTCGAGGAGCCTGGCCAATTGTTGCATGTCCCCGCCGTTAGAAGCAACGTTCAGCGTGTGGGCATAAAGCTTCTTTTCCTGGACCTTGCCGACCAGTTGTTCACCGGTAAAGGGCACCAGCAGTGCTATAATCCTGCCTCCTTCCTTAACCGCATCCAGCGAGCGGAATATGTGGTCACCCGGTAGCGGATCGATCACAAGGTCTGCGTCGTTGACGAGGTCTTCAAACCTGACGGCAGCATAGTCGATGAATTCGTCTGCGCCGAGGCCGAGAATGAAATCTTTTTTGCCGGCGGAGCCTGTTCCGATCACGCGGGCGCCCAAATGCTTTGCGATTTGCACGGCGTAATGGCCGACACCCCCGCCTGCCCCGTGGATCAATACTTTTTCTCCGGCCTTTACTTTTCCGTAGGTCACTAGCGCCTGCCAGGCCGTCAGCGCGGCGAGTGTGGCTGCTGCCGCTTCATTGTGAGATACACTGTCTGGCTTCAATGCAAGCTGGTCGGCAGGGGCTGCCACATATTCGGCGTATGCTTTGCCGTGCCCCCGAAAGTTGACCATTCCGAAAACTTCGTCGCCCGCTTTCCATTGCGTAACCTTTTTACCGACAGCTTCGACAATACCGGAAATATCCCAGCCAATTATGACCGTTTCACCAGGCTGCGGCATCAAGAACATGTCAAGCGCAAATGGATGGTTTCTGACAAATGCATCGACCGGGTTGATTCCTATGGCTTTCACGCGGACAAGCACTTCGTCTTCGTTGATTTCCGGTGTAGGAATTTGGCTTAATATCAGGTTTTCGGCTCCTCCGTTTTTTGCTAATGTGATGGCTTTCATGATTTGCAATAGTTTGATTTGATGTGTGCAAATTTCGAAGGCCGCCGGTATTTTCTGGTTGTAAAAATTTGGGTTAAATCGGTACCTTTGCCGGTATGCATATCCATCATATCCATCAGCCTTTCGATGTTCTTCTGGTAACGGTCGATGAATGCCCTATTAAGGAGCATAAGAATACCTTTATCGAGTTGGTATATATGTTTGACGGGGCAGGGGTTTATCACATCAACCAGAACGAGTTTAGGTACCAGAAGGAAAACCTGTTTCTGGCAATGCCTATGGACTTGCATTATACCGAGGTGAAGGAAACGACTTCATTTATGTTTATCCGCTTCAATAACATTTATCTGAACGCCCAGAAAGCCCGGGATGAGCACAGCAACCTGGGCGACTGGATTCATAAATTGGAATATATCTTCCACAACAACAATCACTTGCAGGGCTGTATCCTCCGCAATGTGCATGACAAGCCGCTGGTAAGGGCACTGATGGAGGCGATTAGGCAGGAGTATTCCAACAGGCAAACGCTGCATACCGAGCTTGTCCAGCAGCTGCTTAATACATTATTGACGGTCGTTGCAAGAAATATCACAACACACATCCCGGAGAAGACCAAGCTTGCCCAGAATACTTCCCTAGACATTATTCATTACATTCACCAAAATATTTACAACCCGGAAATGCTGCGTGCGGAGCGCATTGCGTCGCACTTTAACCTGTCGCTCAATTACCTGAGCGAATACTTCAAAAAGCACACGCACGAGACCTTGCAGCATTATATTATCAATTACAAAATAGCGTTGGTGGAGATCCGTCTGAAACACAGCGATATGCGTATTAATGAAATAGCTGCCGAACTGGGTTTTACAGACGACAGCCATCTCATTAAAACGTTCAGAAAACACCGCGGTATGAGCCCGCTCGAATACAGGCGGGAGGCTTTTGCGGTGACGTGGGCCTGACTATTTCACAATTTTCAGCTCGCGGCCGTCCACAGACACCACATAAAGTCCTTTTGGCAGACCAGCGGTATTCAACCGAATGGATTTCTCCCCGGTTTGAGCGCTTTGCACCAATTTACCTGTGCTGTTAAAAATATCAATGCGGTTTAATGCCTGCGATGATTCCACGTTGATCAGATCGGAAGCGGGATTCGGGAAAATGCGCACTGTTTCATTTCCTTCGACACGGACACTCACAATGCGGGTCATATCGGACAGGCCATCGGCATCCACTTCTTTCAGGCGGTAATAGTAGGTTCCCCTGGGAAGGAATTCGTCTTCATAGTGATAAAAGGAGCTGTTTAGCGAATTGCCCATCGCATTTATACTCTTTATCGTCGTAAAAACGCGCGAATCGTTACTTCGTTGGACTTCAAAATGGGAGGCATTCACCTCGGAGGCAGTCGCCCAGTCGAGCCTTACGCGCCCATTGGTACCCATGCGCGCACTGAACGATTGCCAGGTCACCGGAAGAGGGGTTGCCAATACGTTCAATGCCGGTGAGAAAATGGTGTTGCGGTTGGGGTCGATGACTTTCAGTTTATACAAACCTGTTCCGACAGTCCATTGCTGCGCCGTGTTCTGTACCTGGTTGCAGTCGCCGGCGTTGAGCCAGTTGTACTGATGATCGCCCGGCAGCGACGGGCCTGTGAATGTGACCTGCGAACTGCCGGACACGTAGGTGGCGCCCACAACCGGTGGCGGCGTGGCTGAGTACGGGGCCGATTGGCTTAGAAAATCTGGTGTGATCTTATCTGCCCAAAAGCCTGCAAGGTGGATCAACCCGGAATAGATTTGCCCGTCTGGTGAAGGTGTGACGCCGTCGCCGCGGAAATGGATCTCGTCATGACGGTATTCGATACTGTAATAGGGATCTGTTTCGGGGCCCTGAAATACGTGTGGATAGAGACCGTCCTTGTTGATCAGCTCGTTCTGTGCATTTACGACGTTGTTGGAGACGCGCGTGGCACCGTTGACGGTAAACCTCGAGGCACGCGCCACGACCCATGCCAGGTTGGGCTTGCCCGTAAGGTTGCGACTGGCATTTACCACGTCCCAGAGCGCGGATAAGTACCTGTTGTAAGTATTATCTCCGGGTTGTTCGATGAAATTATCTGTTTCGCCCTGATGCCACAAAACAGCTCTCACGCCCAACTGGGCAATGTAGTTGTTCAGGGCAAGTCGCAAATGCCCGAATGGCAGGCCCGCCGGGAAGGTGTAACCGAATGGACTGGTGGTTACTCCATTAGGGTCGATGCTCTGTTTCCAGTTATCGATTCCGGTACTCGACCAGCCGCCATTGAATATCATAACGGGTACCCGCAGCTTTTCATAGATTTTGTCGCCAAACGAGCCCCAGCACCACGCATAATTACCGAACGGTGCGGTCTTGACATTCGCATCGAGGTGAACAAATTCGGGGCAGGGGAGCTGCACGTTCGGGTAAGGTGTGATGGTAGACGTGGAAGGATCGACATTCTGGAAATTGACGCTATTGACCTGATCGTACGCCGCGCCAGGTCCGTTGGGGTTCGAGTCACCGCCGGTTGAATTGGACTGCCCGGCCACTACAAATACCTCGCCTACACCTACACGCGCCAGTGTGGTGACAGCCGAAGTACCCCCTGACGAGACACCTCGCGCTTCCAGTTGATACCAGCCACCTTTCAAATGGACAAATCCCATAAACTGACCCGCGGAAATCTGGTCGTCGAGCGTCGTCCAGCTTCCATCGGCAGGAAACTGTTGTCCCTCACCCGGAACGCGGGGCGTAAGCCTTACTTCGATCTTCTGAAAGGGCTGCGTCACGTACCCGCCTATATATACGTCGGCTTCATTTGCATTGTCGCGCTGAAAAACGGCCCGCTCTGTCGGAAAGGTTACTACAACCTGGGACAGGGCTTTGTACGCGCTTAATAGAATGAGTAATAAAATGAAGGTTGATAGATTTCTTTTCATACGTAATTTTTTAGTTGGATGTATAGAATTTATTCTACTTTAATGCGACTCAAAATGCCAAAAAATACCTGCACATTCCGAAATGGAGCGTATACGTAATTTCGCGGGAAGTTGTGGAAGGATAATAGTTACGGAAAGGTAGGCAAATAAGTGATCTAAAACGCGCTGAATGTAGTGTCCATTTATTTTATGGCGCACGGGAAAAAGCCCTAAATTTGCCGCATGTCAAAAATGATCCCGCAAAACCTGATCGAAATTATGATCCACAATGCGCAAGAGGTCCAAAACCAGCTTGCAAAGGATCATGCGCCCGTTGTGAAACTACATTCCAAATATGGCAAGGCCGTCTGGCTTCTCTCCGAACTAGACCCGGTCAGCAATATCGCGTTCGGCCTTTGCGACCTGGGACAGGGTAATCCGGAACTGAGCTACGTCTCGCTTTCGGACCTTGCAAGCATCAAGCACGCCCGGCTGAAAGTGCCTATGGTAGAGACGGATCCTGTATTCGAAGGGAAATACCCGATGAGTGTATATCTGAAAGCCGCAAAGTCCGCGGGCCGGGTGGTGGAGGATGATCATGTGCTCACGAGCGTTGGTACAGCCGAATAATTTTTAAAAGCTTCTGTTTTCTTGTCCTAGTTCAATGCCCTGCCCCTGGCTGAGGGTGTACCTTTGTATCATCAAAAAGAAAGAAACATCTTAACTGGACAAGACAATGGAAAATACAATCAACGGCCTCCACCACATTACAGCCATCGCTGGTGACGCTAAAACTAACTACGATTTTTATACAAGGGTATTAGGACTCCGAATGGTGAAAAAAACCGTCAATTTTGACGATCCTAATACTTACCACTTTTACTACGGGGATGAAAACGGTACTCCCGGCTCAATCCTGACCTTCTTTCCCTGGGGTAATCAAATTCCCGAAGGCCGTCGCGGAACCCGCCAGGCAACCGAGATCGGCTATTCTGTGCCAGAGGGAAGTCTGGATTTCTGGTTGAAAAGACTGGATGCCAACAAAATAACCTATAACAAACCTGCCGAGAAATTCGGGGAGCAATATCTGACTTTCCTCGATCCCGACGGTTTGAAGTTTGAACTCACGGTACCCAAAATCACAGATAACCGGATTCCCTGGACGACTTCCGAGGTGGGTGCGGAACATGCGACACGCGGCTTCCATAATGTGACGATCACCACGAACAAGATCGAAGAAACTGCCAAAGTGTTGACCGATATATTCGGCTACCGACTGGCCGAGCAGCACGTGAACCGCTTCCGGTTTGTTACCGACGCGGTTGAAAATGCAAATATCGTCGATCTGGTAGAGGCTCCCGGTGAAAGGGCAGGTCATGTGGCCAAAGGTTCGGTTCACCACATTGCATTCCGCGTTGCAAATGACGATATCCTGATGGAGTTCCGTAAAAAAGTACTGGACGCAGGATTGCAGATTACCGATAAGATCGACAGAAACTACTTCTATTCGCTCTATTTCCGCGAACCAGGTGGTGTTTTGTTCGAAATCGCCAGCGACAATCCCGGTTTTGCAACTGATGAAACTGTCGAGCAACTGGGTTCAGGTTTAATGCTCCCTCCTCAGTACGAACCTCGCAGAGAGCAGATCGTGAAAGTGTTGCCGGTACTTAATTAATGTCGAATGATTGAATGATTGAATGACCGAATAAAATCTATTCAATCATTCAGTCATTCAATCATTCAAAATTCAAAACTGTCATGTACACCCATAACAAACAATTCATCACAAGCGGACTGCCTGTGCAGCAGGCCAAAAAGGCGATCGTTATGCTGCATGGCCGGGGCGGGACTGCTGCCGATATTATTTCCCTGCAAAAGGTTTTGAAACTGGAAGATATAGCGATTTATGCGCCGCAGGCGACTAATAACAGTTGGTACCCATACAGTTTTATGGCCCCGGTTGCGCAGAACCAGCCTGCGCTGGACTCGGCATTGGCACTCGTCGGCGACGTTGTCGCTGAAATAGAAGCGGCCGGTATTCCTGCTAGTCAAATCTATTTCGCCGGTTTTTCTCAGGGCGCTTGTCTGACCCTGGAATATACTTCACGCAATGCCCGGAGATATGGCGGGATTATTGCTTTTACAGGAGGTCTGATCGGCCAGGAGTTGGCGATCGGAAATTACAAGGGGGATTTCCAGCAGACACCAGTATTCATATCCACCGGTAATCCTGATCCTCATGTGCCCGTGTCGCGTGTGCAGGAGAGCGTCACGATGCTGGAAGATATGAATGCAATCGTTAACCAGGTGATTTATCCCGGCAGGCCGCACACAATTTCAGGAGAAGAAGTTCAATTAGTGAACAACACGATTTTAAAGAAATCATGAAAAACCCCGTTCTGCATCCGGCTGCGTCGCGTTTCTACGCCGACCATGGATGGCTCAAAAGTGCCCAGACTTTTAGTTTTCATGGAAACTACGACCCGCAGCGCATCCAGTTTGGTGCATTGCGGGTGTTGAACGATGATACCGTCCACGGCGGCAAAGGTTTCGGCCGGCACCCGCACGACAACATGGAGATCATCTCGATCCCGCTCGAAGGCACTTTGGAGCATCAGGACAGTATGGGAAATACGGCTTTGATTCGCCGGGGCGAAATCCAGGTAATGAGCGCCGGCACCGGTGTTTATCATACAGAGTTTAACAAGGATCAGGACGAGCCGGTAAGTTTTCTTCAGATATGGTTATATCCCAATAAACTGAATGTGGAGCCCCGTTATGATCAGGTAGCATACGCCTCGGCCGACCTGCACAACCGCTTTCAGCAAATCCTTTCACCCGATCCGGACGACGAAGGTGTTTGGATCAATCAGGATGCCTGGTTTCATCTGGGCGAGTTCGATAAGGGTTTCGAAACCAGTTATGAGCTTAAAAAAGACGGAAATGGTCTATATGTGTTTGTGATTGAAGGAAATATTGAAGTCGATGGTCAACTGCTTTCTGCGCGTGACGGCTATGGGTTTTGGCCCGGATCGCCAGTGTCGATAAAGGCGGCGGAGAAAAGCTTCCTGCTATTGATGGAGGTTCCCGAAAAATGGTAGAATATCAACCCGCCGGCTGGGTCGGCCGGCAAATCGATTCGTAACATGTCGCAAATCAATATTTTGGCAATAGCCAACCATCCTGAAATCCTGGAAACGATTATCCGGTTGATCAATCAGAACGAATCCTGGCACGGTATTCCGGTCGGTTCTTTCAAAGAAGCCGAAGAGGTACTTCGTTTAAATTCGATCGATTTAGTACTTTTGGGCGTCGGTGTTGATGAGGAAACCGGTGAACGAATAACGTCGCTGTGCCGCTCCATTGACCCGAACATTGTCTGTTTACGCCACTTCGGGGGCGGTAGCGGGCTGCTTTATTCTGAGATCCGGCACGCGTTGGCCGGAGGCTAACCTATCAACCGGATTATGTTTGAAAAGATTAACAACTATGCACTGAGGTGTCTGCCGTTCACCGCGGAGAACCTGGAATATTTCGACTCGTTACTTCAATTCAAATCATATCCCAAAAAAACTTTCCTGTTACAGCAAGGCGAGGTTTGCCAATTTGAAGCTTACATTCTTAAAGGCTGCATCCGCACGTATTATATCGACAGCGAAGGAGCCGAGGTAACCTTGCAATTTGCCGTCGAGGATTGGTGGGTAAGCGACATTACCAGCTTTCATAACCAGACGCCCAGCCACGTTTATATCGAGACGCTCGAAGATTGTGAAGTGCTGATCCTGACACCGGAAACCAAGGAGAAATTACTGGCGAATGTTCCGGGTTTTGAGCGGATGTTCCGCCTTATGGTGCAGCGCAACCTGGCGCAGACGCAGGAACGGCTGTTCAGGACTATCTCTACCAGCGCGGTCGAAAAGTACCTGGACTTTCTCAATCGCTATCCGGCTATTCCACAGCGTGTTGCGCAGCATTACATCGCTTCATACCTTGGTTTTTCTCCTGAATTTCTGAGCAAGGTCAGAAGGAAGCTTAGTGAAAAATAGCGCTGGCCGGAGTCAGTAAGTGGCTCATTACCTGCATATACGGCGCAAAAACCTCCACAAAATCATAGACAGTTGGCGCCATATGGCTCCTTAACGCAATGGAACAATAGTTTTTACACAGTGCCGCATCACTAATCATGAAACATCATGTCACAAAATGCAGCAATCATAGAAACTCTGAATGACCTGATCCTGATCAACAACGACCGCATCGTCGGCTACGAAAAAGCTTACGACGAAACCGAGACCAGCGACACAGACCTTCGCTCGCTCTACAATAGCCTGGCGAACCATAGCCGTGACAATGTGCTTGAATTAAGCGGAGAAGTTAAGGCATTGGGTGGCGAACCGGCTACGGGTACTATGGTATCAGGTAAGCTGTACCGAATATGGATGGACGTCCGGGCCGCATTCAGCAGCGATGGCCGCAAAACTTCACTGGAAAATTCAGAATTTGGTGAAGACGCCGCGCAAAAAGCCTACGATTCAGCGCTTGAATCGGATGAATTAACGCCTGAACTGCGGGCGCTGATCACGCGCCAGAAAGCGACGCTGAAAAGTGGTCACGATACGATCAAGCGGCTCCGGGATTCGGAGAAGGTATATCACTAAGCATTCAACAAATTGCTTTTCATCAGCAAACATTCGAGGCCGGCTATCAACCGGCCTCGTTTTTTAACTATTGAATTGTTCGGATTAGTTGTCATGTTTTTTCCTGGTAGAATCCGCATTCAGGTTGGGGCACCTTGCCTGCGGGGTGGCGCAGGATCACTCGGGCAAACCCCGATTTTCATACCTGATCGCTGGCTACGGGAATTTCTGAGAGAATAAGCAGGGCAATCCGATCGATGCATTGCAGCACGATTTCCTCCGGCGAGCCGGAGAATACTTCCCGGATCGCCACAGACTTTCTCCTTGTGCAGAGATGGACGAACATGGTACCAACCGGCTTTTCGGGCGTTTCGCTCCCGCCGGGACAGGTAAGGCCCGTGACGGCTATGTGGAGGTCGGCCGGAATAAAGGTTTGAAGCCGCTCGGCGAGCTCACGTGTCACTTCCGCACTCTCGGGCGTGAAATGGCGTAGCATGTCCTTGGGTACGTGCAGTATACTTTCTTTTAATGAGGCGTCGTAACACACCAGACCGCCTTTTAGTATGCTTCCCGATTCGGGGCACATGGAAAACTCGGCGGAAAGCCGGCCGGCGGTGGCACTTTCGACGAATGCAATCGTAAGCTGGCGCTCTGAGAGCGCCTGACTGCATTGCATGACAATCGTTGATGGCATAATTGGCTGATTAGTTTTTGGCCGGTACGATCAAAAACTCTGCCAGCCATCCGGCATCATTCCTTGTAAGTGGTGATGAGGATTTCCGAATCCGCCAACGCGCTGATCGAGTGAGGGACGTGTGCGTGGAAGGACATCATTTGGCCATTTGTGGTGTAAAATACCCGGCCCTCAGTTTCCACTTTCAGTTCCCCCGACAAAACCTGGAATGTAAGGCACTCATCAATCGAATGGTCATTGACCTTCGCGCCCGATTTCAGGATGGCGATGACAATGGTGGTTTTGTCCGATTTGTAGACAGTAATGGCATTTCGGTCATTCTTTGTCCAGGATTTTTCCGATCTGAGCTGGTCGATATACATGGGAATATCGGTGAAAACATATGGAGCGTCCAAGATGCGGTCTCCCTCTGGACGGTTGCCGGTCGAGTGGTTCGATTTGATTTCCATTGACATGGTGAATAAGGGTTGATCAATAGGTTTTCCAACTCAGGAAAATCATGCCATTCTGATATTAGTCGTCATTTTAATAAATTTTATAAAAAAAATACTATTAAAGCAACCTTTCGACCGACTTGCAGTGTGGGTAAGTTTTTTGTAACTGAATTGCTTTTTACCGTGAAATACTTGGCTCAAACGAATGACTTTTGCCTTTTGATCACAAGATCGACCGTTCAATAAATGAAATAGTACTTTTTGTAGAGTTAATCCATTATTTTTGGACATCACACTCTTAACTAAAATTTAGCTGTGGAAATGAATAACAGGGAAATCGGCGCTACACTTATTCTGGCCTGCATGGTAGCTTTTTGGACTTTATCGTCTATTCGCAAGCGGATCGCAGAGGAGAGAAAGAAGAAGATTCTCAAAGAAGGCGTTCAGGCGAACGCCACCGTGCTGGCCATCCGGCCGACGGGTGAATACCTCAATAACCTGCCGGAATTTCAGGTGCAGGTACAGGTGAAGGCGAAAGCTGGGAACGATTTTGTTTCGGAAATGCGGGAGGTACTTCCTTATTCAAAATACGATTCTCTCCGCAAAGGCACTCAAGTACTCATCAAATACGATCCTGAATATTATAAGAGAGCGATCTTCCTGCAAATGGCAGAAACGCTTATCTGAATGTAGATCTTTACCGTTTCATAGAAAAGGGCCTCGAAAGG
>NZ_JASATN010000005.1:0-399587 GCF_038440355.1 Dyadobacter sp. OTU695 | reverse complement strand
TTGCGTTTGGGGGGCGCACACATTTTTTCGCAGAGTTCAATTATAGTCCCTCAGTCGGCTACTGTCATCTTTCCAAGAGTACCACTCCTTCATTTTAATCTGTCTCTGGTGTTGGGTTTCTTAATAGAAATCCCCTTGGAAACCCGATCGAAAAGTTCAGCCCCGGCAAGCCCCATCGGGGCTTTTTGCTGTTTATACGCATTTGCGGACTAACAAAATACCCATTTCGTAAAACGTGTTTTTACCTGCTTCCACCAAAATACCTGATTTTAAAATCGGGTAGTCTGACGCTCAAAAAAGGGTTACTTGGGATATAATTTTGTCGGGTTAAAAAATAACAAATCAAATAATTTTGCCAGTCACGCAGGTGGACATACTTCGTGTTTACCACAAAGCGAAGGGCAAATTTTCATGAAAGGAGGTGAGATATGGGATAGCCAGAAAGATTTGAGATACCGTTTTCCTGATCTTTTTCGGACAAAAGTCGGGAGCATCACCATTTAGCCATACATAAAAATAAAAGACATGAAAACTTTCAAATTCAAGGACCTTGCCGTTACGGTAAATTTTGATCCCAACAAAATCACCGTCTGCCGGATCATAAGTCCATCCGTTTGCCCCTATCCGACCCTGGTCAATTGCCCGGGCCACAGCTTTTGCCACTGGCCGACGATTTGTCCCGCATTTACCTGCGGCGGTTGCAGTGTCATTGCATGCAGTCATTTACCGTCGCTTATTCCAACAGACTTCACGATCTGGAAAACCGGTACGCCCGTTCAGCAGGTGGTGGATGAATTGGAAGAAACCGAGCTCAACGAATTCAGAAATAACCTGGCCGAACTTCAAAAGTATGTCGATGTAAAGATTCAGGAAGCACCGGATCAGCTGGATATGCTTGAAAAGAAGTTGCAGGAAGCCATTGAAGAAGTTCGTGCGCAACGGGGAAACAGATAAAGCCAAATCTGATGATCAATATCAAATTTCTTTTGCACTCAACTTTTCGGTCAAATCCGGAATTTGAGTTGATTGAGCAAGGGAATTTAAATCAGCAAGAGCTTCACGCTCTTGCTGATTTAAGCCTTGATCCTGAATTCTTTGGCGTATTCCGGCGAAAGTATACGGAGGCAGCAGGCAGCGCCAAGCTGGCTTATAAAGAAGTCGCGCTCTTGTTTTACTTTTTGCAAAATGAAAGTGAATTACCGCAATATTTTAAGCATGGGTACGATGACGAAGTCAACCTGACAATGGCTAAACTGGTACTGGAGGGGATTTTCGAAATCAAGGTTGGACCGCATTTTTATTCCGGGTCTGCCGCGCAGAACTTCCTTTACGAGTTTCAGAACCAAGTTCCGGATCGAAGACATCCGTTGTTAGAAATATCGGCCAGGGCCATTCAGTACGCAGTTCAATTGAATGAGGTGGATACCGCTTCGCTGGCAAACAAGCTTTACGCATACAACACAGTACCGCTATTTTTTACGCCTGGCGATGCGCTAAAATCATTTGAGGAAGTGGAAGAATTTCTGAGAATCAGCAAAAATAGCCGGTTGAACAGGGAACTGCTTCAAAATTGGAATAAGCATGAGCCAGACCAAAAGTACAGTTGGATTTCGTGGAGCCGGAAGCAAAAAAGGCAGCACAATGCCAGGTCGAATTCCACCTATAAAATTTACATCAGCCCGGTTTTGGAAGAACTACCGGATGTATTTGAAAAGTCAGTTCATGTACTTACCGGGTCCGACGCTTTCAGTTTTAAAATTGGTATGAACCGTGAAGGCTTGCTTCGTCCCGACAAGTTTGTGGCCTACTTCACGGAATTCGATCACTTGGCAGCCGCAGCCGACCGGCTTGTTCCTGTTTTAAAAGGGCACAAGGCGCAGGGCGTTCCATTCACCGCTTCGCTGGACGACTGGGGAATGTTATCCTGGGGCGTGGACACCGCTACCGATGAAGTTCTCAAAAACAGGGAAGGTGGAAGCTGGCGGGCGGCTGTGACAGAAAAATTGGCTGCGTCCATCTCTTTGTCTAAAACAGAAAAGTTGGGCCCTGCGGAAAGTGTTGATTTTGTATTAAAGAAAATGATGCTGGAAGGAGTTGATCCAACGACCTGGACGGCTGTTTAAAAAACTTAAAGTTATGGCTTCCAATCAACTATACATATTGCCGGATGATGTGCAGGTGCTGCCGGTAGAGGCATTACCGGAACAGGCGCTCGCTAAATTCGAATACGAATCGGACGACTTCATCATTACCTATACCCACGCAAGAAATACAAGCAAAATTATTGACGCGTCATCAGCCTCGCTTTTGCAGGAATTTCGTAAACCAAAATCGCTGCCGGAAGGTGTTTTCACGTATGCGCTGCTGAATAACCTGGATGCCCAAACGATCCTGGAAGACTCCTATACTTTTCTGACCAGACTCCGAAGTGAAGGTTTTTTGGTGTCTTATGATGAAACCTTCGGGAAAAACAAACAATTTTTTAAACCCGGTGACCGGTTTAAGGACTATGAAATCGTATCAAAACTAGACGGAGTGGCTGACACGGAAATTTACAAAATCAAGAAAAATGGCAGGCTATACGCACTAAAATTGCTGAAAACCAGCAAAAAAACACCTCAGCTGCTGGCCAATTTCCGCAATGAAATTGATATACTAAACACACTCGATGACACCATTAATCCGGCTCTGATAGAACATGGTGAATACGAGACGGACCACTATCTGATCATGGAATGGGTCGATGGCGAAACATGTTTGCAGGCGGCTGAAAAATATCACAATCTTCATGATCAAGCCAATGTGCTTGCATTGCTCAATATTTCCTGTCGTATTCTCAATGCTTACAGGCATCTGCACAGCCAAGGGATTATTCACTCGGATGTGCATCCGGCCAATATTATCGTGTCGGATTCAGGCGAATTGAAGATCATCGATTTCGGACTTTCCAGAATGGTTTCCAAAGAGCAAACTCCCGCGCGTGGGGGATTGGGTTTCTTCTTCGAACCTGAATATGCGCAGTCCGTCCTTAATTCCCAACCGGCGCCACCTTCGACCTTTGCGGGCGAACAATATGCTTTGAGCGCGTTGCTTTACCAGACTTTTACCGGTAAGCAGTATCTCAATTTTTCTTACGACAGAAAAATGCTGTTTACACAAATTGTCAACGAAACGCCTGTCCCGTTCCGAGCTTTGGACATTATTATGGATAACAATATTGAAAAAACGATCTTCAAAGCACTTGCTAAGGAAAAAGAAGACCGTTATGAAGACATTGAAGATTTCTATTCAGCCATGATGAAAGTGCAGGAAAGTTTCCCGGATCGATTTGCCGAAGACAAGAAAATGTCCGTGCAGGTCTTCCGGGATTCCATTCTGAACGATTATGGGTTTACAGGGGATCTTTTGAAAACCGGACTTCAAATGGCGCCGAAAAGCTCGGTCAATTTTGGTGCAGCGGGCATTGCCTACCTGTTTCTACGGAAGGCATTAGTGAATTCAAGCCCCGAAACACTCGCCCTGGCAGATGTATGGAGCGACCGGGCGGCGGGTTATATTCACGATCCGGAAAATGGATTTTATTCAAAAGATATGGACCTCAGTCCGTCTATTGTCGGACATTCCTCCATATACCACACACCTAGCGGGGTAGACCTGGTTCAGGCGATGGTCAGTCAGGCGTCGGGGAACTATGGGAGCTATTACAATGCTGTTCGCAATTTTTTAATGAATGCCTCGCGTCCATGTGAAAATCTGGACCTTACACTGGGTAAGTCGGCTGCTCTGATTGGTAGTTCGCTTATTTTAGAAAATATGCCTTCATACGATAGATTCATTAAAAACGATCTGCTGGCGTTTGGCAAAAGTGTGACGGAGGAAATCTGGTCGATGGTTGATTCATATGCAGCGATCGGCGAAAAAAATCCGATTAATTATCGAGGAATAGCCCATGGCTGGGCGGGAATTTTATATGCTACTTTGAAATGGTGCAAAGTTTCCGGGCAAAACTTACCCGTCAATTTTTTCGAAAGAGTTGAACAGCTCGTCAATCTCGGCATTGAAGAAAATGGAAGCATCCGGTGGGAAATCTCCAATACCGAGCCGGTTTCATGGACGGGTTGGTGCCACGGATCGGCGGGATACACGTTTCTATGGACATCATTGTTTCATTTCACATCCGATGAACGTTTTCTGGAACTAGCCAAAAAGACGGCCTGCCACTTTCTGAATGCGGGAAACGCCGGCATGAATGGCAGCTTGTGCTGCGGCAGATCAGGCGAGTGTTATGCACTTTTAAGTATTTACAATGCCACCAAAGATGATTTTTATCTGGCTGAGGCGACACGGATAGCAAAAGAAATGCTACCACATATCTATTCAGGACAAATGAAAAACCACAGTCTGTATAAAGGAAACATCGGCGCAGCGGTTTTGTTCGAAGAACTGAACCGTCCGGAGTTTGCCCGAATGCCGCTATTCGAATAAAAAGAATCAATAGAATGGGTAGTTCAGTCAGGTTATCATGACAAAAATGTCATATCTGAATTGAATGGGTATGAAAAACGATTGTACCGGGCACTAAAACTTCCCCATAAATCATTCCTGTTAGCTAGGGTTTAGCAACCGGATACAAGTAACCTTTCCGTGATGATGGAATACCTGGTTGCCATGAAGCGGCCTGGGTGTCGCATCTCATTTCACTCTCAACATGCCACCGGCAAATTATTTTTCATTTGATCTTAGGGTGTCACACATAAAATCGTCTCTGTACAGATAGCAGTCAGATCGTTGATGTCTCCCTAACCGGTGTTGCCATGGAAGTTTCCAAACAACTTGTGATGCATTACTTTTCCGGAAAGACCACATCCGAACAGGACAAGGTGGTAGAGCAATGGCTTGCTTTGCATCCGGACAATGCTGCCAGCGCACTGGATTGGATTAACGAGGAAACGCCGGAAAACGACCGGGAAACTTTCGAAGATCTGATGATGTCCAAAGCGCAGGTCTGGACCGGCGCACAGCATCGTTTTCCGGATGCCAGTGCCAAAGTCAAAAATCGCTTTTCATACAACAGACAACGGACTCTGAAAAGCTATCTGGCCGTAGCCGCAGGCCTGGTGCTGGTTTGTTCACTTGCCTGGTTCCGGTTGAAACAATCGGAAACAATTCATACCGCGGCCGCTTACGGGCAAACCCGTCACATCATACTTCCGGATAGCTCCGAAGTAGTCCTGAATGGTAATAGCAGGCTGCACTATACAGCTTCGTGGGAAGGTCGTCCGCGTGAGGTCTGGCTGGAAGGAGAGGCTTTTTTCGACGTTAGGCACCTTCGGACGAACTCCGTTTTTGTTGTTCATTTGTCGGATGGTAAAAGCATCCAGGTGCTGGGGACGCAGTTTAATGTCATTGACCGCCATACCCGGAGTTGCATCGTTCTCAAATCAGGAAGTATCAGACTCAGCCTGGCCGGAAAAGAAGAACAGGTTTATCTAAGGCCGGGCGATATGGTGCAGGTCAATGAGAACGGCTCGGAAATTACCGAAAAACAGGTTGTCAATCCCGAGAACTATTCGTCCTGGACACGGGGACGCTGGCAGCTTGACGGTACTTCCCTGGAAGAAATGCTGCAAAAAATCGAAGAAAATTACGGGGTGACCGTACTGGTGGAAGACCGGGAATTATTGACCAAAAGAGCCTCCGGCTCTATTCCGCTAACTTCAACGCAAGCCCAAACCCTTATCGAGGATATCGCCAGTTTGTTTGAATTACATTTCGTTAAGCAAGATAGTAAGTTGATCCTGGCCCGGTAACCGGCCAGCTTCCGGGGAAAGACCTTGTGCTCCATAGCCGCAAAATGGACGCAGTCTTTGTGTAAAACCCCATTTTACCCTGTCATCATTAACCCAGCCTGTTGGTACAGTCACCGGTTTGAAAAGGCCGTCGACTGGTCCATGCCTGGCCGTGCATTGGAGCTACGTATAACCTGTTTCGTTACTTAAACTACGGATAACCACTATGAAAAACATTTCCAGGATTGCACTATGCATGCTTTTGTGGCTGATCGACTATCCGGCCGCCGCTCAGGGACAGCTGGTCTCGTACCTGTGGGAAAACCGCCGGGCTGACCATCGTCAGCAACCGCAGTACATTCAGTTGAAAGATGGGCTTAAAGCGCTTGAAGGCAAATTTAACGTATCAATTGCTTATCAGACAGGGCTCATTGACCAGATACAGATAGACAGAAAACTGCTGGTATCATCCGGCAAGGATGCCACGATTGAGAGCATGCTGGAAACCATTCTGAAAGATTCGAGAATACATTATCGAAAATCACGTGAAGGGTTCTACCTGCTTTACAAAGAAGAAAGCACGCCTAAAACCCAGGTCAAAAACACCGGCGACTCCCCCAATGTCCTGCTGAAAGTCGACGCCAGCCCCGATTACGATAGCAAGGCATTCGGTATCAGCGGCAAAGTGACCGAGAAAACGACAGGAAACGGCATTCCAGGTGTAAACATATTGTTGAAAGGAGCTAACATTGGCACGGTCACCGATGAGCAAGGCGGGTACAGAATTGAAGTGCCCTCGACGGATGGCGTGCTGGTATTCTCCTACATCGGATACGTTACGCAGGAGATAGCCATTGCCAACCAATCTGTTGTGAACGTAATCCTGGCTGAAAATGTGCAGGCCCTGTCCGAGGTGGTGGTGACCGCGTCTGGATTCAAGGAGGCTGCCGACCGGTTGGGCTCCACCAGCAGTAAGGTTGCCGGAGAAGCGCTTTCAAGGTCGGGGGAAACCAGCGTAATCAATGGCCTGGCCGGGAAAGCAGCCGGGGTGCAGGTGTCAAGGGCTGCCGGTGATCCGGGCGCTGCCGCGTTTATCCAGATACGCGGCCAGAACACGCTCACAGGCAATACGCAGCCGCTGATCGTAGTAGACGGTATTCCAATCAGCAATACCACAGAGGGAGGAACCTCGGGCGGGGTAGTGCCCCAATCGCGGCTGAACGACATCAATCCCAATGATATTGCCTCCATGCAGATACTGAAAGGTGCTTCAGCCGCTGCTTTGTGGGGTTCACGCGCAGCAAATGGTGTAATTTTAATTACGACCAAAAAGGGGGCCGACAGCAACAAGCTCAACATCGGTTTCAGCTCCACATTTTCGATCGACCAGATCAACCGTTTTCACCCATTTCAGGACAAGTTCGGGCAAGGCGCCGGGGGTGTGTATAATCCCAACGGGGCCAACGCCTGGGGGGATAAGATCGCAGACCGCGCCGGCGGCGCGGATGAGGTCAATGCGGCAGGGGCCTTTTTTGAGGCCATTGATGGCACCAGGTATTATCCCATTATCAAAAAGAATTCACGTGATGTCTTCAACTCTTCCAACTATGACAAAGTTTTTCGCGACGGTCACTTTATGGACAATGCGTTGAGCCTGAGCGGAGGGGATCAGAAAACTACCTACTTTTTCAGCATCGGCGACATACGCCAGAAAGGCGTTCAGCGAGGAAATAGCACCTACAACCGCACCACACTGCGACTGAATGTGGAGCGCAAATTCAATGAGGTGGTGCGTATGTCCGCGACGGCTGCCTATACGAAAAGTTTTTCGGACAGGATCCAGCGCGGCAATAACCTGGCCGGAGCCATGGTAGGCCTTTTACGCAACCCGGCAGACTTCGATATCTCCGATTACAAGGGAAGCTATTATGCCAGCCCGACGGCGTCGGCTGTTACCGGACGTCAGCGTGGCTACCGGAGCTACCTCGGAAGCGTGATCAATCCGGCTAACAACAACGCGCTCTGGGCACTCTACGAACAGCAGAACTCGACCGATGTCGACCGTTTTATGAATAGTGCCGAATTGGGGATCAAGCCTGCCAAATGGCTCGACATTGTCGCGCGCGCGGGGCTGGACACGTATTCCGACGAGCAAATCAATTACTTCCCGGTCAACGACATTACCGGTGCGGGAACCGGCCAGTACAGAGAGCAGGTCACCAAAGAAACCCAGGTGAACGCCGATCTGCTGGCCCGTGCCACGAAAGATTTCGGACCCAATTTCAGCTCCACCTACGTGGCCGGTGTTAATATCAATAACCGCAAGTATAACAATATGGGTGTGACGATCTCCAATTTTCTGGTGGCCGACGCACCGGCAAACTTCGCTAATGCCACGGCACTCAACCGCACGCCCGTCAATCTGAAAACGGAGGTGCGAACCGTCCGGGCATACGCTACCGCTAGTTTTTCGGCTTATGAAGCATTGTTTCTAAACCTGTCTGGAGCCGCAGAATCGGCCTCGTCTTTCGGGGCGCTTTCCGAGAAGACCTTCTACTATCCTTCGGCGGACGTGGCCTGGGTTTTCACCAGGCTGAAATGGATGGATCGGGTTGAGGCCATTAATTTCGCCAAGCTGCGGGCGTCGTACGGCGTGGTGGGGGTGCAGCCGCTTCCATACCGTTCCAATACCATTTATTCTCCCACGGCTTACAATGCTAACCCTTGGGGCGATAACCTGGTCGGTTCCCAATTCGGAAACGGCGCCTATACACAGGGTAGCTCTCTGGGGGACCAATACCTCAAACCCGAGAGAAAGACGGAATATGAAATCGGTTTGGACATGCGCCTGCTCGACAACCGTCTGAAACTAGGCCTGACCTATTACAACAACAAGATACGCGACGTACTGGTACCGGTAACGCTGGCACCCAGCACGGGCTTCGCCACCAAGTACACCAATGCGGCAGTACTTCAAAACAAAGGCTTAGAAATGGATCTGTCCTATGAGGTAATCCGTAAAGGTGGCTTTAACTGGTCCGTCCGCGGTAATTTCACCCGGAACCGCAGTAAAGTGCTCGATCTGGCCGGCACGCAGTCGCTGTACCTGGTAGGAGGTATCGAAAATTTTCTGGATGCGCGCGCCGTTGTCGGACAACCTACCGGGGTGTTCTGGAGTAGCCGTTATTTGTTAAAGGAAGATGGGTCGATCACGCTCGACGCCAATGGGTTTCCGGTGGCCGATCCGGTCACGGGCGTAGTCGGTAATCCGAACCCGGACTGGATTGGCGGTTTCGGAACCACATTGTCCTATAAGAAATTTAGCCTGGACGTACTCTTTGAAACTTCGCAGGGGGGCGACTATTTCAGCGGTACCCGGGGCGTTATGTATAATTTCGGCACGCACCGTGATACGGGCAACGAGGTCACGCTTGCCGCCGACACGAAAAATTACGCAGGCAAAACCATTCCCGCCGGCACGACCGTACGGGGGAACCTGAAAGACTTTGGTGCAGGCCCTGTGCTACTGGACGAAAGCTGGTATACCACGCTGGGAAGCGGATTTGGATCATTGAAACAGCAGTTTGTAGAAGATGGGAGCTGGACTCGCCTGCGGCAACTTTCGCTTTCTTACCGACTGGACTCGGATGCGTTCCGGAAAGCTACCAAACTGCAATCGGTGGAGTTTTCGGTCACAGGCCGTAACCTGTTTTTGTGGACAAAAGTAGAAGGCATCGATCCGGATACCAACCTTTCCGGAGGGCCCGCCGGCCGCAATATGGATTACTTTAATACGCCCGGTACGCGTTCCTATTTGTTTACCATTAAAGTAAACTACTAGCATTTCGCAACCCGTAGCATCCATTTCAAAGCATTTACATTGATAAATCACGATGAAAACGACGAGAAGGAAACTCATAAAAATTGCAGGTATGATCCTGGGAGCCGGACTCATCTCCTGCGAATCACTGGTCGATAACATGAATACCGACCTGAACAATCCCACCGACGCCTCTGCCACCTTAATCCTGACCGGCGCCCAACTGGGAAATGTTTCGGTACAGGAAGGCCACCTGGCGCGCGTAGCCGCAATGTGGTCTGGATACTTTACCGGTACCGACCGTCAGTACAAGGACATTTACAGCTACAACGTGACGGGGGCTTCATTCAATGATGTCTGGCAGTTCGTATACCAGGGCGTGGTAGAGCAAACCAAGCTGGTGATAGCCAAATCCCAAGCTACCAACAACAGACTCGTGCAGGGTATCGCCAAGGTCACCCGTGCCCATGCGTTGGGTACTGCTGCGGCGTGCTGGGGCGATGTCCCCTTTTCAGAGGCTGCCGACATCGCAAAGTTCCCCAACCCGGCTTTCGAGCCGCAAATCGAAGTCTATAAAAAACTGCAGACGCTGCTCGACGAGGCTATTGCCGATCTTGAATCGGGCATTGGTACGTCTCCCGGAGCAGCCGATATTTTTTTCCAGGGAGATGCCGGTAAGTGGAAGGAAGCCGCCTATACACTCAAATCCCGGTTCTACATGGAAACAAGGGAATATCAGCTCGCTTATGCCGCAGCGGGCAAGGGGATCGCAGGCCCGGGGCGCTCGCTGGTGGTCACGCATGGCAACACGCTGAACGTCAATGAAAACCTGATGTACGCTTTCATCGCCAGAAACCGGGTAGGAGATATCAATGCGGCATTGGCGCTGGCACCGAAATTATTGAACCCGGCTAGCCCGGATTACCGCGGCAATGCCAAAACAGACGAAACTGCCCGTTACAACCATCATTTCATTACAGTAAATGCCAGTGGTACGCAGATCCCCGTCTCACCCAATACCAACAGCTCGACTACCTCCCGAGGACTCTTCGGTCAATCGGCACCCTATCCATTAATCACTTTTTCCGAGAATTTGCTCACGTTGGCCGAAGCCGGGTTGAGAAGCGGCGGGCTGGCGACCGGCCTGGAAAAACTCAACGCTTTCCGGGCGTATCTGAACGCCGGCGGGGATCTTGACCCGACCTACAAAACTTACACTTACCGCTACGAACCCTACATTGCAGGCGATTTCGCGCCGGGCGGTTTGCTCAATAAAGACGGCATTCAGGCCGAGCAAGCATTGTTGCGCGAAATCCTGATGGAAAGGTACCTGACCTTTAACGGGCAAATATTAGGCTTTAATGACCTGAGAAGGACCAGGAAAGAAGCTGTGGCCGTGAAACTGTCTCCCAACGCAGGCACCGCTTTGCCTGAACGGATGATTTACAGCGAAGCGGAAGTAAATTCCAATACCAGCGCCCCGCGCCCGGTCCCCGGGGTATTTGTAAAAACGCCCGTAAATCTTTAATAAATTGTTTTGTAATCTGCCAAACCGATCCATAACCGAATGATCTTTTCTCAGAATCAAAAAATAGGGTTGCTGCTTTTCGTGCAGATGGTGCTGTTCGCCCTCAAAGTTGCGGCGTCGACGGCTGACTCGGTGAAAGTAACCCTTACAGAAGGGACTAACCTGGCCATTGCCCTTTCGCCCGACAAAAAGACCATTGCGATGGATTTGCAGGGCACCATTTTTACCATTCCGGCCAGTGGTGGTGGTGCCCGCCCTGTGACCGACGAATTTGGCGATTGCCGCCAGCCGGCCTGGGCTCCTGATGGTTCCAAAATTACCTTCCAGGCTTTCTGGGACGGCAATTTTCACATCTATTCGGTTGGCAAGGACGGCGGAGTTCCTGTGCAGCACACCTTCGGCAGCTTCGACGACCGCGAGCCCTGCTGGTCGCCGGACGGTACCCGACTCCTTTTTTCTTCCGACAGAAGTGGCAACTACGACATCTGGCAACTCGAACCGGCAAGCGGTAAGCTCACCCAGCTTACGACTGACCCGGGAAACGATTACTTTCCTGCATTCTCTCCAGACGGCTCACAGATTAGCTATGTATCGGAAAGAAGCGCAGCTCCGGGGATTTACATCATGGATGGTTCAGGCAAGGAAAAACTGTTTTTGACCACCACCGGAAAGCTTGGTGCCCCTGCCTGGCATCCGAGCCTGCCGAAAATCGTTTTCCACAATTTTATCGAGGGTAAAACGGTGCTGGACATGGCTATGGTCGGCGGAGGGGAATGGATAACCCTTTCCGCAAGCGGCGAGGATGTGTTTCCTTTCAAAGTCAGCTGGATTTCCGATACCGAATATCTCTACACGTCCGACGGCAAGATCAATCGCGGCAAGCTCGGGGATGGGCAAAAAGTCTCGATACCTTTTTCTGCGGAGCTGACATTGGGAAGAAAGCCCTACGTATCCAAAAAATACGATTTCAATGCCACAAGCAGCCTGCCCGTTAAAGGTATCCGTGGTCCCGTGGTCTCACCCGACGGCAATAACGTCGCTTTTACCGCATTGGGCGATATGTATCTGTTAAAAAAAGGCAACCCCGTTCCGGTACCGTTGACGAATGATGAATTTATTGAGATCGATGCGGCATGGTCGGCCGACGGCAAACAGCTTGCGTACCTGAGCGACCGTCAGGGTGACATGGACTTGTACGTACGGGAAATGGCGACAGGCAAAGAGGCCTTGTTGCTGGATGCCGATGATCCCCTGACGCTGCCATCATGGTCGGCCGACGGAAAGCAAATCGCCTATTATCAAAAGGACCCTTCGGTTTTTGGTCGTTCTTCACTCAGGGTCATCGATATTGTTTCCGGCAAATCCACAACTGTTTTCGAACCGGTCTTCGACGGCTCCCAGCCCAGCTGGTCGCCTGATGGTAAGTACATTGTTATATCTTCGCTGGTTCCTTACTCGACCCGCTATCGGGAGGGGGTAAGCAAATTCCTGCTCATTTCGACCGCCGATAAAAGCTACCGCTATGTGACGCCTATCAACGAGAGGACGCTCTCTACCCGCGGGAAGAACGGCCCCTACTGGTCGCCGGACGGCAGTAAATTCGCATTTTCGATGGATGGTGTGCTCTGGACGGTCGCAGTAGACGGAAATGGAGACCTGCTTGCCGCTCCCCGCAGGCTGACTAACGAGTTGGCCGAAAGTCCAAGCTGGACGGGCGATTCGAAAAGCATCGTATACATGGCGATCGATGTGCTCAAAAAGGTCTCCGTGGTAAGTGGGGGCACAGAGACCATTCCGGTTAAGCTCAACTATAAGGCACGGCAACCCGCGGGGCGTTATGTCATTCATGCCGGAAAACTTTTTGACGGGAAAACGGACGGTTACCGCAACAATGTCGACCTGGTCGTGGAAGGCAACCGTATCATTAGTGTAGAACAGCACAAGCCCGGGCGGACAGGGAAACTTATAGACGCTTCTTCCCGGACAGTGATCCCCGGCCTGATCGAAATGCATACACATCAGTCGGCCACTGCGGGCGAGCCTCTGGGCAGGTTATGGCTGAGCTATGGCATTACCACGATCCGCGAACCAGGGGGCGACCCTTACGACGTCATCGAACGGAAAGAATCCTGGGTCAGCGGGCGCAGGGTAGGGCCCCGCGATTTTTATACAGGTGGTATTCTGGACGGTAGTCGTATTTATTATGGGATGAACATAGGCAATGTTCCCGGTGCGCAACTGGAGCTGGAACTGGAAAAGGCAAAGCGACTCGGTTTCGATATGATTAAAACCTACGTGCGGATGCCCGATCTGATGCAGCAGCGCATCACGGCTTTCGCGCATTCGATTGGCGTACCGGTGTCTTCCCACGAAATTTATCCCGCAACGCGCTATGGCGTGGATGCAGTAGAACATATGGGCGCGACAAGCCGCAGGGGGTACTCGCCCAAGCTGACTACCCTGAATAATTCGTATCAGGATGTTACCGAGCTGCTTATCCGGTCAGGGATGAATATCACGCCGACCGCATCTCTGCAAGGCGGGATGCCCATGCTGGTTGACAAGGACCCGGCCTTCTTCGAGCATAAACAATTCGCGGCATTCTATGGCCCATCCGTCGTAGAGCAGATAAAAGCGCAAACAAGTCTGCGAACCAAGAGCAATCCGGCCTTTTTAACCACATTTTCAAATATCCAGAAAACGGTCAAAACCATGGTAGAACGCGGAGGGCACGTCACGCCCGGCACTGATTCCCCGATTATACATCCGGGGATCAGCTACCATGCCGAGTTACAAAGTTGGGTTGACGGCGGCGTCTCGCCCTTTCAGACGCTGCGGGCGGCTACGCTGTATTCGGCCGAGGCACTGGGCGTTGCCAAAGACCTGGGTACTTTGGAGAGCGGAAAGCTGGCCGATATGGTTATCGTCGACGGGGATCCGCTTAAAAACATCAAGGATGTCCTCAACGTGCAAACGGTAATCCGGAATGGTGAAATATTCGGTATTGAGGATATTCTGAAAGCAAGGGTCCAACAGGGTAAAGCGGTATTGCAGGGTTCTCATTCAAGCAACTAACCGCCCGATGATCATGAGGAACCTACTAATCACGGCCCTTTTTGCATTGGTCTGCCTTTCGGGCGTAGCCCAGCGAAACGATCAGCTTGTTAGCGAACGGATGCTGCCGGCCATCGAGGAACTGAAAGAGTTTGTGGCTATCCCGAATGATGCGCTGGTGGCTGAGGATATTGACAAAAATGTGGATTGGGCCCGGAATGCTTTCACGAAAAGAGGTTTTGAAACCTTTGTGCTTAAAACGGATAAAATGCCCCTTTTTTTGGCTAACAAGGCTTTTCAGGGTAATCGGAAGACAGTGCTCTTTTATTTTCATCTGGATGGTCAGGCGGTACGGCAGCAGGAATGGTTTCAGGAAAATGCCTACGGGACCGTGTTGAAGGAAAAAGACCAGGCTGGTACATTCAGCCAAATCGATTGGTCGATGCTTCGGAACGGAAAGATTAACGACGAGTGGCGGCTTTTCGGACGATCGACTTCAGACGACAAAGGCCCCATTATCATGTTTTTGCAGGCTATGGATATGCTCGGCCAACAGAAGCAGCAACCGCCATTCAATATTAAAGTGGTTTTGGATTGTGAGGAAGAAAAAGGGTCCCCAGGGCTTAAAGGCGCGCTGGCAAGTTACAAGACTGAGCTGGCCGCCGACTACCTGATCGTTATGGATGGCCCTATGCATTCGTCGAACCTTCCCACCCTGACGTTCGGCTGCCGGGGCGGTACTGGCTTTTCACTGACGACCTATGGGGCAGTCACCCAGCAGCACAGCGGGCATTTCGGAAATTACTCGCCTGATCCGACATTTAGTCTATCCAGGATAATCGCCTCGATGAAAGATGAAGATGGCCGGGTTTTGATTAAAGGCTTTTATGACGGCATTACATTCGACGATCAGGCGACGAGGATAATGGCCGCCGTACCCGATGTGACGGCCGACATTAACGAGAGGCTGCAAATCGCGGCAGAAGAAAAAGTAGGAAAAAACTATCAGGAATCGATGCAGTACCCCTCCCTGAATATCCGGGGCCTGAAAGCGGCGGTGGTCGGGAAGGGGGGCGGCTCGATCATACCGGAGCAGGCCATTGCCGAATTTGGCATCAGGCTCGTGCCAGAAACCGACGGGAAAAGAATGACCGGGCTTGTAAAAACGCATCTGGAGGGCCTGGGCTACCAGGTAGTTGACCATGTCCCAACCAAGGACGAAAGATTACGGTATTCTAAACTGGTTTTTATGGATGGAGGTGGCGGCGGCTCCCCGGCTTTTCGGACCGAAATCAACTCGCCGATAGGGAACTGGCTGAAAAAATGTATGACTACCGCCTTTCACACCGATCCTGTCATCATACGCATCATGGGTGGGTCGGTGCCGGTAGTGCCGTTTATACAAACCCTGGGCGTGCCTGCGGTGATTGTACCGCTTGTAAATATGGATAATAACCAGCATAGCCCCAATGAAAACCTCCGGCTGGGCAATCTCAGGTCCGGTATCAAAACCTGCTACTCAATTTTAACGACACCTGTTGATCAATGACCCGTTATCGGCAAATTCGCTCCATCGTTTTTAAGTTAATGTCTGCCAGCACAATTATCATGCTGGCGGGCATTTTGCATTTAGCACCTGCGGTCATCGGATCCCCGCAGCCGCCTATCGATTCAGTAAAAGTTACCCTCACCGAAGGGACCAATATGGCCATCGCGCTTTCTCCCGACAAGCAAACGATCGCAATGGATCTTCAGGGAACGATATGGGTGCTGCCGGTAACCGGCGGAAAGGCAAAAGCCATTACCGACGCGCTTGGCGACTGCCGGCAACCCACATGGTCACCCGACGGGACTCAGATCGCCTTTCAATCCTATCGGGACGGTAATTTTCATATCTGGAAAATCAATAAGGATGGCAGCGGGCTTCGGCAGCTTACCAGCGGAATCTATCATGACCGTGAGCCTTACTGGTCGCCTGACGGGACAAATATCGCGTTCTCTTCCGACCGCAGCGGCAATTACGATATCTGGAAACTTGTTTTGGAAACCGACAGCCTGCTACAACTGACCTCGCATCCCGGCAATGACTATTTCCCCTCGTTCAGCGGCGATGGTAAAAGCATCGCCTACGTATCCGAGCGCTCCGCAGCTGCGGGTATCTACATACAGGACCCAGAGGGAAATCATCAGCTGTTTGTTCACAGCAAAGAAAAACTGGCCTCACCGGTTTGGCATCCCGACGGTCAGCGAATCATTTTCAATAGCCTTGTCCCGAACGCAAGCCAACTTGAAATGGTAAAAACGGGCGGCGGCGACTGGCAAACCCTGTCGGGCGGCACCGAGGACGTATTCCCGTTCAAGACGGCCTGGCTGTCACAAACCGAATATCTGTATACCGGCGACGGACAGATCAAGCTTGGAAAAATAGGGGCCAGCAGTACGAAAACGATCGCTTTTAAAGCCGAAGTGGCCCTGGCCCGGGACAAATATGTGCCTAAAAAACATCATTTCGACGATGCGGCGCCTAGACCGGTGCAAGGTATCCGTGGGCCCGTCGTCTCCAACAGCGGTCAATTCGTAGCATTTGCCGCGCTGGGAGATATCTGGATTCTGGAACCCGGGAAATCCAGGCCCGTACAGATCACCAACGACGTATTCATCGATATTGACCCGGTCTGGTCTCCCGACGATAAGTGGTTGGCCTATACAAGCGACAAGAACGGTAATATGGATCTCTGGATCAGGGAAATAAGCACCGGGAAAGAGCTATGCCTGCTGGATGCGATGGATAACCTGAAATTTCCCAGCTGGTCGGCCGATGGTGCCCGGATCGCGTTCTATCAGGCTGACCCGAATGCTTACAGTCGTAGCAGCCTCAGCGTGATCGATGTTAAAACCCGAAAAGTTGCAAATCTTTATGACGGACTATTCGAAGCCTCGCAGCCTAGTTGGTCCAAGGAGGGCAAATACCTGGTGGTCTCCTCACTCGACCCGTATTCCAGCCGTTTTCGTGAGGGGATCAGTAAATTCCTGATCATTGCATCCGATCGGTCCGGGGCGCGTTTTGCTTCCCCGGTTCCGGGACGCTCGCTGGCCACGCGCGGCAAAAATGGTCCAGTGATTTCCCCCGATGGCAAGTCGATCGCCTACATCCTGGATAATGTACTCTGGACCGTCCAGGTGGATGCCCGGCTGAATATCCTCGGGGCGCCGGTTCAGCTGACGCACGAACTCGCGGAGAATCCCAGCTGGACGGGTGATTCGAAAAGCATTGTCTTCCTGGCCACCGACAAGCTCAAAAGAGTTACCGTTTCCGACGGACGCATAGAGCCGCTGAATATGGAATTTAACTGGAACCCACAACAGCCCATAGGTCGGCAAGTGATCCACGCGGGAAAGATTTTCGATGGTGTATCAGACAAATACATAGAGAATGCCGACATCGTCATCGAGCGAAACCGAATCAAGGAGATTGTGCCGCATCAGGCAGGTCGGAAAGAAAAGGTGATCGACGCTTCGCAACAAACCGTGATCCCCGGGCTTTTTGAAATGCATACCCATCAGAATGCGCAACTGGGCGAAAAGGGCGGCAGATTATGGCTGGCATATGGTGTGACTTCGATCAGGGAGCCCGGAACCGACCCTTATGACGCATTAGAGCGGAAAGAGTCGTGGGTCAGCGGTAAGCGCCTGGGACCGAGGAGTTTTTTCACCGGCGGCCATATGGAAGGAAGCAGGATCTATTATAATCGCAATACCAGCAATATAGCAGGTGCTCAACTGGAACTGGAACTCGGCCGCGCGGTCACATTAGGTTACGATATGATCAAAACTTACGTAGGGTTGCCGGATATTTTACAAAAACGGATCACAGAGTTTGCCCACGCGCACGGCTTACCGGTGTCGTCACACGAGATATATCCGGCCGCTGGCCTTGGCGTCGACGGCGTAGAGCACATCGGGGCCACGAGCCGGCGGGGATATTCGCCCAAACTAACGGCATTGAACATGAGCTATCAGGATGTCCTGGCACTGACGGCACAATCCGGCATTTACATGACGCCCACAATTTCCCTTCACGGAGGACTGAATGCGTTGGTATCCGGCGATAGTTTATTTTTCGACCATTGGCAGTTTCCGGCGTTTTACTCAGAGAAGCAAAAACAGGAACTCAGATCTGCGGCTGCGAGAGCCCGGGGATCAAGCAGGACCTATCCAAACATCGAAAAAACGATCGTGCGGCTGATGAGGTCAGGAGCCAGACTGACACCGGGGACGGATTCTCCGATCATACCGTCAGGATTAAGCTATCATGCCGAGCTCCAAAGCTGGGTAGCTGCCGGCCTTTCACCCTTCGAAACCCTCCGCGCTGCGACCCAATGGTCTGCCCAACAGGCAGGGGCTGGCGACGACTTGGGTACGATTCAACCTGGCAAGCTAGCCGACCTGGTGATCGTCGACGGCGACCCGTTAAGGAAGATCAAGGATCTTCTGAATGTAAAGGCGGTCATCAAAAACGGGCAATACCTGGATATTAAAGACATTACAACAGTAAAATGATACATTATACTGTAAAGTATTTGCAATAGAATATATTATATTTAATAAAATGATTAACACGGAATAATATTTCGATAATACTTCTATTTCAACGATAAAAAATATGAATAAATCAACATTTTCCGATGACCAGCTCGTTGAACTGATCGCGGCGGACGATACAGAGGCATTCAAAATATTGTTTAACAAATATTATTCGACCCTGGTCCGAATCCTGATGCGCTATTCGGATGACTCTGAGCAGATCAAGGACTGGGTCCAGGATATCTTTGTCTTGCTCTGGGAAACCAGGGCGCAGCTTCAGGGGCACCAGATCGCTAACTTTAAGGCCTATTTCATTGTGATGGCGCGCAACTATGCGATCCGCGTGCTTTCCAGAAAGAAAAAAACCGTACTGGTTTTTTCCCGGGAAACAGACATGTGTGACGTCCCGGACAACACCCTCTGTGAAAGCCTGGACGAGGCCGAGCTACGACTGATGCATGATGCCGCGCTGGCCAAGCTCCCTCCGAAGACACAGCAGGCTTACCTCCTTAACCGACATAAAGGGCTCACCTATGGTAAAATAGCAGACAAAATGGGGATCTCTGTCAAGACCGTCGAAGCCCATATTTCCCGGACTATCGCATTTCTCAGACAGGAACTGGTCGTTTATCTACGTTAACCGATGTTGGTTGACCATTTCTGGCCCCATCAATACGCCACCTCTACCGTGGCCTTGATGATTTGCTGATTGCCCACATTATGCAGGATGAAATGCGCCAGGTCAGCCCGAGATATTTTCAGAGCGTTGGGCAGAAAATGATTTACTTCAAAACGATAATTGCCTGTCAGTGCCTTATCTGTAAGCTGGGGAGGGCGCATAATCGTCCATTCCAGCCCGCATTGCTTTACGATCCCTTCCATTTTCCGCAGATCGGTATACATATGTCTCAGGATCTTTTGTAAGACAAACCTGGTCAAAAGCTGTATCTGCAAGGAGTGGGTCGGATTAACTTCCAGGCCTGAGGCGGAAATGAAAAACACCCTTTTTGAATTGGTATTTTTTAGCAGCTCAATAAGGTTTTGGCTGCCCTGGGAGTATAATGTCGTTCGCTTTACCGAATTTTTACCGATAGCGGAAATGACTGCGTCTTTATTTTCAAGATGCGCTGCGATGGATTCGGGATCCAGAATATCCCCTTTGACGATGACAAGATTCTCGTGTTGCAGAGTCATATTCGCAGGGTTTCGTAGAATGGCTGTCACTTTGTGACCTTCTTTCAGGGCCAGCTCTACCACTTGTCGGCCAATCCCGCCATTGGCCCCCAGCACGGCTATCTCATAGCCAGTACTTTCTTGATTATTTTTCATAACTGGATAATTTGTTATAATAAGTTGATGATCAGTGTTTTTGATGGGCAACCCGCCATGAATGACTTTTGCATTTCCGGGGGTTTTGCTTTTCAGACAAACTTGAAAATGCTGAGGATATAAATGGCCAGGAAAAGTACCAGCTGGATCCAATGCACAACCTGAATGTAACCCCGTATCCGGAGCGTCGACGGCGTACGCTCATACACCGGCCTCATAGCAGCAAGCAACTTACTCAGCCTGGAACCTAATATTCTTCGTATGCCCAAGCCGTTGATAATGACCAGGATCACCAGGCCGAATTTAATCCGAAACCAGAGTTGTGCACCCCAGGCTTCGTGCAGGTAATACATCATTACCACACCTCCGATAATGATGATCAGCATGCCGATGCCCATCATTTTCTGATAATCTGATATCGTCCTCCAGATTACCATTCCTTTCCCTTTATCTGAGGGGATCGTTTTCCAGAATTGTCTGAAAGTAATGTATTCAACAGCGGTGGCACCGGCCATCAGCGTAATGCCTACAATGTGCATTACCAGGGCCAGGTTGTAAACAGTTGGGTTCATAACACTTTTGGTTTGTGATCCTTGATTATTAACTACGATATCGAAGTTTATTTGTCAAATATACTTCAAAAACGATGTAAAATAACAATACCGAAGTATTCTTTTTATTTTTGCTACGTAATCGCAATAAATACTATGAATAAGACTGTGGAGCTTGTCAATGAATGGGCCGCGTTTGAGATGAACCATCCTGACGGGAACATTGAAGAATTTTGCAGGTACTACCTGGCTAGAAACAGAAAGCAGGAGGTAAAGGGGCCTTTGGTTGGGGGCGCCGTGCCCCCGCTGGTTGACGGACTTCTGCTGAAAATTATCGGCAGGATATCAAAATTGAATATGTCCTACGCAAACCTGGCCCTTAAAGGAACCGGGCTGAACCAGATCGAAGAATTCGGGATGCTGGTCACCATCAGCCTTGAAAAGAACCCGAGAAAAACGGATGTGATCTACGCCAATTTATTCGAACTGTCGAGCGGAACGGATATGCTCAACCGAATGAAAAACCGTGGTCTGATCACAGAGTATGACGATCCGGACGACAAGCGGGCCAAGCGAATTGAACTTACACCGGAAGGTGTACAGGTAGTCGAACTATGCTATGAGCGAATCGGCATGAACGCCAGAATGATTGCCAACGACCTGAGCCCGGACGATAAAGAGCTTTGTATCCAGCTTTTGAAAGGAATCGAAATGAAGTTTTCAGCCTTGTGGCCACAGCACAAGGGAAAACCTTTTGAGACGGTTTATGAAAGCGTGATGAGTAGTGCGTTAACAGCCTAAATCTTACTGGGGAAATTGTCTCGCAAAAAGAATGAAATCGGTTCCAGGCGGTGTCATGCCCAGTCCGCGAATGAGATAGATGATCTGACCACGGTGATAGGTCGAGTGGTTGACTAAATGTGTCAGAACGTCCGCCAGGTTATCCAGGTATGGATCCCCGGCCATGCTTTTATATGCCAGTTTAGTATGTAAATCAGTATCCTGCAGGTCGTTCAGGTGCGAAAGCCAAAGTGCTCCGTTCTCTGCAAACTTCGATCCGAGGGATGAAGGTGGTAGCGGATCCCAAATCGGGACATCGTTTTGCTGGCCTATTACCCTGAAATACCAATTTCTTTGCGCATGGGCAAGATGAGAGGCAAGCAGCAGGACTTGTTCATCAGTTATTTCGTTTGCCGAAATGTAGTCTGCGACGGCTTTATTCGCCCAATTGTTAAAGTTGAAGAAACGGATGAAATATTCTTTCATAGTTATTGAAGATGGTGATTTTCGATTCAAGACGCACCCTATAATTTAACGGACTCGTAACTGGGATTACTGAACAAATATAAGTCATTCCGGACCGCCTACCTTCCTTTGAGCGGGTAGTCGTTTAGGCGCACAAAGGTATAACCGGATTTGAGCAGGGCGGGAATGACGTTTTGCAGCGCTTCGTATGAATTCCACTCGGGATGGTTAAAATGCATGATGATTAGTGCCCCGGGGCGGACGTGCTTTATAATATTGTCTTCGATGATTGCCTTTGGGGTATTGGGTACGGCATCGCCTGAGAGTACATCGAAACTGATCATGGTAACACCCAGCTGACGTGCGATCTTGGCGCATGCTTCATCGGTATACGCCGTCGCCGATCGGAAGAATAGGGGCCTTCTGCCGGTAATAGCCAGGATTTTACGTTCGTTTGCCTCGATTTCATCAAAAGCATCGGGCACATCGGGGGTACCTTTGATACCATATTCGCTTTCGCCGTCAACAGAACAGGGATGGTGGTTCAGGCCGTGATTTTCTATTTCGAAAAGACTGTTCCCGCTCAATTTGAGAAAGATATCGTAGTTGGCATCGATCCATTTACCGGTAACAAAAAGTGTGGCAGGAATTTTCATTTTCTCGAGATAGCCGATCAGCTCTGCGTCGTGGCCACTGCCATGGGGACCTCCGCAAGCGTCGAAGGTCAGGGCCAGTAGTTTCTTTTCGGTAATAATATCCTCATCAACGCCCTTTACAAACTCGCCCCAGCTGCCTGGTTTAACATGCGCGAACTCGGCGGAAACCTTCTGCTTGGTGCCCAGATAGGATGCGTCCAGGTAGAGCTGTTTCAGATACGGGTCATTCCGCAAGGTCGCTGGATCGGTTTGGGCGAGGGATGGAAACCGGGTCATAAGACAAAATCCGAGTGCGAGGAGTCTTGCTTTCATTGATGATAAGGTTTTGATGATTCTAAAATAGCAATTTTTGATCAGGAAAGGCTGGCAGGCGTCCTGCGCTGCTCATAATGTACTGGCCACCGGTTGACCTGGTTGGCCCGAAACATGATCAGTTGAGTAATGCGCCAGTAAGTTTACGGGCCGCAATTTCCAGGCCGAACAAGCCCTGAATGAGTTGGCAGGTACGGATATCCTGCGTCTGTGACGAGACATCATGCTATATTGCAACGATTATTGCTCCTGTGAATTCATCGATGAAAAAATACAATCTGCAACTAGGTGCGTCGATCGCGGCGGTATTAACCCTATCCATTCTTCCTGTCCGGCTTTCGGAAGGCCAAAGTGCTGACCCTGTAAATCTGATTGGGTCCGAGATTGGCATATGGCTGATGTGTATGTCAATCTGGCTCGTGAGTTATCACACCTATTACAGGGCAAATCTGGCCAAATGGCAAAGAATCGCAGTTTCGCTGGTTTTTTGTGCGATCCTTTCCAATTTGTTTTACTACGTATCGAATCCATTTTTTGAAGACTATCCACTCAAACCGATCCGGGAACTTCCATTTTGGATAGCCGTGATCCGCCTTTCCGTGCGAGGCCTCCTCATAGGGCTCTTCATGATTCCTGTTATTTATCTGGTTGAAATGCAGCGTCAGCGGCAAATGGAAGCGTTACAGCGCGAAAGAGACCGCACGATAGAAGCTGAGAAGCAAAAACATGTGCTCGAATTGCTTGTTTCCAAACGGACTGCGGAATTGGAGCAAACGCTTTCTGTTTTGAGTAAATCACAGGATGAACTGGATCACCAGGTATACCTGCTTACGCGTATCGTCGCGTCGATTGCCCACGATGTCAACGCCCCATTGAAGTTCATCATCTCAGGCGCCGGCCTTATAGGCAAGCTCATAGGTGACAAGCAATGGGAGCGGGCAGCAGAGTATAACCAGCAACTCGAACATGCGCTGGGCAATATGGCGACGTTCATGGGAAATCTGCTCGAATTCGCGAAAGGCCAGATCCATAAGGGGGCGCTGAAAATGGATGATGTGAATCTGGCGGCTTTGGTCCGTGAAAAAGCAGGTTTGTTTGAGCCGATTCTCTCGGCAAAGCACAATATGCTGCACCTTGCCGTAGAAGAAAATCTGACTGTCGCCAACAATTCGCACTTGCTTGGCGTGATCTTGCATAACCTGCTTGACAACGCGGCAAAAAACACGCAGAATGGCGAAATCGAAATAGTATCCGCTATTGTGGAAGACCGCTTGCACCTGCGCATTCAAAACGATGTCCAGGGGGCGTATGCATACGAAAGCGTGCTAAAAGGTCTGCCGGGCCAAGGTGATGTGAATATTGCCGAAATAGGAAAAGATAGTGACGGGTTGGGCCTGGTGCTGGTAAGGGATATTTCGGCGCTGTTAAACGTCGGGTTTTCGATCGAAATGACGGCCGGTAAGGTGATAGCCGCAATAGTCTTTCCTGAATTTTCAGGCCTGGAAGACAATTCGGCACGGGCCGGTGAACAAATAAACAATACCCGGAAAGCACAAATGAGCTAATCCCTCACTGAGCTGTATCCCGGCGGCTTATTTCCGACTGAATGCTTTTCAAGCTTTGCGAATGCCTGTAACCAATCAGCAACGAGGAAAGTAGCAGGATAATGGTAAGGAAAAAACCTTTGTGGGTAGCAGCATAAACAGCAATGCCAATTAGCAACCCCATGAACACAGCAGTCGTTATTTTTTGCGATTTTACTTTTTTTTCTTCCGACACTAATTCTTCAAGTGTCATTTTAGAGTAGTCTTTACTTGACAGCATACCAATGTTCAGGTTAAGAAAAAGCCTTAAAATGTAAATAAAATAACAGTTCCGTGTTTCGTTTCATCGGGGGAATCTGACTTTCAAAAGCAAAGAAATCTCTTTTGCGATAGAATGACAAATCATAAGTGATTTGAATGGCAATGTTTGGGCACATCGGGTGGCTGGTGGTTAGTCACCCGATGCATCGCCTACATATAGAAAAGCAGCAATTATTACATCGTCAACACCGAAGAGGAGGGGGCATTAACGCAGTAATGAGCGCATTTTCCTTTGGATCAGGTCGGCCGCATATTTCGGGCTGAACCGGTACAATTTGTCCATCGCCCAGGCGTCCCTGCCCACTACTGCGCGAAATTTGTTCTTTTCAATGGCACGGAGGATCTGACCGGCAGCTTCTCCGGGTGATATGGGTTTGAATTTGGATTCGTCGCCCGTATCCGCTTTGGGGACATGCAGGCCCGAGTTCTGCATAATGTTGGTGGCAACGGCGCCGGGAAAAACGACCGTTACCTTCACATGGGTATCTTTCAGCTCGGCATACAACCCTTCGGTGAGCAGTTTGACGGCCGCCTTGGCTGCGCCGTAGAGCGTCTGGCCAGGTACCGGCAGAAAGCCGCCCATACTCGATACATTGGCGATATGTGCTTCCGGCCGCGCCAGCAGAAGCGGCAAAAATGCTTTGGTAAGGTAGAGTGTCCCGTAGAAATTAACGGCCATGACGCGGTCGATATCCTCCATCGTCAGTTCAAGAATCGGGCGGAAAGGCTGAATGATACCTGCATTGTTGATGATCCCGTCGACCGTACCGAAATGGGCGAGTACTTCAGCCGGTAACGAGCTAACCCGTTCCAGGTTGGTAATGTCTGTCTGGAAGCCTTTGAATTGACCCGGTCCCAAAGCTCCCAGCCGGCTGGTTTCGTCAAGCGCATTGGAATTGATATCCACGCCCGCTACGTTGGCTCCGCGTTGCAGTAGTTGCAGGCTTAGCTCCCGACCGATGCCGCTTCCGGCACCGGTAACAACAATCGTTTTATTCGCTAATTGCATAGAGTTTTGGGTTGAGGATTACCGAAGTTCATCAGGCACGCCGGTTGGCAGGCCTTTTGAAAGATCCACCTCGATTTTGTGGTTGTCAAGTTGTGTCCGGATGATGCCCGATCCATGACTTTTACCGGTAAACTTCGCATTGTCGACTTTCAGAAATCCTTTGTGTTTGCCTGTGACCGTAATGTCCGCGTTCCAGTTTGCATCCCAAAATGTTTTCTGACTGATCGTTTCGGAGCCATTCAGTACATATTCTCCATCATCTGAAAAATTGACGTACTCAACTTTAAGAACCGTAGCTTCGGCAGGCGATGCCGGCTTTTGGGTGCTTATATTGGCATGGCCGGAAACCAATCCGATCAGTTTCCCATCGGTAGGTTGGGACGAATTGAGTGGCTGGATGTCTTCCAGGTTCACTGCCCATTCCATTTTCGGGGTCACGATTTTCAGCGGGGTAGTCGGTTTTCTCGATGTAAATGTAATCATCCGCAAACGGCCCATTGCTTCCCCCTTTTTTACTTTTCTCGGATCTTTCTGCTCCCAGAACACCCCACGGGTGCTGCTCGGGTGCCAGGTTAAGTTGCCAAAATGGTTGTATTCGGTCAGGTTATCGGATGCGGTTGTCAGGTTTTGGCCGGTGTATCCGTCCTCGGGCAAGCGGCTCCGGTCGCCGTATTGGTCGGTCATTGTCAGGCCGTAGTAGCGTCTGGCATCCCTGAATCCTTCCACTTCTTCATTCCGCCATTCGGCAACCCCAGGTGCCAGGGCATTATTGACAATCAGCGGACGGGGAATGAGGCTAAATGCGTCCATCCGGGTTGTATGCCGGTGTGACTGGAAAATTAACCACTTGCCGTCCGGGGACGGGTATACACCTTCATCATAGCTGTAATGCCGGGTGAACCGGCTTACATCACCGGTCGTCAGATCGATTTTGGCGATATCGAAGTTACCCGCCTCGAATGCGCTGATGGTTGTCAGGTACTGACCCATTCCGGTAAAGCTTTTTACCTCACCGCCTCCAAAGAAGAAGGGCCTGAAATCGGGTGCGTCCGGCAGGGATGTTTTGTCTCCGGAAATTACTTTCGTTTTGGCAAGTTCGTAACGCTCTCCTTTTTCATCTGAAACACGGGTTAATTCGCTTACCAGCACCAGGGCGCTTGGCAATGGTCTGGCTACCAGAAGGGTATAGGCCACGTGGAGGCCATCCTGTGACATGTTACTGGCTATACGGGCGATCGTTTTTCCTCCCGGAACGGCAGGGTAGACCAGGGACAGGATCCGGGCCTGCTTGCAATCCAGGATAGACGGGCTGCATTCCAGAATGCCGGTTGGCGTGTAAACGCGCTTGCCATCGGGCAGCGGTACCGGCATTTCCCCACCGATATTCTCCGGCAGATCACAGGTCAGGCACTTGAATCCGGTGCCGTCGTCTTTCATAACGGCCAGGTTCGATTTTTTCGCGCCGACCAGCGTAACTTCCATAATGAGGTGCCGGGCATCGGGCAGGTAGTTGACCAACACTGCGTCCAGCACACTGGCGGGCAGGGGAATGGTCGAAACTTTGAAAGGTTCGGGCTTCGGCGGCGCCGGAAGTTTTGGCGTAAGCGCGTAATTGGTTTGCTTATCGGGAGCCTTCTGGCCTTTGCTGACGGTCGGGAAATACAGCAGGCACGCTACACAGCAAGCCCATATCAGATGACTTAACTTTTTCATTTTAAACATTTGGTTTGATCAGGATTTTGAAATGGATGTAACAAACAGCATTCGCCTTGTGACCCGGTTTTGAGGGTTTGTCGACTGTTTGTAATGGTATTGGCTTAAAAAGTATAGGTTGCTGTCAGGAAATAAGACCTTGGAGGCAGGCTGAGTGTAAAAAATACGGCATTGGGATTGCCCTCCATCTGGGCCTTCGTGAAACCTTGCGTGTTCAGCGAAGCCGGAAACCCGCCCGGCGCCGACCAGCCCATAATGCCATTTTGATTGAATACGTTATTGACATTAGCCTGAATCTGTAACCTGCGGGAAACGTTATAGCCCAGGTTCAGATTGGTCTGGTCGAAGCCTGGCAGGTAAAATACGTTTGCAACGTTGCCTGCCCGCCTGCCCATATACGACCAGTCGATCGAACCGTAGATTTTGTCCGAGGTATAGGTGGGGGAAATGCGCAGGATCTGGCGGGGCGAATAGTCGGTTTCGTTGCCCGAGTAACTTTGAATCTGATCGTCCGCCTTGCCATTCCCATTCAGTACCCAGGTGTTGAAATCGACAGCCGTTGATTTCTGGAACGTTGCCACGGCCCTCACACTAAGTTGTTTGGTCAGGTTGTAAGTCCCCTCAATTTCGACGCCCACGGTTTTAAACTTGTTGTAAAGAACGGCTGTCGTGTAAGTGGAGGTCAACTCGGCTGATTCCTGCCCGAGCGCCTGCTGTGGTACTTTGCCCAACAGACTGTAAAACGGGGTAACGAAGAGGGAAAACCGGTCTTTTTTTGCTTTGAAACCCACTTCATATTGCTGTGTGCTTTGGGCGATCGGGTTGAGGTAATCGGCATTGACCGAAGACTGCACATTGAGATAGATACCCAGATCGGGCGCTTTGCGGCCCTGCGAATACCGGGCGTACACGGCAAGCTGATCGTTGAATTTGTAGTTCAGGCCCGCTGAATAGGAGATCGTTTTGACCGATTTATTATAGCCCAAGGTCGAGGTAACAGCGCCGCCCATGTTGTCATATAATGTCAGTGGATTTTTGTCCGTTCCCCCGTCGGTGGAAGTCGTTGCCGAGGCGATCTGGTTGCTGCCTCTCACCCATATACGTTCGAAACGGATCCCCCAATCGAAGTTCAGTTTGTCGGACATTTCCCAGTTGTGACCGAAGAAGCCGGCCAACTGATTTTGGGTGAGGTCAAAGATATTCGTGGCGACACTTCTGCCCGAGCCGCCCGTGATACCCTGCGGGTTGGTAACCTGGTAGACCTTTCCCTGCATGTCTGTGTAAACGATGGCCGTCGGCTGCGGACGCGGGCTTACCATGAGCCCGAACATGCTGCCAACTCCGTTCGGATTGCGCCGGCTGACACTGGCATGCGCGAAGTACAGGCCGCCCGTAAAACTCATATGGCTAAGTCGTTTGGTCAGTGTGAGGTGGTCGATGGTTTCCTTTACGCGGTTGTCAAATACGATCAGCGGATTGAACAGCAGCGAGTTTTTCTGAATCTGCTCCCCGGGCAAATTGCTGCTGTTGACCGTAAATTTAAGCCCGGCGGGCGCCCCATTTACGAAGTTGATGCCCTGGGTAACATTGGCCAGCTCAGTACCCGTGGCCAGATCCCGGAACGAATACGTACCGAGCTTTCCCGCCAGACTGTTCACGCCGTAGAAGGTCACATTGTCAATCGCAAACGGGTAGGGAATGGAGGTTGTGTTCCAATAAGATGTTTTGTAGGAGTAACGGGCCTTGTTGTCTACCGTCCACCCTTTGCCGAAACTGTGGTCGAAATTGAGCCCGATGGCCAAGTCCTTCGAGTGAATCTTGTCCCGCGAATCGAAAGTGCCCCGCTCGCCGGTCTGGTTGATGGTGTAGTCGGCCGAAACCGGGGGGATCAGTACCGAGCTTGTCTGCTTGACGCCTGGCGCGAGATGCGGGTTTTTGAAATCAACGGTTGGCAACTGTTCAAACCACGAATTGTGGTCATTCAGGTATTTAACATACAATTTCAGTGAACCTTTTTTGAAGTGTTTAGCCACATTGGCCTTAATCTGTCCGCCGTTGTTCATAGGGTAGCCCGGATAGCGCGCCCCGTTGTTCTGTCGCCAGAAGCCGCCCATATTAAAGGTGAGCGTCTTGTCGCCGCCCAGCGGGCCGCCAACATTGACGTCGGCCCGGTAATAGGGATTCCGGCCGTCGCCTTCCAGCCCGAATTTGACCCGCGCTTGCGCCTCGAACGTCTGGCCCCCTGTTTTGGATACATAATTGAAAATACCGCCTGGCGCATTGTTACCGAGAATCGACGCTGTACCGCCCCGGACTGCTTCCAATTTGCCTAGTGTCAGGTCGGGCCGGAGAAAGAAATCCGGGCCGTAGTTTCCGTAGGTGGCATTCGTTACAGGCAAGCCGTCCTCTTGCATCGAAACGTAGTAATACCCATTGGATACATCGTTCCCACCCACATTCACGCCCCTGGAACTGACCGTGTTGCGGATTTCCCCGAGCGATGAATTGACGTACACGCCTGGCACATTCCGCAACAGATCGGCCGCACTCAGCGGGGCCTGCATTTGGATGAGCTTGGAGGGGAGAACGGATATCGCGACCGAGGATTCCATCCGGCTTCGCTTATCGAACACACCGGTTACGATCACTTCGTCCAGGCTGGCAGGACTTTCTGTAAGCGTCACATCAATGGTCGTCTGGGAGCCGACCGCTACCTCCCTGGGCAAAAATCCCATAAAACTAAACACCAGCGTCGCGGACGGGTTAAGGTTCGAAAGCTGGTAACTGCCCAAACCATCGGTAACCGTGCCCTGCGCGGCACCCTTCACTTTTACACTGACGCCCAAAAGGGCTTCTCCTTTTCCATCAGCCACCTTTCCGTGAACCGATGACTGAGCTAACGCAAACTGACAACTGAAAACGAATAGGAACGCAAGTCCAAAGAGCGGCCGAAATGACTTTTCAGGCCGGGTAGGGTAGAATTGTCTGTTCATCTATAAATCGGTTATTGTGTACAAATCAGGTAAGTGATTTTGTCCGGCGGCGTATTGTAATGGTTGTATTTTTCCATGATGCTTCGTTTTTGAAACACCGCGTTTTACCCATGATTTCCCATTAAAAACCTGTCGACAGCCGCTAGAAGCACATGCTGGTTTCTCGTCCCCGACACAGACAAACAACCCGGTGAATTCGCCAATCCGTAGCGCACACCGGCAGTCGTCCGAGCGAAATGCTGAGAGACTTTAAAAAGTCCAGTCATGTCATAATAGCATGACTGGAAGCTGATTAATTCAATGCGTAAATATGGTATCCTATATTACTTCACAAATATAGAGGTAAAATATTATTATTATCTACACAAATAGATAATATTTTTTTTGCTTTTATTCCAATTTCTAAGATGGCTATACTAGTCACTGGAAGTGTACATTTTTTTTGCTAAACTTGCTATCTCCTGTTAAGGGACCTTGCCGTATTGTGTCGTCCTGGTCAGGCTTTGTATTGAATTAATTAAAGAATCATATTTGTTAGAGCGCATTCAGTAGCTTATATTCTCAAGCGGCTTGTGGTTTGAAATAAAATGGGCAAATGAGAAATCAGCGGATATTCTCTACAATAGCAGATAATACGCGCAAATCTGTATATTTGGGACCTCCGCAGCCGTGATCGTTGTGGACTGCCCGGCGTACTTTAAATGGACAAAATGCTAAATGGAAACAGTAAGTGACAAGAATTATATTGAACAGGTATCTGTCGAATGTGTCATTCTGGGCTACCAGAACCGGCAGCTGAAAGTACTGGTGCCTAAACTTTCTTTCAAAGGCGACTTTTGGGGTCTGCCCGGAGGGTTTGTCTATCAGGATGAAGACACGGATGAAGCGGCCAGGCGGATACTTCATGCGCGCACGGGAATCAAGGATGTGTATCTGGAACAATTTCAGGTGATGGGAAAGGCTAATCGGAACAGCCGGGCTTTCCTCGACCGGATGATAGCGCAGAATGCCGATCGGTTCAACAACCCGCTGGCCGAAGGACAACGGAGCCGAATGGACTATGACTGGTTTACCCGGCGTTTCATATCCATTGGTTACTATGCGCTGGTAGATATGAGCCAGGTCGTTCCCCAGAAGACGGACCTTGACGAATCGATCGACTGGTATCCTGTCAAAGAAATGCCTCCGATGATCATGGATCACAACCAGATCGTAGAAAATGCGCTCACGACGCTCAGGCTCACAGTCGACCAGAAATTAAACGCATTCAACCTGCTTTCGGAGACCTTCACGATGCAGGAGATCCAGGAACTTTATGAGGCAATTTTTGACAAACGTTTCGCGCAGAACAACTTTCCCAAACGCATTCTGCGCCTGAACGTCCTGGAACGCCTGGAGAAGAAGTACACCGGAGCGGCCAATAAGGCACCTTACCTGTACCGTTTCAGCCATGAACTCCAAAGTCAGTTGTTGACGAATGATTTGTTTGAGTGAAGGAGCTTTATTCTTTTCCGGAATATCCTGTTTCCTCCTTTTTTGCCGCGAATCGCGTAATCTGGTTTTCCTGATAGCGCTTTACCTCGTTCAGCATTTCGGGACCGAGTATCTCGACCAGCAAATCGTTAAAACCCCTGGTGCGGTTCTCGCTTAGTATTTTCCCATGCTTCGTTTCAATTGGCCCCAGTAAGCTAAGCATCAATTGAATGTCCACTTTTGACATCTCTCCAAATAGCAGATAGGCCGGAAAGTAAAGTCGCTGATAAAGGGAAAAAAGTAGTTGCTTTCCCGTACCGGTGAGTTGTACCAGTTTGGCCCGTTTGTCCGAAGGGTCGGTCCGTTCGGAGATATAATCCGCTTTTTTTAACCGGTTTAGTAAATCGATTCCGGTGGTTTGCTCGAAAAAGTTGTAGCTGATCACATCAATTTTGCGTACTTCGCCCTGATGGAAAATCGTATTCAGACAGTAAAATACGTCAAGTTCCACTTCGTCGCCCTCTTTCAATGCCAACTTAAAATAGGTCGTAAGAATGGCGCCCAATCTGCCTATCAATTTAGCAACAGCCGATGTCTGATCAGGTGGCTCCAGGCCTGAAAAAAGCTGTTCCGATCCCTTACTCATCTCTGCCTGGGCTAAATAATGCTTGCAAAAATCCGATACTGTTGCATCGGGATGGGTTCCCTGGTAAGAGTCCCATTCACTGATTAACTCAACGACTGGCTTCATAATTAAATCGATTTTGTTCCAAAGTTAAATAAAATAGTCGGTTTCGTTGTTTTTATATCTGTTTAGATCTAATTTTGAAAAATAAGAACTAAATAGATCTATTTGCCATGGAGATTTCATTAAATGTTACATTAAGTAATAGCCGAGCCGCCAATCAATCGCTATTGATTACGACAGTTGCCTACCTGTTGCTGAACGGAGCCCAGTATTTTGAAACGGCTGTCCTTGTTCCCGTCTGGACCGCTGCGCCCCCGGCGTCCTTGCATTTGTTCCAGGGGCAATATGGGCTGGATTTCAAGAGTTTCTGGATCGTCGCTCATTCCCTGCACGAGCTGACGTTTCTGGTAGCGCTCCTGCTTAACTGGAAAATAGCGCCGCGCCGCCGTGTATTGATTGTCGTCTTTGTGATCCATATGATCGTGCGGGCCTGGACGCTGCTTTACTTCGCGCCCGTCATCATTTCTTTTCAGCAGACACCTTTCAGTGCGACGATCGACCAGACACTCCAAGAAAAGGCAGCATTATGGCGAACGCTGAACCTGATCCGCGTTGCGATTTTTACGCTACTCTCGTTCGCCCTGATCCCACTCAATAGAATTGGGGGCGAAACTCGCAACGCGCTTTCGCGAGCCTGACGGTCTCGATAGCGACGCACATCATTCTTCCAAGCATCATATCAATATGAAAGCAATTATTATTGGCAGCGGTATTGCAGGCCCCGCTATGGCACTTGCCTTGAAAAAAATTGGCATAGCGTCTGTTATCTATGAGGCAAAACCCGATGCGGACGACGATAAGGGAGCTTTTCTCGGTATTTCTCCTAATGGACTCAACGTTTTGAAGGGATACATCGCATTGGATGAAATGCTGGTGGATCACACGCCAGGTAGCATCCGGTTTTTCAATGCCCGCAACAAACCTATCGGCGTGATTGATAACAGTGAGCAGCTTTCACGGTACGGCAGTCGGACGGTTCAGATTAAACGCGGCCTGCTGCACGGCGCCCTCCGCCGTGCAGCAGGGGAGGCTGGTATCGATGTCGAATGGGGTAAACGCCTGGTTTCTGTTGTGCAAGACGGAAAAGGCGGCAGGGTAAAAGCCTTTTTCGCTGATGGATCCGTGGCGGAAGCGGATTTGTTAATTGGCTGCGACGGCATCCATTCCGCTGTTCGCAAAGCGCTTTTCCCAAATGCACCTGAGCCGGAATACACGGGTTTACTGTCCACCGCAGGGTTTACCCGGCTAAACAACTTCCCGCTTTCTGCCGACGCCATTCATATGACATTTGGTCAACGCGGGTTCTTCGCTTATGCCGTCTCCAATAACGGCGAAATCTGGTGGTTCAACAACATTAGCCAAACTACCGAACCGCTTCGTAATGAGCTGAACGGATCGGAACTGGCTGATCTGAAAAACAGATTGCTGATATTACACGCGAATGACCCTGAACCCATCACATCTATTATCCGGGCTGCGCATTCCATCGACATTTACCCGATTTACGACATACCCAATTTACCGCAATGGCATCAGGGGCGCGTTTGCCTCATCGGCGATGCGGCTCATGCGACAGCCCCGCACATTGGTCAAGGGGCGTCGCTGGCGCTGGAAGATACGCTGGTGCTGGCGCAATGCATCCGGGATTTCGCTGATCTGCCCACGGCCTTTGCCCGTTTCCAATCGTTACGCCAGGCAAGGGTGGAAACCATTATCCGTCAGGCCCGTAAAGTGGGAGACAGCAAAACCGTTCCTAACCGTTTTCAACAGTTTTTCCGCGATTTGTTGCTCCCCCTGTTCGTTAAGCTGGAAGCCCGGAAAATGGACTGGGTCTATGGCTACCGGGTAGACTGGCATCGCAAACTGACCTGATTCAACATGAAAGAACCATGAAAACAATCCTGATCAAGCACACCGTCTTCCTGCTCCTCGGCCTTGCGAACGCAATCAGTTCATGCGACGTCAATGACCTGAAACCAATTGCCAATTCAGCGACGCTGCCCATGAGGCTGTCGGATTATAATATATTCCAAAACGGTGGAGCCGGGTTGCCGACCGCCCGGTTTCATACTTATCGGCTGGCGACCCCGCTTTTTACCGATTATGCCGAAAAACAGCGCCTGCTTTATCTGCCCCAGGGTACACATCTTTCTTTCGATCAGGCCGGTAATCCTGTTTTTCCTGACAGTTCGATGCTGGTCAAAACCTTTTTCTACTACTCAGACAAAAGAGATACGAAGGCCGGGAAGCGACTAATAGAAACACGTATTCTGATAAAAATTGACGGCCAATGGAATGTGGGTACCTATGAGTGGGACGAAGCACAGACTGACGCGTTTTTGCTGGAAGGCGGAACAGATAAGCCAGTGAACTGGGTGAACGAAATGGGCGTCCGAAAAACCATTTTATATCATATTCCTTCCTCCGCGGAATGTTCGGGTTGCCATCGTTCCGATCAGTCGGTGACACCCATCGGACCGAAAGCCCGAAACCTGAATATACCATTGGAAGGCCATTCGGACCCTGAAAACCAGCTTTCGTATTTCCAGAAAACCGGTATCGTGAAACTGGCACCCGCCGACCAGCTAATCACGTTACCGGACTGGCAAAACCCTTCCCATACGCTCGCGCAACGTGCCAGGGCCTACCTGGACGTCAATTGCGCCCATTGTCACTCCACCAAAGGCTTGGCGCAGAGCACCCGCCTGTTGCTCGACTACGCGCTGCCGTTCGCAGACACGCGCATCCATGCACGCAGGAACGATATTCTCTACCGGATACAATCAACGAATAAGAACATTCGTATGCCGAAGTTGGGGATCACGGTACCTGATTCAGCCGGGATAGCGCTGATCAAGGCATACATTCAGTCACTGTGAACCCGGATTTTTGATGAGGTTTATAAACCCATTGTAGCGTTTGCTTCCTCTGATACGTCATGTGTTTGAAATCAAATCAATTGAAAACCATGAAAAATGTCAGACTGCTTGGAAAAGGAATGTTGTTGCTGTCGTTGCTCTCATTCGCGGCTTGTAATCATGATAATCAAAATGTGAAGCCCGATCCGGGCAGCGATCTGAACGGCGATTACGAACGGATCATGAAGAGCCGGGCAGATTCAAAAGGTGTTCCTTTCGAAATTTCGAAAATTGTACTTACCGGAAACACGCTGGCCATCGATGTGAAGGGCGGGTGTTCTGCGGATGACTTCAAAACAATATGGGACGGATTGATCTTCGAATCTTATCCGCAGCAGATCAGACTGGTGGTAGCCAATGAAAGCAACAACGACGCCTGCGAGCCTAAAGGGGCATACACGTTGCAGGTTGATCTTAAAAAATTGATAGGCGATTCCTTTAATCCAACTGATTTTGCCGTGATGGTGTCCAATGGGTCCAAGGTGGCCGACAAAGTGGTCGATGAGAAGGGCAGCGTGTCGAATTTATAAAAGCAAGGTAATCGCGTCTCAGTTTCGATACCCCATTGGCGGTGTTACGAGCCGTAATTTGAAATTTACGTCCATAGGTCTTCAGATCAGGATATTGTATAAATAAGTAAAGCTACATCGCCTCCCGCCCCCGGGAGAGAATGGAAATGGAGTAAGAAATTTCAGCAATATCAGTCCGGCATTTTCTATACAGGAATCATTGTGTTAAGTTGGTCACCTTTTACGGGTAACGGCAGTAAAACGTGCCCGATTTCAGGATTTTTAAACAAAAGATCACTTAACCGATGAAAATCGCGCTTAAAAGGATAGCACTCTCGGTGGCTATTTCGGGCTGGTGCATTCCGGCAGTCGTTGCCCAAAAAGCTGATTCGCTGAAACTCTGGTACGCTCAGCCAGCCAAAGAATGGATAGAAGCCCTGCCGGTCGGGAACGGGCATATGGGCGCCATGATTTTTGGTGGGGTGGAAGAGGAGCTGATCCAGCTCAACGAAAGCACGCTGTGGTCGGGTGGACCTGTTAAAACGAATGTCAACCCAGGCTCGGCTTCCTACCTTCCCCAGGTTCGCAAAGCATTGCTTGAAAACCAGGACTACCAGCTCGCCAATGCATTGCTGAAAAAAATGCAGGGTTTATACACCGAATCGTATATGCCGATGGGTGACTTAAAAATCACGCAGGATTTCAAGGGCGCCAAACCTGAACGCTATTACCGTGATCTTCACATCGGCAAGGCGCTGGCGAATACGGTTTTTACCGTGAACGGCGTCGAGTATAAGCGGGAAATTTTCGCCTCGGCTCCCGATAATATCCTGGCCATTCGCTTGTCTGCCAGCAAGGCCGGACAGCTCAACTTTCAGGTATCGGCAAGCAGCAAGTTGCACTACCAAACAGACGCTTCGAAGGCCAATGAGCTCGTAATGAGCGGGAAAGTGCCTGCACATGTGGATCCGAATTACTACAATCCGCCGGGCCGGCAGCCGATCGTGTATGAAGATACTACCAGCTGCAACGGCATGCGGTTCCAGTTCAGGATCAAGGCTGTGAACAAAGATGGGGAGATTGCCGTATCGGCGTCCGGCATTCAGGTGAAGGGGGCCTCCGAGGTGATTATCTACCTTTCTGCCGCGACCAGTTTCAATGGTTTCGATAAATGTCCCGATAGCGAAGGTAAAGACGAGAAAGCGCTTGCTGCCGGCTTTATGCAAAAGGCCGTGGCCAAGAGCTATAATCAGCTTAAAACGGATCATTTGAAGGATTTTAAGTCGTTTTTTGACCGCGTTAGTTTCAGTATCAAAGACACGCTGGGTGTCAATCAAAATACGCTTTTACCATCCGACGAGCGTTTGAAATCCTATTCGAAAGGCGCTTATGACCCTGGTTTGGAAAGGCTTTACTTCCAGTTTGGGCGCTATCTGCTCATTTCTTCTTCGCGGCCGGCGCTACCGGGCGTCCCGGCCGGGCCTCCTGCCAACCTTCAGGGGATCTGGAACAAGGAAATGCGGCCGCCGTGGAGTTCCAACTACACGATCAACATCAACACCCAGATGAATTACTGGCCCGCCGAGGTAACCAACCTGTCGGAAATGCACCAGCCGCTGCTTGCCTGGATTCAGGATCTTTCCAAAACCGGCGCAACGACGGCGAAGGAGTTTTACGGGGCAAAAGGCTGGGTAGCGCACCACAACTCGGACATCTGGGGCCAGTCGAACCCGGTGGGCAATGTGGGCGACGGCGATCCGGTATGGGCCAACTGGTTTATGGGTGCCGACTGGCTTTGCCAGCACCTCTGGGAACATTACCGGTTCACGCAGGATAAGGATTTTCTCAAAAACAAAGCCTATCCGGTGATGAAGCAGGCGGCGATCTTCACGCTCGACTGGCTGGTCGAAGACGCCGATGGCTATCTGGTAACGGCCCCTTCCACGTCCCCGGAGAACCTTTTCAAAGATCCCAAAGGCGGGGAGGCAGCGGTTTCCGTTGCTACTACCATGGATATTTCCATCGTTCACGACCTTTTTTCGAACCTCATCGATGCCGCCCAGGTCCTCGGCACCGATGCCGAGTTCAGGAATCTGCTGATCGAAAAACGCAAAAAGCTGTATCCGCTCAAAATCGATAAAAGGGGCAGGTTACAGGAATGGTACAAGGATTTTGAAGAGACCGACACCCTCCACCGGCATGTCTCGCATTTGTTTGCATTACACCCCGGGCACCGGATTTCCACCGAAACGCCGGAGTTTTTCGAAGCTGCCAAAAAGACGCTGGAAGTGCGCGGCGACGTGGGCACCGGTTGGAGCAAAGGCTGGAAGATCAATTTCTGGGCGCGGCTGCTCGACGGCGATCATGCCTACAAGCTGATCCGGCAGCTTATGCAGTATACCGATAACAGCAAACAGGGCTCGCGCGGCGGCGGGACCTACCCCAACTTTTTCGATGCGCATCCGCCGTTTCAGATCGACGGAAATTTTGCAGGCACCGCCGGAATGGCCGAAATGCTCGTCCAGAGCCATTTGTCGGAGGTAGCGATTCTGCCTGCGCTACCGGCTGCGTGGAAAGAAGGAAATGTGACCGGATTAAGGGCCAGGTCCGGATTTGAGCTCGACATCGACTGGAAAGACGGAAAATTGAAACAGGCCCGGATCAAATCATTAAACGGCCAGCCCTGCCAGCTACGCACAAGCGTACCCATCACCGTCACAGGCATGCAGGTGAAAAGTAAGAAGGCAGGAAATGGCTATGTTACCACCGTAAGTATTAAAAAGGGGGCCACGGTGATTGTTCGGCCCCTTTGACGAACTGAGGGTGAAGCCAAGAATTCGTTTTGGCTTCACTCTTTCGTGAATTGCGCGATTCGTTCGTTACAAATCCGTTCAGTGAGTTCTTTCAGCAGTTTCACACGCTCACCGAGATATTCCAAATCTGCCTTTTCGATTTTGTAATTCATATCATACCTCGAATCGATGTATGCTTTTTGCAAGAGTTGAAACAATTGTTTTTCCTCAGGTGTATTTTTTGGAAAAACCGTCGTGAAATCAGCATGAAGTTTTTCGACTTGTTTTCCTAATGTCTCAATGTCGTGGATTTTGGGTTTGTAATCGGTGAAAACGAGCAGAATAGCGGCATAATATCTTTCTGTTGCTTGATGAAGATTGAATACCGCGAATTTGTTGTCACTATTTTGAGTCGCTAAGTCAGCATATTTTTGAAAGTCGTTTCCACTCTGAAACCAATTCACAAATGCATCGCTGGCTTTTTTCTGTCTTTCCTCCGGATTCATAGCTTTCGGTTCCGATAGGCTGAGATTTCCGGAATCATAAAGCATAATGCCTTCTTTCAAAATATCGATGAAAAAATATTGATTTCGTTCGATCTTATCATTAACGAACCCAATGCTGTGCTGGATGATACTAGTTCTTGTAATATCTTCATGATCAGCCAATTCCTTGTTGAGATCCCACCATTTCTTTCCTTGTTTGGCGGAAATCCTGTCTTTTGTAATGACGAGAATGTCAAAATCACTCACATACTCATATTTCTCCTGATAATCCTCAACCCATTCCCCTCGCGCATAGCTGCCGAAGAGGATGATCATTTCAGCCGGGACTTTGTCCAGGATGATTTGGGTCAGCGCTTTTAGTTGGTCTTGTTTGGTTTTTGGGAGGTGGGAGAGGGTGGTTTTCATGCGTGTGTGATTTGTCTCTATTGTTAGTCAGCAATCAGTCTTGTTTACGAACTTTTTTGTTTTGCAAATACACTTGTATTTGTTCAAAGTTCATATCTACAATGTCATTTGAAATTTTTTCTTTTATCGCTCTGAAAGTTTTAACTGTGTCAAACTCTTTCTCTTTGATTTGTTTTTTAGTTTCAGTCTTCATAACTTATAATGTCTTTTGGTGAACGTATTTCCAATGTATGGTAACCTAAACGTAGATTTACTGCATTGTAACCACGAATTCTGTAAATATTTACAATGTGTTTAAAATTCCAACTAACAAGAAGATCTACTTTGTGAATGGTCGCAAGCGCTATATGAACGCAATCGTCAAAGCTCGTCTTGCCTACAACATTTTCTTCAATATAACTTTTAGCGAGATTAATTGATTCGTCACTCATTTTTACGACCTCCAAATTTTCCTGGGGCAGGTTTCGGAAAAAATTCCTAACCCGCTCAGGTGCTTCAAACAATTCACCTTCGGTCAAGTCAGAATAAACGCAAACGATCTGTCCCAGCTTAACCTTTTCAAATAGCTGAGCAGAAGCTTCGTCAAACTCAATATCATAAACTCCGCCAAATACAGATGTATCAAAGTAAAAGCGTTGTGTCATAAGGCAAAAAACTAAACATGTATGGAAGGTGATCGTCAGGAAGCCAATTTTTTAGGATTGAGTTCTACATTAAAATTCACTTTTGCCCCTAATGCATCAAATACTTTAAGAATCGTTTCTAGCCTGGCATTTTTTACACTATTCTCAATTTTAGAAATTTGGGCTTTTTGCACGCCTACAAGTTCTCCTAATTGCTCCTGGGTTAGATTGCGCTCTTGTCTTACTTGCTTTATTGCGTGGCCCAGCAAGTCAATTCTCAGCTCGTTTTCAAAAGCCTCCCGTCTTTCTGTACCACGTTTTCCGATGTGCTTGTCAATCATTGTATCAAGCGAAACGGTTTTAAATTTATTATCCATAACTATTTCATTTTGCTTTGTTGTCCAAATACTGTCTCCTGATTTCCTCAGCTTTCTTAATCTCTTTTGGCGGCGTCTTTTGCGTCTTTTTTAAAATACCATGTGTCGCCACAACCAACGTTTCCTTACCATCAATTTTGTCCCAAAATGAAAAAAGTCGATATGCCTTGCTATTGTATAGCGTCCTGAATTCCCAAATGAAGTCGTTAAGTTTTTTGAAAAGCTCGTTGTCATTTACAGATTGAGATTTTCTGATATTATAATAGATCTTCTCTCTCGTTTTATCGTCCAGAGCCTCTAAAAACTCGACAGCTTCCGGCAATAATTGTATTTCGTAGTTTGGCTTCACCCGCAAATTCAGTTAAAGATATAAATTTCCCGATTGGGAAACAATTTGTTGCCGTAAATTTTGATAGTTGGAGTTTTCATGCGTGTGTGGGGAGGTAATCTTCGTCCTGTTCTAAGCTGCTTCTAAGTTAGTCCTCAAATGGAGGACAGCAGCATGATTTGAATGCCGTACGTATCAACGGATAGAAGTATTTTTCAAACTGTATATTTCAACGAACCAAAGTTACCAATGACCTCCCAACCCAACTTTTTCTTCCGCAACCTCACACACCAAACAAATTTTTACTTAAATTTTTGTAATTTTCCAAACAATATATTGCTGACTGGTTACTTATTGATTATTAGTTCTGTTTGAGATTTGAGCGAGACTTATTCGGATAGCGACAAATACCTGGTACTCTCTGCCTCGCAAGGGAGTCAGGCGGCGTTTGTATCGCTTTTTCATCGCTACAAAAACAAACTTTACGGCTACACGCTTCGCCTGACCGGTTCGGAAATGTTGGCTGAGGATATTGTTCAGGATGTTTTCATGAAGCTTTGGGCGGATCACGTCTCACTCGCTTCGATCGACAACTTCGGCAGCTACCTTTTCCGCATGTCCAGGAATCATGTACTCAACCATTTCAAACGCGTGGCGCATGAGACAGCCATTGTTTCCGAAATGTTCAGGGACGGTGAGCCGGGCAACAACAATGCACACGAAATGCTGGCGGCCAGGGAAGTCGAGGAGGTTTTGCAATCGGTAGTTGATACCCTGCCGCCTCAACAGCGGGCCGTTTACCGCCTGAGCCGGGAGGAGGGGAAAAGTCATGAAGAAATCGCCGATCTGCTCAAAATATCCCCCAATACGGTTAAAAACCACATTGTGCAAGCCATGGCGACCATCCGTACCCAACTTCGCCGTCACGCCGATTCGCTACTCGTTGTGGCGATGCTGCTCTCTTTGAAAAAGTAATTCGAAAATTTTCCGTCCCAACTAGTCCCTGGCCTTTTGCCGGTTGTCTTTCATTTGGCAATCGGGGTAGTTTGTTTATTGTTGATGAAAAGAAATACCCTGATAGCCAAATTAAATAGTGGCAATGGCAGGAACTAAGATATATTATGTTTGACGAACGGGTCGAAAATTTAATAGGTAAACTAATCGGCGGAACGCTGGACGCGGCGGAGAAAAGGGAGCTGGCCGAATGGGTTCGGCGTAACCCCGACGACGAACGCTTTGCCCGGGCGCTGGAAAATGCCTGGGAGCGTTTCGAGCCGGAGCAACCCATGCCCGAGGTCGTCTCTGAACGCATTCTGGCTAACATTTTTCCAGTTGCAGATACAACGCCGGAGGAAGAGGACGAGCCGGATGTAAGTGGCGGGATTACCTGGCTGTGGCCGAAGCTCGTTGCTGCGGCATTGGTGATCGGGCTGGGCGTGTACTGGTGGGCGGGCTACCGCGGCAACCGGGATGTGGCGCAGCAGGAAAAAGCCGCGAAAGTTCAGCTGGCCGACATCCCGCCCGGAGGTAACAAGGCCATTCTTACCCTCGGCGACGGATCGAACATTACCCTCGATAGCGCCGGCAACGGTCTGCTCGCCAGCCAGGGCGGAACAAGCGTCACCCAATCGGGAAAAGGGCAACTGGTGTATCAATCGGGGCAGGGTGCCGAAAGCGCACCGGTGTTCAACACGGTCTCGACGCCTAGGGGAGGACAGTTCCACATCGTACTACCCGATGGGACCGGTGTGTGGCTCAATGCGGCTTCGAGCCTGCGTTTCCCGACAGCATTCACCGGCAAGCAGCGAAATGTGGAGATCACCGGCGAGGTATACTTCGAAGTGGAGCATAACCGGCAAATGCCTTTTGTCGTGAAAAATGGGCCGACGGAAATTACCGTGCTCGGGACGCATTTCAATGTAATGGCCTACGACGACGAGAAGATCATGCGGACGACATTGCTCGAAGGCGCCGTGAAAGTGACGCGCGGTGCAAGGGAGGCATTGCTTACGCCCGGCCAGCAGGCGCGGATCAGCACGGGTACGGGCAGCATGCGCGTAGTGGACGATGTGGATACGGAAAAGGAGCTTTCTTGGAAAAACGGCTATTTCCAGTTCGAAGACGAAAGCCTGGAAAGTATTATGCGGCAGGTTTCGCGCTGGTATGATGTGGAGATCAGGTATGAGGGCAACAGCCGGGGCGAGAACTTCACCGGACGGCTCCCGCGCAACTCCAATGTATCGGGCGTGATGAAAATCCTTGCGCTGAGCGGAGTGAAATTCAGAATTGAAGACAAAACGATTATTGTAACACCATAACCCCCTCCGCCTATGACCGAATAGCGACTTCCTCCGCCGGCCTCTGGTAAAAAAAGAACGGGAACGTTGCAACCGCTCCCGATCCTGCAAGAGCCCGGCACTTGTAAACAATGTCCTACTGTTTAGTACCAACTCTTAAGACAAAAGTATGAACCACAACTCTTTTATCCAAAAGGGGATAGGTTCCTCGTATGCCCACGAAGGACCTCCCCGCTCTCCCTTTATCAGGGCCATTCGGATTATGAAACTGATCTTTATGATATCGCTCGCATTCTGCATGCAGGTAAGCGCCAGCAGCTTTTCGCAGAAGATTACCATTCTGGCGAAGAATGCGCCGCTGGAAAAGGTATTGAAGGAGATTGAAAAACAGAGCGGCTACTCGTTCTGGTACAAAACCGAGCTGATCCGGAAGTCGGAAAAGGTGACGGTTTCCATGCGTGAAAGCACGCTCGAAGAGGTGCTGACCCAATGCCTGGCGAACCTGCCATTGGAATATTCGATCGTAGACAAAACAGTGGTTTTACAGGCGAAAAAGCGATTTAAGATAGCAACTCCGACCCCCAAAGCCGTGCAATTAATCAAGGGGCAGGTAGTGGGCTCGGATGGAAAGCCGCTCGTAGGCGTGACCGTCGTTGTAAAGGCCAGCAAGCTCGGTACCGTGACGGATGCAGACGGGAATTTTTCGATCGATGTGGCGGATACAGATGTACTCGTTTTTTCCTACATCGGGTTTGAATCCAAGGAGGTCCTGGTCGGCAAGCAAACCGACATTTCGGTTTCATTAAAGGAAAGTAATACGACATTGAATGAGGTGGCGGTGGTTGGGTACGGCCAGCAGTCGCGGAAAAACCTGACGAGTGCGGTCAGTACGGTCAAAAGAGAGGAGCTCAATAACGGTGCCATTACAGATGTGGGACAGTTACTTCAAGGGAAAGTGTCGGGACTTAACATCACGGCCAGCGGTGACCCGAATAAGCCAGCAGCGGTAGTGATGCGCGGCGCGTCCACGATTAACAGTGCGCAGGGGCCGTTTTACGTGATCGACGGCGTGCCCGGGGCCGATATTGCTACCATAGCGCCAGATGATATCGCTTCTATCGATGTGTTGAAAGATGCGGCCGCAACGGCCATTTATGGTAACCGTGCTGCCAATGGCGTCATCATGGTCACCACCAAAAAAGGAAAAGCGGGAACGATGCAGATTTCCTATAACGGTTATGTGGGTATCGAGAAGGTTTCGAACAAACTTGACATGATGAACGCGGACCAGCTGAGAGCTTTTCTGGACAAAAACGGCATCGGCTTTACGCCGGCGGATGACAAAGGGGCCAATACAGACTGGCAATCGTCTATCCGGAAAAGTACGGCGGTTTCCACCAATCACAACCTGTCTTTCAATGGCGGCGGCGAGCACACGACTTACGCCGCGAGTTTGAATTACGTGAAGAAAGACGGTATCCTGCTGAACAGTGATCTGACCCGTGTAATCGGCCGCCTGTCGATTGAGCAGCGTGCCTTGAAGGACAAATTGAAATTCGGCTTCTCGGTCACGAACTCGCATAGCAATGCGAACGATATTCCTTATCGTAACACCGTGTTGCTGCAATCCACTTCTTACCTGCCTGTTTCACCGATCAGAAAAGAGGACGGTTCCTATTTTGAAAATTTTCAGAATACCAACTACTACAATCCGGTGGCGATGATCAATAACAGTGAGATGAATACGAAATCGAACAATCTCATCGGAAGTTTCAAAACGCAGGTAGAGCTGCCTTTCGGGCTGACTTACAATCTGGACATTTCGTACCTGAATACCAACTCTTTGCAAGGCACTTACTACAACAAATATTTTACGAATAATTACAACAACATGTACGACAATCCCGATCCGGGCCTGGGTTTCCATGCTGTTCAATCATTCGGTAAAAATGGACAGGCAAACAGAAGTTCGTATCAGAATACCAGCAAAATCCTGGAAACTTACCTGACCTGGAACAAGGAATTCGGGGATCATTCCATCAATGCGGTAGTGGGCTATTCGTGGCAGAACAATAAGGTTGGCCAGGGCTTTCAGGTGACTACCAGCAATTTCCCGGTCGATAACATTACCTACAATAACCTGGCTTTGAGCAATCCGTACGGCACGACAGGCTACCAGATCAGCTTTGGGCCGGATGGGGTTTATCAGGAAACACAGCTGATTTCCGATTTTGCCAGATTTAACTATAACTACAAAAGCAAGTATTTGCTGCAAGGGTCGGTCAGAAGAGATGGCAGCTCGGTGTTCGGCGCCAATAATCAGTGGGGATATTTCCCATCAGTAGGCGCCGCGTGGAGAATAAGCCAGGAAAGTTTCATGGAAAGCCAGAATGTATTCAGCGACCTGAAACTGAGGGCCAGCTATGGCGTTACCGGCAATGCAACCGGATTCAATGCCTACACGGCACAATTTATCTCCGGGGCTTTGGGTACCTACTACTATAATGGTTCGCTCACAGGTGCTTATGGTCCGACGAAGTCGGAGAACGCCGACCTGAAATGGGAGAAAACGGCCACAACCAATGTCGGTCTCGACTTTGCTGTACTGGGAAACCGGGTAAATGGCTCGCTTGAAGTGTATGAGAAGAACACCACGGGGATGATTTATTCCTATACGGTGGATCCGATCCTGGTGCCATCGGGAAGTATTGTAGCGAATGGCGGAAGCGTAAATAACAAAGGAGTTGAGTTTAACCTTAGCGCAAAAGTGGTGGACAAGGCCAATTTCAGCTGGACGAGCGGAATCAATCTTGCGCACAACAAAAACGTCATCACCAGCCTTACCAATCCCCTGTTTGCGGGCGGCGACTCCGTATTGCTGTCGCGTCCCGAGGGCGGCGGTCAGTCGGGAAGATCACTCCAGATCCTGAAAGCGGGTCGCCCACTGGGACAATTCTTCTCGTTCCAGTACGCCGGAAAAAATGAAAGCGGTGTGTCCCAATTCGTGGCTGCAGACGGTAGCCTGACGACCACACCGGTTGTTGGAAAAGACTATCACTACCTGGGTAGCTCGCAGCCAAAGTTGATGATGGGCTGGACGAACAGCCTGAGGTACAAAAACTTTGATCTGAACGTATTTGTAAGAGGTGTATTCGGGAACAAAATCTTCAATGCGACCCGCGCCGACCTGTTCAGACCAAGCACTGCCCAGTATTCCAATATCCTCGTGGATGCGGCCAATGAGCCGGTGAGTGATTTCAATGCTTACGCTTACTCGTCGCGCTTCGTCGAAAACGGAAGTTTTGTGAGGCTTGACAATGCTACGCTCGGCTACAATTTCAAGAAGCTGGGGCCATTTGTCAAAAATCTGAAGGTTTATACTTCCGTCAATAATTTGTTTGTCATCACCAAATACACGGGCGTTGATCCGGAGGTGAACCAAGGCGGGATCGCTCCGGGAGTTGACTATAACAACTTCTATCCGAAGACCCGTACGTTTCTATTCGGTCTGAACATATCCATCTAACATCGAAGCAGGATCATGAAGAATTCATACATAAAACTATTTTTCTCAACGCTGGCGGTAACCACCCTGTTTTCCTGCCACGACCTGGACGTGCCGGTCACGACCGCGCTGACCACCGACGTTTTCCCGAGCACGGATGAACAATTCGTTTCCGCTTCCGGGCCGGTTTATGTGGCATTGAGAGGGAATTTCGGGGCGGAAGCATATCAGATCGCGTCGTACAGCACCGATGAGGGCATTATGCCCGCGCGGGGAGGAAACTGGTATGACGGCGGGCAAAACCAGACATTGCACCTGCACACCTGGACCGTGGATAACGGCTATGTGAACGGCCACTGGACCTGGTTATCGACCATTATCGGCGTCGCCAACCAGACGATCTCCATTCTGGAACAGAAAATGCCGGACGGAGCAGCGAAACAGACGAACCTTTCGGAGATCAAAATGGTACGCGCATTCGCCTATTTCATGATGATGGATAGTTTCGGAAATGTACCTATCTACACGACTTACGGTGATTTTACACCCAAAACCAACTCGCCGAGGACTGAGGTTTTTAATTTTATCGAAAAGGAAATCCTCGAAGCGATCCCGAATCTGAGCGAAGTATCGGGCATGACTACGTACGGAAGGCCCAACAAATGGACCGCCTACGCCTTGCTGGCGAAATTGTACCTGAACGCCGAGTACTACACCGGCACAAACCGGTATAACGATTGCATTGCCGCCTGCGACAAGGTGATCGGCTCGGGATTGTATGCATTGGAGCCCAGAAGCAGCTATCTGAACATGTTCTATCCGACGAACGGACCGCAGATGAAGGAGTTTATTTTCGCGATTCCTTACGATCCGGCGCAAACCAATACTTTTCCATTCAGGAGCGTCAACATTCGCGCGCGATACGACATTCCGAGAAGCATGGTCAAGAAGTTCAGTCTGCCGTACACGCCTGCGGGAAGCGCATGTACACTGCCGGAGTTTTATGCCAATTTCAATGATGAGGGCGATATCAGGAACAAGCAATGGCTGACCGGCTTGCAGTATATGAACGACGGCGTCACACCCCTGACTGTTACCACAACCAACATTGGCTACGACCAGTTTTACAAAGGCAATAATCCGTCGGGTCCCTACACTTACCAGGTGAAACTGACGCCCGAGGTGGTACTCCGCCAGGATGTGACGTCCTTTGATGCGGGGAACGACGAAATTGCCTGGCACATGGGTTACCGCAATATGAAATTCTACCCCGATGCGAGTTCGCTAAACAGAAACCAGAACAATGACATCCCCATTTTCAGATATTCGGACATCATTCTGATGAAGGCGGAGGCGATACTGCGCGGCGGAAGTCCGACATCAGGTCATACCGCACTTTCGCTCGTGAATGAGTTGAGGGCGCAACGGACCACTTCGCCTGCTTTGACGAGCGTGAACCTCGAATTTATCTATGCCGAAAGAGCGCGTGAATTTGCCTCGGAGGGATGGCGCCGCAACGACATGATCCGTTTCGGGAAGTTTGAGGGCAAATGGGGCTACAAAACCGATTCAGACATTAATCACCGCATCTTCCCGATACCAAGGGTGGCGCTGCAACTCAATCCTGCATTGGTTCAGAATCCTGGTTATTGATTACAACATTCTCCGTACCTGTATTTCGGGTACGGAGAATGCCTTCATTCACATCGTTCCGGTCACAGCATTTAACTGTCGACAGGGCCAATCATTCCGTATTTTAAAATGAATCATTTCCGTAATGGTGGTTCTTCTCCTCAATGGTTGAGAAGAGTCAACCTGTTTTGTCTTATCTTTTTGCTGAGTGTCCTCGCGAAGACCTCCATCGCCCAGACGGTGGTCAGTTCCGCAAACTCCCTGATACAGAGAGTAGTCCCTACGCACGCTTCGCATTTTCAGGTAGAGGAGCATTCGGCTTCTGGCAAAGACGAATTTGAAATAGACAATGTCGACGGCAAAATATTGTTGCGCGGGACGAGCGGCGTCGCGATCGCCTCCGCCTTATACCATTACCTCACCGAATACGCGCATTGCCAGATCACCTGGAATGGAACCAACCTTGCATTGCCGGCGAAGCTGCCCGCCGTGCCTGCCAAAATACGGAAGGAAACGGTGTACCAATACCGCTATAACCTCAACTACTGCACGTTTAATTATAGTATGAGCTGGTGGGACTGGGACCGCTGGCAGAAGGAAATCGACTGGATGGCCCTGCATGGTATCAATATGCCGCTGGCCATTACCGGCGAGGAATATGTGTGGCTGCAAGTGTATAAGGATATGGGTTTTTCGCAGGATGACCTGAAAGACTTTTTCAGCGGACCTGCCTATTTCGGCTGGTTCTGGATGGGCAATCTCGACGGCTGGGGTGGTCCGCTGCCGCTGAGCTGGATGGAGAGCCACAAAGCCTTGCAGCAGCAGATCGTCCGCCGCGAGCGGGAGTTGGGTATGAAGCCGGTGCTGCCAGCATTTACGGGGCATGTTCCGGCCGCTTTCCGGAAAAAGTACCCCGGTGCGCAGTTAAAAGCCACCAACTGGACCAACGGATTCGGTGATACCTACATTCTGGATTCCCAGGATCCGCTGTTTGCCGAGATTGGAAAGCGTTTTTTGAGCAAACAGAAAGAGCTCTACGGTACCGATCACCTTTATTCGGCCGATACATTCAACGAGAACGAGCCGCCTACCGACGAGCCGGCTTATCTTTCCAAACTCAGTGAACGCATTTACGAAGGAATGCGCCAGGCCGATCCCGATGCCGTGTGGGTAATGCAGGGCTGGCTTTTTTACAGCGACCGTAAGTTCTGGAAAGCACCGCAGATCGAGGCGTTACTAAGCGCAGTGCCCAATGACCGGATGCTGTTGCTGGACCTGGCCGCCGAAATCGAGCCGGTGTGGAAACGGACGGACGCATTTTACGGAAAACCATGGATCTGGAACATGCTCAACAACTTCGGGGGGAATGTGAACCTCTTTGGCCGGATGGACGGTGTGGCCCAGGGCCCGGCAACCGCCTGGAACGATCCCGCTAAAAAGCGTCTGGAAGGCATCGGACTGACGATGGAGGCGATCGAGCAGAATCCGGTGATTTATGAACTGATGATGGACCATACCTGGCGAACGACGCCCATCGATCTCGACGAATGGCTCCCCAGATACGCGAGGAACCGGTACGGGAAGCATGACGACGACCTGGTCAGGGCATGGCAAATCCTGCGGAAGACGGTTTACAACGGCAAAGAAATCCGCGACGGGGCAGAGTCGATCATTACCGGAAGGCCTACGCTGGATTCCACGACGGTTTGGACCCGGACAAAACTGAACTACCCGCCCGCCGACCTGCTCCCGGCCTGGGACCTCTTCGTCAGGTCGGCATCGAAAGGCCCGCATACCGACGGTTTCCTGTACGATCTGACCGACATTTCCCGCCAGGTGCTCGCCAATTATGCTTTGGTGTTACAGAAACAATGGGTACAGGCATTCCGCAGCGGCGACCGTACCGCTTTCCAAAAACAAAGCCGCGCATTTCTCGAACTGATTTCGGATATGGATATGCTGCTGGCAACCCGCAAAGATTTTCTGCTGGGACCCTGGATAGCCTCTGCCCGAAAATGGGGGAACAGCGATGCCGAAAAGGCATTATACGAGCAAAATGCCCGGGACCTGATCACGCTTTGGGGGGATGCCGAAAGTCCGCTGCACGAGTATTCGAACCGCCAGTGGAGCGGCCTGCTCAATGATTTTTACAAGGTACGCTGGGAGAAATTCTTTGTTGTCCTGGAAAAATCAATGCAGTCGGGAAAAACGCCGGACTGGCAGGGATTTGAAAAATCGATCGCGCAGTGGGAGTGGCAATGGGTGAACAGCCACAAGGATTTTCAGGTCGAAGCAAAAGGCAGCAGCGTGCAGGTAGCCTCGAAGCTGTACGAGAAATATGCCCGCCGGATCCGAGATTCTTATCAACCTCAGGCACATTAAATGGCCCGGGCTTCCAGCCATATATTCAAATAATTTTGGTAGTATTGAAAATTCACCCGGGACGTGTCAGGCCCGGGTGGATTTTCAACATTCCTGAAAATACATGACGGACGAAAACCTAATGGCTGAATGGGGCAAATTCGGTCACTTGTTCAGGCGGGAAGAAATTCCGGCAAAGACGGTGCTTCTCAACGAAGGAGAGGTCGCCAGAAAGGTTTATTTTATTGAAAAAGGTTGCCTCAGGCTCTCTTTCAATAAGGACGGGAAGGACATTACTTTTCAGTTTTTCTTCGAAGGGGAAGGTGTTTCTTCGGCAGAAAGTTTTCGCTACAACCATCCAAGCCTTTATTCGATCGAAAGTCTGGAAAATTCGGTCGTGCATACACTCACCAAAAAGGATTATTTAGAGATTCTCGAAGCCTCGCCGTTGATCAGGGAGGCCATGGAGGAGCAGACGCTCCAACGGCTGCTGTTCGTAGAAAAACTGTTTCTTTCGAGGATCAAGAACAGTCCGGAGGAAAGGTACAGGGAGCTGCTGGAACAACGTCCGGAAATCCTGCAAAGGGTGCCGCAGCATTACATCGCCTCGTTCCTGGGCGTTACTTCCGTTTCTCTGAGCAGGATCAGGAACAGGAGGTAGCATTTATTAACAATTGTTATCGCCTGCCGGATGCGTGGTGGCGAATTTTGTAATGTTATCAGTTTCACATTCAAAATTTAAAGACCATGCAAGCTTTCAAAATCCAGATCTCCGACAAAGACATTGACTATCTGAAACAGCGGCTCGCCCATACCCGCTGGACGGCCCCGACCACGCAAAGCGGATGGGAAAAGGGCGTTCCGGTCGATTACCTCAGGAATATCACCGACTATTGGCTGAACAATTTTGACTGGAAAAAGCAAGAAGCGGCGCTTAATCAGTATCCGCATTTCATGACCGAAATCGAGGGACAGAACATTCACTATTTGCACATTAAGTCGCCCAGGGCAAATGCAGTTCCGTTAATGCTGATCCATGGCTGGCCCGGGTCATTCGCGGATTTTACCCGGGTTATCGAGCCGCTTACCAATCCCGAGGAGCCCGGTCAGATGGCATTTGACCTCGTGATCCCATCCATCCCGGGCTTTGGCTTTTCCGTGCCTTTGAAAGAGCAAGGGTATAACATGTTTAAGATCGCGGGCACATTTGCCACCCTGATGGACCGGCTTGGTTATGGAAAATTTGCCGTGCACGGGGGCGACATGGGCGCAGGCATCGCGGGGATTATGTCCGGGGTCGCGGCGTATAACTTGCTAGGTACGCACATTAACTCGGACTTTTTCGCAGTAGCCGGACTGGGCATGTTTCCTTCCGATCATTCGGCTTTTACGGACGCAGAAAAGGCAGTGCTGGAACGTATGAAGCAGTACAAAAAAGAGGGAACCGCCTATTTGGACATACAGGCCACCAGGCCGGGTACGATCGGTATCGCACTGTCCGACAGCCCGGTAGGGCAGCTGGCATGGATGGTTGAAAAATATAAAGAATGGACAGATGAGGACAAAAACCTACCGGAAGACGCCATTGATGCGGACCAGATGTTGACGAATGTCTCATTGTACTGGTTCAATCAGCTGGGTGCATCGAGTGCTGCAATCCTTTCTGAAAATATGAGCATGGCATTCGATTGGGGTGGCGACAATACACAGGAAGCCAGCCAGTGGTCGCCTCCAAAGGTCCCGTCCGCCATCGCTTGTTTTGGTAAAAAAGAAGATGAAAGCCTCTTGAAGAAATTGACTTCCTTCATGGGCGAACCCGACAGATGGTCTTTCTACGACAAAGGATGCCACTTCCCGGCCATGGAAGTCCCCGGTTTGCTGGTAGACGATATCCGACAGTTCTTTTCTGCCGTCCTCAAACAGGTATCGTCGTGAAAATTCACGGCGTCATCAGATAAGGATATTCAAGATCAAAACGTATATATAGCATCGTAAGTATTCACGAGGTTACAACCACCGTGGCTAACCTGTCTGGTAAGTCCCGGAGAAAACAAAATAGGACATTACTTCTTTATTTTTTTGTTATTTTTGTTTTCGTATCTGGATACCCCTGGCATGAATACCCACGAAAACGCGACGGATGATGAACTGGCTGCTATGCTTACGGAAGGCTCCGAGGCGGCATTCGATTTGATTTACGAGCGCTACTGGAAAAAACTCTACAACGAAGCTTTTAAGCGGATTAACGATTGCTCTGAAAGTGAGGAAATTGTTCAGGATGTCTTCGTTGATCTCTGGCATAAAAGGGGCAGCAGGCAGATCGAGAACCTTCGGGGCTACCTGCTGGGCGCTGTCAGATACCAGGTATTTGCCGTTTATCATAAGCGAAAAAACCTGCCGGCCTTCGAAGAACCACTTGATTACATGGCGTTTTCCGCCGATAATGCGGATTCCAATTTCCTGAGGGACGAACTTCTGGCGAGCATTCATCAATGGCTGGAAACTCAGCCCGAAAAACGCCGTGAGATCTTCAGGATGCGGTTCCTGGAAGGGCTTTCCACACTCGAAATCGCCGAGCAGCTCGACATTTCGAGAAAAACCGTTCAAAACCAGCTTAATACTTCCCAGCAAAGCCTTCGCGAGAGCATTGGAAAGCTTCTCGCTGTAGTCATTCTGTTGCTTCGCCCGTAGTGCTTCCGGTAGGCCGATTGTGGCTGCAATGAAATTTTTTTGGAAAAAAAATGAAGTTCGCTTGGGACTTTTCAGCGAGTTTCTGCACTGGTAGATAAACAGCGTTTTATAAACATGTCAAGCGGAAATAGGAATAAGTTCAGGTCGATCGTGGCAAAGTACCTCCAGGGGCATGCTGACGAGGAGGAAAAGGACATGGTTGAAAAATACTATGAGCTTTTTGCGGGGAAATCCGACGAGCTGTCCAGGCTGTCGGAAGAAGAGCAGGCCGATGTGCATGAAAGAATGAAAGCAAATATAGCCAGGCGTATTGCTGCAAGGCCGGCCAGGTCACGGCCACTCCTGGGAGGGGTTTTCTGGCGTGTGGCGGCAGCTGTTTTGCTGCTGATAGGTGCTGGCTGGATTTTCTTTGTTTTAAGGCAACCGCAGGATACGAAAGCCCAGCTGACAACCGCTGGCACCGTAACGCACCGGTCGGTGAAAGGGCAGACGAAATTCGTGGTACTTCCCGATGGCAGCCGGATCGTTTTGCATGGCGACACGCAGATTGAGTACGACCGGGATTTCAACAACAAAACCAGGGAAGTGTCGCTTACCGGAGAGGCCTATTTTGATGTCGTGCATTTAAATACGGGCGGCCAAAAGCCGGTCCCTTTCGTGATCAGGACTGGGAAAATCAGTACCACGGTTCTGGGAACTGCATTCAGCATTAAATCGCTTCCTTCTGAAAGCGAGGTGGTTGTGACTGTTACCAGAGGTAAAGTGCGGGTGGATGATGGCGGAAAGCATACGAGTTTGCTGACGGCGAACGAGCAGATGACATATAATACACATACGACGGTTGCCGATGAAAAGGTGGTGAAATCGCAGGAGCTTACCGCCTGGGTACGGGCCGATATGGTGTTCCAGGAAATGCCTTTCGGAGAACTGGCGGACATGCTTGCGGAACGCTATGGAGTGAAAATATCTTTTCAAAACCCGCAATTACAAAACTGCCTGATTACCGGCCGGTTTTCAGGGACAGAAACCGTGGAAGAAGTCTTTAAGGTATTGACGCTGACCAGCAATACGAAATACGCTCTGGCAGGCGGCGAACTGGTGTTAAGTGGTGAAGGCTGCCGCTGAATTGACTGATAACTAAATTCTTATGAAACAAATCGCCAACCATCCCGGACGGGCTCCGTAGCTGCCCGGTGACCATATAAAAAGCTCCCCGGCCTTGGACAGCAATAGGGAGCTTTGAATAGAAAATTCGCAATACAAATTTCTAGACAATACAAATATATGAAAAAACCTATATCTGTAGGCGGAAGAACTATGCCCGTGCGGCAAGGTATCTTGTGCCGGTATCTTTGCAATTTAATGAAGATCAGCGTTTATGGTGTCGGCCTTATCATCATGGCAACCCAGCTGCTGCTGGCGGGGGTGAGCGGCGCGCAAGATATAAGGGAAGCCAATGTTACCATTGGTTTGGAAAAGTCTTCTTTGAGGGAAGCGCTTCAAAAGCTTCAACGGGAATCGGGATATAATATCTTCTATCTTTCAAAGGCCGTTTCGCCTTTTGACAATATAACACTTCGGAGAGAGTCGAGGACTGTTCAGAAAACGCTGGAACTGATCCTGGACCGAACGAACCTGGCCTTCCGGCAGGAGGGCAAAAATATTATCCTGACAGAACGCGAGGTACTTGTCCCGGAATCGAAGACGCGAACGCCGGTCAGAGGTAAAGTAACCGACAAAGACGGACAAGGGTTGCCGGGAGTAAGCGTCATTATCAAGGGAACCAGTCACGGCACCATTACCGACCAGAACGGGATTTATAATCTGGATTTTGAGGAAGACAACCCCGTGCTCATATTCAGTTTTGTGGGCTATGTGGCCCAGGAAGTGGAGGTCGGAAAACGGGAAGTGCTCGACGTTGTGCTGGCGACGGACGAAAAAGCGCTGGAAGAGGTCGTGGTGGTAGGTTATGGCACCCAGAAAAAGGTAAACCTGACCGGTGCCGTAAGCAATGTGACAGGTTCCGAGCTGATTACGCGGCAGGCGCCCAATACGACTTCGCTGTTGCAGGGCAGAATGCCCGGTGTGCAGGTGACGCAGAACTCCGGGCAGCCGGGCGCTGAAAATGCCAGTATTCAGATCCGCGGACAGGGCACTTTTAGTGGGGCGGGGAATGATCCGCTCATATTGATCGATGGTGTGGAAGGTAACCTGAACAACGTGAACCCTAACCAGATCGAAAGCATTTCGGTATTAAAGGACGCGGCTTCGGCGGCAATTTACGGCTCGCGGGCGGCGAACGGGGTTATTCTGGTGACGACCAAAACCGGTACCGCCGGAAGATTGAATGTCGATTACAGCTACAACTTCGGCAGCCAGAGAGCCACCTCGGTATACGACAGGATCACGAACTCGGTGCAGTTCATGGAGCTGCTCAACAAGGCTATCGCCCATACGGGGACGAATGCAAATCAGCTTTATACGCCCGCGCAAATCGAGGAATATCGTCAGGGAAGCATCACCAATCCCGCCCAGTATCCGAGCTATGACTGGATGGACGCGATTTTCCGTACTTCTCCGATGCAGCAGCATTACCTGAGTGTCAACGGAGGCAAGGAAAACACGACTTACAATTTCGGGGCCGGTTATCTCAACCAGAACGGGATCCTGATCGCGACAGGCTACAAGCGGTACGATGCCCAGTTCAATTTCAAAACGAGCCTTAACAAAAGAATTACATTCGGTACTAACCTGGCCTTTTCGAAAGGGGACCGGAACGAGACGGCATTGAATACCGTTTTCGACGGGAATTCAACCGAAGACCAGATTCTGAGCGCATTGGCGGCGCATCCGACATTTACGCCGAAGTTGCCCGATGGAAGCGGCCGGTACGCCGCCAAAGCCTACATACAGGAAGGCGGTAACAAAAACCCCGTCGCGCTCGCTGAAAACGGTGGCCGGTATATCAGGAATTACTATGCGCTGGCATCGGCATTTTTGGACGTGAATATTTTCCCGGGGTTAAAAGGGCAGATCAAGGGCGCAGTGAAGTTTAACGACAGGCAAACCAAAGTGCATGTCGTGGGAATTCCCGCATATATGTTTTTGCCGGACGGCAGCGGCCAATACCTGTACAATACACAATGGAACGGGACCGTCGGTGAAAACAACCTGACGGTACGGAAAGAAAATGATGTGCAGTACACCGTGTTCGGGACTTTGAACTACACGAAGAAAATCGGTGAAAATCACGACCTGAATGCATTGCTGGGCGTAAGTCAGGAAACATTCCGGTATGATCGCTTGCAGGGATTTAAACGGAATGCGCCATCGAATGACCTCCTCGAACTGGGCGCCTACTCCCCGGGCGGGCAGCTCGCCGACGGGCTGGCTTATCAGTGGGCCCTGCAATCGGTATTCGGGAGAGTGAGTTACAATTACAAAGAGAAATACCTGCTGGAAGGAAATTTCCGGTACGACGGCTCATCGCGCTTCCCGAAAGGCAACAAATGGGGCTTTTTCCCCTCGGCGTCGGCAGGATGGAGGATTTCGGAAGAACCGTTTTTGAAACAGGTTAGCTGGCTGGAAAGCCTGAAAGCGCGGGCGTCATGGGGACAGGTCGGAAACCAGAATGTGAACCGTAGCCTGGGTGGCGAATCCATGCCATATCCGTATCAACAGGTGCTGAACCCCGTTGTGTACAATATAGGAGGCTCATTGCAACAAGGCGTGACGCAGACAGACCTCATTAACCGCAATATTACCTGGGAGACCACGACAGTAACCGATATCGGTGTCGATTTCGGCCTGTTCAGGGCATCGGTGTTCGGGAGTATCGACTGGTATTCCAAAAAAACCACGAATATCCTGAGGCCTTTGCAGGTACCCGATTTTATCGGCGTGGCCGGGCCGACGGTCAATCTGGGAGAAATGAGCAATATGGGTGTCGAAATTTCGCTGGGTTACCAAAACAGGGTCAAGGATTTCCGCTATAAGGTCCAGGGGAATTTTGAAACCTATAAAAACAAAGTCATAAAGTTTGGTGCCCGTGAGGTCAACAACGGCAACGGTACGGTAACCCAGGAGGGCTTGCCCTACAACTCCTATTTTATGTACGTTTTTGATGGTATTTACCAAAATCAGGGCGAAATCGATAACGGGCCGACGCCGTTGGTAAAACCCAAACCCGGCGATATGAAGTACCGCGACATCAGCGGGCCTAACGGTGTACCGGACGGGAAAATCACGACCGATGACCGCATGGTCGTGAGCGGGGCCTTCCCCAAGTTTAACTATGGGATGACGTTCAGCGCCGATTACAAGAATTTTGACGTCAGTTTTTTCCTCCAGGGCGTAGAAGGACGTAAGATTTACATTAAGGAATGGGGGATTGCCCCTTTCAGGCAGGCAGGTCCGCCTCCGACATTCTGGGAAAAAGCCTGGGATGGAGAAGGGACTTCCAATACCATCCCGCACATTTTTAACGAGAACTACGCACCCAATACCCAGGTGTCCGACTGGTGGCTTCAGGATGCATCCTATTTGAGGTTGAAGAACTTTCAGCTGGGCTACACTTTCCCGGCAAAACTGGTCAACCGCGTGAAGATCCAGATGCTCAGGCTGTACGTGTCCGGAGACAACCTGGTGACATTCACCAAGTTTTTCAAAGGGATAGATCCCGAACGGGCGGCGGCAAGCGGCAGAGCGGCCATTTATCCTCAGGCCAGGATTTATTCATTTGGTGTAAAAGTCACATTTTAACAGGTAATGCTATGACAACCAGATATGCAAAGAACATATTTCTGTTGATATTAACTACGGTGGTGTTCGCCTGTAAGGACACGCTGGATACCAATCCGCTCGGCAGCCCCAACTCTGAAAACTTCTGGAAAACAGAGACAGAGGCGAACAAGGCTTTGATCGCCTGCTATGCGAAGTTGAAAGAGCCCATTATATCAAACGGCCCGGCCCAGAGCGGAAACTCCCTCTTTTGGGAGGCGCTATCCGACAATGCTTCCAACACTTCCAATTACGAATCGTTCGATGTCGTGATGAGAGGGGAACACAATTCGGCTACTACCGGGATCGTCAGCAAATCGTTTACCATCGGTTTCCAGGGCGTTGCCGCGTGCAACTACTTTCTGGCTAATATCGATCGCGTGACCGCCACTACCGATGCGGTACGCAACCGCATGAAAGGCGAAGCATTGTTCCTCAGGGCGTTTTACTACAATGATCTTACCCAGCTGTATGGTGACCTGCCGCTCATTCTGAAACCGGCTGAACTGGACGATGACCTCCGGGCGACGCCGAGAACGCCGAAAACGGAAGTGGTAGCACAGATACTCAAAGATCTGGACCTTGCCATTTCATACCTGCCAGCGATCGCGTATACCGACGGGCGTGCGGTGAAGGGGGCGGCAATTGCCTTGAAAACGAGAGTGTTGCTGAATAACGAACGGTACAGCGAGGCCGCCGATGCGGCATGGAGCTTAATCGGGGATGCTGCCAATCCATTCAGGCTTTCGGACAACTACGCGGGCATATTCTTTGGAAATCAGATAGGCAACCGCGAGATCATGTTTTCTGTTCAGTTCAAAGCCCCGGACGACTACCATTCGCTCGATCAGGTTATTGGGGCCAGGATGTCTGTATTCCCCACACTTGAACTCCGGGATGCCTATGAACCCAACGACCCGCGTCGGAAAATGACCATTTTCGAAGCAGGAGATCCGTGGGCTTATAATCCGGCCGGCTTTAAGCAAACCGGAAGCCTTGCGGAAGGACAAATCCCGTATACTGGCATGGCTTTTAGAAAATGGGTCAACACGGCGATCAACAATGGATCTGGCTCTACGCTGAGCGAGCAGCATATGGTGAAGATCCGTTACGCGGACCTGTTGCTCATGTATGCCGAGGCCATGTTTGAAAGCGGAAAGGGAAGCGACGCACGTGCGCTCAAAGCGCTGAACGACGTCCGGGCGAGGCCGGGAGTGGAAATGCCCGCCAAACCGGCCCTTACGCGTGATGTAATCAGGAACGAGCGGAGGATCGAACTTGCCTTCGAAGGTTTGCGCTATAATGATCTGGTGCGGTGGAAGATAGCCGGGACAGTCATTCCGCAGGTCGCGTACGACGCCAAAGGAACCAAAAGAAAATTCAAAGCCTACCTTTTACCAATCCCGCTGGCTCAAATGGATATTATGAAAGGGGTCTGGACACAAAACGAAAATTATTAAGGACCGGTAATCATGTTTGGAATACAAAGAATAATGGTGCTGATACTTTTAGCATCCAGCCGGCTATTGGCCGCAGAACAACTGACCGTTGCGGGCCCCGACAACAAAATTTCGTTCCATGTTTTTATGAAGAACGATTCCCTGTTCTATCGCATTTCCTACGAAAGCCGGGACGTCGTCGAAGCTTCGCCGATCCGGATGTCGTTGGACGCGAAAGCGATTACCGATAAGGTGAAGATCGGTAAGGCAGAAAACTATCAGCTGAACGAGGCATATCCCTGGTACGGCGCTCACGCTGTTGCCAGGAACCGCTGTAATGGCTCAAAAATCAGCATAAGCCGCGGTGCATTGCATTACACGCTGGATGTGCGGGTGTTTGCCGATGGCGCGGCATTCCGGCTGATCGTTCCTGGCAAACCGGAGGCAAAACGCATTGCGGATGAATCCACAGTTTTCCGGCTACCTGCGGGGACCACCGCCTGGTACCACGATCTGTACATGCATTATGAGGGCGAGTATGCCCGGAAAAACATGGATACCGTGAAGGCAGGACAATGGGCCGCGCCTTCGGTTACATTCAGGTTGCCAGAAAGCGAGGTTTACCTGTCGGTGACGGAGGCGGATCTTAAAAATTATGGCGGAATGGCCCTGCAAACGGATGGTCATCGGGGGATGGTGCTAAGATTACCCCAAAGCCAGCCTACTTCTTACCCGTTCAAGTTGCGATACAGCGCCGAGGATGTGTTCAGGCTTTCTCAGCCTGCCGCCATCGCCGGTACCATCGCCACACCTTGGAGGGTAGTGATGGTCGCCAACGGGCTGAATGCCCTGGTTAACAATGACATCGTGCACAACCTTTGCCCGCCGCCGGACCCGAAACTATTTCCTCAAGGCATCAAAACCGGCTGGATCCGGCCGGGGGCCGCGGTATGGAAGTATCTTGATGGTGGCGGCGAGGGTACACTGGAAACGATGAAGGAATACTCCCGGCAGGCATCCGAACTTGGTTTTAAGCACAATATCCTGGAAGGTTTCTGGAAAAAATGGTCTGATAACGAGTTGAAATCCCTCGTCGATTATTCCCGCGAAAAGGGCGTTCACATCTGGTTGTGGGAGCATTCGAAAAACCTCCGGGACGCGAAAACCCGCCAGGCATTTTTCAGGCATTGCCATGAGCTGGGCATCAGCGGTTTGAAGATCGATTTCTTCGACCATGAGGCGAAGGAAGAAATTGATTTGTACCAATCGATCCTGCGCGAAACGGCGGAACTGAAAATGATGGTCGATTTTCACGGAGCCAACAAACCGACGGGCCAGGAGCGTACCTGGCCTAACGAGCTCACCAGAGAAGCGGTAAAAGGAATGGAAGCCAGTAAATTGAAGGACAGGGCCGGACACAACGTAACATTGCCGTTTACCCGTTTTGCGGCGGGGCACGCCGAGTACACGCCTGTCCATTTCGGTGAACGGAGGAAAAACACGACCTGGGCGCACCAGATCGCCAGTGCCGCTATTTTTTCGGCACCCTTACTTACCTACTCGGCCAGTCCGGAACATTTGCTGGCCAATCCCGCCGTCGAGATGATCAAAAGCATTCCGTCCGTTTGGGATGAGACGGTCGTGCTACCGGGTTCAGCGATCGGCGAGGCAGCCGTGTACGCGCGTCGACGCGGGACCAGCTGGTTTCTGGCTGTGATGAATGGCGCAACGCCGAAAAGTTTTGATATCGCCCTTTCCTTTCTGGGCTCAGGTACTTTCAGCGCTTTGGAAGTAAGGGATCAGGAGGGAAATCCCGCGGCTGTGGTGCTTGGAAAAGGAAGCTACGATAAAAATGGTACCATACGGTTGACCCTCGCCGAAGGCGGAGGGTTTATCGCAAAATTCGATGTCTATGAATGAGGATGTTCGGACAATAACTGTTCAAAGGATTTATCTTCTGATCGGGTTTCTGCTTTGTCTCCCGCAAGAGGGGAATGCGCAGGGAATATATGCGGGCCGCTACAAAGCCGTCTTCACAAGCCCGCCAGGCAAAGTACCGACAGCCAAAACGCCGGATGGGCCACTGGCGGGAAACGGGGATATCGGTCTGACGCTCGGCGGTAAACCCGATCAACTGCTGTTTTATCTCGGGAAAAACGATTTCTGGCGTGCCTATCCTGTTTATCCCGGTGGCGGTATTGCCCTGCCAGGATGGTTGGAAATGCGTATTCCGGCACTTTCGGGTGCCGACTATTATGCGGAGCAATTACAGGACAAAGCTGAGATTACCGGACGGTTCACGAAAGATAGTCTCACGGTTTGGCTTAAAACCTGGGTTTCGGCAACTGCCAATACAGTGGTTGTCGAGCTTGGGGCGAACAAGGCTTGCTCGATGGATTTTGCATTGAAAGCAGCGGAAGGGAATACCTCTGTCAATGCAAAGGGAGTGGACGCGGGCACGCATTGGGTTACACGTTCCTTTGAAAATACGCCTTTGCTTGCATGGCCGTCGCATGTTGCAATGGCTGTAAAAGTGCTGGGAGCCAAGCCGGGAGCCGACGGCAGCATTTCTCTAAAGCCCAATGCCAAGGTGACTTTGGTCATAACCATGTATACCAATTACGATTCGAAAGATTGGAAACAAAGGGCTATCTCCGTGGCGAAGGGGACAACGGAAGCGACTATCCATCAGCTGCAAAAGGATCATTACGCCTGGTGGGAACGGTTTTGGGCGCAATCGGAAGTGCAAATGGGGGACCCGTTTCTTGAAAAATACTACTATGCGTCACAGTATCTTTTCGGGGCGACCTCGCGCGGGGATAAATTCGCTCCCGGCATTTGGGGGCCATTCATCACGAAGGATTCCGCGGCATGGGGTGGCGACTACCATTTGAATTACAACTACCAGGCACCGTATTGGGCGGCCTATTCTTCGAACCACATCGACGAGACCGACAATTTCGACAAGCCCCTGCTCGATTACATGGAAAACGGGAAGCGGCATGCGAGGGAGCTTCTGGGTATCCGTGGTATTTACTATCCTGTCGGAATCGGTCCTATGGGACTCGTTACAACGCGCTGGCCGCTGACGCCCGATGAAATGGAGAAGCGGTATGCTTCCAGGGAGAATACCATCGACGGAGGGTACAAGTTTCTGGGGCAAAAAATCAACGCGGTGTTCAGCGTGGGAAATATGCTCATGCGGTTTTACAGCACATATGATGCTGCCTACGCACGGAAAGTATACCCTTACATGCTGGAATGCGCCAATTTCTGGGAAGATTATCTGAAGTTCGAAAACGGCCGCTACGTCATTCACATGGATCATTATAACGAAGTGATGCCCAACCTGAAAAACAAAGGGCAATGGCGCCAACTTCTAGGTGATTTCAATTCGACATTATCCGTAGGATTGGTGAAAATGCTTTTCAAAGGCATTGTCGACGTCAGCCGGTTTCTGAAAGTCGATGCGGGACGGGTTCAAAAGTGGCAACATATTGTAGAGCATATGAGCCAATTCACCGTCGGGGAAGTAGACGGCAGACTGAGCCTGAAAGGTGTAGAATCGAGCCCGTCTCCCGTTCACAGCCGCATTGAAGGACTGGCCAGGGTATCAATACACGGACTGCTGCTGCCGGCAGGTGTATGCGGGCCTAAAACCGACTCTGCATTCAACCAAATCCTGCTGGGAGATGTCAGCCGCTGGAAAGACAAAATGAAAGCTCCCGGAGATTGGGCAAATACGCTGGGCAATGGAATCGAAACTTGCTTTCCTGCCGCAGTCAGGGTTGGATATGACGCCGATGAAATCATGCGGCAGCTCACAGACCGTATCAAACGCCAGTCGTTACCCAACCTTTGGATTATCGCGGAAGGCGGGGGGATAGAGACGCTGTCGGCAGTTCCGCTGACGATCAACGAAATGATGATGCAGAGTTACGAGGGGGTAGTGAGGATATTCCCGAATTGGAACAAAACCAAAAATGCCAGTTTCAACCAACTCCGGGCATATGGCGCCTTTTTGGTAAGCAGCCGGTTGGAGCAGGGAGAGATCAGGTATGTCAGGCTCGTAAGTGAAGCCGGCAGGCCCTGCTTCCTCGAAAACCCGTGGCCGGGGCATGCGGCGCAGTTGTTGCGGAATGGAAAGAAAGCAGAACAACTGACGGGCAGCACATTCTCTTTTCCTACCGGGCGTGGGGAGCGGTTGGAGATTGTCGGTCAAAATTGAAAACAAGGATCATCCGGTTGATACAGCCAAACTGGCGGCAGAAGTAGATTTGAGCAAGTTGTTGGTGTCAGAACTTACAGAGAAAGCCCACGAACCTCGTTTGTGGGCTTTTTTGCGGGCCATCGTACCTAGTTCTTAACCCGCTGTTCTTCGCTCCCTGAGCCGCCCACATCGCGCTTTCGTTTTCCGGAAGTGCCTTTGGCGAAGTTGTAGGTGAACGATGCCACGAGCACCCGCGTGTCGGCGTCGTTGAAATAGGTCGCCCGGGCATTGGGAATATTGAGAATACGGCCATTCGGTTCCAGTGAGCTGAAAATGTCGCGTAGCGATAGCTTGATAACGACCTTATCTTTCATAACCTTTTTCTGAACGGCCGTATTGACGAGAAACAAGGCATTCTTATCAAATTGTGCGCTCTGGCTTCTCGTGATGTAGAATCCGCTCAGTTCGGCACTCCACCCGTTTTTGAATAGAAATTGGTTGTTCGGACTGATGTAGCCGTAGGTCGAGCCGGTCGTGCGGTCGGGATCGCCGGGCATGCCACGGAAGTTGTTGCGGATCAGTTCGGCGTAAAAGTTGCAGGTCCACCAGTTGCCGGCCCGGAACTTCGCCGACAATGTGATACCGCCCCAGATCAATCTGCTGATGTTGCCCGTCCGGCTGATGAAAATGTTTCCCGCCTGCTCGATTACCTCGCCTTGCATATTCCGCGTGTAATTGTAGAGCAACGACAGGTTGAACCGGCCTTTGTAGTTAAATGAAAGCTGGAACCGATTGCCCAATTCGGGTTTCAGGTAAGGATTGCCGGCGAAATAGGAAAATTTATCCAACAGAAATACGAATGGGTTCAGGTCCTGATAATAGGGCCGGCCGATCCTGCGGCCGTAGGAGAAATTGAGGTGCGTTTGGGTGGTGTCGAGCTTGTAGCTCAGGAAAAGGGTCGGAAAAAGACTGGTGTAATGCAGTGAGAACGACGAATCGGGCTTGACCGCATTGCCCAGCTGGCGTCCATAACCGTTCGTGTTTTCTGCCCGGAGGCCGGTTTGCAACGAGAGCCTTTTGAACCCACGGTTGAAATTCACGTAAGCCGCATTGATATTTTCTGAATATCGAAAGCGGTTGGTCTTGTCAAAATCCACGGACACGTTTTCGCCCTGATGAAGAAAGTAGTTGGCCGCATTGTCGGTTCGGACGAGGCTTGTTTTAAATCCGCTTCCCAGTTTCCCTTTCCGGAGCGGATGTTCATAATCGGTTTTGGCCGAATAAATGGCAATCGACGAAGGGAGGTCGGTGGTGATTTTTTCCTGTTTTTTGAAGTTCTGATCACCATCGAAAAAATCGTTGACGAATGTCTGCCTGGCGCGGATGCGGTAATTGATGTAATCGAGGTCGACCGTCAGCAACCTTCCGGTGCTGTCGTATTGATGGCTGAAATTGAGGTTGATGCCATGCTGCCGGAAGCGGTTTTTTTCGCTGTTGTCGGCCCGTATAAGCGAATCGACAGCACCGATGGTATTCCTGACTGCGCTGCTCACTGGCCGCTGCTCACGTGAGCGCGTGAACGCGCCGGTGTACACGATACCCCAGGTAGTCTTTTCACTGGCATAAAAGTCGACGCCGGTTTTAAGGTTAGCAGTCCTGCTTTTGGGATAGAAAAAGGTAGTTTGGTCAAACGACGAACGTAATGCATCGTTTTCGCCGTAATACCTTCGCTGGATGTCGAGCCGACGCCACTGGTCGGTGCTGTTGAAACTGGCGTTTGTAAAGAAATTAAGGCGGTTACACCGGTAATTGAGGTTGATGTTTTCATTATGCCGCCAGTACCGTGATCTTGCCGGGCTGAGCGTAATGCTGCCATTCAGGCCCTGGACCTTGTTTTTACGCATTTTAATGTGAACGATCCCTGCGCTCCCGGCCGCATCGTAGCGTGCGGGCGGGTTTGTAATCAGCTCGATCTTTTCAACCGAATTGGCAGGTAGCGACCGCAGGTAGGCCGCCAACGCGGACGGAGAGAGGTATGTCGGGCGGTTATCGATCATCACCAACACGCCCGACTGGCCCTGAAGGCTGATACTGCCGCTCTGATCGACCATCACGCCGGGGGCTTTTTCAAGTACTTCCAGCACATTGGCGCCTGCATTCGAAATCAGCGCATCGACGTTGAGTACCGTCCGGTCGATCTGGTATTCCACGAAGTTCTTCTGTCCGGTAACTTTTACCTCGTCCAGCCGGATATCGGCGGAGGTTAATACGATGGTTCCCAGGTTAATATCTGGCTTTCCATCGGTGAATTCAAACTTGCTCCCGGCGAAATTTTTAAAACCCAGCATAACCACAGACGTGAAATAGCTGCCATTTTTCAGGCCGGAGACAGAAAATGTCCCGTCCCGCGCGGTAAGCACTGTTTTTACCAGACTCGAATCGGTGGCGTGGAGCATTGAAACGACCGCACCTTCCAGTGGCTTGTTGTCTTGCGTTATCACTTTCCCGATTATTTGGGCATAGGCATTCCCGAATGCCGCCAGCAAGGCAACGACAATCCCTAGGGTGGTTTTCACCCGGTCAATGGTTCTCATGATGTAATGTTAAGGTTATCTTTTTTCGTGACTAACAGGGCATAGTCAGCCTGCCTTACCGGAAGTAAGTTACTGGTTATGAATGTACCTTTTAAGGTTAGCGGTGGCTTCCGTATGTAAAGTCGATGACATCATCCGGACTCGTAAGCACCGCGTCGAGCACGTGTTTGAGGACTGCTTCGGGCTGCCTGATACCGTTAACGATCAGTTCTTTATTGGTAATCCTGAAATCGATCTCGCTCCCGGAAATCGCGATGCCCTGCTGTTCTAATGCGTCCATGATCTTCTCATTGATCGCCTGACGCTTGATGCGAACCGGATTGGGCTGATATTCGTGCTTATAGGTTTGCAGCGGCTGCATTTTATACTTCTGCTGATAAGGCTGCCACTGGACTGGCGCCAATCGTACGCCGGCGGAAGAATCGGCATAAACCGGAGCCATAGGCTGATAGAGAGGCGCCATGGGTTTTTGTATCGGTTGGAGCGTATCCGCCAACGTTAGATTCCGGTGCGTAGTCTTCTGTGCGGGGTTTCCTACTGATTGATTATTCTCTGAATTTGCATTATTAATGCTTTGGTTCTGAATGCTGTTAAGCTTGCTGGGGCGTGCATCGGGATGGTTTTTGGGAGAACTGATGTTGGCTTTCGTGTTTCCCGAATGCTCTGCCTGACTTGCATGGCTCTTTTGCGGTTGTATCTGGGTATTTCCCAACTGTCGGCCACCGGATTGCCGGCCACCGGACTGTCGGCCACCGGACTGCGCAAAAAGGATTGAAAAAGTGAAGAATGCGAACATGACTACGAACAATATCGTCTTTTCCGCAGTCCCCAGCGTCGAATTCGTGCGCGAGGCAATACGTTTGGCACGCTGCACGAGGCCACCTTTTCCAGAGAACGCTAGCTGGTATACGTTTTCGTTCAACTGATATTCCCGGAATGCCAGAAGGGCGCGGATATAGGCCGTCTGGTTCCCCGAATGCCTCAGGGCTATGTCGTCGCAGCAATTTTCACGCTCTTCGCGAATAAGCCTGGAAATCCAAAGAATGCCCGGGTTAAAGAAAAACAGCAACTCGGTAAGCCGTTGCAGGAAATTGACGAAAAAGTCGAGACGGCGGATATGGGCGAGCTCATGCAGCAACACCATTTCGATCTGATCTGCCGGAATGGACGTGATGACACCGAGCGGGATGAGTATCACCGGTTTGAAATGGCCCAGCACGATTGGAACTTTCACCAGACCGGACTGAAATATCCTCACAGGCTGCGCTATGCCCATGTTTTCGGCAAATTCACTCAGGCGCCGCTCCCATTGGCCGCCTATGCGGTAAATCTGCTGCGTTTTAAGCTGGTGCAAGCGATAAAGGTCGAGGGCGAGGCCGGTGATTTTGGCAATTACAATGGCAAGCCATACCAACGTGATCGCGTAGCTATTTTCGGTTAAAAAATCCGTGGCGATGATAACAATATTCTGTCTGTGCGAGGGTGATGGTCCTGACACCATCGGCTCATTGGCAATGCCGGCTGCCGGGAAGTCACGGGCTGGCGCGCCACCCGTCACTGCGGAGCCCGATTGAACAAATGCAATACCGGTCGCAAAAATAAACAACAAAAACAGTATTGTCAGCAGGTTATAGCGGATCTCCGGCCGGCGGCGGCGGGTGAAGAGCACCACAACTGCCGCCAGAAGTGCGGCAACAGCGCCAATCCACAGCGAATGGGCAAGCGCCACCCCAATCTGCCGGATCAGGGCGTAGATAGGTTCGGAAGTGAGAAGATTTTTCATGGCTGGTTTGATTTAGGAATTTCCTTTTTCCAATTGGTCCAAAACTGCCCGGATTTCATCCAATTCGGCTTTGGAGGCTTTTTTGTTATCCAACAACTGCATGACCAGGTTACTGGCCGATCCGCCGTACAAATGGTCCACGAAGCGGTCGAGTAGGAGGCTTTTCGTTTTTTGTTCCTCTTCGACGGCTTCATAAATGTGCTTCATGCTGCGTTCGTCACGCGAGAGCATACCTTTTTCGGCCATCAGCTGCATTTGTTTGAGGGTTGTCGTGTAGTTCACTTCCTTGAAGGTATTCAGCTGGTCGTGGACAGCACGGACGGTGGACGGACCGTGTTTCCAAAGAATTGTCAGGATATCGAGCTCGGCTCTCGTCGGCTCGGGCTTTTCGGAATTCATCGCTATGAAATTTAAGTACATAGCAAAGGTACGATTTAAATCGTACGATGCAAATGGTAGGTGAAATTAATTTGAACCGGCTACCGCAGCAAGGTTTCTGTGTTGTACCGGTTCCTGTATTCGATGGGAGTCAAGCCTGTAATGCGCTTGAATATCGTCCGGAACGTTTTCAAATCGTTGTAACCAACGTCGTAAGTAACATAGGCGATGTTTGATTCGCCTGCTTCCAGCGATTTCTTGGCGGCTTCGATCTTTATTCGCTGGATGTATTCGATCGGGTTCAGGGAAGTTGCGCTTTTAAAACGGCGTATAAAGTTCCGCTTGCTCATATTGACCCGTCCGGCAATCTGATCAACTGAAATGTCTGCCTTGAACTCGTCTTCAATATAGGTTTGGGCGCGGTGAATATCGTCGTCGTTGTGGCCTCGGTGGCCGGAAAAAATCGTGAAGATGCTCTGGGAAGTCCGTCCGTAATCGAGGGCGTAGTACTTGCTGAGCGTAATGGCCGTTTCTTTCCCGCAGGTTTTTTCGATAAAATACAACACCGCATTCAGCGCGGAAAACCCTCCACCGCCCGTAATGATCGCTTCCGACTGGGTGATGACCTTTTCCGGCCTGAAATTGACGAGCGGGTACCTTTTGCGCATGTCGTCGATAGCACCCCAGTGAGACGTAGCCGGCATACCATTCAGCAAACCGCATTCCGCCACAAAATATGCGCCCGTGCAAAGGCTAATGATTTGCGCTTTCCGGTGGTATTTTTCAGCGAGCCAATGGATCAGCCGACGGTTTTTCGACAGCATTTCATCAATGTCGACGTCTTCGGTGCTCATGGGCGGTATAACGATCACATCCGTGTCAAAATCGTCCGATAACGTTTTCCCGCAATGAAATTGAACAGGCAGTCGTAACTGCACATCACGAAGATCGATGCCGACCAACTCGATCTCGAACGGAGCCGTTTTACCGCTTCGCACCACGGCTTCCTTTGCGCCGGTCAGCAACGCCACCGTACTCGAAAGCGCTGTCAGAAGTACTTCCTCATACACGATTACCGAAATGTGCCTCGTACGCATAGATCAAGTGGTTTGTTTAAAGCAAGCTAATATAAAGATGGCACAAAATGCACCCTTGATTGTTATTTTTACACGCGGGACAAGGCTGCGGGCCCGGGTAATTTTACATCATCAACCAAAACAAAAACAAACTATGAAAACGATCTTTGATGAGGCCACCCGGGAAGAATTGATCAGAAGGATTCAGTCGCTCGAAAAAAGCCATGTAGCGCAATGGGGCAAAATGAATGTGTATCAAATGGCAAAGCACTGCACTATTTGGGACGAATGGGTTTTGGGTGTCCACAAGCCGAAGTATAAACAGGAATTTCTCGGACTGATTTTTGGTAAAATGGCCCTGAAAACTTTCGTCAAAGACGACCGGCCGATCAAGAAGAATGTTCCAACCAGCCGGGAATTTATCATAAAAGAGCAGGATGGAGACCTGGAACTGCAAAAGAAAATCTGGATCGGTTGCATTGCAGCGTACAGGAACTTTTCTAATCCGGGTTTCATCCACGACTTTTTTGGGAAGATGACACGCGATGAAATCGGGATATTTGCCTACAAGCATTCCGACCACCATTTGCGGCAATTCGGTGCGATCGACCGGGTTGAAGAGCCTGCGCTCCCCCGGTGAAGCAGTTAAATGTAACTTTAAGTATAATTAAGAATACGCGTCAACCGTTAAAAGGCAAACCCTTACTACGTGTTGCCGAGATATTTGCTTATCCTGTTCTTTTGTTGCCAGTACGCCGTCGCGCAACCTTATTATACGCGGCTGCGAGGCGCATTTGGCGGCGATTTGTACGGGATCACACCGAAAGGAGGTGTTACGGCGGAAGCGGCATTTGGCTACCTTAAAAGATCATTCTGGAATGTGCAGGCGGGACTTGGCGCTGTGAACAGGGCGGAGTTTCGCAGTCCTACGCTCTCGGCTGCATTGACGCATTGTTTTATTTTAAATCCCTACAAACGAAATTCCTGTGTCCCGCAGCCCGGGAATTACCTGATCGAGAGTTACTTTGAAGCGGGATTAGGCGGTTTTTTAGTGGACCGTTACGATAGCGGCATATATTCCCATACGGACAAACAACGATTACTGACCCCATCCGGCCTGGCCGGTTTTCGTTTCAACGTGGTGACCAGAAAATGGATTTATATCCTGAAAATACGCTATACCCCACCACTATTGGCCAATTACCTCGCTTCGCACGCGGGCGTCGGCGTAGGGGTGGGCTGGCGTTGAGCGTTACCGCAGAGAATCCAGGTAATTCCGGAGTTCCTTCAAAAACGGGAAATATACGTTCTTGCTGTTTTCGAGCTTTCCAAAATTGCGTATTCCCCAGTAGCCCGACAGGACAAACATTGTCGCCTGCAACGGATCTACACTGGCGCGCACATACCCGTTTTTCTTCCCGTTTTCGAGCGAATCAGCCATTGTTTTGATCCATTGGTTGGTCAGGTCGTTTAATGCGCGGTGGAAATCGGCATTCCATGGGGTCATTTCGTGGGTGAGATTGGAGGCGGGGCATCCATATTCTACTTTGAGAAATTTATTCTCTATCAACAGGCTATGGATGAGGTCGTAGATCGCGTTCAAGGGGTCGCTATCGCTCATCAGGGGTTCGATAAAGCTGCTCGTCATCGAAGGTTTTAATAGCTCATTGATAATCGACACGCCCATTTCGTCTTTGTTTTTGAAATGATAGTAAAAGGCGCCTTTGGTCACTTGGGTAGTGGCTATGATATCGTCAATGCTGGTCGTCTGATAACCCTTGACGTAGATCAGTTCAAATGCTTTCTCCAGAATGTTCAGTCGCGTTGCTTCCGCCTTTTTCATGGGTCAATATCGGTGAGGTCGATGAGCTCGGAATTCGAAAGAACGAAAATAGGATCCCGGCCTTCGGAATCAAAACATCTTCCATGTTGTCAGCCAGATTGTGGGAGCGCCGGTTACCGGTTGGGGCTGTCGAGCGAGTTGATGTACTCTTTTACCAGCCGGATCCCTTCATCGTCATTAATGGTGGTCCCGATCTTGGGCATATGGTATTCACCCATGGTGCTCATCCTGATCATGATGTTCTGCTTATTAAAACCGATTCCCGTCTCTTTATAAGGAACCGGGTAGCTAAGGTTCAGCGAGGTACCGGCCGCGATCCCGCCCGGCTGATGGCAGTGGGCGCAGTTCATTTCAAGATACGCCCGGGCCCGAAGCGGTACAGGTATCGAGGTATCCTGATAATCGGGGAAGAAGCTGATGGTGCCGGTTGCCGACTTCGCCAATAGCCCCCGGTCCATCAGGTAGGTCAGCTGGTTGCGGCTTTTTCCCCCGGCGTGCACGGTAATGTTCAGATTCCGGGCCTTCGGGCCGATCGGCATCAGCTCGTCTCCCGACCGGTGACACGAGCTGCAATCGTTCTGCGCCGGGATTTTGTATTCGATAGGACGGATACTCCCTGCTCGGTCCACAAGATAAACAGGTACAACGGCCCCGTCTTTCAACAAATAGGCCTCCGTTTGCTCCGCATTCCACCGGTAAGTGGCTGCACTCCACTTTTTGCGTTCCAGGATCAGCAGACGCGTTTCGATGATTTGCCGTTTCCCGGCTTTGGTATTCGAATAATAGAAGGTTTTCGCAATGATTGCTCCGTCGGGAAACGTGGGTAACCCATTGCCGTTTAAGCTCATCTGTGTACCCTCAGGCAATTTCAAAAGCCGCTGTTTTTCGGCGTAGTCGGTAAACAACGGCGATGCGATCTCGATTGCCTGAACGCCCGTTTGCGGTACCAGGCTTGTCCCCATGGATTTGAAAAGTCTGTATTCCGATAATCTGGCTTTGAATGTGGCCGTATTTTCGATCGGCTTCTGGCTTGGATTGCAGGCAGTTAGAAACAGTCCTGCCGCCACGGGCAACATACTTCGCGAAAGCCGCTTAATGAGCTTCATCGCGGGTACCGGATCGGTCTTCGGAGCTGGCATTATCGAGAGCTTCCTGCGGTTTCAGGATTGTTTTATCAATGTAAAATGTGCCAAAAGGAATGATACAGGCCAGCAGCACTTTCCAGGAGGTTTCCGAAAATTTCCAGCGATAAGTAACACCAGCGCTTAATGTCATCAAGACGAACAGGGTGAAAAGCAGCCCGTGAACAGGCCCGATTAATTTGACGAGCATGGGTTGTCCGCCCAGGTATTTGAACGGCACGGCGATCAATACGAGCAGGATCAGAGAAATACCCTCTAAAAATCCGATGATCCTTAGACGGCCAATAGGCGTTTTGAACAAATTTAGCATGGTGACCAAGTTTAAAATGATCTGAAAAAAGGCCTTTGGACAAGCGGAGAGAAGGGCCAGGGAATGGCAACCAAAATGATCAGCAGGGCGATGGAAAACCACCAAAGCATAGTCCTGTATTTCAATTGATCCGTGTCCATGCGCCTGGCGCTGGCCGATCCGATGGTGATGACAACCACAGCGATGACCATCAGGCTGATGTGCACCAGGCGGAAAAACAAATGCTCACCGATCATGCCGGTAGACGACGCCTCCGCGACATTGAATTTCACAATAGGACTTATCATGTATAGATAGAGTCCAAGCAATAGCTGAATGTGGGCTATCGTCGCTGTAAGGTGCCTTACGGCATTATCCGAGCCTGAAAATACCCGGTTTGTCCGGTATCCGTTCCAGCTGATGATGATCGAGTAAACCAGGCTGGCCAGCACAAGCCATCGGTTGATCGAATGTAAAGTAAGAAGTGTCTGATGCATTGTCGATGATGTTACGGGGCAAAGTAAATCAAAAACATACTAACTAGTATGTTTTTTTAAGAAAATAACTGAGTATGCACCGGCAAGCAGGATGATACCGGGCTGGCCCCGATTGGCGGCGATAGACTATTGCGCCGTATACTAAGAATCGCGGGCCGTTAATTTGTTTATTTAAAGATTAATATGTAATATTTACCGAATACTTACCCTAAACTATGAATTGCTATGGCCGGACGTCTATCTGTTTTCGGGATTGTCTTTTTATCCCTTTTCCTTTTTAGTTACTCCTGCCAGGACCATCAGCTTCCGGGAGTACCACCTTCGCTGGTCACACTTCAGGTGTCACCCGGTGCGGTAAGATGCGAGGTTGCATTTAATTTCAATCTGGTCGATACCGGTAACATCCCCATTACAGAGTTTGGTGTCGTAGTAGCCGGCTTCGGTTTCTCGGGACAGGCTTCCGATACACCCACAGTTGGGACCCACACGAAGGTGATCTTTGATCCGCCTTTTACGACGGGTGTAAAGAACAAGAACTCCAAAGTATGTACCAATAACATATCCTTCCGGGCGTATGCTATTCTCAACAACGGAACGATCGTTTACGGCGATAGGCTGATTTACCAGGACGTCTGAGAACCACCGTTTTGTTTGTCGGAAGCTGATCACGCCATTTCACGTATTATTTACTGAATTGCGTTAAAATATTTTTGCTTTTCCATTATATGTATATACATTTGGACATATTAAATAAAATCTGTCCGAACGTAAGGATATCGCTGTAACCGGTGCTCCGCGAGGCGCCTCGTTTATGGGTTGGCGTTCAGGACATCCGGCCCGGTTTCATTAGACTTGGGGTGGGAATAGTCTTTGTCGTTAAAACAGCTCACGCCTTGCAAACAAAACAGGTAAAACATTTTATCTCCCTCATTACGCTTATCGCTGCACTGGGGGGCTTTTTATTTGGGTTCGATATGGCTGTCGTAAGCGGTATTATCGAGCCGGTGAGGGCACAATATGGCTTATCGGCCGCTGAGGAAGGCTTATTTGTTTCATTCGCATTGCTGGGCTGCATCGTAGGAGTTGCATTCTCCGGCTTCCTGGCCGATAAGATCGGAAGGAAAAAGGTCCTTTTCGTGGCTGCTTCCCTTTTCCTGGTCAGCGCTATCGGGTTTTCTTTGTCGGCCACCTATGCGATTTTGATTGTGTTCAGAATACTCGCCGGAGTGGGGGTGGGAGTGGCTTCCAATGTGTCGCCTCTCTACATATCCGAAATAGCACCGGCGGAAAAGCGGGGTGGGCTGGTGACTTTTTATCAGCTGGCCATCACCATCGGCGTACTGGCCGCATACACGAGTAACATGCTTTTGCAGCGGTATGCAGCAACGCACATTGAGCCCGGCGACGGTTTGTTCCATTGGCTCTTTCAGGAACAGGTCTGGCGCGGGATGTTCTTTGTCAGTGTGATACCCGCATTGCTGTTTTGTGTTTTGCTAACGATCGTACCAGAAAGTCCGCGCTGGCTCGCGGCCAACGGCAGGAGCCCGGAGGCTTTGGATATTCTCCAAAAGATCAGCGGCGAAGAGGAGGGAAGTGCCGAGCTTGAAGCGATAACGCAGGTCGCGGGGCAGAAATCCGGTGGTTTGAAAGAGCTGGCGCATTTCCCTTTCAGAGGTTTGCTCATTATGACAATGGTATTGACCGCATTATCGCAGTTCAGCGGGATCAACGGGGTCATCTTTTACGGCCCCACCATTCTGAAATCCGCGGGCATTGTTACCAGCGACGCATTGCTGTACCAGGTGATCCTGGGAACGGCAAGTATGCTGTTCACGTTGGTCGCGATTTGGAAGGTCGATACCTGGGGCCGCCGGTCGCTTTACCTGGTCGGGTCATTCTGGGCTGCCGTGGCGTTGGCATTGACCGGGCTCTGCTTTATGTACGGGATCAATGGCTGGGGAATGTTGCTGTGCATCATATTGTTCCTGCTTTTCTTTGCATTCTCGCTCGGTCCTTTAAAGTTCGTTATCGCAACGGAGGTCTTTCCCATGCACATAAGGGGAAGGGCCCTGTCGATTTGCATTATGACGATGTGGGTGTCCGACTGGATCGTTAACCTGCTTTTCCCGATCATGCGCGACGACCTGGGGATTGCCAACACATTCTTTGTATTCTCGTTCTTCTGCATCTGCTCTTACCTGTACGCGAGGAAGAATTTGTTTGAAACCAAAGGAAAGAGGTTGGAGGAAATAGAGCAGCTTTTAACGGGCAAAACGCATCAAAATATCGAAAGCTAGCGGTTTAAAGGGGATACGTAACCCGCCCGGTTTTTTTCAAAGAATATCTGTTATAATGTTTATACATATATACATATTGAATATATTTATAAAATAATCGTAAACCCGAATGAAATACTACGCTCTGTTGGTTTTACTCGCCAGTTTGTCATGCGGCACACCATCGTCCGACCACAAGGAAGCGGCGACTGGAACGGATGTGAATGAGCATGAATTTACAGCAGCGCCGGCCCCGGAATGGTCGGATTTGTTCGTGAGAAAATCGGGCTGGTTTGGTGGCGACGGGATTTTTACGATCCCGTTTTCGGGCAACGATTCCGAGGAGCAGGATAGCGTACTTTTTTTGTTCAGCGACACGGTGATTGGCGAAATTGAGGGAAACAAGCTGAAACCGGGCCTCTCGATGGTCAATAACTCGGTGGCGGTACTGAAAGGCAAAAGACCCGATTCAACCAGCCTCACATTCGGGGTTGCGGGAAAGCCGGGCGCTTTCCGGGCTATATTTACTCCTAAGACAGATAAGCCGGACAAGGATACCTACTTCTGGCTCGGCGACGGTTTTGTGAATCCGGATGCGGGCAAAGACCTGTTCATTTTCAGCTATAAGATTACCAATACGCATGGTAACTCAGCGCTTCCGTTCAAAGAAACGGGCAATTCGCTGATACGCATTCCGGCGGGAAGCCATTTTCCTTATCCAGGCCAGCAGCAGTTTGACCTGCCCTTCAATCACTATAAAAACGGAGAAGAAACGATCTCATTCGGCTCCGCCGTGTTCAACAACAGCAGTTCGGTGGTGAAGACAGGCGCCGACGGGTTTGTATATGTGTACGGGACGAAAGGTGCCAGCAAAAAATTGGTGTCGGCCCGGGTAAAGCCGGCCAGCGTGACGTCGTTTGACCAATGGGAGTTCTGGAACGGGACAGGATGGTCAAAAGAAGTGAAATCGGTGGCGGCCCTGGCAGATTCGGTATCCAATGAGTTGAGCGTAAGTTTGCTCTCTGCCGGAAAATACGCATTGGTTTACCAGTTGGGAGGATTGTTTCCGGATATCTGTATGCAGGTCGGCCCTACGCCCGTGGGACCTTTCGGCCCGCGGATCGTTCTTTACAAAACGTCGGCTGACATCAAGGACCCAGATTTGTTTACTTACAATGCCAAAGCGCATCCGGCGTTGTCGGGACCGGGAGAATTGCTGATTTCCTATAATGTAAATACTTTCAAGTTTTTTGAAGTACTGGAAAAGCAACCTAATATGTACCGTCCGCGGTTTGTCCGTGTGAAATTCGAATCGCATTCAGGCAGTTCCCCGGAGATATCGGCGCAACGGACGGGAGCTGACAAGCATTAAAAACATTTTGCAATGAAAGAAGTCTTCGTAGGTATAGATTTTGGCGGCACCAGGATTAAGATCGGACTTGTCGGTGAGAGCAAAATCCTGGAAGATCTCAATTTGGAGGCGTCCGCCGAGCAGCATTTTGAACACAGGCTGAATGAGGTGGCAACGGAGATTCGTCGCTTGCTGGCCCGTGGCGATTACCGGATTACAGGCATGGGCTTTGCGTTTCCGGGCATCGTCAATTTTTATGAGGGCAAGATCCTGTCCCGGTATGTGAAATATCCTGGTGCCGAAAACACCGACCTGCGGGCGTGGGCAAACGAACATTTCGGGGTGCCGGCCGTCGTGGAGAATGATGCTCGGGCGGCCCTGGTCGGGGAGTGGAAGCATGGCGCGGGTGTCGGTAGTACCGACCTCGTGCTGGTAACGCTCGGCACGGGTGTAGGCACAGGTGCGCTCGTGAACGGTGCGCTGCTGCGCGGGAAGAACTTCCTGGGCGGTAACCTGGGAGGGCACATGACGATCAACGTTGATGGGGAAGTCTGCAATTGCGGGAACATCGGCTGTGTAGAAAGCGAAGGCTCGACGTGGGCACTGAAACGGATGGCCGAATTATCACCCGATTTTTCGTCAAGTAAACTGGCCGGACTGGATCTGATTGATTTTAAGGCCCTTTTTGAACTGGCGGAAGCAGGAGATCCGCTTGCAGTAAAGCTGAGAGACCGCTGCCTGAAAGTATGGTCGCTATGTGTGATCAATTTGATTCATGCTTATGACCCCGGCAAGGTCATTGTGGGCGGCGGCATCATGAAAAGCAGCCATATTATTTTACCGTATATCAGGCAAATGATCGGCAGGCATTCCTGGATCACCCCGGCGGACGTGAAACTCGTCGCCGCGGCCCGCCCTGAGCATGCGGGAATATTGGGGGTATATGAATTGTTAAAACAAACTGAAAGCTGATAATGCGTTCCAATTACGACAAGTTTCCATTTGTTGAGGTCAGCAAATCGTCAGAGCTCTGCGTGGCAGGCTGGGAAAATATCTTCGCGGAGGTGAAGCGTCTTGTCGCGTCGAAAAACAAACATAAAACGGTGATTTGCGTGGAAGTGTATCATGGAGTCGATACGGCGGAAATACGTGATGCGATCAGGGCGAACCTTGAAACCGTAACCTTTTTAGATACCGGCGACTTCCTGAAAAATGCCGGAGAAATCAGGGAAATGGTGTACCCGTTCGTGACGGACGATCCTGTTTTCGGGAAAATGAACACGCTGGAAATAAAGGATTTCTTTGAAATGGAATGGGTAAGCCAGGCACAGGCCGAGCTCCGGGCTATCGGGTCAGGGACGGTGGTTGTTTGCGGAGAAGGCGCTGCTCTTTTTGCCGATGCCGACATTCTGATTTACGCAGACCTGGCGCGTTGGGAAATCCAGAAACGTATGAAGCGGAAAGAGGTGGGTAATTTTGGTATGAATAACCTCGATGAAGCTTTCGCGCTGAAATACAAACAAGGCTATTTTGTCGACTGGCGCGTGCTGGACAGGCACAAGGAAAGACTTTTCCGTATGGTGGACTATTTCCTGGATACCCACATTGCGGCCAGCCCCAAAATGGTAGGTTCGGAGGTGTACAAAAAAGGCCTTGACAAGGCCGTAAGCCAGCCTTTTCGGGTAGTACCCTTTTTTGATCCCGGCCCGTGGGGCGGACAATGGCTTAAAGAAGTAGCGGACCTCGACCGCGACGAGGTGAACTATGCCTGGGGTTTTGACTGCGTTCCGGAAGAGAATAGCCTGCTTTTCAAGTTGGGAGAACATATTTTCGAACTTCCCTCGATCAACCTCGTGCTAACACGGCCGAAGCAACTGCTCGGCGACTCGGTTTATCGGCAGTTCGGTGCGGAGTTCCCCATCCGGTTTGATTTTCTGGATACAATGGAGGGTGGGAACCTGAGTTTGCAGGTGCATCCGACCAGGGCTTATATCCGGGAGCAGTTTGGCATGGATTACACCCAGGACGAGAGCTACTACTTCCTGGAAGCAGGAGAGGATGCCTGCGTATACCTTGGTACGTGCAAGGGCGTGAATGCGGCCCAGATGATCACGGACCTGGAAAAGGCGCAGAACGGCTCGGCAGATTTCGAGGCAGAAAAATACGTCAACAAGCTACCGGTCAAAAAGCATGACCATATCCTGATACCGGCCGGAACGGTCCATTGTTCGGGAAAGAATGCGGTGGTACTCGAAATTTCGGCCACACCCTACATTTTTACATTCAAATTGTGGGATTGGGGCAGGCTGGGATTGGACGGGAAGCCGAGGCCAATTAATATCGAGCACGGCAAAAAGGTGATCGACTGGAATCGTGACGAGGATTGGGTAAAAGAAAATCTGTTTAACAATATTACCGAAATCTCGGTCAACGGGCATTCAAGAGAGGAGTCGACCGGCTTGTACAGTACGCAGTTTATTGAAACCAGAAGGCACTGGTTCGACGCCCGGGTGACGCATTACACGCATGGTAACCTGAACGTGGTCAACCTTGTGGAGGGTGGTGAAGCCATTGTGGAGAGTCCCGACGGACTTTTTGATCCCTATGTGATCCACTATGCGGAAACATTCATCGTGCCAGCCAATGTGCCATCCTACACGATCTCGCCATTCGGGAAATCTGCCGGGAAAAAATGTGCCACCCTGAAAGCATATATCAGGAAATAGAAAATCAGTTACTCATTATCGGGAACGCATGAGCATTTTGAGATTGTCTTTATCAGTGTTAATGGCCCTAACCCTCGCGGTGCACGGACAAGCGCAGCCGGAACCCTCTAAAGTTACCGATGTGTGGCTTGTTTTTAAGACGCACTTCGATCTCGGATTTACCGATCTGCCAGCCAATGTATTTACCAGATACCGGGAGGAGATGATGGATAATGCATTGAAAATAATAGACGAGAATGCCAGACTCCCAAAGGAAAGGCGTTTTTCCTGGACCGTTCCCGGGTGGCCGCTCAGTGCGCAGATCCTCGGACCACTGCAAACGCCCGAACGCAGGTTGCGCGTGGAAAAGGCAGTCCGGGAAGGCGCCATTGTTGCCCATGCATTCCCATTCAGTACCCATACCGAGTCGCTGGACTATGAAGATCTTGTAAGAGGGCTGGGGTTCTCTTCGAAAGTTGCCCGCGCCTATGGGCTACCGCTGCCGATCAGCGCTAAAATGACCGACGTCCCGAGCCATTCATGGGTGCTTCCGGTGCTGCTTCATCACGCCGGGGTGAAGTTCCTTCAACTGGGTTGTAACCCCGCCAGCCAGTATCCCCGCGTTCCGCCGTTGTTTTGGTGGGAGGGGGCCGACGGTTCCAGAATACTATGCCAATACACTGCGCTGTACGGATCGGAGATAAAGCCGCCGGCAGACTGGCCATGCCGTAATTACCTGGGAATGATTATGACCAACGACAACGAGGGCCCGCCGACCCAAAAGCAGTTGGACGAAATTTTGGCGAGAACAACCAGGGACCTGCCGGGCGTACGTATACATTTGGGGACATTGGACGATTTCGCCCGGGCGGTGCTGGCCGAGGATCCGAAACTGCCCGTCGTTAAGGGTGATACGCCCGATACCTGGATACAGGGACTGCTGTCGAATCCGGAAGAGGCTAAAATCGGCAGGAGTATCCGGCCGCTGGAGTCGGCATTGGACGGGTTGCATACCGGGATGAAACTATGGAATATCCCTGTGGAACCCATCTCGGGAAAATTGGCGAAAGCCTATGAGCAGAGCCTTTTGTACGCAGAGCATACCTGGGGGATGAATGCGGAATATGGCCCGCGGTACAGCTACGGCGATGATTGGAAGAAATGGATGAGAGAGGCGGACGCTGAGCCCGTTCCGGCCAACGGCGACTATTCAAAATTACCGAATAGCTACGCCGGCAATACGGCGAAAGGAAGCAAAAGAAAATGGCTGAATTCGTATGACGAAAAACGTCGGTACATCCACAATGCCGGTGATATCGTGCAAGAGGAGTTGACAAGCCACCTCAACCTGCTTGCCCGGTCGGTTGGTATAGGAGGTAAACGCCTCGTGGTGTATAATGCCCTGCCGTGGCCGCGTTCGGGACTGGTGGAAATCCCGTGGGAGAAGGGTAGGTATTTCTATGCGAAAGACGTTCCGGCATCCGGATTTGTAGCTTTTGCGGAAAGTCAGGTAAAGGATTATACTCCGACCACCGATACCCAAAGTTCGTTTGATACACCTCATTTCAAGATCGTTTTTGACCTAAATAAAGGAGGTATTTCGTCGCTTATCGAGAAATCGACAGGCCGTGAGTTGGCTGATCAGTCGTCGGAATATGTGCTGGGGCAGTTCCTACATGAGCGTTTCAGCAGTAACGAAGTCGACGCATGGTTCAATAAATACAGCCGGATCAAAGAGGGATGGGGACTCAACGATCTGGGCAAACCCGGAATGCCGAAGGCCGACAAGGTGCCTTACAAGGCCATCACCCCGGGAAACTGGCATATTGAAGTGTCGCATTCGCCCGTTGCCGATATCGCCACGCTCATTTCGGACAATACCGAAGGGCTCGCAAAAAAATATACGATGGTTTTTACATTTCCCCGGCAGGCGGCCTATGTCGACGTGGAATGGTTTGTGGACGCTAAAACTCCCGAAAAACACCCGGAAGGGGGCTGGCTTTGTTTTCCTTTTGCCGTGAAGCACCCCTCATTTACCGTCGGCCGTTTGGGTGGGCCTGTTGACCCTGCGAAAGACATTATCACCGGCACGGGCAGATATCTGATGGCCGTCAATTTGGGGGTGGCCTTAACGCAGGCCGATCAGTCGGGTGTGGCGTTAACGCCTGTGGATTCTCCGCTGATGAGCCTGGGAGAGCCTGGTCTGTGGAAATTTTCGATGGACCATGTCCCGAGCAAACCTGCGGTGTTTGTGAATATTTATAACAACATGTGGAATACCAATTTCCCGTTATGGCAGTCGGGTTCATGGAGCGAAAAAGTACGTATATGGGGCCTCGGCAAGCATTCGAATACCATGCAGAATCTCGCCGACGGGGGCTGGGATGCGCGGCTACCCTTGTTGACCGGATTTGCCGAAGGGCAGGGCGGAACACTTCCATTGCAAAAGTCCGGGCTGTCGACTTCCCGGCGGGGTGCGCTGGTGACGGCATTCGGAGAAAACCCGGATGGGCAAGGTGTAATTTTCAGATTGTGGGAGCAAGCGGGGCAATCGGGTGCCATTACAGTGTCACTTCCGGCAAAATCAGGATTCACATCGGCGACGCCGGTAAACCTTCGCGGCAAGGCCACCGGACCTAAAATTGCCGTTTCGCGCGACAAGTTCAGTTTCTCTTTGGGTGCATATGCGCCTGCAAGCTTCGTTCTGGAATAGCCTGCAGGGCCGGAAGCCTGTTCAGGTCCAATGACCAGACATGGTATTTCGCAAGTACGCTATTTAGCTATTTTTGTAATTGCTTACTTTAACATCGATTATGAAATTTAGCATTGACCATAAAAGCCCGGTTCCGTTACATATCCAGGCCGAAAACCTGCTCCGCACCATAATTAATGATCCCGAGCACCTGAACGGGAAATTCCTGCCCAATGAAGTAGAACTGGCCAGGCAGCTCGCGATATCCCGGTCGACTTTGCGGCAGGCGCTGAACAAGTTGGTCTATGAGGGACTGCTCATCCGGAAAAAAGGAATCGGAACGAAGGTTGCTGAGTCGATAATAAGTTCAAAATCAAAGAACTGGCTAAGTTTTACGCAGGAGATGAATGCGCGGGGGATTGTCGTCAAAAACTTCGAACTGCATGTAACCTGGGTTACGCCCGAGGAGAAAGTGGCCAATTTTTTCGACATTACGCGTGACAAAAAAGTCCTCAAACTGGAACGGCTCAGAGGAAAGACGGAGGGCCCCTTTGTCTATTTCATTTCCTATTTTCATCCGCGGGTAGGGCTTACGGGCGAGGAAGATTTCAAGCGTCCGCTTTATGATATCCTCGAAAAGGACCATCTTGTGATCGCGACCCTATCCAAGGAGGAGGTAGGAGCAATTGCTGCCGATAAATTCATAGCCGCCAAGCTTGAAGTCGAGCCGGGTAGCCCCATTCTTTTCCGGAAGCGTTTTGTGTTCGATCAGGGAGAACGGCCTATCGAGTATAATTTAGGCTATTACCGGGCCGATAGCTTCGTGTATACCGTGGAAAGCGTGAGAGAATAATCGCCGGTGTTACAGCTTGTATTGCACTCCCAGGTGTTTGTGCAAACATAGTATTGGAATATGTTAATACAAAATCAAAATATTGTATTAATACGCGATATATTTGTATTATAATTTAATAAATAGCCTCGGAAGCCATAACTGCTGTTTCTATATAAAGCATCCCGTAGAGGAGGTAAAATGCGGTTACTTACAATATTCATATCCTTTCATTAAATTATTATTTTTTATAAATACTTGTTTGTTCGGTTTTATGTCTATATGTTTGTACATATAAATGATTTTTTAGAATTGATTTTAAATACGCGATTACCCGGGTCTGATAAGGCCGTCAAGCTCAGGACATGCTGAGCGGGGTTTCCGGCTTGTTTAAAATCAAACCAGGGAAAAATTGACTTGCCGGGTTAAAAGGCAATGATAACAAACAGTGGCTTTTTAAACGGCATTTTTGAACACGTCGCTGTTTTATAACAGTGTTCCGGTTGTAACGTATATGTATAACCGGTTGCCTGTGCGCGGGTAACGCGTATCCGGTAGCGGACGGCATTTGCACTTTTGAATATGTTGGTTTCCGGCTTTCGTATTTGCTTTTTGTAAAATATTAGTTGTAAAGGATTTAAGTTCTTAGTTGGGCTGAACGATAGCGCCATTGCCGATTTTACTAACCAATAATTTTTTATGAAACCTAAACTACTTACAGACAATGCGCACAAGTCGTTGGGCGCTTTCTGGGGGATTGCCCTGGTGAGTCTCCTGGCGCCGACGCCGAGGGCCAGCAGCAGCCCGTTAAGCCGCGGAATGAGCGCGGTTGCCCTCCATGAATCCGGAACCCGTACCAAAGCCGAGCAAGCCGTTTCAGGAAAGGTCACCGATGAAAACAATGCAGGCATACCCGGCGTCAATGTCTTGGAGAAAGGTACCAACAACGGTGTGGTTTCAGACCAGGACGGGAATTATACCATTAAGGTGAAGGACGGAAACAGTGTTCTCGTGTTTTCCTATATAGGCTATGTGAGCAAGGAAGTGAAGGTCGGCTCCCAATCCGGCATCAGTGTAAAAATGGACGTGTCCGCCCAGGAGCTGAGTGATGTGGTAGTGGTAGGTTACGGCACGCAGAAACGGTCGGAACTGACCAATGCCGTTGTGCAGACGACCGGTGCCGAGATCAAGAAATCCAGCGCGGCATCCCTGTCCAACTCGCTCGCGGGGCGCATGGCAGGGGTATACGTGACGCAAAGAAGCGCCGCGCCGGGGTTTGACGATGCGCAAATCCTCGTACGGGGCGCAAATACTTACCGCAATACATCAGCCCTGATCGTAATCGATGGGGTGGCCAATGCCGACCCGGATGGCTTGAACCGATTGGATCCCAATGATATAGAGTCTATTTCGGTTTTGAAAGACGCTTCCGCAGCTATTTACGGCGCGCAATCCGCGGGTGGGGTTATTTTGGTTACGACCAAAAGGGGTACAACCGGCAAACCCGCCTTTGATTTCTCCACCACGCAGTCGTGGCAGTCTCCGACTATGAAAGTGAAGTCAGCCGATGCGTTCCAGTACATGAAAGTGCTCAACGACAGAAGGGCGCTCGAAGGTACGCCGCCGGACTTTCCGGATGCATTGGTAGATGCTTTCAGAACGGGAAAAAGAAGACCGGAAAACTGGTGGAATGCGCTGATTGGCCCACCGGTGCACCAAACACGCTACTCGCTCACGATGCGCGGCGGGACCGAGCGGGTAAGATATTTTGTGTCTCTCGGTACTGCCTCACAAGGCGGGATCCTTCGCGGCGACAATAAATCGAAGCTGAGACAATACAACGTGAGAAGCAACATCGATGTAACTGTGACGAAGGATTTTGAGGTAGGTCTCGACCTTTCGATCCGTGAGAAATATACGCAAACTCCCCAGGGTGGTGCCGGCGGCGAGGTAGGTTCGCTGGCGAGCACCAGCCCCCTGCAGGAAGCTTATATCGGTGGCGACTATCGCTATCCGGGAGAAGGATGGTCGCACCTTAATCCTGCTGCCCGCCTTCTTAGTCCGGGTTACCGCAGATACCGGGCTGACGTTGCCAGCGGAACCCTGCGTGCGAAATACAACATTCCTTCTGTGAGCGGATTAGCACTGGACGGCTTCCTGTCGATTGTCAAGACGGTGGATTACAACAAGCAGTTTAACTATGTATGGCCATATTATGAGCGGGCCCCGGACGGAACGATTGTCAAGAAACAGTCAAGATCTGTGGAGGATATTGGTTTGAGAGAAGATTTTAAGCAAAGTTTTCGGACCACAGGGAACGTGAAACTGTCTTACAGTAAGACGTTTGCCACAAATCATAAAGTGAACGCTTTCGTAGCTTATGAGCAGATGTCCTATAATGACAACAACTTCTGGGCCCAAAGGCTGGGTTACGATTCGCCGCTGATCGATCAACTTTTTGCGGGAAATACCAACCGCTTGAACTGGAATAACGATGGAACCGCTACGGAATCGGGCCGCCAGAATTTCTTCGGACGTGTCAGCTATGATTTCAAGGAAAAATACCTCTTCGGTTTCAGTGCCAGATACGACGGCTCGCCGATCTTCCCGAAAGAAACCCGTTTTGGATTTTTCCCGCAAGTTTCGGCTGGCTGGGTCATCAGCAACGAAGCGTTCATTCCGAAAAATGTGATCAGCAATTTGAAGTTGAGGGCTTCGTGGGGACGCCTGGGTAATGACAGGGTCAACCCGTTCCAATACATCGCCGCCTACGGATACGACGCCGGCTGGGTAGTGAACGGGGTAGATGCACGAGGTATCGCAGTGAAGTCGACGCCCAACCCCAATATTACCTGGGAGGTGAGCGAAAAGACCGATCTGGGCTTGGAGGCGGCGTTTTTGGATAATCGGTTGACTTTCGAACTGGACCTTTTCAAAAACAAAACTTCGAATATCCTCGGCAGGAGACAGGCGTCAATTCCAAGCTATACCGGATTGATCCTTCCGGATGAAAACATCGGTAAGATGAATAGCCAGGGTATCGAATTTCAGGCAGGTTATCGTCACAATTTTTCAAATCTGACACTACGGGTTAACGGAAACGTTTCTTATAACAAAAATGAGATTGTCTATTTCGACGAAACGCCTCAGGCCGAGCAATACCAGAAGCTGGAAGGGCAACCGTTCGGATCGAGACTGGTGTACAAGGCAATCGGCATTTACCGTACCCAGCAGGATCTCGACAATAGTGTGAAATATCCGGGAGCGATGCTGGGAGGATTGATCTTCGCGGATTTGAACAACGATGGTAAGATCGACAGCAACGACCGCTATATGTTCAATACCACCAACAATACCGATGCAAGTGGTGTCACGACGATTTTCCCCAGCACCCAGTACGGTTTGAGCGTAGGATTGAACTATAAGGATTTCGATCTGACGATGTTACTGCAAGGACAAAGCGGCGCGAAGTTCCGGTTGAGCACAGGATTCAACTCCGGAGCAGGTGGTAACGGTCTGGAATATGTAGCGCTGAACGCCTACTCCAAGGAGAATGTAAATTCGGAGCTCCCGATGATCGCCCCAACAGGTGTAGCTGCTTCGGATGCCGATTTCTATTACCACACTGCAACCTGGATGCGCATGAAAAACATGCAATTGGGGTATACGCTTCCCAAAAGCCTGGTTTCGAAAGCGAGAATCAGTGCTTTGCGTATCTACGTGTCGGGCGACAATGCATTCATGATATTCAATACCCTTAAAAAATACGGTAATGGTGACCCTGAATTCCTGAGCGGAAACGGCGGTGCGTATCCTAACATGAAGACGCTGAGCTTCGGACTCAATCTTACCTTCTAATCAGAGAACCTATGAAATATACAGTTATAAAAAATCACGTGTTGAAGCGGGCGTTCACGATGTCGGTAGTCGGCATCATTGCCACGGCCACTTCATGTAACGTGCTCGACAAGAAGCCGCTGGATGCGATCTCGGATGATGCGGTGTTTAATGACGCGGTTTTTCTTCAAAACTATGTCTATAATGTCTACAATGGCATCAAGCCCCCCTGGGCGCCAGGAACCGGCGGTTACGATGCATTGACCGACATCGCAGTGAACCAGCCTGAGACCCATGAGCGGTCGGCGGGTATCCGCAACTATCTCGAAGGGAACCTAACCGCCGACAACGTTTCGGATCTGGTTTCGATCGTCAACGGCCTGCCGGCAGCCACGCCGCTTTGGGATTATGAGTACGGCTTTATCAGAAAAGCCAATGTATTTTTCGAGAACGTCGAGAAATCGAGCATCCCGGTCGAGAAACTGAACCCCATGAAAGGTGAAGTGCACTTTTTGCGGGCGTGGATGTATTTCGAGCTGATGCGCACATTTGGTGGTGTTCCCATTATTACCAACAGTTTTCAGCTGAATTCCGAGAGTTTCGACGTGCCCCGGAATACTTTCGACGAATGTGCACAGTTTGTGCTTGGCGAGGCAGACAAGTCGATTGGTTTCCTGGACGGCGTGCCCGTCAATACAGGTAAGATCAGCAAAGCTGCTGCAATGGCATTCAAGGCCAGAGTGTTGCTCTACCTTGCGAGCCCGCTCAACAATCCGTCTAACGACATGGCTAAATGGAAAGCGGCCGAAGCGGCGACCAAGGCGGTGCTCGACCTCGGATTTACGTTGCACCCCAAATACGGCGATCTGTTTAAAAAGCCATTGAAAACCGACGAGACTATTTTCGGCAAGTCGTTCACACCAGCCACCAGGATTCCCGGATGGGGCTATAATTACGACTACTGGCCCAGCGGCTTCGATGCCCAGCAGCGTATTGTACCGACGCAAAACTTCGTCAATATGTTCCAGCTGACCAACGGTGAATATCCTTATCTGGCAGATGGGGTGACTGTGAATGCGGCATCGGGCTACGATCCCCAGAAGCCGGAGAAAAACAGGGACCCAAGATTCTATGATTCGGTGATTTATCCCGGAGCGGGCCCATTGAACATCATCGATGGTTCAAAAAGTACCGAGCGCCTCTATGAATACTGGGAGGATGCGAACCCTAATCCGGACAATGCTCCGCCTTATATCAATCCTAACAAGGTTGACCCTAAGAATGGCCAGAACTTGTTCGATTTCGGCCGCGATTCGAAGACCTACTGGGTAAAAGGGCTTACGCCTTTCCACTGGCGGGTACAAACGGGCTACACTTTCAAGAAGACCGATGACTTCGCCGGCCCGCGCGCAAGCTTTGACAACGACTATAACCAGGTGGTCGTATTCATGAGATTGACCGAGTTTTACCTGAATTATGCCGAAATCCAGATGGCATTGGGCAACGAAGCATTGGCCAGGGAGTATATCAACAAGGTGAGAAAGCGGCCATCGGTGAATATGCCTGATATTAAAAGCACCGGCGCGGCGCTTGTCAGGGATTACCGGAACGAACGCGCAATCGAGCTGCATTTGGAAGATTCCCGCTTCTTCGACCTGATGCGGTGGAAAGCAGCACCGGGAAATGTGGATATTGCGATCAGGGGACTGACGAAAGTGACCATGGACTGGACTGGTGCCAAGCCGGGCGATGCTTTGGGTAAACTAACCTATACCTATGGCGTAATTCCTGAGGCGGAAGTGAGAAAACCGTGGAAGGGAGATCACTATTACCTCTTCCCGATCCCGAATACTGAGATCAGAAAGAGCAACGGTGTTTTGAAGCAGAACCCCGGCTATTGAGATACAATTTTTCAGAATAGGTTAATAATTAGCAGTATTGTAAACCCGTGGCGGGATTCCCCGTCACTGGTTTTTTTTAATAGGTGTTCCATCGTTAAGTAGCCAAATATGAAGTCTGTTTATACTTCTCTTCTAACAGCGGCGGTCGTTTTAATGTCCTTTTCCTGCAAACGGAATACGAAACTGTTTCAACTGGTATCCCCCGGGCATTCGGGTATCGATTTTAATAACAAGATCGTGGAGAATGATTCGGTTAACCCTATCAATCTCATCAATATCTACAACGGAGGGGGAGTCGGGATAGGCGATTTTGACAACGACGGCTTGCAGGATATCTATTTTACCGGCAACATGGTTTCCAATAAATTGTATCTGAATAAAGGTGAAATGCAGTTTGAGGATGTGACCGACCGCGCCGGCGTCGGAGGGGGCGGCAAATGGTGCAGAGGGGTGGCGGTCGTGGATATCAACAACGATGGCTGGCTGGACATGTACGTGTGCGCATCCATTCACACAGATCCGGAGAAGAGGAAGAACCTGCTTTACATAAACCAGGGCAGGGACGGCTCGGGCGGAGTGACCTTCCGCGAGTCGGCAGCCGCGTATGGCCTGGATGATGCCTCGCATACGACCATGGCGAGCTTCTTTGACTATGATAATGATGGCGACCTGGATGTTTACCTCGTGGTGAACGAAATACTTCCCAGGGTAGACCCTTCTACTTTCAAGCCCAAAGTTACCGACGGCTCTTTTCCCAGCACAGGCAGGCTGTATCGCAACGACCCTGATCCGGCATTAAAACACCCGGTATTTACGAATGTAACGAGGGAAGCAGGTGTGACGATCGAAGGTTATGGTCATGGCGTAAATGTGACGGACATTAACCGGGATGGCTGGAAGGATATATTTGTCACGAACGATTTTATCGCAAATGATCTGTTGTATATCAATAACCGGGACGGGACTTTTACCGACAAGGCAGCTTCCTACTTCAAACATACTTCTGCCAACGGAATGGGGCAGGACGTGATAGACATTAACAACGACGGACTGTCGGATATCGTCGAGCTGGATATGAACCCGGAAGATAATTACCGAAAGAAAATGATGATGGGGCCGGGCAGCTATCAGACATTCCAGCTGAACGATTTCTACAAATACCAGTACCAATACGTAAGGAACACCATTCAGCTTAACCAGGGGCCGAGGGTGAATGCCAACGACTCGATCGGCGACCCGGTTTTCAGTGACGTCGGCTACATTGCCGGGGTTTCGGCAACCGATTGGAGCTGGGCTCCGCTCGTGGCTGATTTTGACAATGACGGTTGGAGGGACTTGGTGGTTACGAACGGATTTCCAAAGGACGTGACCGACCGTGATTTTATGACCTATCGCCTCGAAGCATCGCCGGTAACGCCGCAATCCGAAACCTTGCGGCAAATTCCGGAGGTGAAGCTGCATAACTATGCCTATAAAAATAACGGCGACTGTGCTTTCACCGACGTCTCCGCAGACTGGGGCCTGACCGACATATCGTTTTCGAATGGCGCCGCCTATGCCGATCTCGACAATGACGGCGATCTGGATATGGTTGTCAATAATATCAATGATGCCGTTTCCTTATACGAAAACACCAAGGCCGGCTCTTCCGGAGAGCATTACCTGTCTGTGCAATTGCAGGGAGACGCCCTGAACCGCAACGGGCTGGGCGCATGGATCGAGGTTTATCATGCGGGCGCGCACCAGACGTACGAGCAGACACCTTATCGCGGGTATCTCTCTTCGGTACAACTTAATCCGTATTTCGGCCTGGGAGCAGCTTCGGTCGTAGATTCCCTCGTTATCCAATGGCCGGACGGACAACGGCAGCTTCTGTTGAATGTGAAGGCCGATCAGATTGTAAAGGTCAGCAAGGCCGATTCCAGGGGCAAACACCAGCAACCGCTTCCTGTGTTTGCTCAAAACGCGCTGTTTCGGGACGTTACCGGCATCCTCGGCGTGCATTATGTACACACACAGATGGACCAGATTGATTTTAGTATTCAAAAACTGCTCCCTCACAAGCTTTCCGAGTATGGCCCTTCCCTTGCTGCTGGTGATGTAAATGGCGACGGTCTGGACGACGTAGTAGTAGGTGGCAGCGCAACGTCCGGGACGGCGTTGCTGGTCCAGCAAAAGAATGGCTCGTTTGCTCAAAAGACGATCGTGCCGCCATCCGCGATTCCCGACGCGCATTATCAGGATATGGGGATCTTGCTCTTCGATGCCGACGGCGACGCTGACCCGGATCTTTACATTGCCCGGGGTGGTTACACGGCAAAATCTAATTCCGGTGTTTATCAGGACCAGTTTTACTTGAATGACGGTAACGGCAACTTTGCGCCCGACAGCACCGTATTTCCTTACAATTTTACCAGTAAATCGTGTATCAGGGCGGTGGATTACGACCGCGACGGCGACCTTGACCTGTTTGTTGGGGGCAGGGTAGATCCATGGGCCTACCCCAGGCCGGTATCGAGCTTTATTTACAGGAACGATTCGAAAGGCGGGAAAGCCCGGTTTACGGACGTTACCTCACGGGTAGCCGGGGGACTAGCCGGCATCGGGCTCGTCTGCGATGCCGTTTTCAGCGATTTTGACAACGACGGCTGGCCCGACCTGATACTGGCTGGTGAATGGATGCCGGTAACCTTTTTCAAAAATGATAAAGGGACTTTTAAAAACGTGACGGGCGGTACAGGCATTTCAGGCGGGAAAGGGTGGTGGAACAGCATTGTGCCCGGTGATTTTGATAACGACGGCGATATGGACTATGTCGTCGGAAACCTGGGGCGGAACTCGTTTTTTCAGGCTAGCGAGCAATATCCTGTCTCGGTTTACGCCAAAGATTTCGATAACAATGGCAGTTACGATGCCTTCACGTCGTTGTACCTGCCTACAAGCCAGGCCGACCCTACCCGGAAAGAATATCCTGCGCACATGCGGGATGATGCCGTGAAACAGATGATCGGGATGCGTGCGAAATTTCAAAACTATAAATCCTACGCCAATGCCGGCATGGACCAGCTATTGACGAGCGAGCAATTGGAAGGTGCATTGATATTGAAGGCGGGGAACCTCAGTTCGAGCTACTGCCGGAACGACGGCGGAGGCAAATTTACGTTGACATCCCTTCCATTTATGGCTCAATTGTCTGCGCTGAATGGCATGATAGCCGACGACTTCGATGGTGACGGCAATCTCGATCTGGCTATGAACACCAACGACTACGGAACCGATGTGACCGTAGGCCGCTACGACGCGCTGAACGGCCTGGTGTTGAGAGGGAATGGTAAAGGGGATTTTGTGCCGATGTCGATCCTTCAAAGCGGTATTTTTATTCCCGGCAATGGAAAGTCCATGGTAAAGCTGCGCGGGGAAAATGGGAAATACCTCGTAGCCGCAGGCCAGAACAGGGGGCCATTGAAAATATTCGAACTCAAACAGACTGTCAATAATATTCCACTGAAGCAGGGAGACATCAGTGCCGGAATCACATTTGCCGACGGCAGAAAACAGAAGACGGAAATGTATTACGGATCGTCGTTTCTTTCGCAATCCGCGTGTTTTCTCAGTGCCGGAAAAGGTGTGAAATCGGTATCTGTTACTGAAATAACAGGCAAGACAAGAAGACTCGATTTTTGATACACGGCTGTTCCTAAACCCGCCCATCAAACACATGAAAATAACAATGAAAACGATCTGTGCATCGGTCGCCATTTTAGGCCTGATCGCTGGCTGCACAGGGAAAAAGGAGCGCCTCGATGATGCGGAGATACTGCACCAAAATCAGGATATCCTCACGCAAGTCATTATTTACGACGTATTCTCGCCGCCTGTTGCAAGCCGCATTTATGCATATTCTTCCCTGGCAGCCTATGAGGCCGTGCGGTTTGCGAAAGAGGGAAGCCCGTCCATTACGGAGAAATTGAACGGTTTCGGGGAAATGCCGCAGCCGGAAAGGGGCAAGGAATACAACTACACACTGGCCTCGACCAAGGCATTCTTTACGGTGGCACGGATGGTAAAGGTGTTTTCGGTGGATTCGTTGAATGTGTATGAAAATTCCGTTTACAATAATTTCAAAGAGGCGCTGGACGATCCGACCTATCAGCGGTCGGTGGCTTTTGGTGATACCATTGCGAAAACGATTCTGGCAAGAGCAAAAGCGGACGGCTACGCGAAATCAAGAGGCAAGTCTAAATACCTGGGCACCGGCGAGCCGGGAAAATGGAGGCCCACGCCACCGGACTACCTGGATGGCGTCGAATGGTGCTGGAATACGATGATGCCCATGGCGCTGGACTCCGCGGCGCAGTTTATGCCACCCAGGCCACCCCAATACAGCAAAGATTCCCTTAGCGCTTTCTACAAAGGTGCCAGGGAGGTTTTTGAAACGGGTATCCATTTAACCGATGAGCAAAAAGAGATCGCGCGTTTCTGGGACGACAATCCTTTTACGATCGAACATTCGGGGCACCTGGTGATGGGTAAAAAGAAAATTACGCCGGGCGGTCACTGGATGGGCATTGCCGCGATCGCCGCGAAGCAAACCCATGCCGATCCGGTGAAAACAGCGCGGGGGTATGCGCTCACCGCCGTTGCATTGTATGATGCGTTTATCGCCTGCTGGGATGAAAAGTACCGCAGCAGCGTGGTGAGGCCGGTAACGGTTATTAATGAGCTGATCGACCGGGGCTTTATCCCCTTTTTACAAACTCCCCCTTTCCCGGAATATCCCAGCGGGCACAGCAGCATCACGGCCTCGGCGTCGACTGTCCTGACCCATTTGTATGGGGATAATTTTGCATTTCAGGACACGAGCGATCTTCGGTATATCGGAATGCAGCGCCATTTTAACTCATTTGCCGAGGCTGCGGCGGAGGCGTCGGTGAGCCGTTTGTATGGCGGCATCCATTACCGGCTGAGTGTCGACGAAGGCGCCAGGCAAGGGAAGAAAGTAGGGGCGCACATCATCCAAAGGCTTCGTTAGTCACTAGCGCTCAGTCGCAGATCCCACAGCAGTCGGAACTTATCGGTGCCGAAAGGTCTATTCATGGTTTGAATTAATATGTATATACATTATGTACATTTCGATAATTTGACAAAAAGGGAGAACATAGCATGCTGTGGCTGTCCAGGATCTGCAAAATTATCAATTTGCTATATAAATAATTAATAATCAAAGCATTAAAGTATTTTCGACTAGCTGGTGAATGGATTTTTAGCATTCTTTTTTGTCGGTTATCAATATGTTGGTATATTTGAACATGTATAGACATGACGGAACATAGGCAGTCGTGATGTTCTCAGCGGCCGACCAGAATAGCAGCGGGTAGGATGAGTAGTTCGGACCTTAGCAAGAAAAAAAGCAAATGCAAATATGGTATCGGAAGCTGTTAATATGAAACTGACTTTTTGGACTAAATTGCTATATTTTTGCAATTGTCGATGTGTGTTGAAGGGGTGATAACGTTATTTTGCTTTTGCCCAGAGGAGAAATGACAGAGGCGGGCGGTGTATATCACTGATAGTATATTAACATGTGCCTGGAATGCGACGTACGCACCATTTTCAGCGGATAATCAGATGAGTTTTTTCCAGTTTTAGTGATCGATAAATGAAGAAGCAGTCTTTATTTTTAGTGTTGTCAATTGGCGCATTTGCCTTGATGGTGGTTTCCTGCTTTCAAAAGAATGGGACCCTTCAAAAGAAATCGGGTAACGGGTCTGTCAGTTATAATTTTGATATCCGGCCAATCCTCTCTGACAAATGTTTTGCCTGCCACGGTCCCGATGCCAAGAAACGGGAAGCGGGCCTGCGGCTTGATGTAGCCGAAAGCGCTTATGCCAAACTAAAAGATGGTAAGGGTTTCGCGATTTTTCCCGGTAAACCCGAGCAATCCGAGGTGTACAAGCGGATTACATCTGTGGATCCGTCTTATCAAATGCCGACACCGGAGTCGCACCTGGGTTTGCTGAACGAATCGGAAATAGGCCTCGTGCGCGAGTGGATCAAACAGGGCGCCAAATATGAAAAGCACTGGGCGTTCGCCGCACCGGTGTTGCCTGCTGTGCCCGAAGTGTCGGATGAAGCATGGCCGAAAAATGAAATCGATCATTTTGTCCTTCAAAAAATGGAGGGCGCCGGGCTTACCCCTAACGAGGAGGCCGGAAAAAGTCATTTGCTGAAAAGGGTTGCGCTGGATCTGACGGGCTTGCCGCCTGCTTTGGATATGCAGCAAAAATTTGCCGCCGATAAAAGCGACAAGGCCTACGAGAAGATCGTCGATGAGCTGCTTGCCCAAAAGACGTTCGGGGAGAAAATGGCAGTGTACTGGCTCGATGTGGCCCGCTATGCCGACTCCTATGGCTACCAGGACGACGAGTACCGGACACAGTGGCCCTGGCGCGATTGGGTGATCAATGCATTCAACAAGAACATGCCCTATGACCAGTTCCTCTCCTGGCAGATCGCCGGTGATATGCTGCCCAATGCAAATAAGGAGCAGATCCTGGCCACCGCTTTTTTCCGGAACCATAAATACACCGAAGAAGGCGGGGTGATCCCGGAGGAATACCGGATCGAATACAATATCGATAAAACCAAGACTTTCAGTACGGGGGTATTGGGTCTTACCGTGGAATGTGCGCAGTGCCACGATCACAAGTACGATCCTATTTCTCAGGAAGATTACTACCGGCTCTTTGCGTTTTTCAATAATTCGAAGGAGGCAGGTTTTGAAGGCGATATTTCGCGGACCAGACCGGCTAAAAATCCAATTATGACGATTAATGACGAGGAGGCCAGGACGCTGCTGTCGTTCATCAACAGACCGGACACCAGCAAGCTGATGGTTTCGGTACTGGGTGACCTGGACACGCTCCGGCCCACACATATTCTCAACCGTGGCGTGTACGACGCCCCCGGGCGCGTGGTTACCGCCGTCGCATTGCCGGCCGTCATGAAATTTGATACCACCAGAATGCCTCAAAACAGGCTGGGGCTCGCGAAATGGACGACTAGTAAAAGCAATCCGCTCACAGCCAGGGTATTTGTAAACCAGGTCTGGCAGGAATTCTTCGGACGGGGAATTGTGAAAAGTACCGGCGACTTCGGAATGCAGGGCGATTTGCCGACGAACCCGGCGTTGCTGGATTGGCTTGCCGTTGATTTTATGAACCACGGCTGGAATATTAAAAGACTCGTGAAACAGATCGTCACTTCGGCAACTTACCGTCAGTCCGCCAAAATCACCGAGGAAAAATTGAAAGCCGACCCCGACAACATCTACCTGTCCCACGGCCCGCGTTACAGGCTGCCGGCAGAACTGGTGAGGGACATGGTGTTATCGACAAGCGGACTTCTTAACCCGAAAATAGGAGGGCCAAGTGTGAAGCCCTACCAGCCGAAAGGACTTTGGGAGGCGGCTACTTCGGGCCGTGGTACGCTGCGGACTTATCAGCAGGACAAGGGCGATGCCTTATACCGGAGAGGGATGTATACCTTCATCAAGCTGACTGTACCGCCGCCATCGATGATCATTTTCGATGCCAGTAACCGCGACCATTGCGAAGTCAAACGCTCTAAAACGAACACGCCATTGCAGGCGCTGGTGATGCTCAACGATCCCACGGTCCTGGAAGCATCACGGGTACTCGCCGAACGGACAGTGGTGAAGTCGACAGACGTAGATAAAAATATCAGGACGCTGTTTCAGCGGATCGTCTGCCGCCAGCCGACAGACAAGGAAGTGAAGCTGTTGACAGACTATTACAACGGCGAAGCTTCGATGTTTTCGAAAGACAAGAAGCATGCTTTCAAAGTGCTCAATGTGGGTGAATATCCGCACGAACCCAAAGCCGACGAAGTACGGGCCGCCGCACTCATGCGGGTGATCAACGCGCTGTACAATATGGAAGAGACGATTACGAAGAGCTAGGAGCTGTAAGCTATATGCTGTAGGCTATAAGCTGTATGATGTAAGCTCGTTTGGATTGTGGGGGTGGAGACGGATTGGCGTCGGATGACAGAATAGATTGGAAAGAAAACATAAAATTAAAGCAATACCCTAAGGCTTAAAGCTTACAGCCTATCGCCTAAAGCCTAAATCATTAAAACTATGGAAAAGCCAGTATTTGATTTCGGGATGAATACTACCCGCAGGCACTTTTTATCTAAACTGAGTCTGGGAATTGGCAGCGCGGCCCTGGGCTCGCTCCTCATTCCGGATCTCTTCAAAGGAGGCGGCGGCGAAGGCGATGTAGAGGGAATTATGGCCGGCCTGCCCCACTTCGCGCCCAAAGCGAAACGGGTGATTTACCTTTTTCAGAATGGTGCCCCGTCGCAGCTCGATTTATTCGATTACAAGCCCATGCTGAACAAAATGCATGGACAGGACCTGCCCGAGTCGATCCGCGGTACTCAGCGGCTCACCGGCATGACGGCCAATCAGGCAAAATTCCCGCTGGCCGGCTCGGTATTTAACTTTAAACAGCATGGCAAAAGCGGCGCGTGGATGAGCGAACTGCTGCCGCATATGGCAAGTATTGCCGACGATCTTTGTATTATTAAAACCCTGAACACCGAGGCGATCAATCATGATCCCGCCCTGACTTTTTTCCAGACGGGCGCCCAGGTAGGCAACCGGCCCAGTTTCGGGTCTTGGCTGAGCTATGGTTTGGGAAGTGAAAACCAGAATCTTCCCGGCTTTTGTGTGCTGTTGTCGCGCGGGAAAGGAAACGGGCAGGGTGTTTATTCCAAACTATGGACCAATGGCTTCCTGGATTCGGTACACCAGGGCGTACAGTTCAGTAGCGGAGAGAACCCGGTTTTATACCTCAACGACCCCGAGGGAATGGATAGGGCACAGCGCCGTAAAATGCTTGATAACCTGACTGAGCTGAACCAGGGAACGTATAATGAGTTTGGCGACCCGGAGATTACCGCCAAGGTGCAACAATACGAAATGGCTTTTCGTATGCAGACCGCCGTTCCGGAAATCACCGACATGACCAAAGAACCGGAATCTATTGTGAAAATGTATGGGCCGGAGTGCCTTGTACCCGGTACCTACGCGGCGAACTGCCTTCTGGCGCGAAAACTCTCCGAACAGGGCGTCCGGTTCGTTCAGTTGTACCATCAGGGCTGGGACAGCCACGGCGGGCTCCCTAGCGAGATCAAAGGACAGTGTATGGATGTCGACCAGGCATCGGCTGCATTGATCACGGACCTCAAACAGCGCGGATTGCTGGATGAAACACTGGTGATTTGGGGCGGCGAATTCGGTCGTACCAACTACTGCCAGGGAACGCTTACCAAAGACAATTACGGCCGCGATCATCACCCGAGAGCATTCACCGTGTGGATGGCAGGCGGTGGCGTGAAGCCCGGCATTGTTTACGGAGAGACGGACGAGTTTGGATACAACATCGTGAAGGATCCCGTACACGTGCATGATTTTCATGCGACCATACTCAATCAGTTGGGCCTGGATCACGAAAAACTGGTTTTCAAGCACCAGGGGCGCCGTTACCGGCTCACCGACGTAGCCGGCAAGCTGGTGAAAGGGATTATTGCTTAATCAAACACAAACCTCGAAACAGTGCGCAAATATTTGTCGGATTGGAAAGGGCTGGTCTATAACCTGGCCTTCTTCCTGAATGGTTTACTCGTATTCCTTTTGCTTTTCGAAGGTCGCTTTGTCGTTCCGTTCTGGATGCAGGCGATCGGAAGGATGCACCCCTTGGTCTTACACTTTCCCCTGGTGGTGCTGATATTGTATAGTTTGTGGGTAATTATGGTCGAAAAGGCCGGGTCTACCCGGTGGAATGCCGGGTTGGCAGATAGCTTGCTCATTATCGGGACCCTGACGGCCGCCGTGGCTGCATTTTCAGGCTTTGTGCTCTCGAAAGAAGAAGGATACGAATCCGGGACATTGTTGTGGCACAAGTGGTTGGGCATCGCGATTTCGCTGGCGAGCATTACCTGGTATGGGTTTCGCAAGCCCCTGGTTCCCTGGAAATGGCCTTCTAAACTGGTGGCGGCTTCGTTTCTGGTGCTGCTTTTTGTAGGCGGGCACCTGGGTGGAAATCTCACCCACGGCGAGGATTTCCTCATCTCTCCCCTCGGGCCATCGGAAGAAGAGCGTCCCAAAGTAGCCTTTGAAGAGGCCAAAGTTTATGACGACCTTGTAAAACCGGTGCTGGAACAGAAATGTCTATCGTGCCATAATGCGGAGAAATCGAAGGGCGATTTGCAGATGCAGACGCAGGCGTTGCTGACAAAGGGAGGGAAGAACGGCATTTTGTGGGATACTACCAAGGCGGACCTGGGCCTGCTCATCGGCCGGCTGCATTTGCCGCTCGACGACAAGAAACACATGCCTCCTCGCGGCAAGGTACAGCTCACAGACGACGAAATAATGCTGCTGGCCGCGTGGGTGAAGGGCGGCTCCCGGTTCGATCAGCTGGTGAGTTCCTTGGCGCCGCAGAACCCGGTTTATGCCTACGGGCAGAATGTACTAGGCGGGGGCCGGACAGAGGAATCGTATGATTTTAGCGCGGCGGACCCGGACGAAGTGAAGAAGCTCAATACCAGCTACCGGTTGATCAAACCCCTTTCTGCGGAATCCCCGGCATTGTTCGTTAATTTTTACAGTCGTGCCAATTTCAAAGCAACGGAGATCGAAGAATTGCAGCCGTTGAAGGGGCAGATCGTCTCGATGGATTTGAGTAAGATGCCTTTGAGCGATCAGGATCTTAAAGTATTAGCAGGTTTTCCCGAATTGCGCAAGTTGATCCTGAATTTCACGGACATTACGGGGGCTACACTCGGAGAACTGAAAAAACTCGGAAAGCTTCGTGAACTCTCGCTGAGCGGTACTGCGGTTAAAATGGAGCAGGTGAAAACACTGGCAGCCATGCCATCCCTGAAAAAGGTCTATTTGTGGAGTACCGGATTGAAGAAAGACGAGCTGGCTAGTCTGAAAAAAGGTTCTAAAATCGCATTCGAGACGGGTTTCAGTGGCGACACCGTCGTTCTTGCGCTCAACCCGCCGATTATTGTTACTGAAAATCAACTGGTAGGTGCGGACGGTACCTTATCGTTGAAACATCAGATAGCCGGCACGGTCATCCGGTATACCCTCGACGGCACGGAACCAGATAGTATCAAATCGCTGATTTACGAAAAACCCATTTCCATTTCCAAAAACTCAACCCTGAAAGCCCGGGCATTCCGCAATGGATGGTACGGTAGCAAGCAGGTAGCGAAGGTGTTTTTCAAAGCCGGATACCTCGTCGACAGTGCGCAGCTGCTCACGCCTGCCGACCAGGGGTACAAAGGAAAAGGAGCATCGTCGCTGTACGACGGAAAGGTAGGGGATACGGAACGGGTCAGCGGGACCTGGCTGGGTTATAATCAGACTGATTTTCAAGGGTATTTGTATTTTAAAAAACCTGTAAAAGCAGCTAATGTGACCATCAGTATGCTCAGGAACCTCGGAAGCTATATTTTCCCACCCACCCGGATCGAAGTGTGGGGCGGAGCAAACGATAAAACCCTCAAACTGCTGAAAGTGATCACGCCGGAGGTACCTGCGAAAGATATCCCGGGAGCAGACAACCTGGTGTACGAAGCAGGGTTTGAGCCGCAGGAGCTCAGTTGTGTTAAAGTCGTCGCGAAACCACTGGCAAAATTACCGGCCTGGCATGCGGGAAAGGGTGGCAAGGCCTGGATATTTCTTGACGAGATCATTGTGAATTAGAATAGAATGCCCATTAGATAGGTTAATCGGTGGTACTAAAGAGACTGGCTTTTTAAGTCAGTCTTTCTTTATAAGCAGTGAAAATTCGGTTACATTGTGATGTCCAATCACGTCCATGATATTAACCAGCATGAAACCGAACATTATTCTACAGTCTGTTTTTCTATTATTGACGATGGGAGTTTTTACTTCCTATGCGCAAAAACCGACGGTTAGCGGCTCAATCGCGGGAATCGGAAAGACGCCGATCCAATTCAGGTATGTAAAAGACGGTGAGCGCCGGATAGATACGGTTTTTGCGGTAAATGATCATTTTAAATATAGTCCCAAAGGCTCCGACGATAGCACATTGACGATCCTCTTTAATCCCTCCGGATATTTCCCGCTATGGCTCGAACCGGGCGAAGTAACTGTATCGGGCGCTGTTGATCGGCCATTCAGACTCCGCATAAAGGGGGGTAAAGAGAATTCGCTTTCGGATCAATACAATACAGAAATTGACTGGAAATACGACGACCTCGCCAATGACAAGCCCGATTCGGTCAAGGCTCAATTGGAAAAAGAAAAGGAAGCAAAAACATGGGCATTTATTAAATCACACCCATCCAGTCGCATGGCCGCTAAACTTCTCTATTGGTCATCGATGACCCACGAGGCCGACCTTGCCACACATGAGTCTCTATGGCAAGCAATGACGCCGGGCGTCCGTGGATCCAAACAAGGTATTGCGCTTTCGGAAAGGCTGAATGCAGTACGAAATCAGCCCGCTCCCGGCAAGCCGGCCCCCGGCTTCACCATTCCCGATATGGCGGGCAATCCTGTTTCATTAAAAGACTTCAAAGGGAAATATGTGCTTCTCGACTTCTGGGGGCACTGGTGTGGCCCGTGCGTCCGAGCATTTCCCGCATTGAAAGCGCTTAATGATCGCCTTGCAAACAAATTGGCCATCGTCGGAATTGCGGCGGAGTCTAAGAACGACCGGGATGAATGGCTGCATATGGTTAAGGAAAAGAGCCTCAATTGGGTTCAACTTTCCGAGCTCGAAGCGGACAACGGAAAAGTGAACCAGACTTATAATATCGTCGCTTTCCCAACCTATTTTCTGGTCGACAAAACGGGGATGGTGATCCATAAATCCAATGCAATCAAGGATATTGAATCGGCTATTGAATCCATTCCGGAGCTAAAATGAAGTGATTGAGGAGTGGAGGCTTAACAGTTTACTCCAAATCCTCAACGGATTCTCCTGCGCCCCCAAAAAGGCATTGCTTCCCACCGCCGCTCGGCTGCGTACTGCTCGCTGTGCATTTTGAGATAGATAGCGAATGCCTGGCTGATGATCACGTCGTAGGCTGTCAGGGCTTCCGTCGATCCCGCGAGCGTATCCGCGATCGCGTGGCCTGCGTAATAACCACCCTCCAATGCCGACATGATTCCATATGATGAGATGGGGTCGAAGGCGTAGGCAGCGTCGCCGACAGCAAGCCAACGGTCGCCGGTCTGCTCGTCGAGTGCGGTAGTGGAAGCTGGCCTAAGCGTTGTTTCTTCGGCATTAGCGGAGAGATTTCTCTTTATTATATCAGAAATGAGCGAAGTTTCCCTGGCGCACCGCAGGAAATGGCTGGTACTCGTTAATTCTTTGTCAATAAGGTCGTTGTCGGTCATATAAACGACCGATAGCCGTTTGTTGGCCAGCGGAGCGGCATACCACCAGCCATTGGCAACGGCTTCTATGTAGGTGTAATGAGGCACCGCGGTGCCATCGGTTGTCAATTGAGTGGAGATACCTATCAATGCGTCGAGCCGCCTTCGTTTTCGGCCGAGCATCCGGGCAATCCGGGCTTGCCGCCCGGTGGCATCCACGAGGAAACTGCAAGAGACCTTGCCGGCAATATTTCCTCCTCCGTCCAGTGAAATGTGCCAGCCGTCCAGGTGTTGGTCGATGTGCGTGATGCGATGGCCGGGCAGCCATTCGATGCCGCGGGAAACGCAGTGGGTACGCAACTGTTTTTCGAAAAAAGGCCTGTCGAGATGCCACCCGTGCGGATTGATTTGCGAAAAAAAGCTTTTTTCGTAGGGTTTACTGCTGCCCCATACAAATTGGTTGCCATAACAAGGCAGGTGTGCGGGATCGATCAGCAGATGATCGATCCCGCACCTTGCCAACAGGGAAGTAGCGCTGGGGGGAATAGTTTCGCCGATCCTGGCATTCAATGTAATTTCAGGCTCGATAATCAGGCAGGCGATCCCGCGATTGATGAGACTTAATGCAACAGCCATGCCGGCAATCCCTCCTCCTGCGATTACGACGGGTATGTGCGCCATTTTAACGTTCGTCGCGCCGGAATGCACGTCGCTCGCGCCGTGGCCGTGCAGAGCTTTCCTCGCCTCCCGCAATGGTTTGCAAAAGTACAGTTGCCTCCCTAACGATCTGTGTCGTCGCGTGTTCCGCTTCCAATACCTGCTTGTAGGTTGGGTCTTCCGCGGTAAACCTGGTACGGTCCGACTCTACCCAGAGCTGTTCCGGGAGCCATTTGGTTTCGCCGGTCTTCGGCAGCGGATGTTGTACAATAATGCCCAATTCATGCCAGCGGGCCACCATGTTGTTAATTTTAGATTGATATTGTGTGCCAAGATCGCGCAGCCAGTCCTGGCGGTAATCCAGATGCTTCAATCGTTGGGCGTCATTCATGCCGCTATCGGATAATCTTGTAAAACTGTCGCTGGAAAGCACCTGATTGGGAACGCGCGCTGCCCAAAAAGAAGGAAGCGCCAGGTATAGCGAAGCCACATATCCGGAAAGGCAGCTGGCCTCGTCGGTTTGCCAGGGCACGCCGAGCCAGCGCGTGAGCGACCCGGGTCCGCTGCCATCGAGCGGCCCGCCCGGTTGAAGGGCGGTCGCCGGGGACAGCAAGGGGCCGTAATCGTCTTTGGGCGAAACTCCTTCCGGAAGTATTTTAATGCGGAATGGCATTTGTTCCTGCCAGAAAATCAGGTTACGGAAAGGCCAGGTAATTTCAATGCCAGGGTGAAATGGGCCGCCGAGGCATTCTTCCAGAGGTGCCTTGGTGAGGGCTGTAACCTGGTCTTTCAGGTCCATATTTTCAAAAGCCGGTGGTATTTGTAAAGAACCCGTGGAAAAGTGTCCATTTGCCCAACGCTCCATGCATTCGTACTGGGTTGCCGTGAGCGGCAAGTCCACACTCGGCAGGTCTTGGTAATCGCCGAAAGTGTCCCCATAAAAAGGCGGGATTTTTTCGGGCTCATACAACTCGCCATTTGGCTTGCGGTACCAGTTGAACACCTGTTCCCTGTCTTTCCGGCTGCTTTCGGACGGGTCGGAGAGTTTTGCCAGAATGTCTTTTTCTGTAAAATCGCTGGGCGAGTTCTGACCAAACAGCATGTAAAAACCGTGGTTTACCCACTGGGTGTCTACTGTGCGTTTCAGTATCGGGTAGATGTGCTCATAGAAATCGATCTTTCCGGGTTTTTCCAGCCAGCCATTGCGCACATACAGATCGTAGACGACATCGTACATCGTTACCACTGCAAACAACCCTTGTCCGAAGTTGGGCGGTGTTACGGCTACCATAGCCGGTACGGCCTCAAAAGTCTTTCCATCCAGCACGACCGTCGCGCGGACCGTGCCGTCGGAAACGTCGTCGTGCCAGCCGTCGTTGTTGGCAAAAGTGATGGCCGGAGCATTGGTATGCGAAGCTGATTTTCCTTCACCACCCAGCACGATCAGCCGTCCCTCATCATCGGTCCGGACTTCTCCAAGCGGCACCTCGGTATCATAAAACTTGCCGCCGTCGAACCGGTAAGCCGGGCCGCTCACATTCCGGCCGCTGATCGCCCTTGGTCCGGGGTCGATGATCAGTTGGGAACGGTCGTCCTCCTTGACACCCGCGTTGCGAAAAGCTGCCGGTATTCCATCCCCGGGAATATCCAGCGCATTCATAAATTGGTACCAGCCCGCTTTTCGGTTAGCAACATGCACCCGCCAGCTAATGCTCACATTGTCGCCGGCCGTTAGCTCCTTAATCACCTCGCCGTTTTCGCCTATTCCGTATATCCGAAAGCGAACGGCCTGTTTCTTCACGCGACCCAGGGCATCCTTATACCCGTTTTCAGGCACAGGGGGCTGACCGGGTATCTCCGAGGCCAGGAAAAATTCATCTGAGTTCCCGACGCGGGCAATGCCGAGCGGTGGATAAATCGCAACTGATTGGATGGTAGAGGGCATCTGTTTTCAGTTTAAGTGGTTGATGTATATGAATGGATGGACAAGGGGATGCCAAGTTCATTTTACTTTGAATTGCCTGTTTTTCTCACGAAATATTGAGTTATCGGTAGAATTAGTTTGCAATGGCCGGATTAACCTGAGATGAAATCCACGTTTCGGAGCCCATGGCGCAGCTAGTCCGCTGTGAATTTTGCTTCTTATTTTATTTATAGTTTTTCTACAAATAAATCTGTAAATTAAAGCGAAGATCACCCTCAATATCAGTGTTATGGAAACGAAACCCGCTTATCAGGGAACCCCGGGCCATGCTGGCGTCGGCATGCTCCTGGTTTGCCTATTACTGTTCGGCACCACCCGGACCATGGCACAGACTATCGTGCCCTATCAATCGAATTGGAAATACCTGCAAGACGGAGTTGTGCAATCGGGAAATACCTGGGCCACTGCTGGTTTTAACGACGCTGGCTGGCTAAGCGGAAACGCGCCCTTCGGGTTCGGAAGCAATTCAGGCTATTCCTATAATACCACACTTCAGCGCGGACCCAACAACACGACGCCGAACCATCCGGTATTTTATTTTCGAAAGAGCTTTCAGGTCAGTAGTACATCGACGTATGCCGGTTTACGGTTACGCGCTACGCTCGACGACGGCATTGTGATTTATATCGGCGGTGTGGAGGTGGCCCGCAAGAACATGACGCCTTCCCAGGGTGGCTATGCCGGTACGCCCGTAGGTACTCCGTTGCTTGAGATCGATACCGTGTTTTCGGTAAACCGGATTCAGAACGGTACCAATGTCATAGCCGTCGAACTGCACCAAACGGGGCAAACCAGCTCCGATATTTATTTCGATTTGCAGCTGGAAGGCCAGCCGGTAGCGCCGCCGGTATCGTTGTTCCGCTATCCCTACCTGCAACTCGCTTCGCACAACCAAATGACGGTTTTCTGGTATACCAATGTAAAGAGTAATGCGGCTGTCCGGTACAGCACCAATCCCGATCTGGAAATATACCAGGAGGTCAGGTCGTCGGTGAACGACACATTGCACAGTATTACGCTTAAAAACCTCGCTCCGGATACCCAATACTATTATAGTGTAGGCTATTACAGCGTTAATGACTATCAGCAACTGCAATACAATCCATCCGTAAATTATTTCCGTACCCTGCACGACCCGGCCGATACGACCAAATCGCTGCGATTCTGGCTGCTGGGCGATTCCGGGGCGGGGCTGAGCATCAATCCGCGGCCCTACAAAGTGCGTGACGCCTACCTGGCCTATCTTGCCTCCAAAAACAATCCGAAGGTCGACGGCATACTCTTCCTGGGCGATAATTCCAACACATTCCCTTACGAGGGACTTCAGAAGGCATTGGATACGACGCTGTTCAAATTTTACAATAGGCCGGCCGACAAGCAGCTGCTCTCGCGCATACCCTCCTGGACAGTCCTCGGCAACCATGATTACGATCCGGATTTGGCCTACAAGAACAAAAACGGAAAGACGATCAAGCTGAAAAAAGGGTATCAAAACCAGACAGCCGGGAGCTTTTCGGCTTTCGCGTACCCGGATAGTGCGCAGATCGGCGGGGAGCCGACGTATAATAAAAAGGGGTATTATTCTTTTAATCAGGGGAATGTCCATTTTGTCGTTTTAAACCCGCCATTGGTTGAATCCCAAAATGTGAGCGAAAACTGGGAGCGGGAATCTACCACCTCGGGTTATTATGACCTGTTCAGTAAAAACTCCATCGCCATGGACGATTCCACCAATTCGCCCATTGATTCCCTGCCGCAGGTTAAATGGCTGGTCAAAGATCTTACAAAGAATAAGCAAAAGTGGACCGTGGTAAGCTTTCACCTGCCTCCATTTACTACGATAGGCCATTTCCTGACTGAAAATGATTTGAAGCGGGTGCAGGAGAAACTGCTGCCGATTTTGGAAAAGCCGGAATACCACGTCGATGCGCTGGTGGTGTCGCACTCGCACGCCTACGAGCGGGCAGGCATGATCCGCAAGAAAGGCACGGAGGCGCGGACCGTGGATTATACGCAAACGGGCGGACAGGCGGGGAACGGCAACCTGGGGAGGTATCCCGCGACGCGTCCTTATGCCAAGGTCAACAGTGAAACAGCTTATACTTATATTCTTTCCGGTTCGGCGGGGCGCGGCTGGTATAATGTCAACAACGTTGCCGAATTTGATGGAGGGTATCCTCCTCCAAACAGTACAAAGGTACTGCACCCGAGTACGTCGGTTCCTCCGCTTGATAACCTGATGGGCGATAATACCACCGACTTTTACCATAAGGAAGGCGGATCGGTGGAGCTGCTGTTTCAGGAGAACCGGCTTGATGTGAAATTTATCAAGGAGTCGGATTTATCGTCAAAGTTTGCAGTGGCGGATTCTTTCGTGGTGATGAAGGATGTAAGCAAGAAAAAGACCTTCACGATTCAGAATGGCGGCGACGCGGTCAAGTTGACTGCTTCCTGGATCGGGAAATACAACTGGTACACCGCTCAGCAACCTGGTGTGCTGCTGGCATCCGGTGTCCGCGACCTTAGCATTGGCCCGGGCAGTTCGAGCACATTCTACGTTAGGGACGATAACGGTTACCTGGCCGATACCTTCATTGTGAACGTAACGAACCCCAAACCGATCAGCACCGGAGATACGCTGATCAAGTACCGCTCACAATGGCTCCTCCCGCTCATGGCCGGGATTATGAGTAAGGATATTAAACTTGAAAAGCAGTGCACTGCACCATGGACTTTCACGGGTCCTCCTTTCGAGCAGCCTGTCGAGGGCATCATCGGGCTGGGGCATACCGACGAAAAATACAAGCTCCCTAACAGTTTGATTGAAAGGGTGATAGTTCCTGCGGAAAGACTATGGTTCCGGAGAAGTTTTGTGCTGAACGGATCGTCGCAAACCTATGCCGGTTTCAAACTCACGCTGCTGCGAGACAAGAACCTTACGACCCGGAAATCCTATTCTACCAACCTGCATCTCCTGCTCGTTAACGGACAGGCAGCCGAGGTAACCGCCAGCACCACGGCGGATGCCGGTAATGGTCGGGAGACGGTTACCTACACATTGAGCAACCGCGGTTTTGTCTACGGGATCAACTACATACTGGTAAGCTATTACCTCACACCGCTTCAAGGGATGGTATATCCCATCGTTGCGGCAAACGACCCATTTACGTTCGACGCGCAGCTGATCAGCATGCCGCAGGCGCTGGCGCCGCCGCCGTCTACCACACAATTCAAACTGGGAGGAGTGGCTTTGAGCGGGCAGGTTTGTGCAGGCGATACTGTCAGCGTGGCGTTCGAAGCGTTTGGCAATGAATCGGGGTTTCCCGTTGTTTACGAAGCCAGGCTGGTGACTGCCACCGGCGACGTTCCTTTCGGAGAAGGGACGCAATCACCCATTCTGGCAAGGCTGCCCAGGGGACTGGCGGAGGGGAAATACAGGGTGAAAATTGCTACCAAAAATGCATTTATGGACGATCTGGAAGGTCCGGAAACGCTTGTCAAGGCATTGCCGACGGCTAGCATCCAGCCTGCCCCGGCAGTCACGGTCTGGAAAGGTGAGTTAGTCGCATTACCCGTCCGGTTTGCCGGTCCCGGGCCCTGGCATTATGTGGCGCCCGATGGGACTGAGGGTACGTCTGCAACGGCCGACACGTCCATTCAGGTGAAGGCGGGCATTGCCGGGCCTTACACACTCCGCTCGGTCAGCAACGGTTGTGGGGCAGGGGACGTGACCGGCGCTGTCGAGGTGGCGGTTAAAGAGCCTTTCCTGACCGTAGCAGATGTTTCACAATTGACATTTGCCCCATTGAAAACGGCACTGTGCGATGGCGATTCTCTTGCGGTAAGTTTTACCGTGATCGGCCCCGACCGCGCCAGGACCTACACAGGACAGCTTTCCGATGCCAATGGCAGCTTCGGCACCCCGGTAATGCTAGGCAACGGTGCGACCAGCCCGCTGCGCCTGCGCTTACCCGCCACGCTCGCCGAGGGAGACCATTACCGGATCCGGGTCGTGGCGGTGAATCCGGATGTCGATTTTACCTCCGGCCAATCCGATGCGCAGCCGGTCCGCAGCCGTGCGGAAGGGAACTTTACGCTGAGTAAGGTCGCCATTTTTGAAGGAGACGAGGTGCAGGTGAACCTGCTTTTGAAGGGTACTTTGCCCGCCTATTACTACCTGCGTTACGGGACCGATGCGTTGTTTGGAACGACGAGTCAACCCACCGTCGGCAAAGCGCTGAATTTGGGGCAAACCACGGTCTTTTCACTCGATTCGGTGCGGAATGTGTGCGGTTATGGCCTGGTCTCCGGGAATCGTACCGTCACGGTGAGCTTGCTCGTCGGCATTGATCCGCTCTCGGGCAATGGAATCTCGGCATATCCCAATCCGACAGCGGATCGGCTCATACTTCGTGGGAAGTCCTATTGGCGGGATCCTTTTCAGTGGCAAATTTATGGTGTAGATGGAAAGCTCTTTCAAAAAGGTATTGGCATCCCGTCGCCCGGTGCTTCCTATGAAATCGATACCCGGATGTTGCCGTCGGGACTTTACATTTTGAAACTGAATCGCGGCAAACAGGAGAACACGTGGAAAATCATCAAGAAATAGCTGTTTGACTTTGTTTTTTAATCCAGGTCTCCTCCATCACAGCAAGTGCATCAAAAACACGGGCATACAGGTAGTTTAAATCCTCTTCCGAGATACAATAGGGTGGTACGAAATAAAGGACATTCCCCAGGGGCCGCACCAATATGTGATGGTCGAGGAAAAAACGATGAAGGAATGTCTGAATGGAATTAAAATAGGAGGTAGCCTCTGCTGTTTTCCATTCGATAGCGAGTATAGTGCCGCATTGTCTTACTGTTAAACGGTTGGCATGGACTTCTGTTTGCCGGACAAATGCTTCGTGCTGCCTGCAAATTCGTTGAATGTTGCTTTGAGTGGAGTCGCTGAGCAGCAGGTCGAGACTAGCGAGTGCGGCACTGCACGCTACCGGATTGGCAGTAAACGAATGGCCGTGAAACAGGGCTTTCGATTTGTCGTCGGAATAAAAGGCATCATATATTTCCTGGGAGCAGGTCGTTAAACCGAGTGGCATGGTGCCACCGGTCAGCCCTTTGGAGAAACACATTACGTCGGCGGCGACGGTCAGATGGTTAGCTGCGAAAAGCTTGCCCGTGCGTCCAAAGCCTACAAAAATCTCATCCTGTACCAGTAAAACTTCCTTTGCCCGGCAGTATTCAAGCAATTCCGACAGTTCTTCTGCGCCGTGCATCAGCATGCCTGCCGCACCTTGTACCAGCGGCTCGTATACAAAGCAGGCTAATTCGTCCGCATGCCGGTCGATAATCTGTTTTAGTTCAAAAAGATTGTCGTTTGTCGGTACATCAACAAATATTACTTCGAACATGAAGTCCATAAAAGGCGCCGTCCATGCGCTCCTGCCGCTAACCGACATTGCCCCGAAAGTATCGCCGTGGTATCCGTTATGAAACGCGAGAATTTTGGTTTTTTGAATGCCCAGGTTTTGATGGTATTGAATACACATTTTCAGGGCAACCTCTACGGCCGTCGAGCCATTATCGGTATAAAAAACCTTCTGCTGGTTCCCGGGTAGCAGTGCCAATAGCCTCTCGGACAGATCGATAGCAGGCGGGTGGGTAAATCCTGCGAAGATTACCTGTTCCAGCGTCAATAGTTGCTCAGCTACTTTCTGCGCAATGTGCGGGTGCGCGTGACCGTGCAATGTAACCCACCAGGAAGAGGTAGCATCGATATACCGCGTGCCGTCGGCATCGAACAGGTAGGTTCCTTCACCTCTCACGATCGGTAGCATTGTCCCCGACTTCATCTGCGTGTAGGGATGCCAGTTAACCTGCCGGTCGCGCCTGATCAAATCTTGTTGGCTCATATTCAGAATGTTAATGCAGTGACTGCTTTGAAAATTTCACTTCTGTTTAAATGCTCAAATTCAGGTAATTCGACGACCGTCGCCCCAGCCGGGCAGTGTCTCAGGATAATATCCCTGGTAGCCGGGTTGAATGTGCCATTGAACACCAGATAGGCCAGGGAAATGTGGGCCGCCTTTAATGCTTGTATTGATAGCAAAGTGTGATTGATACAACCCAGGTAGTCACGCACGACCAAAACTGCCGGGAGTTGCAGCCGCTGTATCAGTTCGATTACAAAATTCTCGTCATTGATCGGCACGAACAGGCCACCAGCTCCTTCCACAATAAGCGGCCCTCCGGTTTTGGGTAATTCGAAATCAGACAGTTCCATACGCAAATTTTCCGCCTCCGCCGCCTGGTGCGGCGAGACGGCAAGCTGCAAACGATAACGTTCCGGATAAATCTTCAGGTGGCTGTCGATCAGCCCGGCAACTTCGATACTGTCGGATTGCGCAAGGCTTCCCGACTGAACGGGTTTCCAGTAACCGGCCTGAAAATGTTGCGCGAATACGGCCGAAACCACTGTTTTTCCAACACCGGTTCCGATGCCCGTTATAAAAAACCTATTTCCTGTATGCATAGTTTTCGATGATGCCACACAACGTATCTATTTCGTCAGGTGAGTTGAAAGCGTGAATGCTCACCCGCAGACGTTCGTCCCTGACTGTGGGCGGAAAGAGCGCATATGCGCGGATGCCGGCATTCGCCAGTGCCTGTGTCACTGCCCGCAACCCGCCCTCCTGCTGAAATTGAACCGATTGGATGGGGCTCGAATCCTGAGAGCGGCTGGATAGTCGATATTTCCTGAAATGGCGGATCCGTTCCTGTAATGTAACCGCCAACTGCTGATGGCGTTCCAGGTAGTCGTATGCCGCCGTAATGCTCACAAGCTGCACGCCAGGCATTCCGGTGGAGTAAATGAATGGGGCCGCAAAGTTGACCAGATATTTTTTCAGCAAATGGGTTCCGAGAACGGCGGCTCCCTGCACACCCATCGCCTTTCCGTAAGTCACCACCGTTGCGAGAATGTCCTGTTGCAACCCGGCGCGGTGTACCAAACCCTTGCCGAAGACACCGATTGCGTGGGCCTCGTCGACTATAACGCCCGCCTGGTACTTTTGGCCAAGCTCTGCAATGGCCGCCAGAGGGGCAAAATCACCGTCCATCGAATAGAGGCTTTCCACTGAGATAATGGCATTACCCCTGACTTTTTTCAGCAGGTCTTCGAGGTGGTTCAGGTCGTTGTGCCGGAACTTCCATTTCTGCGCCGTCGACATTTTGCAGCCATCGTGGATCGAACGATGAATGAGTTCGTCTACAATAATGGTGTCGTGCCTGCCGGCAATGCACGAGAACAGCGCAAGATTCGCCTTGTACCCCGATGGGAACAGCAACGCGTCCTCAACCTGATGTGCGCTGGCGATCAATTTCTCGGCCTCGGTTGCCACATCGGAATTGCCGCTGATCAGCCGCGAACCGGTCGAGCCGGTTAACAGCCTGGTATCACGCCCGATCGCTTCATAAATCGTTTGCTGAAACCCGATATCCCCAGCCAGGCCCAGGTAATCGTTGGAATAAAAGTCCAAACCCTCATTCGATAGCCTCAACTGCCGTAAATGTCCGGTTTCCCTCCGGATGGAAAGGGCATTATGCCAGCTCAGCTCTAAGCGGTTCACTTCTCTGAACGTTTTCCGTTATTTGTTTAAACCAATTGTTAAATAGCGCTTCTTCCGTTGCTTGCAAGCGGGAGGCGTGCGTCTGCCAGTCCGGATGAAGTATTTCCAGCATGGATATCATCTCTTTCAGGTGGCCTTCCTCTTCCAGTATGATGGATTTCACGGTTACTTTCGATTGCTGCTCGGTCAGTACGTCCTGGTAGGCCGGGTATAGCTCATCCGCACGCACTTCGATCAGGTAAGTGACATACAGATAGGCCGCGTACTTTAACTTGCGCCCCTCTAAACCGAACTGTTCTTTGAGATAGCGGGCGCATTGAATGTCCAGTTTGTGGAGGTACTGCCGGGTATGGACCGGCGCCAGTAGTTCGGAAAGGCTGTAATGCAATGGGGCATGCCCGTCGAGCTTCTGGATCTGCTTTTTAAGGTAGTAGGCGTGACGATGCTCTTCGGCGGCGTGTTTAAGTTGTGTAATATCAACCAGTTCCGGCTCCTCGCAGGCTGAGATTTTTCGGGCGCCCGCATTCTCTAAAAAAGAAAGCGTGTTAAGCCATTTTTTATGCAGCTCGTTTTGTTGAACTATCCTGGTCAGTATGTCTTTCATGATCTTTTCTAAATTCAGATCAAAGAAACGGCGTTCTGATCCGTGGAAAGGTACCAGCTTGTAAGATCGGGTGTAGTCCGGCCTATTTTTATCCCATTTCCAAAACGAACCGGATGTTTCTCTATATTTGCTATTATTTATAATGAGTCCAATTAAAATATAAACAAATGTTAAGATTTCTATTGCTATTAGTCCTTGTTTCCATCCGGGCGCTTGCCCAAACGGGGACGATCCGGGGCACGGTGACCACTTCGGACGGTAAGCCTGCCGAATTTGTAAATATTGTTCTGGAAAAAACGGCCAGGGCCGCCGTTGTGAACGAGGCTGGTCAGTACACGATCCACAAAGTTGCTCCCGGAACTTACACGGTCATAGCGAGTTTTACAGGGCTGATCGCACAGAAGAGCACGGTAACGGTAGCGGCCGGGGAGACCAGTTCAGTTGATTTTACGCTTGTTGAAGACAACCGGCAGTTGCAGGAGGTCGTGGTACGGGATGATAGCCGGTTGACGAACAAGGAAACCGAATATGTGGCGCGGATGCCCTTGAAAAACCTGGAAAACCCGCAGGTTTACAACGTGGTAGGCAAGGACCTGATAAAGGAGCAACAGATGACCGACATTAAGGATGTGTTCCGGGCCGCGGCAGGAGTTGCCCCAACGGAATACGTGACGGGCAGTTTTGCCGTCGTGTTCCGGGGGTTCACAAACTTCGATTATGCCAGGAACGGAATGGCGACCTCGGTTTACAGGACGGGTACCGAAATCGCGAATCTGGAACGGGTGGAGTTGATCAAAGGTCCGTCCGGCACGCTTTTCGGTTCGCAGGTATCCACTTTCGGCGGAGCTATGAATTTGGTCACCAAGAAACCATATGCCGGGTTTGGCGGCGAGGTATCTTACAGTATGGGCAGTTTTAACCTGAGCAGAGCGACGGTCGACATTAATACGCCGCTAAACAAGGATAGGACGGTGCTGTTGCGGTTCAACGCCGTGAATCATCAGCAAAACAGCTCCAACGAATACGGTAAAAACAGAAGGTATGTCATTACTCCGAGCCTTTTTTACCAGGCGAGCGAACGGCTTTCGTTCCTTTTTGATTTTGAATATTTTAAAAGCAATGCCACCAGGCTGGCCTACACGCTTCTTTTCGCCGATGTGGTACCATTCAAATCCGCCAAAGATATCCGGCTGGGTTTTAAAAAGTCGTTTTTCGAAAACGATTTGCTCAGCGATGCGGAAGCGACAAAGTATTTTGGACAGGCCAAATATCAGATCAGCAAAACCTGGACTTCCACCACAGGCGTATCCTACGTGAATGAATTTTTGAATAACAGCTACCAGCCTTACGTGCAGTGGATCAGCGCGGATACTGCTATGACCAGCATCAGGCTTTTCGGGCCAAGGGAAAGAACTTACGCCAACATTCAACAGAATTTCAACGGGAGTTTCAACACAGGACGGTTTCATCATAACCTGTTGATCGGGGCGAGCTACGAATACAATGACGAAACGCTGACTTACCGTGCATTGGCCCTCGATAAAATCAATGTCAACACGCCTTTTAAGAAAGTGAGCCTGAGCAGGGTGAACAGCATTCTGGCAAATCCTTCAACGACCGCTTCGCATGATGCGTACGGCGGAAATGCTTTCGGGGTATATGTTTCCGACGTCATCAACTGGACCGATCGTTTATCGACCATGCTGAGCCTGCGTTATGACCGTTTCGAGCAGACTTACGAGGGCGGTTTTGTTCAACCGTCGCTTTCTCCAAAGCTGGGCGTGGTTTATCAGGTCGTAAAAGACCAGGTGTCGTTGTTCGGGAATTTTATGAATGGTTTCCGGAATCAGGGGCCGGTTGAGCAGCCGAACGGGAGTCTGTTCAAACCCAAGCCGGTATTTGCCAATCAATTGGAAGGAGGAGTAAAGGCTGAACTCCCGGGGAATAAACTGGGCGGCAGCGTGAGCTATTATTACATTGGTATTGACAATGCGTTGCGTACCGATGACGCCCAATATAGTTTTCAGGACGGACAGCAGGTAAGCAAAGGCGTAGAAGTCGAGCTGACAGCGAACCCGGTGCCCGGCCTGAATATCGTAGCCGGGTATGGCTTCAATGAAAACAAATTCATTAAGGCGGACGCATATGAAGGCAAGTTCCAAACACAGGCCCCGCAGCATATCGCCAATTACTGGATGAGCTATCGCTTGCCTTTTCCGACGCTCAGGGGAGTTGGATTGGGTTTCGGAGGAAATTATGTAAGTGAGTCGTATTTGAATTCCAGCAATACTTACACCATCCCGGCTTATCATACGATGAATGCTACCGCTTTCTATCAAAAGGAAAAATGGAAGCTAGGCCTGAAACTTAATAATATAACTGACGTGGAATATTGGGACTCGGTGGGAAACCCACAATTTACCAGAAACTTTGTGGCTAGTTTTTCTTTCAAATTCTAAATCTGTTTAAATCTATAGTCCTGGTTATAATTAAAAGCCGGCAGTTTCCCTGGCAGCGGGAATCACTGCCGGCTTTTAATTGTGGTTTTCGGCCCGCACACCGTTTATGTAACCTTTCGGCTCGCTACGGCCGCTTTGGCTAATGAATTCTTTCTACAATTTTTCCCTACGAATTGTGTAGATTTTTGCTGACTTTCGGTTGTGATATATCCATGAGGCATTGGATCATTTGGATGAATTGTACAAAACGCATGATGCTTTTGTATTCCCCGGTATCATTGTCAAGATAAATCGATCTTAAAGCGATGAACAACCCATCCCACCAGCTTTTCCCCTCTTTTTCATGTAGGATTATTCTGATTTACCTGGTGCTCACAGGGGGCTTGACGGGATGCCGGAAATCGGAAAAAAGCGAGCGTCATGTGCAATTGAAAGTATGGATCGATAGCCTCGACCGGCATTCGCGCGAAATGGGTATCCCCAGGGCCATCGCCAGGCTCGACTCGTTCATGGCTGTGCAGGACGAAAAAAACGTCCATGACAGCATCCTCTACTACAAGTTCATGAAGGTGCTAAGCCATCGCGATTCCACCCTGGAACACAATGCGCTTATGTATACCGATAGCCTGCTCGGGCTATTCGAGCCCGCACATGTCCGCCTGGAAAACCCAATTGATTATTCGAAGGCATTGCTTTTAAAAGGAGATGATTTACTTAAACAAAAAGAATATTATCTGGCTTATCGCAACTATTATAAGGGCAAATCTTTTTTGACATCGATTGGTGAAATTTGTGAATGCGCACGATACAGCAGCCGGATCGCTACTATTTCTTTTAAGGAAGAAAACTATTACCAGGCTATTGAATATTGGAAGCAGGAATTGAAAGAACTGGCGGAATGTCGTGACCCGGAGAACTTTCAACTGGAATTTATTGAGAAACAGGGAAGTTTTCGGAATATTGGCATTGCCTACCTGCATTTGAACGAACCGGAAAAGGCACTTGATTATTTTAATCAGGCGAGCCGGTTCATCCGGCAGAATGCGCTCCGGTTTCCACGCGAGCAAAATTTTATCCGTTTTGCACGGATTGTTATTTTAAGAAATCAGGCGGAAGCTTATGCCTTGAAAGGAGACAACTTGACCGCCGAAAAACTGATCAAGAAATGCCTTGAACACGATCCTAATATCGATTGGTCTGTGGATGTGGAGCGGGAATCCCGTCAGATATTGACGCAGATTTATATCGATACCCACCGGTACGACCAGGCCCAGGCCGAGCTGGACACCCTGAGGCGATTGCCCGGTACGGCAAACACCGCGGCGGCCAAATACAATTCCTTTCAGCGAATGCAGGCTTCTATTCTCTACGGACAGGGGAAATATCAGGAGGCCGGGAAATTGCTGCTGGCCGAACTTGAAACGGAGCGCATGGCGAAACTGCAAAGGAATATCGCGACCAATAGTAATGTCGGGCGGCTTTTGCAACAGGTGCAGCGGGAGCATGAAATAGAATTGGCCGCAGGGAAGGACGCACAGCAAGACCTGATCCTCCGATTTTCGATACTGATTTCTCTGGCTATGGTCGTGATTGTTTACCTGATCTGGCGAAACGCCCGGAAAAAAGCGCTGAACCTGCGTGCCGTAACAAAATTGAATGGGGAGATCACGCAGCGCAATATTGCTCTTCAGGATACCGTCAATGCCTTGGAGCAATCCGAAATCGAGAAGGAAAAGATGTTGCGAATCGTGGCGCATGATTTGCGGAACCCGATCGCCGCGATGATCTCCGGCTCCGATGTCCTCTTCTGGGACCAGCCCCCGTCCGAAGAGCAGGCCATGATCATCGAGGCTATTCAGCAATCGGGACAGCTCGCATTCGGACTGATCGGCCAGATATTACAGTCGGATACCGATCGGAAAAAGATCAGCAAGAACGAGGAGGACCTGGCCGAAATCGTGCAGTCGTGCATTGATATGCTAAGTTACAAGGGCAAGGAAAAGAGGCAGACGATTTACTACGATTACGAGAAAGCGATGGTGGCCGTCGACCGGGAAAAGATCTGGCGTGTTTTTTGCAATTTGCTGAGCAATGCCGTGAAATTTTCCCCACAGGAAAGTGCGATCAACGTGAATCTGAAAAAACGCTCGAACCAGACCCTGCTGAGCGTCCAGGACCATGGAATTGGTATTCCCGAAGATCTCAAAGGGCAGATTTTTCATCCTACCAACGATGCAAGGAGAACAGGGACCGCCGGGGAACAATCCTACGGGATCGGACTTTCCATTTGCAAACAAATTGTTGAAGCGCACGGAGGCAAGATCTGGTTTGAGTCCGCGAGCGGCGCCGGAACGACGTTTTTTGTGGAATTGCCTGACTGATTGAAAAATCTTCACCGCCAACCGAAATTTTTTCGGCCTGGCTGTCCCCATTGACGAATGCCGGTCGTCATCTGCCCAAAATCATAATCAACCATATGAAAAGGGCATTGCATATTACTTCAAGCGCGCGGGGAGGCCAGTCGTACAGCCGGGGCCTCAGCACGGCCATTGTTAACAAGCTGGTCACCCGGAATGAGGTCGGCGTCGTGGTGGAACGGGACCTGACAAAATCGCCGCCGCCGTTTCTGGACAAAACACTGATCGGGGAATTCTACAAACATGCCGGGACAAACGACGAGAAGGGCAGTCAGCTGCTGGCCTATTCCAACGCCGTTTTCAATGAGATGAACGAGGCAGATATCATCGTCATCAGCACACCGATGTACAACCTGGGCATGTCCGCCCTGTTGAAAGGCTGGCTCGATCAGCTGGTGCGCGTGGGGCTCACCTATAAATTCAACGAAGACGGTTCCAGATCGGGGTGCCTTACGGGGAAGAAAGTATATTTGGCCATCGCATCAGGCGGGAAACTGGCATTCTGGCCGGAAGGTTACGAGTTTATCGAATCCCATATAAAGGCGGTTTTCAGTACTTATGCAGGCATTACCGATATTTCGACATACAGGGTTGAAGGGACGGCCATGCCGGGAGTTAATGTTAATTACGAAGAAATTATACAAAGCCTTTAATGACAGAATATGAAAGAGTTCATGCTGATTTTCAGGATAAAGGATATCGAAGACTTTAAGCCGACGCCCGAGCAAATACAGGAACGCCTGAACTGGCTTGCCGGCATTGCCGCGCAAAACAAGCTGGTCGACCAGGGTAACTCGCTCTCGCCATTTACCGGAAGCGCGAAAACCGTCCGGTCCGGCAACGACGTAACTGACGGGCCATATACGGAGATCAAGGAGTTCATTGTCGGTTATATCATTGTAAGGGCCGAAACCATCGATGAAGCTGTGGAAATGGCTAAGGAAAACACGATTTTCAAGCTTGGCGGAAATGTGGAGGTCAGGGAAGTTATAAAGCATAAACTGCATTGAACGGACAACAATTCAGGAATAACAGCCTGCTGGCTGAGCTTTTCAGGCAGGAATACCCGAAGATGACGGCCGTACTGTGCCGTCGGTTCGGGTTAGAGCATATGGAAATCGCGGAAGACATGATAAGCGACGCGTTTCTCAAGGCATCCGAACATTGGGCCGTCAACGGCGTGCCGGAGAACCCGGCCGCCTGGCTCTATACCGTTGCCAAAAACAAGGCCAGGGACCATCTCAAACACGTTTCGCTTTTTGAAACCCGGGTCGCCGGCAATATCAAACCCGAGGAAGGGGAGAACGAGCCGGATTTTGGATTCGGGAGCGGCTACATGGAGGACAGTCAACTGGCGATGATCTTTGCTGTGTGCGATCCCGATAATTCGGCCGAGGGCCAGATTTGCCTTGCACTCCAGATTCTTTGCGGTTTCAGCGTCGAAGAGATTGCCAATGCATTTCTGACAGGCCTGGAAACGATCAGAAAGCGCTTGTACCGCGCCAAAACCCGGCTTCGCGACAGTGGTTTTCAGATCAGGACATTAAGTGCGGCCAGCATGCAGGCACGGCTGGATACCGTGTTGAAAACAATTTATCTGCTGTTCAATGAAGGGTATTTTTCCAAAACCAATGACCAGCTGATCCGGAATGAGCTTTGTGCCGAAGCGATGAAACTCGCCGTGATCCTGACAGACAACCCCTTGACGGATACCGCGCAAACCAAAGCCCTGTTGGCCCTGATGTGCTATCAGGCTTCGCGCCTCGACGCACGCACCGCAGGCACAGGCGAAATGATCCTTTTTGAGGAGCAGGACCAAAATCTTTGGAACCAGGAGCTTATCGAAAAGGGTAATTACTACCTTGTAAATGCCTGCCAGGATAAGCAGGTATCCAGGTATCACCTCGAAGCGGCGATTGCCTACTGGCACGCGCACCCGGCCGCCCCTGATCGATGGCAGCATATATTGAAACTATATAATCAGCTCATTCTCATTGAATACTCGCCCATAGCGGCCTTGAACAGGGCTTTCGCTTTGGCGAAAGTATACGGTCATGAGAAAGCGATACTGGAAACCGAAAAGCTGAAACTGGTCGATAATGATCAGTATCACAAGCTATTAGGGTATCTCTATGAATATGTCGATGCGGGCAAAGCGATTGATCATTATCGCCGTGCCTTACAACTCACCGGGGCCAGCCCGGCAAGGCTGGTTCTGGAAAGAAAAATAGAGCGGCTAACTGGCATTTAACAAATATCAACCGGCGCCCCGGGCGGTTTAAGCAAGCCAGCCGGGACAGATGGTCGTCCGCCCAAGATCGGATGCATTACCGTTTAATAATGCTTTCCTCCCTTCTTAAAAAAATAATATTCCTTCAAGGGTAGGTTATGAAGCTATTTGCTTTTCATATAGAATTACTTCGAAGTAGCTTTTTTTAAGCACCCCACTAAATTCCTTCCGGATTGCTTTTTCAGTTAACCCATGCATTTGCATTGGCTTGGAAATGTATTGCCTACCTGTTTCACAAAAATTATCATCATGGACGAAAAACAGTTAAGAAAATCTTTCATTGATCCTGTTCTGGAATGGGCCAGGGCGAATCAGAAGCACAAAGAGGTCCGCTTGAAAGGGCTCGTCAACGCAGTGACGGACGGCGGCCCGGCGGCCGGCGCTCCGGCGGAAATGCCGTTTGTGGTTCCCATGCAGTTTACCGGCAAGGACTACATTACCATGCTGCTGCACGTGGACGCCGAAATAGAACACGGGTTAATGCTGCAATACCTGTATGCGGCATACAGCATTGGCGGGCCTCGTATTCAGGAAAAGTATAAGGAACGGGTGCATAACTGGAAAAATATCATCCTCGGGATTGCCAAGGAGGAAATGGGTCACTTTATTTCCGTGCAGAATGTGTTGAAGATCATCGGTGCGCCGCTCAATTTCGGGCGTGAAAGCTATCCCTGGGACGTACCGTTTTACCCGTTTCCTTTTACACTGGAGAAGTTTACCCTCCGGTCGCTGGCAAAGTACGTATATGCCGAAGCGCCAGCGGAGTGGCTCAGCAGCGACAATCCTACCGCCATAGAAATCAATAAAACCGTGCACGCACAGGCATCGGACCCGCATACGGTGGGCGCCTTGTTCAAGGTGCTGCTGCAACTGATCCAGGATCCGGATGTGATCTCAGACGACGCATTTCAGCCGGGAACTTATCCTTACCAGGCCAAATTCGATGAATGGGGACGCGGCTATACCGGTGGAGACAGGGGAAGCGCCAGTGGCGGCAAGTTTACCAAAAGCCCCGATGTGCTGGTTGCCCCGCTGCTGTCCCGCGATGATGCCTACAATGCCCTTGAACAGATCTCAGAGCAGGGTGAAGGCGACACGCTCGATTCGGATACCCCATCGCATTTCGAGCATTTTCTGTTTATATATGAGGAGTTTAAGGCGATATTGGAAGAATCGGGCGGCGATTTTGATCCCTCCTACAATGTCGCTACCAATCCCTATGCGGGCGATCCCGATGATGCTGGTACGGCATCCAACGAGCCGGCAGATGAAATGGAACAAAACGAGATTACCAGCGAAGAAGGTATTTTGTGGGCCGACCTCTTCGATACCCGTTACAGATTGCTGCTCAACTTCCTCAATCACAGTTTTCTGCTGGACAATGGGAACAATAACGTCGGCTCATTCACGCCGCGCGGCTTGATCATCAACTCTACTTTCGGCGAGATGTATAATCTCAGGAGCCTGGCTACCATTCTTGTGCAAACACCGCTCGGAAAGGGAAGCACGCTGATGGCCGGTCCGCCATTCACATCGCCTTACAGCTTCGATCTTCCTTTCGGCGAGCACAACCGCTGGCGCCTGCACCGCGACCTGCTCGATGCCTCGGGTAAACTGATAGTCAGCCTGAAAGCACTGAAATCGCAACCGCACAGCCAGTACCTGAATGCTTTGCAGGAAATAGACCGCAAGCTACTGGATGCCATTGCCCAGCTTATGCAGGCCGAGCTGGCCTGATTCCTTCAATACATCAAAGCCAAAAACCATTGCCGGATATGAAAATTCTAGCATTAAGAATACTTCCGCCCATCGCGATCGGGCGCCTGGGCGAGTCGGACAAGCCGATGGCCGCGTACGGTCTCGAATTATCCAAAGAAAAGCCCCTTGATTTCCGGAAAATCGTACCGGAGCAAAGTTTTGAAGTGCATCCGTCGACGGGAGAAATTACGGCCTATCGTCCGGAACGAATAGCGTTCAAAGACGCCGAAAACCTGGAAGACAAAGCCGGAAAGGCGCATCCCGTCGCACCGTTTCTCGAAGTGTTCGCCATTACCGACGAGACGCCCGACAAGCTGGTCCCGCTTACGGTCGACCTGCTCAAAAAGGCTGGCCACGACCTGGAAGATATCAGTTGGGACGTGCGGTTGGGTAATATCAAGATATTCAGAAGGACCAATGACGAAGGGGACAAGATGTACGCCAACCTGGACGACATCCGATCCCACGAGCTGAAACCGCTGCTTGGGGAATGCCGTAATTTCATCGACGGTAAAACACTCCCGCTTGGCTACGTTCAGTTCATCAGGCCGACTCCCGAATTTCCCGAGATACGGTTCAGGTTCACGCCGGCCGCCGGGAAGGTATACGGTTCCAGCCTTACGAGATTCAATAACGGGAAGGAGGAAATAGATCCGGTATTTGCCAGCAGGCGCGAGGACCCTATTTTATATGATGTGAAGAAAGGGAAATGGCATGGCTATTCCGAAACGAGTACGCCCAACCCGCTTTATACCAATCCGGCGCAGATATTTGCCGGGTACGCGGATAAAAATGGTAATCAGGTAAGCTGGGGCTACCTCGATGATGAATGCGACGGGTTCGTGACGGTGAAGCTCTCCGGGCCGGTGGGTACGATATTGTCGGCCAATGCGCATATCAGCGCAGGCCCGCCCGCTTACGCGCCCGACACCCTGCCCATCCGCGTCGTATCCGACGAACTGGAACAAATTCTGCTCGGTACCGACATTGAAGGCGAAGTTACGATTGACGAAGCCGAGGAAATCATTCGCCGGGCGTTCGAAACGATCCGTCTGATGAATACCGCCATTATGAACGGAAATGCTTACGAAGGCAAACTGAACGTAGCCAGCACGATGGTCAGGCAGAACACGAACGACTTCGGGCGCCTCTATGAGCCGATCATGGCGACGTCCCTGGTGGACAATATGGCCTTGCAGGTATTGCACGAACGCGTTTTTACAGGCCTTAGTACCGGAGCCTCGCCCTGGTTCGGAGATCTGCTCCGTAAGCCCGAGGAGATCGGCGACCTTTCGGCCAAGGCCCTTCGGAAAATGCCTGCATTGATGCGCGGGGCAGATGGCCGGTCGCTTACATTCACCTCCCGGCAGATCAATATGGTGATCAAAGCCGCGGCCAGATCGCTGATGCCCGGGGTGGACCCGGCCCATGTTTCGGAGGATGCGCCACTGGCTCCTTCCAACCTCACCGCACAGCTGCATTATCGTGGAAAGGGGAACCCGGTGAGCGTTTTGCCGCGTACAGCAATATCCAACTGTTTTCCCGGCCTTGAATTCGATTTCAGGAATCTGTGGCGGAGGGCGTTCCAGGGGATTGTACTGATCGAGAACAACAATTACGTGATAGATGCAGAGGATGCCTTTAAGCATTTGATCCATCACCGCCTGGTGGCTATCGATGGCAAACCTACGATGGTAGCAACGTCCGGGCCGGTGTTTCCCGATGGCGACAGCGTACCCCTGCGCACGGAAGCAAATCCGAATGGCGTGTCGTTTATGGAGTGGTCCAATTCGATGGTGAATGTCCTGCAAAAGCAGGGACAGCAGGTCGCATGCTATTTTACGGCCGAACCCAGCAAGCTGGAAGTGGTCGTCGATCTGAAAAAACTCGATGATCCTGCGCTATATACCAAAGTAATGCTGACGGTCAATAAAGTTTTCGAAGGCGACAGCGCCGCACTTTCGGACGAGATCATTAAACCGGGCGAACTCACGCAGGGACTTTGCGCTCCCTGGCAGAACGACTACCGCGAATGCGCCTGCTACTACTGGGCAGCCAGCCGGCCCGACTACGTCAATGTGGTTGCGGACGAAAAGGGCCTGAGCACCGGCGATAGCTGGATGGCCAAAAAACGGAGCGGCAAATATATTCCCGACGACCGGGTGAATACCAGGCTGCTATCCTATGACGATCTGTTCATCAACTGGCAGGGCGAGCTCAACTTTATCGTAGAAGGGAAAGATGCACTTAACAGCTGAAATGGAGCCGGCTGTGATGGTTTCACGGCTGGCCGGAACGATCGCCGGGCAATCTCGTCCGCATTCGCCGTCTGCCCACCTGGTCAGAGGGGGCGGGCAGACGCAGCTGTTCATTCCAAACGGAAGCCGCCTTTACGCGGTGACAGGGGAGGTCGAACAACGCATAGCGAAGGCAATGGAAGACGGTGATGAAGCCGGATTGCAAAATTTGCTCGTAAAATACGGCCTTTCGGCCCCCGACTACGTGGATGCCGCGCCGCTGGAAAGCCCCAGGTTGTATGCGCTCTCGTTGGCTATCGCTCAAAAATGCAATATGGGCTGCACCTATTGCTATGCCGATCAGGGAAGTTTTGGAGGGCAGGCCAAAAGCATGTCGCTGGAAACAGCGTTGAAGGCCATAGATTTACTGATGGATGAATGCCCGGAGGGAGAAAAAGTACAGCTGACGTTTCTGGGCGGGGAACCGCTCGCAAACCGGAAAGCGCTTACGGAGGCAACGGCATATGCCGTTTCGAAAGCTGGAAAAAAGAAAATCAATGTCGGCTTTTCGATCACCACCAACGGCACGATGGTTACCGCGGCCGATGCCCGGTTTTTTGAGGAATATGGCTTCGCTGTGACAATTAGTCTCGATGGTATCGGAAAAAGCCACGACCTGCAACGCCCTATGAAAGGAGGGAAGGGAAGTTTTGATTTAATTATGAAAAACCTGGGGCCGCTGCTGGCTATGCAGGAAAAAATGCAGGTTTCGGCCCGTGTTACCGTCACCCCGCGTAATCTCGATTTGCCCGTTATGCTCGATGAATTCATTGAAATGGGCTTTCACAGCGTGGGATTTTCGCCTCTACTGAGGTCGATGAACGGCCGGGATGAAATGGGAAAGGAAGAGCTTTCTGTTTTGTTGGAAAATATGATTGCCTGCGGGCTGAATTTTGAAAAGAACGTCCTGGCTGGCAAGCGATACCCCTTTCTGAATATGGTAAATGCCCTGAAGGAGATTTCCAAAGGCACGCACAGGCCGTATCCCTGCGGGGCCGGCGCGGGCTACATGGGCGTTTCAGCCGACGAGGAGCTATTTGCCTGCCATCGGTTCGTGAATGAGGAAGAGGGGAAAATGGGCGATCTGACCAACGGCGTCGATGCGACTTTGCAGGATAACTGGCTGTCGTCGCGCCATGTGGCCAATCAAAACCCGTGCACGCAATGCTGGGCCCGTTACCTCTGCGGAGGCGGGTGCCATCACGAGGTGATCGCCAAAGGAAGACTCGCGTGCGACTACATTCGCTCGTGGCTGCATTACACGATACAGGCCCATGAAAGGCTGGCACGTCTGAAACCCGGTTGGCATTCCTAAATTTTTATGGTTCAGAATTTTGAGATCGTCATCATGGGTGCCGGCCCCGCCGGGCTGACAGCCGCCATTCGTCTTTTGGAAATGGGACATGCTGTGGCGCTTATCGAGCAGGAACAGTTTCCGCGCCCGCAGATCGGAGAATCACTTTCCCCGGGAGTACGGCACATTTTTGATTATCTGGGAGCGGGTGAGCTATTGCAAGACGCCCGCTACCTGCATGATATACCGGCACGGATCGCGTGGAGCGAGGGGGAGCCTGTGCTGCTGGAAGCCGGGCAACGAGGCGCCGGGTGGATGGTCGACAGGGCGCATCTGGATGCGCAAATGCTGGCGCTGGCAGTCAGGATGGGGCTGCATACTTTCCAGCCCGCCAGAATGGTAGCCTCGTCGTTCCACGATGATCGATATGAATTGAAAATACAGTCGGCTGCCGGTAATCTGATAATTACCAGCAATGTGGTTTTGGACGGCCGGGGACGAAATGGCGCGCATTCCCGCGAGCGTGTTGAACTGGCCCCGGCGTCGGTCGGGATCTGGACGCACGTAGCTTCCCATACAATGCCGCCCGCGGCCCGACCCCACGAAGCCCGTATCGAAACGGTGCAGGAGGGGTGGATCTGGGGCGCTCCTGTCCCGGGGAACCGGTATCGGGTCATGGCCTTCACGGACGCGGATTTGATCAAAGAAAAAGGACCGGCAAAATCCCTGCAACTGATGCTCTCCCAGGCGCGGCTGTTCGGCGCTCCGCAGACCGGCCGGGAGTCGGACATAAAAAGTTGCGTGGTCAACGCTTATGTGCATACGACCCCGTGGCATCAGCAGTTCATAAAGATCGGTGAGGCCGCGTTTACACTCGATCCGCTATCCTCAACGGGAGTGGAAGCCGCGATGCGCTTTTCTTTGCAAACTGCTATTGCCGTCCATACGATGCTTTCTGATGGGGACCCGGCTGTGGCCAGGGCATTCTATGAAAGTAAGCTTGCCGACGCGGTAGCCACCCATTGCCGCTGGACTTCCGATTATTATGAACGATCAGCCCAATCGGAGGCACAATCCTCATTTTGGAAAAAAAGAAAAAACTTTGGAATGGATGAAATAGCCGTTCCAAATGCATTTATCGGGATGGTGAAGCAACGGGCAAGCCGGGAGGCTCCCGTGCATCGGGCAGCAGAAGCTCCCGCCGTGCCCATCGAGCCGCTTATCGGGTTTCTTTGGAATAAACCTGTTCGCCTGTCGTCCCGGCTTACGTACAGTACCGAGTTCGCCGTCACCGGCGATCGCGTTGAAATAAGGCAAGCCCTCGTACACCCGAACCTTGCCAGGCCGACGGTTTATGTGAACCATATCGAGCTTCCGCCGCTCCTCAATACATTACCTGAAGGCGTAACCTATGGCGCCGCCATTGAAAACTGGTGCCGTCATTTCGCATACGCCGATATTAAAAAGATATTCGGTTTTCTGTGGGCCGCGGAAGTGTTTGAATAGTGCCTCAAATCTCTCATTTGTTCTGGAAACCGTGCACGGCAAGCTTCTGCTTTGCAGAACCGTGGCGAATGAACAGGGTACCCTTGTACTCCGTCATTCCCTCGTCGACCCGTCTGGCTTCTTTCACAGCGAGCGTGACGTTATAATCCGTCGCGGAAAAATACATATCGAATCCTTTGGTGCTTCTGACGGTCATCGTGTGGCTCAGGAAGATACTTTTATCCCCGTCTACCAAAACAGCTTTCTTCAGAGGGTCTGCCGAAAAAATGTAATGCTTTTCCGAAAGCGGTACCTGCCTCAGCGAAAAGAAATAACCGGCATCTCCATGATTGGGGCGATTAGCGACGGACGAGACCAGACGGCCCCCGTTGGTTTGCCAGACGTCGGTGGCCGGCGTCAGGAAGCTCGCAATGGCAAGCCAGAATGGTAGTGTGCCCATAAGTAGCTGATGGAAAAGTGTTTAAACTAAAAGTGGAGAATTGGTAAGACTATTTTTGTTACAAAAATCGTACCGCGGGACAGAAGTGGGGTCGTTTCCGCAATTCGAGAGATTTTTTTGTATTTAATGATTTTTATCTTTCACTTTACCGCCGAGAAATATCCAGGATGGGTGGCGAATCCCCACAAGGTGGGCTGGGTTGAGTCTCGGCAGAAGATATGCAAGACTTTTCAGGTATCCCGGGCAGGTAATGCATCCGGGATACTTTATTTTTTAGAAACTTTGCTCAGAATTACCTTTTAAAAACAGCCCTTAATCAATTAAATACCTTTTATGAAATACCTCTTTTTAGCAGTTAGCCTTCTCAGTTTCACCACCCAGGCACAAACAAACCCCGATCCCGTAGCCGGCAGCGACTGGCTTATCAAAGCCGAACCCGCAAAAGCACGCATCGAACAATCACCCGACGGTAGCGATATCGTCATTTCTAACGGCCTGGTTAAAAGGGCTTTCCGGCTCAAACCCGATCTGGCTTGCATTGAATACAAGAACCTGACCAACGGGCAGCAGTTGCTCCGTGCTGTGAAACCCGAGGCGAGAATAATACTGAACGGCGTCGGCTACAATGTGGGAGGTTTGTACGGGCAGAAAGAGAATGCGTACCTGTTGCCACAATGGATAGACCAACTGAAAGTGTCCGACAGCGCCTTTCATTATATTGATCACAAAATCTCGAAAATTGAACCTTACCTGCAATGGAAGACCACCATGTGGGCAGGAAGCAGGAAAAACGCGACCGGAAGTGAAGTAACGTTCCGTTTCGCCTCTTCGCTTCCCGCGCTCAAGGGCGTGGATGTATATGTGCATTACGCGATCTTTGACGGCATCCCGTTGGTATCCAAATGGGTAACCGTTGAAAATAAAAGCGGGAATGACGTTACGATCGATCAGGTCGTGAACGAGATACTGGCCGTGACCGAGGAGGAGAGCGCGGTAGTGGGCAAGCCGGAGGAAATGGCAAAGCCTAATGGTTTGTATATTGAAAATAACTTCGCTTTCAACAATGCGATGCGTTATCCGCTCAGCGATCAGGCGACGCACTGGAAGGTGGATAAAAGCTACACTTCCCAGGTAAACTATGATTACCAAACGCCCTGCCTGCTCGAAGTACACCCGAAAGTAGCCATGGGGACCCGTCTCAAAGCGGGCGAAAAACTGGAATCGATCCGTACCTATGAGCTGCTGATGGACAGCTACGACCGCGAACGAAAAGGGATGGCGGTCCGTAAAATGTACCGGACTATCGCCCCCTGGACGACGGTCAACCCGATTTTTATGCACCTGGTCAGCAAAAACGACGAACAGGTACGGACCGCCATCGATCAATGCGCGGCGACAGGTTATGAGGCATTGATCCTCAGCTTCGGAAGCCATTGCAACATGGAGGATGTTTCGCCCGAAAACCTCAAAAAATGGAAAGACCTGGCCGACTATGCCCACAGCAAAAAGGTGCTGATCGGCAGCTATTCGCTTTTCAGCTCGCGGAAGATCAGCGAGGAGGACGATGTCATTAACCCTAAAACAGGTAAAACCGGCGGTGCATTCTTTGGCAATGCGCCCTGCCTGGGCAGTAAATGGGGACTGGCCTACGTGGAAAAGCTTAAAAAATTCATGAGCTACACGGGGTTCAACATTTTTGAAAATGACGGGCCTTATCCGGGCGATGTCTGCGCCTCTACCTCGCACCCGGGGCATGACGGGCTGGCCGACTCGCAATGGAAGCAAATGGCGATGCAAAAAAGCCTTTATCACTGGTGCAGCGAAAACGGCATTTATGTCAATGCCCCCGACTGGTATTTCCTCGACGGGACCAATAAAGTAGCGCTCGGTTACCGGGAGGTGAATTTCTCCCTCTCGCGCGATCAGCAGAAGATACTGAACCGGCAAAATATCTACGATGCGAGCTGGAACGAAACGCCGTCGATGGTATGGGGCTTTGTGCCGCTTACCAAATACCAGGGCGGGGGGCCAGAGGCGGTACTCGAACCGCTGTCGGAGCACCTGGATGCCTACGAGCAGCTCATGATGCAATATTATGGCGCCGGGGTACAGGCATGCTACCGCGGCCCGCGCCTGTACGATACCGACGAGACGAAAAAAACGGTGAGTAACGTGATCAGCTGGTATAAAAAGTATCGCGACATTCTCAATTCGGACATTGTCCACCTCCGCCGTGCCGACGGCCGCGATTGGGACGGTATTATGCACGTCAACCCCGAATTGCCAGTGAAAGGATTGGTGATGCTGTACAATCCGACAGGGCAGAAAATGGTCAGGAATATCAAGCTGCCATTGTATTACACGGGTAAAGACCAGTCGGTAAAGATCCGGGTAAAAGAAGGGACGGCGCAATCCTACAAAATCGGCCGGAACTACGAGGTCGACTACAAAGTGGAAATACCTGCGGATAGTTACACCTGGCTGGTAGTGGAGTAGGAGTCGCCAGCCGCTGGCAGCAACAAAACAAAAGAGACAGGTCCGCCGGTGTGTGGACTTGTCTCTTTTGTTTTTTAAAAGTATAGTATAGTACAGGTATGCCATTCTTTAAAGAGTACTTCCCTAAAAGTGTCTAAATGATACTTATTAATAACCAATTGGTCTAAATACACCTCGCCGCTCCGGTCTGGTCTGCCCGAAAAAATATTTTTATTCAAAATAGTATAGAATAGTATAGGTTAGTGAAAAATTGTGTTCTTTTGATAAAAAATTAGACGTTAGGTTGTGTCGGGCGGCATCCGGAGGCTGGCCTGAGCAGCTTGCGTTTCACTTTCTAACTCTCTTTAAACATGATTTTTTCTACCCGCTTTTCTCCACTGCTTCTGGCCGTGCTGCTGCTGCTGACCGGTCCCGTGGCGGTCAGGGCCCAGGTTCCCGTTTCGGGCCGGGTAACGGACGCATCCGGCCCGCTTGTCGGCGTAAGTGTGATCATCAAGGGCGCCAATGGCGGCACATCCACCAATACCGACGGAAATTTTACGATCAACGTCCCCTCTGCCGATGCAATCCTCGTGTTTTCCTACATAGGTTATATTCCCCGCGAAATTCAGGTTGGCAAACAAACCAAGCTGGACGTGCTGCTCGAAGCGGACACCAAAGCCCTGGATGAGGTAGTGGTAGTAGGCTACGGGACCAAAACCCGCGCCGACCTTACCGGCTCTGTTTCGACGATCAAAGGCGCCGACCTGGAAAAATCGCCCGCGAGCAACCTTACCAACTCCATAGCCGGCCGCGTGCCCGGGCTGATCGCCAATACAAGGAGTGGTGAGCCGGGTAACGACAATGCGGAAATTTTCGTCCGCGGGAAGGCGACGCTGGGTAGTACCGGCGCGCTGGTCGTGATCGACGGCATTCCCGATCGCTCGGGAGGCTTTGCGCGGCTCAATCCTGCCGATATCGAGTCGTTTACCGTCATTAAAGATGCTACTGCGGCAATTTACGGGGCGAGGTCGGCCAATGGCGTGATCCTGATTACCACCAAGCGTGGCCAGGCAGGCAAACCGGTGCTGTCCATCGGTACCAACTGGTCGCTCACGCAGGCGACGCGCGTCCCTCAAATGCTGAATTCCTACGAGTATGCGCTGGCAACCAATGAATACGATCAGATGATCGGCCAGAAGCCCACCTGGCCCGATGCCACATTACAGAAGTTCCGCGACGGATCGGACCCGCTCTCGTTCCCCAGCACCGACTGGTGGGATGCGACGATGAAAAAGCAGGCGTTGCAGCACAATCAGGTAATTTCCCTGCGTGGCGGCACCGATAAGGTAACCTATTTCCTTTCCGGCCAGTACCAGAAGCAGGACGGCATTTACAAACGTGACGCAGCCTATTACAAGCAAGCGCAGGCACGCGCCAACGTGGATATCGCCGTTACCGACAACCTGAAAATCGGGGTGGACGTGCTGTACCGCAATGAATTCCGTAATTCGGCTGTGGGGAATTACAATGCCGGGGCGATATTCCGGGAGCTGTGGCTTGCCTATCCGTACCTCGTTCCGATTTACCCGAATGGCCTCGTCGGACCGGGCATCGGCGGTGGGCCTAACAACAGCATGGTGTACATCACCGGCGGGGAAGCGGGCTACAACCGTGCTACCAACGACTTTTTACAGACCAAAACCTATTTCAAATGGGACTTGTCCAAATTGGCCGACGGCGTGTTTGTGGATGGTTACTATGCCTATGACGTCACTTTTTCGAAAACAAAGGCATTTACGAAAACCCCGCCACCCGCTTTCCGTTATGACGGCGCAACCGGTAAGTATGTGCAGATCAATTCGGCGATCAAACCCAGCTTGTCGGAGCTGCGTGGTACGCTGAAACAAAACCTGATGAACATCCGGCTGGGCTATAACAACCGCTTCGGCGACCATTCTGTCGAGGGATTTGCGGCGTATGAGCGTTTTGAGGGCAATGCCGACGAGATCAGCGCATTCAGATCGAACTTTCTCAGCAACTCGCTCGACCAGCTTTCGGCAGGGAGCCTGATCGGCCAGCAGAATAATGCAACAGCCGCCCAGACGGGACGCAACAACTTCATCGCCCGCGCTTCGTATGGTTTCAAGAACAAATACCTTTTTGACTACAACATGCGCTACGACGGCTCACAGAACTTCCCCGAGGGCAAGCGTTATGGCTTTTTTCCAGCCGTTTCGGCCGCATGGCGCATTTCGCAGGAGGATTTTTTCAATTCAAAAAGCATCACCGAGCTGAAATTACGCGGCTCGTGGGGTAAAACGGGTAATGACGCCGTTTCGGCATTCAACTACATCCAGACCTACCTCCTGGGAACAGGTTTCGGCTATTCGCTCGGCCCGAATGCCTCGCAGGTAAGCTCACTGGTGCCCGGCCCGACCCCGAACAGGGACATTACCTGGGAGGTAGCTACGACGACCGACATAGCGCTCGACGCACAGTTCCTCAAAGGCAAACTGGGCCTTACGATCGACTATTTCCGCTCCATGCGTTCGGGCATCCTCATTACACGCAGCGAGTCCGTACCCGCATACACGGGACTAACCTTGCCGAACCAGAACCTTGGAAAAGTGCTCAACAGGGGTATCGAAGTAGAAGCCTACTATAATGGAACAATCGGGACGAGCTTCGGGTACAACATCAGGGGCAACCTGACCTTCGCCCGCAACAAGGTTATTTTCATGGACGAGGCTGCGAGCGTGCCATCCTATCAGCGAAAAACCGACATTCCCATCGATTCGTGGCTCGTGTACGAATCCGATGGCATTTACCAGAACCAGGCGGACATCGACGGCAGTCCGCATCCGGCCAACACGGCCCCCGGCGATATCCGCTATAAGGACATCAACGGAGACGGGGCTATCAGCGGCCTGGATCAGGTAAGAAAATCATCCGTCCGGACGCCGGAACTGATCTATGGTACCTCGCTGGGTTTATCATGGCGTAACCTGGACCTCTCTTTGTTCGTACAGGGGCAGGCGCGGGCGCAATCGTACCTGGCCCCCGCCGGGTTGAATATGGCGAGGGAGTTTTTCGACGGCCGCTGGCAAAAAGAAGGCGACAATCAGTTTCCGCGTAATTTCAATGGTCCTACCGGCGCGTCGAGAGGGGTTAATACCCTTACTTCGGACTTCTGGCTTCGCAATGCGGCATTCGTGCGATTGAAAAATGTGGAGCTGGGCTTTACAGTGCCTTCGGGATTGCTGAAAAAGGCGAAAATGCACAGTGCTCGCATCTATATTAATGGGAGCAACCTGTTCTCTATCGATCAATTCGGACCGTCTTTTGATCCCGAAATCCCTAACAGCTCGGGCTACTACTATCCGCAGCAGCGCGTCGTGAACCTGGGCGCAAACATCAGCTTCTAATCCTTACTATTCAACCGATGAAACCACAAACTAACCATAAAACCCCATCCAGTATCCAGGCTGCTAAAAACGCGGCTAGCTGGTCCGGGAAGGTGCTCGCCGGTATTTCCATTGTGACCGGAATACTGGTAATGGGCTCCTGCAAGGACGTGCTCGACTTGAAACCGCGCAATGCCTATTCTGAGTCCGACGTATGGACAGATCCGAACCTGGTCCGGGTATATGTAAACGGCATTTACGACCAGACGGTGATGGCCTACAAAGACGGCGGCTTTGGATGGGGCGCGCAGACCGACGAGTTGTACGGCAACTTCAACTGGACGAACGAAAACAGTTATGTCCAGGGCGAAGCCACCGCCGACAACCAGACTTCCTCTTCGCTGAACCGCTGGGGCGACCTTTACGGTTCGGTACGGAAATGCAATGTATTCCTGAATAATGCAGGTCAGCTTGACACCGTCGCCAACGGGCAGGCTGTGCGCATCATGCGCGGGGAGGTTCATTTTCTAAGAGCATTGGCCTATTTCGAACTGCTGAAACGATTTGGCGGCGTGCCGCTGATTACGAAAGTGTACGACGTCAACGACAAGGTTTTTAACGAAAAGCGCGCGACCTGGACGGAAACACAGAACTTCATTCTGGCTGATATTGCGGAGGCTGTCCGGCTGTTGCCCGCCGCTTATCCTGCCGATCTTGACAAAGGCCGGGCTACAATAGGAGCCGCGCTGGCGCTGAAATCACGGTTGCTGCTGTATGCGGCAAGTCCTTATTTCAATACTTCTGGGGACAAAAAACTTTGGCAGCAGGCTAAGGAGGCTGCCAAAGCGGTGATTGATTTCAAAGGCGCGCCATATGCCTTGTACGGTAATGCGGGTAATGGAACCTACAACAAGACCTACCTCGATTTTTTCAACCCGGAAGTGATTTTTGCGAGGGTTTACAGTGGCCTGGCAAGGGCCGACCGGTACAATACCGTAAGTCGCGACCTTAGTCCAAACGGCTATGAAGGGTATAGCGCCTACAATGTGATCCAGCAAATGGTCGACGCATTCGAAATGGCAGACGGAACGCCATTCAGCTGGGCGAACCCGGTTCATGCGAAAAATCCTTATGCCAACCGGGATCCCAGGTTTTATGCGACGATCCTGGCTAATAATCAGCTCTTCAAGGGCCGGACGACCCAGTTTTTCGAAGGCGGGGACGATTCGCCTCAAAGCCCGTATTCGCCATGGAATGCATCGAAGACACGCTATGTGATCCGCAAAATGGTGGATGAATCGGTGGATTGGCAAAAGCAGGACTACGCGGCTTCGCAATGGGTCGGTTTCAGATTATCAGAAATTTACCTGAACTATATCGAAGCCTGCGCTGCATTGGGCGAAGACGGCGAAGCGCTCGCTTACCTGAACAAATTGCGGTCGCAGAAAGCGGGAATGCCTCCCGTGAATGCATCCGGAGCGGCATTGATGGACAAGATCAGGCAGGAACGCCGCATTGAACTTTGCTTTGAAGGCCACCGGTACTTCGACATCCGTCGTTGGGGCATCGCCGAAATTGGATCGAAAGACGCCCTGGGGGTAATCATCACCAAACAGCCCGATGGTACCTTTACTTATCAATCGGCGACGGTTCAGAAACGGGTATGGATTCCAGCCCTTTACTTTTACCCGATACCACGGACAGAGATACAGAGAAACCCGGCCCTGATTCAGAATCCGAATTATAATTAATGTCCGGCATGGAATGTCCCGCATGGAATGTCCGGCATGGAATGTTCCGCATGGAATGTCGCGCATCGAATGTCCGGCGTGGAATGCGGGACATTTTAAAGGAGAAATTATCAGAATATTGTATTTTAATTCAAAAACAAAGGGATGATCAGATTCATCGCAGCCGCTTTTATCGGCCTTGCTTTTCAGTCGTGCTTCCAGCAGGAGTGTTTGGCGCAAAATGAAGTGTTAAAATTCCGGTCGACGGACGCCGTACTGCAAACGGCATTCGATCGGGCCCGGGACATGGCCCTGAGCCATCGGGGCAACCCTGCCGACCCGGTGGGGGACTGGTACGAAGCCGCATTGCCTTCGCGCTTTGCATTCTGTATGCGCGACGTCGCGCACCAGAGTATGGCGGCCGAAATGCTTGGCCTCGGCAAAGCTAACAGCAATATGTTTTCCCAGTTTGCCAAAAACATTTCCGATAGCAAGGATTGGTGCTCGTATTGGGAAATTAACAAGGAAGGAAAGCCCGCGCCGGAAGACTACCGGAACGACGACGAATTCTGGTACAATCTCAATGCGAATTTCGATGTGCTGAACGCCGCCTGGAAGCTCTATTTGTGGACGGGCGACAAGCGGTACATTAATGGTCCGGAATTTGCCGATTTTTACCGGAAGTCCGTCGGAGAATATGTGGAGCGCTGGGTATTGCAGCCCGATTCGCTGCTGTCCAGGCCGCTTCACCCGAATGCACACGCAGCCTATAATGACCGTGATTCCTTTCACCGCTGCCGCGGGCTTGCGTCGTATTCCGAGGGTGTACACGACCTGAAAATGGGCGTTGACCTCGTGGCAGCCCTGTCGCGAGGTATGCAAACCTATGCGGATATGCTTCGGGCGGACGGGAAAACCGCAGAGGCTGCCGGTTTCGACAAAAAAGCGGAGCAATACCGCCAGCATATCGAAACCAAGTGGTGGAGCAACAAGGAAGACAAGTATTTTACATACTATTCTTCCAAAGGCACATTTGGCTATACGGAGGGCGAGACGTTCCTGCTCTGGTTTGATGTGTTGAAGGACACAACCCGGGCCCGCAAGACGATCGACCAGATCCTCGCGCGTGACTGGAACGTGGAAAACCAGTCGTATTTCCCTTATGTACTGGGTCAATACGGCTATCCCGAACAGATCCGTAGCCAGATACTCCACCTGACCGACCCGGCAACGAAGCGCCGTGAATATCCCGAGGTGTCTTATGGAGCGGTACAGGGTGTGATTCAAGGCATTATGGGGATCGAAGCGGATGCGCGCGTGAACAGGATCACGACGCTGTTCAACGGGCGGACGGATGATACCCATACCATCGAAAACCTGCCTGTGTTGCAAGGGAGCATATCTGTAACCGAAACTGCCAGGACCGCGTCGCTGCGCGTTACCGGTCGCGGCCCGGTGCAATGGCGGGCGATGTTTGCAGGAAAGCATCCGTTCATCGTCGTGAACGGGGCCAGACGAAAAGCAAGCCATACGATCATGAAAGGATCGCGGACAGTTTCGTTCGTCGATGTTCCCGTGGCGGCTGATCAGCAGATCACGGCTCGTGTCGATTAATCTTTACAGCCCCAACCCCTGCGACGGCGCGTTGCAGGGGCGGGTTTAAGTTTTTAGCTTTACGAAGTAATTATCACCGAATGGAGAGCATATTTGATAAAATAAGGGAATTGCGGGAAGTGACATCGTATTCCAAACACGACCAGATCGTCGTAGGGATCATTAATGCAATCGACCAGAAGATTGTTTCACCAAACGACCTGCTGCCGTCGGTGAACCAGATGATCCAGGAACTGAGTTTCTCCCGCGAGACCATACGCAAGGGGTACGGAGAACTGGTCGACAGGGGAGTGGTTGAATCTAAAAACAGGATCGGCTATTACGTTACCAATGCGCAGACGAGCCAGTTTATGAAAGTGGCGCTGATCATGTATAATCTCGATACATTCGAAGAACTTTTTTACCGGAATTTCAGGAAAGAACTCGGCAGTAAAGTGCATTTGGACGTGTTCTTCCACCACGGCAGCGTCGATGTGCTCGAAAGCACATTGTTTCAGATCAAGGGAAAATACGGCATGTATGTCATCGCCCCGATCCCGCACCGCAGAACGAAGGAAATCCTCGAAACCGTTCCCAGGAGCAACCTGCTGATATTCGACCGGTTCGAACAGCTGGACGGTGAAGTGAGCTATATTGCGCAGGAATTCGAGCGCTCGACCTATGCGGTGCTGGAAGCCCTGGCGAACAAGATCCGGGAGTTCGATGAGATCATTTTCTATCATTCCCCCAAGTCCCTCGATCCGAAAGAGATTGTATTCTCATTTAAACGTTTTTTGCAAGATTTCTCTATTAAAGGACAGATCATCAGTGAGTTCGTTCCTGGCTCGGTCGAGAAGGGAAAGGCATATTTCACCCTCGATAACTACACCATGTGGGCGATCCTGAAAGAATGCAAGGGTAAAAAGCTCACAATGGGGGTCGATGTAGGTCTTCTGTCGGTCAACGACGAGCCTGCGAAAGAATTTGTCGATATCACCACATACTCTACCGATTTTGCCCTGATGGGTAAGCTCGCGGGGCAGGCGATCATGCAAAAGCAGAAGATCCAGGTGATCCTGCCCAATGTACTGATCCGGCGGAAAACATTGTGATGGTGCGATGCGGGAAAAAGTGGCTCTTAGCGGTGTCGATGCCGGCATTATCGTGCTTTACCTGGTCGTTCTGGCGGGGGTAGGGCTGTACTTTTCCCGAAAACGCCGGATCAAAACGGCCAGCGACCTTTTCCTGGGCGGCAAGTCGTTGAAATGGTATAATGTAGGCCTGTCCATTTTCAGCAGTAATGTAAGTCCCGTGATGCTCGTGGGTTACGGCGGAATGGCGTACACCACTGGTATGGTTGCCGCCAACTTCGACTGGCTGGCCTGGTGGTTCCTGCTGCTGTTGGCAATGGTGTTTATCCCCCATTACTTTGCGACGAAAATCAGCACAATGCCCGAATTCCTGCTTCGGCGCTATGGGCAGCGATCGTTTACTTTCCTGACCTATTATTCTATGATTTCGACGCTCATCGTATCGGTGAGCTTTGTGCTGCTCACGGGCGGGCTCGTGATCGCGCAAATCCTCGACGTGCCCTTCTGGGTAGCGGCAGTAGGAGCTACCGTGCTCGCGACGAGCTTTACCGCTACGGGCGGCCTGGGGGCGATCGCCAAAACCGGTGTGCTGCAATCCGTCGTCGTTACGCTCGCGGCATGCATCGTAGGCGTGATCGCCATTGACCACATCGGCGGCATCGGGGAGGTGATCCGCCGGTCGCCGAAAGAATTCTGGACGATCTTCCGCCCGTCCGACGACCCCGTTTACCCCTGGCATGCTGTGTTGCTTGGCTATCCGGTCGTTGGGATATGGTACTGGTGCACCGACCAGACGATCGTGCAGCAAACCCTCGCTGCCAAAAACATTCAGCACGGCCAGTACGGAACCATGCTCATGGCTACCCTCAAAGCCCTGGTGCCTTTCATTTTCCTGTTACCCGGCATTTATTGCTTCATTCTGTTTCCAAACCTCAGTAATCCCGACCACGCCTACATGGTCATGACGGCCAATCTGCTTCCCGTCGGGCTGGTAGGCATTACGCTAGGCGCGCTCATCGCGGCGCTTATCTATGATGTTGCCGTCGGCATCAATGCATTCAGCATGGTCTTTTCTTTAAATGTTTATTCCAAAATCATCGATCCCAATGCTTCGCAAAGGAAACTTCGGGCCGTCGGACGGATTGTGATCATCGGCTCGTCGTTTATCGCCATGATGATGTCGATCCTGCTATCGACGGTCGACAAAGGGCTGTTCGACCTCTCGCAGGCCGTAGGTACTTACCTGGCCCCTCCGCTTACGACCGTATTTATCATGGGGGTGATCTGGAAAAAAGCCACGAGCCGCGCCGCCAACCTCACATTATACCTCGGTTCGCCCCTCTGCCTGGCGGTAGGCATCATGCAGCTGAACGACTTTCCGCACAAAGCATTCTGGCCGCATTTTATGCTGCTCACATTCCTGCTGACCGCCTTCCTGATGATGCTCATGGCCGCCATTTCCCTATTATTTCCCGAACAGCGTTCCAGCTCAGCGCTGCCCACTTTGGCCGAGACTTACGCTTCACAGCCGCCATACGACCGTGGGAAAATATGGTTGGGCTGGGCCTGCATCGGGGTTGTTATGGGGTGTCTCTACTTTTTATTCAGGTAAAGAATCACGATTTGAATCAAGCTTGGCTACCTGTTCGGCCCGCCCGCGCAAACGATCAATGGGTGAATGTCCAGTTCCACGCCCTCAAAGATCTGGTCATTTTCCAGGCGCGGAAATCATTCTTTTCCGAAACTCCGGACACTTATCGGAAATGGCCGTCGGTGCGCCAAAAGATGCCTTACTATTGTAAAAACGACATTAATGAACTCGTCAGGGCCACTGTCACCATGTACGCGCCATTTTTGACCAAGTTTCATTGGATAGATTTCGCGACCGGCTACCTTAAAGAAGGCGTAAACTATCCGCTGATCCGCTATGCCGACAAGCATAACCTTTTCCCGATACCGACCCGGCAGATCAGCCGGAACAGTCAGATCAAACAGAATAATTCCGGATACTAATTTTATATCTCTTAACATCTGTCCCATGTTTTTTAGAAAGACCAAGCTTGCCCTGCTCCATGCAGCCACCCTGGGTGCGGCATTGTCCACTCCTGTTTTCAGCCAGCAGCAGCCGGTTACCATCGACGTCAATCTGGCCAAGGCGAAAGCCCCTATGCAGCCGATCTGGGCTTTTTTTGGCTACGACGAGCCTAACTATACCTATATGAAGGATGGTAAAAAGCTGCTGACGGAGATCTCGCAACTGAGCAAAGTACCTGTGTACGTACGGGCGCACAGCCTGCTCGTAACGGGCGACGGCGAAGCAGCGCTCAAATGGGGTTCCACCAATGCCTATACCGAGGATGCACAGGGCAAACCGGTGTACGACTGGAAGATCGTCGACAAAATATTCGATACCTACATCGAGAGAGGCATGAAACCCATTGCCCAGATCGGGTTTATGCCGCAGGCGCTTTCCTCGAAACCTGAGCCTTACCGCCATCACTGGAAGCCGGGCGACAACTATAACGACATTTACCTCGGCTGGGCCTATCCTCCCAACGACTACAACAAATGGGCTGAGCTTGTGTACCAATGGGTGAAGCATTCGGTGGCCCGTTACGGCAAGAAAGAGGTGGAAAGCTGGTACTGGGAGCTTTGGAATGAACCGAATATCAGCTATTGGAAAGGTACGGTCGACGAATACATCAAACTATACGATTACACGGCCGACGCTGTGAAACGCGCATTGCCCACCGCCAAAATCGGCGGACCGGAAGTGACCGGCCCGGCCTGGGACAAGTCCGAAGTATTCATGCGGAAATTCCTCGACCATGTAACCAGTGGCAAAAATTACGTCACGGGTAAAACAGGCACACCAATCGATTTTGTCACTTACCATGCCAAGGGCGCGCCCAAGATCGTGGACGGGCATGTACAGATGAACATGGGCACGCAGCTGCGCGACCTGGACAAAGGTTTCGAGATTGTGGCTTCGTACCCTGCGCTCAAAAAGCTGCCGATCATCATCGGCGAATCCGATCCGGAGGGGTGCGCTGCATGTTCGGAAGATGTGAGCCCGCAGAATGCCTACCGCAATGGTACCATGTATTCGAGCTACACGGCGGCGTCGTTTGCGCGGAAATACGATCTGGCCGAGGCGCGGGGCGTGAATTTGCTGGGAGCGGTGAGCTGGTCGTTCGAGTTTGAAGATCAGGCCTGGTTCCGCGGGTTCCGCGATCTGGCTACAAATGGCGTCGACAAGCCGGTGCTGAACGTGTTCAGGATGTTTGGATTGATGGAAGGAAACAGGGTAGAGGTGAAACAAAACCTGTCCTACGATTTCAAAAGGGTTAGGGACGAAAGTGTTCGCAAAGAGGCGGATATCAATGGTATTGCCTCCAAAAGTGCCAATTCGGCGGCGGTAATGGTGTGGAACTACCACGACGACAATGTGCCCTCACAGGATGCCACCGTGAAAGTTCTGGTGCAAGGGCTGCCGTCGCAGAAAGTGATGCTGTACCACTACCGAATCGATAAGGAAAACAGCAACTCGTACGAAGCCTGGAAGGCCATGGGCTCGCCCAAGCAGCCGACCGCGGAGCAGATCAGGCTGCTCGAAAAGGCCGGACAACTGGCATTGCTTACTTCGCCTCAATGGATCGAACCTAAGAATGGCCAGACAACCGTGGAAATGCAACTGCCGCGCCAAGCCGTGTCACTGCTGCATTTCAAGTGGTAGGGATGGCGACCACTTCGGATTGGAAAATGATTCCCCGGGCCCGGAAAGTGGCGGTGACGATAGCGAGCCTCATCATGATATTGCCATTGCTGGCCGGGCTGCTGATTATGCTTTTCCTCATGGGGCCGTTGGTACCTGACCAAAGCCTGTTGCGGCATGGAGAAAGGAGCTGAATGTTATTTTTGTTTAAATAACATACTGGAAATGAGTAGCGGGATTGAGAGTTGATACTTTTGTCACTGATATTAACATTCAAATCTACATCCGTATGAAGTTGGCAATCGTCCTCATTTTGACCCTGTTCGTCAGCCATTTGCCGCTGTTTGGCCAAACTACTGACAACGCGGAGATTTCGCGCATGTACGAGGCTGACCAGTCGGCCAGGAAAGTCGCCAATATCGATTGGAACCAGCTCAATAAGGACGACGCGCTCCGGCGGAAAAGGGTGGACGAGCTCCTGGATTCCGGGAAAGTGGCAACCGGCAAGGACTATTACCACAGCGCGATGATCTTCCAACACGGTATGGATACCGTTGCGTCCGCCAAGGCCATTAAATTGATGAAAAAGGCCATCGAATTCGACCCCGCTACCAATAAATGGCTACTCGCCGCTGCCATAGACCGGCACCTTATGCGGAAGGGCGAGCCACAGATTTACGGAACGCAATATGTCAGAATGGGCTCCAACGCTAAGTTTGAGCGTTACCGGATCGACAGCACGAAGGTCACGGACGCCGAACGCAAGGCCTACAACGTGGAAACACTTGCCGAGCAGCGGATTAAAGAACGGCAAATGAACGAGCCTCGCGCAGGAAACTGAATATCCCGCAGTTACTACCGCATCAGGTAAATGTTAACAGTATTCTTCACCTCCTCCAATGTCCTTTCCGGCTTTGGATAAATGGCGGGGATCGGCTGTTTGGAGAATGTCTGCAGATAAAGTAGCCACGCGTCCCGCCACCATATTGCCTCTTTGTGCTGCTTTATAAGCCGGCCGGTAATGTCCGCATGTATATCGGGATCGATCGAAGTTTTCACTGCCGCCCATTGCTTTTGCATCCATAGCACCGAGTCGGCGCCGGTGTAGAACCGGTGGCAAAGTTCATCCCAGAGGTTTCTGCCGGAGCTGAGTTTTTTAGACCAGGGAATGTGATGAAACCAGAACAGGTAGGGCAGTGGGCAGGTTTCTGCGTTGTCCCAGGTGCGGCGCACTTCCGGCCGGTATTGCGCCAGGGCATTGCTGCCATCAGCCGTGCGGTCGAAGCCCAGGCCGAGGCTGTCGGCCCGGTGATAATAAATAGCCGTCCAGTCGGGACGGGAGCTGCGGTTTTGCCAGGGTTCGGGGGCGTAGTGGCTGCCTGTCCACGGGCGCGATAAGCCCAGCGGCGTATTGTAATCGACATAAATATCCCTTGAACGCAGCATCATGTTGCTGATTGTGGCAACCGATTTTGTCTCGGTGGTTAATGAAAGCTGAGTCCATTCCTGCGCGATGGCTTCCGCGGTCAGTGTGTGGTCCCAGGCGAACCGGCCGAAGGCATACCAGTTGGCCTGGGCCATCGGGTTCCCGGTCCAGTTGCGGTCGGAACCGGTATTGGCTACGCCGGCCATGCAGGTCAATGGATAATCGTGGAGAGAGCCGTCGACAATGCGGGCTACGGTGGAGCCTTTGCCCTTCACGTAAGTATCGGCATCAAGGCATTCTTTGAAAATGGGGGCTTCATAAACCCAGTGCGTAGCAAAACCAAGGTATTCCTGTGTGAGCTGAAATTCTATGCCGAGCGGCGTTTGGGGCATATTACCGAATAGCGGAGAAAATGGCTCACGCGGTTGGAAATCAATGGGACCGTTCTTAACCTGCACGATCACGTTTTTCGCAAACTTTCCATCCAACGGCACGAACTCCTCGTACGCTGCCTTGAAGCGGTCGGCCTTAGGATCGGCCTTGTAAACAAACGCCCGCCAGATCACTACGCCTTTGAACGGAGCAAGGGCTTCGGCGAGCATATTGGCGCCGTCGGCGTGGGTACGGCCATAATCCTGCGGGCCTGGTTCGCCCTCTGAATTGGCTTTAACGAGAAATCCTCCGAAATCGGGGATAATACTGTAAATCTCCTTCGTTTTTTCGGTCCACCATTTTCTCACTTCCGGATCGAGCGGATCGGAAGTCTTCAACCCGCCCAGCGTTTTAGGGGCGGCAAAATGAATGGACAAGTAGGTTTTAATACCATATTTCCTGAAAACACCGGCCAGTGCAGCCACTTTGTGCAGGTACTCCGCCGTCAGAAAACGTGCGCTGGCATTCACATTGTTTACGACCGTACCATTGATCCCTATTGACGCATTGGCTCTCGCATAGTCGGTATAGCGCGGATCGACGGTTTCCGGCAGCTCGTACCATTTCCACAGCGAGCCTCCCGCGTACCCACGTTCGATGGTCCCTTCCGGATTATCCCAGTGGTTGAGCATCCGCAGCTGGATCTTCGGGCTGCTTTGTCCTGCGGCTTTTTCGACAGGCAGGTGCTGCTGTAAGTGCCGGAGCAGGGCAAAACTGCCGTATAGCACCCCGGCATCTTTGGCGGCGGAAATGACGGTATTTGCACCCTGCATTTGGATGGAATAGCCATCGCCGGACGCGTCATCTCCTGCCGAAATAGTGAGAATAATGCCGTTCTGGTTCTTTACCGGGGCCTTAACGACCGGGATTTCCTTACCCGTCATGGCGGTCAGGCCGGTTTGCAGTTCTTTGGCCGCGTTGTTCAGGATATCGCTGCTGCCCGAGATGGCTATGTAGCGAAAAGAATTGCTGTAAGCCGTTCGGGTCGCCTCATTCCGGATCCTGTCATATTTAAGCCAAAGCCGGTAACCGTCGTCGGCGGAGGCATTGAGGTGAGCAATCGTTGCAGCTATAAGGAGAAGCAGGTTACGAAGCCAGGTAAAAAATTTCATGATTCGGTTTAGAAATGGGTTAAAAACGTTCAGTGATTTTGAGCATGGTTCACGTCTTGACCATCCGTGCGGAATGGCGAAGCGGGAAGCCCCGCCGAATTGTAAAAATTGACACCCTCGGGGTTGTCCTGCCAGGCATAGCGGACATATTTGGGAGATTTGACCTGCTCGCTTTGCAAAGCAATCCGGTCTTTGCCGAGTATTTCGACCGTCGCCCAGAAGAATTTCCGGTCATCGCCTGCGATGGCAAACCAGCGCAACGCCTCACCGTCGGATGAAACAATACCCTCCCCGACGTGGTCAAAGGTCAGTATGAGTTTCCCGTTTTCGACGCTGTGCGATTTCAGCACCGGGCCGGAGTAAACGATGTCCTTTTCGTCATATGCCAGGTTCCGGGCGGCGAGCGCCAGGCGTTTGCCGATGTCCTTCTTATTGAGCGGGTGAATATCATTCCACTCGCCCAGGTCGATCGTGACGGCCACTGCGGTATTGGGCAATGCGAGCGCCTTATTCTGCGCCTCCCGCAGCAGAGCGATGTTGCTTTCTGCCGGAGTGTAGTCGATATCCTGAAAATTGGGCAGTTGCGCCACGAGAAATGGCAAGTGATTGTCGTTCCAACGCGCCCGCCAGTCCCTGATCAGCGCCGGGAGCAACGCGTTGTAAGGTTCCGGGTTGCCCGTGTTGGATTCGCCTTGGTACCATAGGCATCCCTTGATTTTCAAAGGTAAAACCGGCGCGATCATTGCATTATATAAAGCCGTGGGCTGATTCTGGTGCACCAGCCGCGCGGTAGGCGGGGCCTGACCGGGGGGAAATACGGCACCGACTTTGTATTGCCAGGTGCCTTTCAGGTCGATGGTATCCTTGCCGGTCGTCATGAAATAGGGTTTATCGGGCACGAAGCCGCCTTTGCCGGACGAATTGGTTACCCTTACCACAAAGGTATTCGGGCCGGCTTTGAGCAGGTCGCCGGGGATTTCGTACCGCCGGGGTGGGTATTGGTAAGTGATATTGCCTATTTTTTTGCCATTGACATACATTTCATCCGCATCCACAATGCGCCCCATGTACAGCTTGACGGCCTTCCCGGTCCAGTGCTGCGGGACCACTATCGTTCTCCGGAACCACACCACGCCATCGAGCGACTTCAATCCCTGATCTTCCCAGTAACCGGGGATATTGAAATTCCGCCATCCCCTCGGCTGATAGGCATTGCTTTCCCAATGCTCCATGGTGCCCGCATCCGCCACGCGATCCTGTGGATTGGCATTCGGTTGACGTGCGAACGCATTCACATAGCTCGTGTCCTTATTTTGCGTGATGGTTTTCTGAGTATTTCCAAAATCCTTGAAACCAGGTTCGCTGATCCACGCCTCGATCGGTGTTCCTCCGACAGAACTGTTGATAATGCCGATCGGTACTTTGTGCTTTTCATAGATTTCGCGGGCAAAGAAGTAGGCGACGGCCCCGAAGCTAAGGATGTTTTCAGGGATGGCGGTTTTCCATTCGCCTTTCGGGAAATCGTCCACCGGGCCGTTCAGATTGGTGAGTGTCGGCACGAAAAAATTGCGGATTTCAGGGTAATTGGCCGACGCAATATCGTTCGGAAACCGTTCCTTCACACGCTCCATGTTGATCACCATATTGCTCTGCCCGCTGCATAGCCACACATCCCCGAAAGCAATATCCGTAATCCGGACTTCATTCTTCCCCTTCAAAACCATTGAATAGCCCGTTCCCGCGGAATGTGCAGGAAGCCCGATTTCCCACTTTCCAGCAGCGGTTGCCGCAGTTTTATAGGTTTTGTCGTCGAATTGAAGGGTAATCTTCTCCTTTGGCGACGCCCAGCCCCAGACTTTGAGCGGCTGGTCGCGCTGTAAAACCATATGGTCGGAAATCAGTTTGGGCAGACGGATCTGGGCGTACAGCGGCATGGCCGCGAAGAGAAGCAACAGGGTCAGGGGTTTTGAAATGTTCATCCGGATCGATCCGATGGTGTTTAAAATAATGTAATTCAATGTGATACGTCTAAAAATGGCTTCCGTTTCATCGCCTTGTATTCCGATGGCAGCATGTTGAACTTGGCCTTGAATGACTTTGTGAAATAGTTGGGTGTGGCAAAACCGGCCGTGTAGGAGATTTGCGAAACGTTCATATCGCTTTTTTCGAGCAATAGCGCGGCTTTTTCCAGCTTGATCGACCGGATGAACTCAATTGGGGTTTGCCCGCTGATTTCCAGTACTTTGGTGTAAAGTGTTCCCCGGCTCATGCCTACGTGCCTGGCCAGGTTCTCCACGCTGAGTTGTGTAGAATTCAGGTTGTCTTCGATATAGGAAAGCATATCCCTGAGTAGTTTAACATCGCCGGATTCGATCGCCACATCACGGCCCGACATTTGTATCTGCCTCGAATACACGTCTTTAAGTAGCCTGTTGAGCAGCAGTAGGTTATTGATTTTTACATTCAGTATTTCAAAATTGAAAGGCTTCGTCAGGTAATCGTTTGCCCCCGAGCTGAGCCCTTTCAACTGCTGTTCTTCTCCACTTGACGCCGTGAGGAGTATGATCGGAATATGACTGGTGCGCTTGTCGGACTTGATCTTCCCGCTCAGGGCAAGGCCGTCCATTTCAGGCATTGCGATATCGCTTACGATCAGTTCGGGGTGGCAGCTGAGCGCTTTTTGCCAGCCTTCCTTACCATCGGCCGCTTCCAGCACACGGTAATGCGTTTCCAGGTTTTCTTTGAGATAATGCCTGAACTCCGCATTATCCTCCACGATCAGTATGCGGGGCAAAGCGTTGCCCGGCATTGCGTCGAACTCGCCTTGCGAGATTTTGCCTGCGGGATCGGAGCTTTTTTCCTGAATAGGAGCATCCCCGAAAGGAACGGCGGGCGCAATTTCGACGGGATTGAACACCCACGTTTCACAAGGAAGGCCGACGGTGAAAACACTGCCCTTTTCCCCATTGCTTCCAACGGTAATGAAACCGCCATGCATTTGTACAAATTCCCTGACGATCGACAGGCCGATTCCGCTGCCCTGGTTGAGCACCGAGGCGTTGGCATCGTCCTGAAAGAACCGGTCGAAGATTTTTTCGCGATGTTCTGGTGAAATGCCGATTCCGGTATCGGATACCTTGATATACAGCCAGTTTTGTTGTGCATCGTCGGTGCCGCAGGTCAGCTGCAACCGCACCTCGCCGCCCTCGGGCGTAAATTTGAATGCATTCGAAAGGAGGTTGAACAGAATGCGCTCCATTTTGTCGGCATCGAAATCGATCAGCAAATGCGACACTGCGCTGTCGAATGTGAAACGGATCCGTTTCCGCTGCGAAAGGTCGCTGAACGAGTCGCAGGCGTCGCGTATAAATGGTACAATGTCGTTGCGGCGCAGGTCGGCCTTTAATTCCTGTTCCTGCAAGTTTTTAAAATCCAGCAGCTGATCCACGAGGTTGAGCAGCCGTTTTGCATTACGCCGGATGGCCGCGATCTGCGGCTGGTGCGGTTGCTCCGGGCCAAGCAGGTTTTCGACTGGCGCAAGAATGAGCGATATAGGTGTGCGGAACTCGTGGCTGAGATTGGTCAGGAACTTGATTTTCAGCTGGTCGAGCTCTTGCTTCCGCTCTGTTTCGCGACGGGCCTGCTCCTCCCTGAATTTGCGGTGCAACCTGCGGATACCGCGCCGCCGCATCAGGTATACTGCCGCAATGGGTGCCAGCACATAGAAAATGTAGGCGTAAATGGTGAGATAGAACGGCGGCTTCACGGTTACGGCTACCGCTGCGGGTGGGGAAGTCCAGTCGCTGCCGTCGCTGCTGGCCTGCACTTCGAACCGGTAATCGCCGGGGCTGAGGTTGGTATAGCTGGCTGTGGTGGCCTGGCCTGCCTGCTGCCATTCATTTTGCAACCCCACGAGGCGGTATCGGTAGGTGGTCTGTTCGGGATTCGTGTAGTTGAGCGCGCCGTAACCGATAGAGAAATTCTGCTTGTAGTCCAGGCGTATTGATTGAGCGACGGAAATATCGGCGTCGATCATACCCGCATCGGCGGAGGTGATGGCGCGGTTTCCTATTTTCAGATCTCTCAGCATTACGGGGGTTTGTCCCTGGTTCCTTTTCAGGCTGCGGGTATCGATGTAATTGAAGCCCGCAATGCCGCCGAAAAAGAGCACATTATCGGAGGTACGCAAGCCCGCACCCATTGCGAATGTGTTGTTTTGCAGCCCATTGTGCGTGGTATAGTTGGTGAATTTCTTTTTATGCAGGTCAAAAAAACTGATACCCTCATTGGTGCTCACCCAGATACGCCCCTGCGCGTCTTCCAGGACCTTGTTGATCATGCCGCTCGAAAGCCCCTCATTGACGCCGAATGTCGTGAATTTGCGCGTTTTCGGGTCAAACAATGCGAGGCCTTCGCCACTGGTACCGGCCCAAATGCTTCCCCGGCTATCTTCCAGGAGAGAGAGTACATTGTTGCTCGGAAGCGCGGCAGTTTCTCTGTCGAGCAGTACGGAAACACGCTTTTCAGGATCGAAAACGGCAATGCCGGTGCCATGGGACGCGATCCACATTTTCCCGTGCCGGTCCTCCACAATGTCGCGGATATAGGCGTTTAGCGGAATGGCGCGGTTGAGGAGGGAAACGTTGGGGTGAAAAAGCCTTTCGAACCGGCCCGTTTCAGGGTGGAACACATTGACGCCCCCGCCATTTGTCCCAATCCACAGCTTCCCGTTTTTGTCCAGGGTAAGGGCAAAAATGTTGTTGTTACCCAGCGAGCCCGCTTCCGGGCCCTGGGTAAATTGTTCATATCTGCCGGTCACGGGGTTCAGCCGGAAAAGCCCGTCCTGAAATGTGCCGATCCAGAGTGCGTCCGGCGCGGCAAGTCTCAGCGACAGCACGGCAAGCCCGGACGATGCCGCCTTGTTCTTCGGATGAATAGCGTACCTGCGGATCAGGTTGGTTTTGCGGTCGTAGAGGTTGACGCCGCCATCGTCGGTACCGACGAAAATACGGCCGTCGGGATACTCGGCAAAGGAAGTTACGAACGGCGCGCTGAGGCCGTACGGGTCATATGGGTCACAGCGTTTCAGTCCGAACAAGGTAAGGTTACGGTCGTATTTGTTGACGCCTCCCTTGTAAGTACCCATCCAGATAATGCCCGCCGGGTCGTTGAGTAGGCTGCGTATAGACTTGTTCGTTATGCTGAACGGCATGCGCGGGTCGGGCGCGTGACGCGTAATGCGTCCTGAGCGCGTGTCGATGATATTCAGCCCGCCGTCGGTACCGACCCATACCTCATCCCGGCTTTGTGCGGCGATCGCGAAGATCATATTGTTGCTGATCGAATGACTGTTTCCCGGTTGGTATCTGAAATGTCGGATCTGCTTGCCCGCCGCGGAAAGGACGAACAAACCATGCTGTGTCCCGATCCACATGCTGCCGGAACTATCTTCTGTAATGGCCGTCACAAATTCCGAACCTTCCGGATAGCTTTCGGAACCGCGGTAATCTATGGGGACAAAGCGGTTCTGTTTATCCTGAAACCTGAACAAACCGTCGCTGGTGCCGACCCACATTTGCTGGTGACGGTCGCGGAACACCCTGTGTACATGCTTGCCCGCGACCTGCGCCGGCGTGCCGGGAATGGAAGTGAATGTCTTTATAGCAAGGGTAAGCGGGTCGATGATCATGAGGCCCTGGGTGGTACCGGACCATATTTTGCCCTGGCTGTCCTCGCAAATCGAGTTGATACTGTGAAAGGTTTTGACCCTTACGAACGAATCTTTCCGGCGGTCGTACAAATGCAGCCCGCCGATAATGGTACCGACCCATATCCGGCCGGCACGGTCTTCGAAAATCGCTGAAACGTCATTGGATTTAAGAGAGCTCGAATCCTTTTTCTCATGTCTGTAAACGGTGAAACCCGTCCCATCGAATTTGTTGAGGCCATCGTCGGTAGCGAACCAGAGCAGCCCGTGGCGGTCTTTCAGGATGGCGGTTACGGTGTTGGAAGAGAGCCCGTCCATCGAAGTAACAGCGGTAAAACGGGGTGGCTCGGTTTGGGCCACGACGATCCTTCCTGCGCCGGCGAAAAGCAGCAGCAGGTAAATCAGTAAGCGTAGTAACGGCCGGGATTGTTTCAATTTGAATGCTTTAAATAATGGTTTGTTGTAAAGACGACAGAAAAGGCTGCCGTTCCGCCGCTGTGCATCGGTTAAATGCAACTTTCTCTCTAAATCTGCCATTTTTGGCCCGGTTTTAAACATTTGTTCCCATAGTTTGAACAAATGTGCTCACGGGCGGTCTTAGGCCTATGCTACTTTTGTCCATTGTAAGGTTACCATAAATTATTGGAATCATTATGTTCTAAAAATATATTGTCAAAATGACAAATAAAAATTTTCAACAAAAACCCTGCAAGCGTATGCGCTACTTTCTACGGAAAAGAGAAAACCGCCTCGGTGCGTCTCCGGCTATCGGATGGCCGCTCATGGTGATGATGGCCCTGGGCCAGGCCGACTTTGCCCTCGCGTCGGACAATGATTTGAACAGGCTATCGGCAAAGCATGCCGGACACGTGGTCGCCGATTTTGAAGTAACCGGGAAGGTCACCGGAGAGACGGGCGACGCACTGCCCGGTGCGAGTATCCTCATTAAAGGTACGACACGCGGCACGAGTGCCGACGAAAACGGGAATTTCAGGATTTCAATTCCTGATAACGGGAACACGGTGCTCGTGTTTTCGCTGGTGGGATATGCCTCCAAAGAAGTGACGGTAGGAAATCAGAAGATCGTCAACGTATCGCTGGCGCCCGATCATAAAGTGCTGGAAGAGGTGGTTGTGGTAGGTTACGGAACGCAACGCAAGCGCGATGTGACGGGCTCGGTGGTTTCGGTGAGCGAGTCGACGCTCAAAGAGGTGCCGGCACCGAACCTGATCAACCAGCTCAAAGGCCGCGCGGCGGGAGTCTCCATCATCAGTAACGGCAGCACGCCCGGTTCTCAGGGCCAGATCAGGATCCGGGGCAACCGGACGCTCACGACCAGTTCCGGATCAAGCGATGGCCTTGACGGTCCATTGGTGGTGGTCGACGGAATACCTTTCGGCGGATTGAACGACATCAACCCGGACGATATCCTAAACCTGGAAGTATTGAAAGATGCCTCCGCAACGGCTATTTACGGCTCTCGCGGCGCTGGCGGGGTGATTCTGGTGACCACTAAAAGGGGGAAAGTAGGTAAGCCCGTATTCAGTTACGACGGTTACCACGGGGAGACGCGCATTATGGGTAAATTCAATGTCATGAACGGTCCGGAATATGCTCAGTTCAAGACGGATGCAGCCAAATACAACCGTACCAGCCCCGGTACGTCGGGTTATCTGCTCACACCGAAGGAGCAGGAAGCCCTGGCTAACGGCGTGTCTACCGATTGGCAGGACCTGATTTACAAGCCCGGGTTCATGTCTAATCATCAGTTGGGCATGCAGGGCGGTGTAGAAAACACGCAATACTCGCTTGGTTTGGGTTATTTCAATGAGACGGGCATTATCCCGAACCAGAATTTCCAGCGCTTCAACCTCCGCGCGACGATCGATCAGCGGATCGGGAAGAATATCCGCGTCGGGCTGAACACTTTAAATACCCTCACCTATCAGAACACGCCCGGCGGCGGAGGTGTACCGGGCGGATTGGTCCGCCTGACGCCGCTCGCGTCACCCTACAATGCCGATGGCAGTGTGAATATGTTTCCATCCGAAGGCTCTATCGATGCGGCCGGTGTAAGCCCGCTCACGATCCTGACGAAAAAGGACTCGTACCTTGGGCGCACGCGCTCGGTCCGGACGTTCAACAGCCTTTACGCGGAGGTAACCATTCTGCCGGGTTTGAAATACCGGTTCAATGCAGGTCTGAATTTCAGCCAGTCGAATTACAATGGTTACAACGGCCCGCTGACGTATTTCAATTCTGCGACGGTACAATCCTCGTCCACAGCCGAGATCAGCAATACCGAGTACTGGGACGTGAACCTGCAACATTTGCTTTATTACGACAAAACATTTGCAGACAAGCATAAGCTGGGCTTCACCGCACTTTATGAATACACTAAAAACCACTCACTAGGCAGCCGCTTCACGGTGACCGGCGTTCCGGCGGATTACATTAAAACGTCGAACTTCTCGCTGGCATCCGGCCAGCCCGTAGCCAACTCCGATTTCGGCAACTCCTTTTCGGAAACCGGCCTGCTGTCTTACATGGGAAGGCTCAATTATAGTTACGCAGACCGCTATTTGCTGACGCTGACGCTGCGCAGGGACGGTTCATCCACCTTGTCGCCCGGTAACCAGTATTTCAATTATCCGGCTGTGGGCGTTGGCTGGAATGTGATCGACGAGGATTTTATGAAAAGCATCGCCTTCGTTTCCAATCTGAAACTGCGGGGCGGCTGGGGTATATCTGGTAACCGGAATGTGGGTGCATATGCGACGCTGGGAGCATTATCGGCCGGGTATTACAATTTTGGTACGGGCACGGCAGGACAGCAACTGGCCTACACGGTCACAAGTCTTCCCGCAAGTAACCTGAGCTGGCAATCGACATCGCAAGTAGACATCGGTATCGATTTCGGCTTTCTGAACAACCGCATTACCGGCTCGGTAGACTGGTACCATCAGAAAACCAAGGACATTCTCCTTTCGGTGCCGCTTCCGCCAAGCAATGGGGCTGGTTCGACATTGAAAAACCTTGGCAGGACCGAAGGAAAAGGCCTGGAAGTGGCCGTCACTTTTGAAATTGCCCGCAAACCGAAAGGCTTTAACTGGAGCGTGGATGCGACCTATTTCTTCAACCGCGAGAAAATCACGCAGCTGACCACTCCACAGGAAAAAGCGAACCTTGGCGCGGGATGGTTCGTAGGACAGCCACTTTCGGTCATTTATGATTACAAAAAAATAGGCATCTGGCAACTCAGCGACGCGGAGAACGGGACTTTGGCCAAACAGGTTTCACCCGTGCAATATCCGGGACAAATCAGGGTCGAGGATTTGAATGCCGACGGGAAAATCGACGCAAGCGACCGCCAGATCCTGGGTAATTTCCAACCGAAATGGGAGGGAGGCCTTACCAATCGTTTCAGCTTCAAAAACTTTGACGCGTCGATCGTTACCTATGCGCGGATGGGCATGAAAGTGCTTGTGCCTTATCTTACCGGCAACTCTACGGGTTCCGGCGGGTTTGCATTCTTCAACCAGAGCCGTGTCAACCAGGTGAAAGTCGATTACTGGACCGATACTAACCCAACTAACGCATTTCCCGCGCCTGACGCCAGCAGCGCAGTCGCTAACTTTGGTTCGACGCTCGGCTATTATGATGGCTCGTTCATCAAATGCCGGAGCATTAACTTCGGCTACACGTTCGCGAGCGACATTGTCAAAAAGATCGGCGCTACCTCGGCCCGCATTTACGTGAACCTGACAAATCCGTTCATTATCTATTCGCCGCTCGTGAAAGACAACCTGGCCGTTGACCCGGAAGGGAACAGCTATGCCAGCGGACAGTCGACACTCAACCCACAGGGAGCGAGCGAACGTGGCGCACCGGAGCGACAGATCGCCGTAAACCTCAACAACCCGCCGGTAAGGCAATTCACCGTAGGCGTAAACCTTAAATTCTGATCTAACCATGAAATCCATCAAAATATACATGACTGCCGGGCTGGTCGCTTTGCTGAGTTCCGGTTGTGAAAAAGTACTTGAAGAACATCCGCAATCCCAGATCGTCCCTTCGTATTTCAATAGCCAGTCGGGCGTACTCGGAGGGATAGCCGGGGTGTACAACGACATCCGCAGCCAGTGGGGAACGGAAGGTTTCACCGTGGAAATGCAGGCTGGTACCGACGAGTTTATCCAGGGGCTCAGTGCAGGTACACCTATTCCATATACCTACAATGGGTTGAATGGCAGTAACTTCGGTTCGGCCTGGGGCGTTGCGTTCCAGGATATCAACACCCTGAACGGCGTATTGCAATACGGGCAGACGATCGACCTCCCCGATGCGACCCGGAAGCAGTACCTGGCGCAAGCCAAGTTCCTGAGGGCATTCTGGTATTTCTATCTCGTTCAAACCTGGGGTGATGTGCCCTTGCATACCGAGTTCATTACCGTGCCCTCGCAGGCAGCGTCGCGGCAGCCGGCAGCCCAGGTTTATGAGCTGATCATCAAAGATCTCACCGAAGCTGCGGCCGATCTTCCCAATCAGCCGTCGGCGCCTTTCCTCGGCAAGGCGGCTACCAAGCCTGTTGCACAGTTCCTGCTTGCGAAAGCCTATCTTACACGCGGCTGGCTGAACAACACGGCAGCAGATTTTACCAAAGCGGCGGCATTGTGTGATGAGATCATCGCGAACAAATCGGCTTACGGGCTGGACCTTTGGCAGGATTATGGCGATGCATTCGTGCCCGCCAATGATTATGGTAAGGAAACCATGTTTGTCAGCGACCACGTACTCGACCCCAAATACGGCTATTACAGCGTGGGGGGTGCAGCCGGCGGCGGCGCGGCGCAAAATTTGACACCCTGGTTTACCAACTGGAACTATCCGAACAACAGCGGGATCAACTCATTCAAAAATGCATCGGGAGGGTTTGTCAACAGCGGCACTTCTGGCATGATCCGAGACGCATATTACGGTCGCCCATACGTCCGCATGCGCCCAAACTCCGACAAATTGTCCACGGGCCCGCATGCAGGCAAAAACTATTTCCTCGACCAGGCCTTTACGAAACGCGACGTGGATTCCCGGTTCGCCAACTCGTTTTACACGGTCTACATTTCAAACACCTCCGTTACCAATGCAGCCAATGCAACCAACAATAACCGCGGGATCGGTTACACGACCGTCGTCGGGTCGGATACTGCCGTGTGGTTGCCCGATTACGAGGTGCCCGGTGCCCCGCAGTTTGTTGGTAACAGGCCATTCAAGGGAATTGTGGTACCGCCGAGCCTTTGGAATAACGGCATTTTCCCTGCATTGAAAAAATTCATGGATCCCAGCCGCGGCGCCAATTTCAACGACCCGTCGACCCGTCCCTGCTTTCTGTACCGCTTTTCGGATGTATATATGACTGGTGCGGAGGCACATTTCAAAGCCGGTGACGCCGCGAAAGCTGCCGGTCTGATCAATGTGGTGCGCCAGCGCGCGGCATTCAGGAAGAGCAATACCACGGCACAGAATGCAGCTGCGGCGGCGGCCATGACCATTACGGCGGCCGACGTAACCCTGGATTTCATCCTCGACGAGCGCAGCCGCGAGTTCTTCGGCGAATGGCAGCGCTGGCACGACCTCGTACGCACCCGCTCGCTTGTGCGCCGCGTGCAGGAGTGGAACCAGGAAGCAGCACCTTATGTGAAGGATTTTAATATGCTGCGGCCAATTCCGCAGTCGCAGATCGATAGAGTGGTGGATGGTCCTGCTTTTCCACAAAATTCCGGATATTGAACCGAACTAACCAGCACAATTATATGACCCGCAGCTTTTTATCAGCAGGATTAATGGCCCTAATGCTTACCGGCCCCGGCCTGGGAACGGGCTTTGGCCAGCAAACCAAAGTGAAGCCGTTGATCAGCGACCTGTTCACCGCCGATCCGTCCGCGCATGTCTTCAATGGCAAAATTTACATTTATCCTTCTCACGACATCGAGGCCAATGTGCCGCAGGATGATGAGGGCGGGCATTTCAACATGCGGGATTATCACGTGTATTCGATGAACGACATCGGAGGCAAGGTGACCGACCATGGCGTGGCGCTGGATTTGAAAGACATTCCCTGGGCCGGGCGGCAGCTGTGGGCACCGGATGCGGCATTCAAAAACGGTACGTATTATTTGTATTTTCCTGTAAAAGACAAGGAAGACGTGTTCCGGATCGGGGTAGCCACTTCCAAATCGCCTGCCGGGCCGTTCAAGGCGGGTCCTGCGCCGATTCAGGGCAGTTACAGCATCGATCCGGCCGTTTTTACCGACACTGACGGGCAGACTTATATGTATTTTGGCGGGATATGGGGCGGACAATTGCAACGCTGGCATTCCGGGAAGTATGACAAATCGCTTTCCACCGACCTGGGCAAGGGGCATGATCAGGAGCCCGCATTGAGTGCCAAAGTGGTAAAAATGAGCGGCGATATGTTATCCTTTGCCGAAACGCCCCGCGATGTGCAGATCCTGGATGAACATGGCAAGCCATTGCTTGGCGGTGATCATGACCGCCGGTTTTTCGAGGGAGCCTGGATGCACAAGTACAATGGGAAATACTACTTTTCGTACTCGACCGGTGACACGCATTTCCTCTGTTATGCCGAGAGCAGTACGCCTTACGGGCCGTTCACCTACAAAGGCGTGATCATGAAGCCGGTTGAAGGCTGGACGACACACCATTCCATTGTGGAGTTTAAAGGGAAATGGTACATTTTTTACCACGATACGGAAATTTCAGGCAAAACACACCTGCGTAACGTGAAGGTACGGGAGCTCGTACGTGGCAAGGATGGCGCGATCGAGACGATCGAGCCCTGAAAACGGAAATAATACAAGTTATTTTGGTAAAACGGGTGCCGGTACCTGCTTTTAAAGCTGTACCGGCGCATTCATGCCGGTGATCTCATCCAAAGCATTCAATCAGACAAGCTATGCAAATCGAAAGACGCGATTTTTTATCGACATTAACTTTGGCCGGAGCCGCTACATTGTTCTCCGGTAACCCGCTGCTCGCTGCAACTTCGCCCAAAAAGGACAAGCTCGGCATTGCACTCGTCGGCCTCGGCTATTACAGCACCGACCTGCTGGCACCCGCCCTGCAACTTACCGAAAAGTGCTACCTGGCGGGGATCGTGACGGGCACGCCCGCGAAGGCCGAAGCATGGAAAACCAAATACAACATTCCTGAAAAGAATATTTACAACTATCAGAACTTCGACGAGATTGCTAAAAACCCGGATATCGACATCGTTTATGTGGTTCTACCGCCATCGATGCACCGTGAATATGTGGTAAGGGCCGCGAAAGCAGGCAAGCATGTGTTTTGTGAGAAACCGATGGCTCCGTCCGTGGCCGACTGCGAAGCGATGATCGCAGCCTGCAAAAGCAATAAGGTGAAATTGGCGATCGGTTACCGCTGCCAGCATGACCCGAACATCCAGGCCTATATGAAGGTGGCGAAGGAGCAGAAGTTCGGGAAGGTGAAAATGGTCAACAGCGCCGCGGGGTATTTTGACGCCCGTACCGATCACTGGAAGCAGAAAAAGGCGCTCGGAGGCGGCTGCATGGGCGATATGGGTGTGTACGCATTGCAGGGCGCACGCCTGGCGACAGGCGAGGAGCCCATCAGCGTGATCGCGCAGGCATCGACCACACGGCCCGACATTTACAAAGAAGTGGAAGAAACGATGATGTTCATGCTCGACTTTCCGAGCGGGGCAAAAGCGGCCTGTCAGACGAGTTTTGGAATTAATATGAACTACCTGCAGGTAAACTACGAAAAAGGCTGGTTGAAAATGGAACCGCAGTCGGGTTACAATGGGAACAAGGGCAGCATGTCGGACGGAACGATCATCAATTTCCCGATTAAAAGCCAGCAGGCGAAGCAAATGGATGAAGACTGCCTGGCGATCATGAGCAACACCGACCTGATCGCCCCGGGCGAGGAAGGGCTGCGTGATATTCGTGTGGTGGAAGCCATTTACAAGTCGGTGGCCTCGGGTAAGAGTGTCAGGATTTAAATTTTACATCAATAGCTATGCTCAAAATACTTCTTCTCTTACTCCCGTTGCTGGCGGGCCAGGGGGCTTTTGCCCAAAAAGAAATCGCAAAGGAAATGCCGAAAGGCTTTGACACGCCCCGGCAGAGCATTGTGGCCGGAAAGATCGATACGGTCAGCTACCCATCGAAGACGGTCGGAACCGTGCGGAAAGCGCTGGTTTACACACCGCCCGGCTATTCCAAAAAGGTCAAATACCCCGTCTTGTACCTTTTGCACGGTATTGGCGGAGATGAAAAGGAATGGCTGAAAGGCGGTAACCCGCAGCTGATCCTGGACAACCTTTATGCCGACGGGAAAATCGAGCCGATGATCGTCGTCATGCCGAATGGCCGGGCGATGAAAGACGACCGGGCTACGGGCAATATCATGGCTCCCGACAAAGTGGCCGCATTTGCCACTTTCGAGCAGGATTTGCTCAATGACCTGATCCCGTTCGTGGAAAAGAAATACGCTGTCCTTGGCGACCGTGAACACCGCGCCATTGCCGGGTTGTCTATGGGTGGCGGGCAGTCGCTGAACTTCGGGCTAGGTAATCTGGACAAATTTGCCTGGGTAGGAGGCTTTTCCTCTGCGCCCAACACGAAAAAGCCCGAAGAACTCATTCCCGATCCGGCGGCAGCGAGGCAGAAACTCAAATTGCTATGGCTATCCTGTGGGGACGACGACCGGCTGATCACGTTCAGCAAGCGCACGCACGACTATCTGTTTGTGAACGACGTTCCGCATGTGTATTATGTAGAACCCGGCGTGCACGATTTCAAGGTTTGGAAAAACGGGCTGTTTATGTTCTCACAGTTTCTTTTCAAACCTGTGGATGTAAAAAGTTTGAACCAGTACACGCTTCTAGGATCGCCGGCGGAAACCAATATCCGCTCGGCGAAGTATCCGCAAATCCTGCCCGATAACAGAGTCGTTTTCCGTACCAAGGCACCGGGCGCGCAGAAGGTGCAGGTGGATTTGGGCAAAAAATACGATATGCAGAAGGATACCGCCGGTTTCTGGTCCGTCACGACGGATTCCATCGGTGAGGGCTTCCATTATTATTCGCTGCTGATCGACGGCGTGGCATTGGCTGACCCGGCCAGTGAGACATTCTACGGAATGGGCCGTATGGCGAGCGGGATTGAAATACCTTTTAAAAAAGGCGGATATTATGCGCTGCGTGATGTGCCGCATGGGGATATCCGGGTGAAGAAGTATTTATCGAAAGCCTCCAACTCCTGGCGCGAGATGTGCGTATATACGCCGCCGGGTTATGAGCAGATGACCGAAAATTTGCCCGTGCTGTACCTCCTACACGGTGGGGGTGAAGATCAGCGAGGATGGGCAACCCAGGGCAAAACGGGCCTCATTCTGGATAACCTCATTGCCGAAGGAAAGGCGGAACCGATGCTGGTGGTGATGATGGACGGTAACATGGGTGGCAGCGGTGGTATTGCCGGTTTCACGGAGAATACATTGAAAATGTTTGAAAATGAACTCAAACAGGGCGCTATGCCATTTGTTGAGGGGAATTTCAAGGTGCGAACGGATGCGCAGGGAAGGGCGCTGGCGGGCCTGTCGATGGGTGGTTTGCAGACGCTGTACGCGGGTATCAAAAACACCGACCAATTTGCCTATCTGGGAGTATTCAGCTCGGGATGGTTTGGCAATAATGCGGAGCTTTCCAAATCCCATTATGCGTTGATTGACAGCAATGCGACTGCGATCAATACCAGCCTGAAACATTTCCGCATTTCCATGGGCGGTCAGGAGGACATTGCCTATCAGAACTGCAAGATTATGCTGGCGAAGTACGACAAGGCGGGTATCCGTTACCAGTACAGCGAATATCCCGGCGGGCACACCTGGCCCGTATGGCGGCACGATCTGTTCGAATTTGCACAGGTGCTCTTCAAGTGATTTTGGTCAAAAGTAAACCGTGGTTATGAAAAAATATAGTTTACGCGCGGGGCTGTCTGCCATTTTGTGCTGCGGGTTTTCAGTTCTGGTCACAGAACTGGCATCTGCCCAAAAAACTTTGAAGGATGCCTACAAGGACTATTTTCCGGTCGGCGTGGCGGTAGCTCCCAGGAATTTGTCAGGCCCGGAAGCGGAGCTGATCGTGAGGCAGTTCAGCAGCATTACCCCTGAGAACGCAATGAAAATGGGCCCGATCCATCCCGAGCCGGACTGTTACGAGTGGGAAACAGCCGACGCGATCGTCGCATTTGCACAGAAGAACGGCATGAAAGTGAGGGGGCACACACTCTGCTGGCATAACCAGACGCCCAAATGGTTTTTCACCGACGCCGCGGGCAAGCAGGTAACGCGGGAAGTACTCCTCGAACGCCTCAAACAGCATATAACCGACGTCGTGGGCCGGTATAAAGGCCGTATCTACGCCTGGGATGTGGTGAACGAAGCGGTGCCGGATACGGGGACCGCCATTTACCGGCAATCGAAGTTTTATGAGATAATAGGGGAGGATTATATTGAAAAAGCATTCGAGTATGCCCATGCGGCCGACCCGTCCGCGAAGCTCTTTTACAATGATTACAATACCGAGAGCAGCAGCAAACGGGCGAAGATCTTTGAGCTGCTTAAAAAGCTGAAAGAGAAAAATGTGCCTGTGCATGGCGTGGGGTTACAGGGGCATTGGTCGGTGTACGAACCTTCCGAGGCCGAACTGCAAGAGTCGATCAGCCGGTTCGCGAGCCTGGGCCTGGCGGTTCAGATTACGGAACTGGACGTGTCTATTCATGCAAAAGAACATGGCCGCCGCGAAATGACCCCGGCCGATAAGACCGTGCTCACGCCTGAACTGCTTTCAAAGCAGGCAGCACAATACGAAATGCTTTTCAAAACATTCCGGAAAAACCGTGGTGTACTGACCGGCATTACATTCTGGAATATATCGGACAAATCTACCTGGCTCGACAATTTCCCCGTGCGGGGCAGGAAAGACTATCCGCTCCTATTCGACGAAAATCTTCAACCAAAGGCATACTTCAATAAAATTGTGGACTTCTGACTTCGTCAACAGGCGGGGAAACCTGAACCTGGGAGGACACTTGTGTTGGAAGCACGGCGTTCGACGCCGACACCGGCCAGGTGCTCCGTAGATGTGATAGTGAACCTTGGCCGAAGGCATTGCGCTTTCGGCTAATTTGATTTTTTGGGGGAGGCTGTCTATTAATCGTTGTCGGACGGTGTGAGTGAGAGATTTCGCTTGAAACACCTTAAATTGTATCCATTAAAGCAATTTTCCGTTTTTCATTACATTCGAGCCTGTTCAATGAACAACACTCGTCGTAAATTTATCTATTGTTGAAAAATGTGCGTTTATGGCGAATAGACGCACATTTTTAAAGTTCTGGGCAGGTGTTCACAATCAGATTCATAATAATAATGCGAGTTATAAAAATCTACAACAAAAAGGCCCTACACCGGGCCGGGCTTCTGGGAGCATATCGTTTCTGTGCCAGGGAAAGGCGAAGGAATGGAGCTTTACAGGGTATTGATGAAAAAAAAACAGAATCTAAAGTATAAAAGGATGCTATTTTGCTTATCAATGAAGCACCAGATAACTTTGGGTTATGATCGATCACCACACGAGGTACCAGAAAAGGTTATGTCTGCACGATTTATTCCCTGCCAAGGAAGGGGTGTGCGCCTGCGGATGCGGATTAGCAATCGGCGGCCGAAAGAGAAAATGGTTTTCTGAGGCGTGTAGAACTCAGGCGTACATTCACTTTGCAATAGTCAAAGGAGATTCCCAGGTAATAAGATGGCAATTGTACAACATTGATTTTGGCGCTTGTAGATCATGCGGAGCTATCACGGAAGAATGGGAGGCAGATCACATTCTTCCGGTATCTCAAGGAGGGGGGGGGTGTGATCTTTCCAATTTTCAAACTTTATGCAAAGAGTGCCATTCTAACAAAACCTATACCCGTCCCCACCACAGCGCGATTTCTTCGCATGCATATTCGATCGCTCGCATTCGCTGGGCATCAGACGCAGGGGCTTCTGTGAAGGATTTTTTGAAAGCGTCGAGAGAAAAGCACATCTTGCCGTTGACTACCTCGTCTTTACCCGCGTTGGCCTGTAAATAGCGCTTTGTCATCAATGCGACAATTTTTTGTTGGTCCGACGATAAACCCGATTTCGTCAAACTGAGCTTTATTGCCCCAATATTTTTGATGCCTTTCATGGTTTGGGAGAGATAAAGATCAGGATTAACGCTTATCTCAACTCCTTTTATTTCCAGAATTGCATCCTTACCTGGGGCAATTTTAATTTCCATTCCGTTAAATCGTGATACGTCTGTATTAAGCAAGGAATTGAGTAATGCAATTGAATTTTTAATGTCGTTTTTTTGAAAATCTGTCGTCCCTTCCTTTTTCTCCAAGACCTCTATCGCTGCGTTTAGAATGTCGGGACTGTTTTGCTCGAAATACGATTTTACCGCAGTGCGGGCCTCACTATACCTAGTGACAATAAACGCGACGGGAGTCTTACAGTCGGATACGATTTTGTTTCTCCTAGGCGGTCCTGCGGATATGTATTCTGCAAGCTTGTTGACTGAAATCCTAGGTTTTTTAGGACGCTCCTTTGCCGGATTTTTGGTGTCTGTAAAATTTAACATAGACAAATAAGTTTAAGTTGGTATAGAGGTTAATACGTGTTTCTTGCGAACCTTATCGCTGCAGACCTTAAATTCACATAGAATTTTTCCACTGGAGTTCTGCTCTACCCGAGCAGCTTTTTTTCTGTATCTGAATTCTTCGTCTGTTAAAAATCCCTCTTCTTTTAGGTCAGCCAGTTTTCGAATTTCGTCGGCGAGGGAGTAGGCGGGTACGGCCTCCGTTTTGGGTCCTGCATAGTGAAGAGTTGGATTTAAGTTATTTTTAAATGTATGAAATTATGGCAGAATCTTTTCAGTTAATTGAGCGAGAGGCATGGGATGCCTTGGTCAGAGAACTCCATGCCATGCATTTGAAGCTCGATCAGGTATTTGCCGGGTGGCTGCCGGCAACTGAGAATTCAGAAGTAGAGCATTATTGGACAAAAAAGGTGCTTACCGTGAAAGAGGTGGCATTGTACACTGGTCTTTCGGCCGGCCATATCAGAAACCTTGCGAGCAAAGGGAAGATACCTTATTCGAAGCCGATGGGAAAGATTTTGTACTTCGAACGGGAAAAGCTTGAAAAGTGGCTTTTAGGTAATCCGGTAACAAACGACTGCCGAGATCGAGCAGCAGGCCTATAACCATCTTAATTCAAATTCTAAACGCAAGCGAAAATGAGTCTGATCGTAATCGAAGAATCAAAGTGGGATGAACTCACCGCGTTGGTTGGGTCATTGGTAAAGGAAGTCCGCGCCATGGTAGCCAGCAATGCTCGTGAAGATATGCTTTCTTATAAAGAAGCCGCTGCACTGGCGAGACATTGGCTGGATATGGGGCCGACTGGTCTGCGGCCTCAAAAGATGGCATGCACTTCCAGTGCGAGGGCTTTTAACCCTCCACTCATAAAGATGACACCCGATCTAGAACCTGCTGATAATACTGGATCGTTATTCGACCTATTTCAAATGCGTCATTTGCTATTCTATTTCCACGATGATAACCAGGAACAGTGAAGGTAACGTTTCTATTAGTAAATGGTAAAAGTTCGACAATAGTCCAGTATCCAGGTTCCTCTCCAACAACCTTGGAATTTCCGTTCGCATCGGTCATCAGTAATTTTCCCATTCCAGCAAAATCGCCTTTACCCTTTTTCGCGAGGGGCTGTATTGTGTGCTGATTAGCATGTCGTGCATTGGTCATATATTTTAGCAAGGGGTCAGTTTTTCGCAAATTTTCCACCTCGCTTTTCACCTTTTGAAAACCCTTCGCTTCTTTCGCTGCCTGAACGGTTTTATTCCAAGACTTCTCGATATGATCTAGCAGATTCGCCCAGTGAACTTCCAAAATATCCAATTCAAAAATGTTGCGCATTAAATCAAATTCCTTTTTTGCTTGATCCAATTCAATCCGTGCCGCAGTAAGATCGATATTTTGTTCTTTTTCCATTGCAAAATTATTTCAAGTTCGATTATATTATTGTGGTAAATCAGCACCCGACGCATGAGGGGTTCGAACTCTATTCTTCCCTAGCATGGCTGGTGTGCTGAGGTCATCTCACTGTACCATCACGTAATGCAATTAGTCAATTGTTTAGTTACAATTCCATTTTATATTGGAAAATCCATAGAATCGGCTTTTTGCATTTCCGTGCTCATCATACTCCAGGTCGATTTTCCGTTCGTATGGGCCGCTGCCAGCATGGGCAGCGTACGACCTGATCCAGTTATTCGCTGAAAATAGAGCGATAACTGAGTCATCGTCTTGATAATAATAACTGAAACGTAGTAGGTTTAAAAATTCGCCTGTCGCCGGTTTGTCATCATAATAAACGTCGGAGGTGCCTTTCGATCCTGTGGCTCCGCCGCCGACATAAATCTCATATCCAAACTGGCTTACATTTCCGCGATCGTTATAGACATAATTAAAGGTAGTTATTGGGAGCAATTTTCTACTGTGTCTTTCGTCGTAGGAAAATACGGTGGAAGAGGTAGGTTTATCTAGTGACGAATACGCAAATTCGAACCTACGCATTTCTACCGTGTCGGTTTTTGACGTTTTTGGATCCTTCACGCCGCCAAACCAATGTACTGAAACAAGCCGATTAAGATCGTAGGTGAATTTGACTTTCTGGTTAACCCTGTTGTCATCTAAACGTATTGTCTCGATTAGTTGATCTTTCTGGTACCTAAATATATAAGTGGTGTTCAGGTACTGGTGCTGTATAGCAACCCTCCCAGGGTAGCCTTCTTTATTGTAGTCGACGACATAGTTTAAGCCATGTAGTGCAAAGCTCTGTATCCTGCAATCATCCCAATACCACATCCGCTCCGGCTCGGGATGGGTTTTATCTTTTTTACAGGCAATTAATAAGGTGAAAAGTATCAGATGCGCAATGATTTTCATGAATTGTTAAAATAGAAGTAAGCAAATATTCAATAATAGCACAAATTGTTATTTTAAGAAAATAGGTCCCACTGCGCCTCCGCGACATATCGGATAGTCAGGTAGGAGAACCCCCAGCAAGTGAAGTAGTTGGGGATACGGCCCGCATGAATCTGGCTTTCTTGTTTCTGGAGATTATGCGTACGCGTTGCATACGGGGCATTCAATGTCAATGTTAAGGAGATGAACCTGGTTAGGTTACCGATGGAGGTTAGTCCGGTCGACAAATATTTGGAAGGAATTACAGAATTCCTTACTTCGTACTTTCAATAGAAAATCGCTCGATGAAACCAATTGCTCTGAAAATTGTCAGATTTTTCCTAAAATTCATGATTATCATGTGCGGATTACATGCAATTGTTGGGTTGATATTCGTGATTTTTATCTCAGAAGTACCGGTATCGAAACAATGGCCCTTTTTCCTCGGCTCAATTGCCATTTATGGCGTTTGTTTCGGTTTTCTCCGATTTATGCTTTACATTTTCAGCGAATCGAAATAATTCATTATCTACAGGGTACTTTTCGTATTTTTTAGAAAATCCTTGGTTATGAGGCCAAACGGCACCTTAGGTTGGGTTTTGTTAGTTATTCCTACCTCAGTCACGAATTGTTCAAGACTATTCGCTGCTGATCTGTAAATCGCTGCTTTCGTGAAGTTTTCGTCGTTAATTAGAGATGCTAATTCGTTCCGCAAGGCGACTATCAGATCATTAATGAATGCGATTTCGACCGGTTGTTTAGAAAATAACATCGCTAGAAACTCAATCTTGGAAATGACCTTCTGGGCTTTCAGTAGCCAGCTTTCCTTCCTATCTTCGCTCGCATCGTCAATATGTTCACGGCCATACATCCTGTTCCACAGATTTCGAAGGTCTTCGTCGCGAACCTTGCCAGCATTACAACTAATGTTAGGTTTTATGTATGGAAAGTCTTCAAAATGAATAAAGTACGATAGTTTTTATTCTTCATTATATCTCAACATCCATTATGACAAACACCCGTCGTAAATTTATCGCAAGCTCAGTGACTTTGGCGGCAGGAGCTGCTGCATCGGTGGCTGCGCCGGTCGCACCGGTGAAAAGCAAAACCCCGCTCGTTCACCATGTGTTTTTCTGGCTTAAAAATCCGGGCTCTACCGCCGATCGTGACAAGATCATTGAAGGTCTGAAAACGCTGCGGAAGATCGAGGCTATTAAGGAACTCCGCATTGGTGTGGTGGCCAGCACAAAAAAACGGGATGTCGTCGACAATAGTTGGGCGGTGTCCGAACTGATGTTCTTCGAAGACCTTGCGGGACAAGCCAGTTATCAGGACCATCCGATTCACCAGAAGTTCATCAAGGACTGCAGCCACTTGTGGGACAAAGTGATCGTATACGACGCGATGGATGTTTAGGTAAACGAAACAACAAAGATGCCGCCTCCGATATGGGGCGGCATCTTTGCCTTACTAATCCACAATGCTGGACGATGCTGCGATTTTGATGTCGGCATGTTGCCAGGCCTTGTCAAAAGCCAATTTTACGGTTTGTGCTTCGGCCGTGTTTTTCTGCTGCGCCAGGGAATTGTAGAGACCCATCAGCGCCCAGCCGTTTTTCTTCCAGGTCAGTAAGTCCTGGCGGTAGACGCGCTCGGCTTCCGCGTTTTTTCCGGCTTTGAGCAGTACCGCCCCGACGTGGTGCCGGACTGAGAAAAACCAGTCGGGCGGCTCGTTGTAGTTGAGATTATCCTCGATAGCAATGGCCTCGCCAAGCAATCCGGCCGCCTTTTCGAGCTGCTTTTGTTGTGTGGCTATGCCGGCCGCTAAAACTTTCCCGGCAATTTGTACCAGATCTAGGGAAGTGTTGATATTCCAGACGGTGAGGTCTTTAAGGGTGGTATCCGCTGCAAGCGAGCTGAGCGATTTCATTTCTTCCTGCGCATGAGGCAGGTCATGTTTTCCTAAAAAGGCCATTCCCCGTGCGTAATGCCAGATTGCTCGGGGGTAAATCAGATCTTTGGACGGGCTTGGGTCTGCAAGAATGGTATCCCACATCGAAAACTTGACGGCAATGTAATAGGGTATTGTATAATAATGTTGAAGCGTTCCCCACCCAGGCTGGCGCATCACCTCGCGCGCCGTGTATTGCTGTACTTTTTGCGCGGCCTGCCAGGCCAGCTCCGAGTTTCCTTCCAGTGTAGCTGTGGCTGCAAGAAAATGGTAATTGTGAGGGAAATAGGCAAGGGGATAGGCACCCTGCGCGTGGCAGGTGGTAATGTACGCGCTGTCGGCCTCCACTGCTCGGATGTTGGAGAGCGAGCCAAGGTGGTAGTCTCCCGTGTTGATGTAAATGTGCGACGGCATATGAAGCAGGTGACCTGCCCCGGGAACCAGCGAATCGAGCAAGGCGGCCGATTCGAGGGCTTTTTCGGGTGTTGCGGAGGCCTCCTGCGCGTGTATGTAGAGGTGATGCGCGCCCGGATGCCGCGGGTTCTTTTTCAGCAGGCCTTCCAGGGCAGCTACCAGCGCGGGGGTCCAGGGTTTCGGGGTCTTCGTTTTTTTATCGTAGAGGTCCCAGGGGTGTACATCCATTTGCGCCTCGGCGTACAGCGCACCAATATCAGGATCCGACGGGAATAGCATGTACACTTTTTTCATGGCCGTGGCAAAAGCGACATCGAGCGGTGCCCTGTTGGCGGGAGGAACTTTGGCATATCGGGTCGCTAATGCTTCGATGAGGGCCTTCTCTTTGGGCGTGCAATTGGCGGCCAGCTGCCGGGCTTTTTCGCTCGCTGCCCAGGCGCGTTGGAAGTTGTCTTCCTCCATACCTGCATTATAGTTGGGCCCCAATACGTAAGCGTAACCCCAGTAAGCCATGGCGCAAGTCGAATCCAGCCGGGTTGCTTCATAAAACGACCGGGCGGCTTCCGCGTGGTTGAAACCGTACGCCAGCATCAAACCCTGGTTGAAATAGGCCTGTGCTTCCGGCTTGGTAGTCGAAATTTTAAAATCGACACCTTGTAACCCGTTGAGCAAGGGCGCCTTTTTGCCTGAACTATACCATTCGGCGTCGGTGGTTTTAGGATTGTAACAAACCGTGATCCGCGCAGTGCTATCGGATACGGGCTTTTCCTTTTCCTCCTTCTTTTTGAAGCAGGCGGAAAGGATGACAATCAATGCGAGGTAACAATGGCCGTGCTTCATAAGCGTAGAGGTTTGAGTCACAGATCATGTATGGAAAGAAGTCCGCGAGCGCGGTGTACACAAATATGGTAAATATCTTACTGGAAATGAGGGTATTCTCCATAAAGGTTTCTACCCACAATGCTGCCGTCTGGCCCGATCAGGAACATGCACGGATAACCCTGGCTGTTATACGCTTCGACCAATGCACCGTACAAGCAAGTAATTTGAGCCGTAGACGAAATCGGCCGGGGAAGGAAACAGGTCATCTTTGTATTGTTAATCAACAAATAAAGATGACTGCGATAACAAAAATAAACCTTGGCCAGAACGGGCCGCTCGTTTCCAAGCTCGGATTGGGCTGTATGCGCATGTCGCCTGTTTGGGGCGGCCCTGGCAATGATGAATCCGAAAGTATTGCGACCATTCACGCCGCGCTGGACAACGGCATTAATTTCCTGAATACCGGGGATTTTTATGGCGCAGGCCATAACGAGCTACTGGTTGGCAAGGCCATCAAAGGCCGCCGCGACGATGCCTTTATCAGCGTTAAGTTCGGGGCGATTTTTTACAATAATCAATGGCTCGGACTGGATCTTCGTCCGGTGGCGATCAAAAATTTTATCAATTATTCGCTCGTTCGTTTGGGAATAGATACCATCGACCTCTATCAGCCCTGCCGGCTGGACGGCAGTGTTCCGGTGGAAGACGTGATCGGTACCGTCGCCGACCTGATCAAAGAAGGGAAAGTCCGTTACCTGGGCGTTTCCGAAATCACCGCCGACCAGCTCCGCGAAGCGCATAGCGTATACCCGGTAACGGCCCTGGAAATAGGATATTCGCTGGCCGACCGGCAAATCGAAAGCGATCTGCTTCCGACCGCGAAAGAGCTTGGCATCGGTGTTGTGGCATTTGCCAATACTGCGGAAGGGTTGCTGACCGGCGAAATGAAAGCTCCGCTTGCGGCTGACAGCTATCAGCACCACTTCCCGCGTTTTCAGGGCGAGAACCTGATCAAAAACCTTACTACCGTGGAGGTACTGAAACAAATGGCAAGTGAAAAAGGGTACACACCCACGCAGCTGGCGATCGCCTGGGTGAATGCGCAGGGCGACCACATCATGCCGCTGGTGAGTATGAGCCGGCGGGTACGGCTGCCCGAAAACATGGAGGCGATGCAAATCAGGTTTACCCCTGAGGAAATAGATACGCTTAATGCCCATTTCGCGCCCGGTGCGATCGTAGGTGGGACGTACCTTCAACGATAGCGGGGCTTCTTTCAAGCCCTGCTTTTTAATATCTTTACTGCGTGACGAATCCAACTGAAATAATTCCGGGTGTTATCTTTTACTCCTATTTATCAAGGGAGAGAAAGGATAAAGTTGCATTTCTTGAACACAATACGTTGATATTGCAGGTTTCCGGCCGTTTTTCGCTGGAAACCGCCACGCAAAAGGTATCGATGGGCGCTGGCGAGATGCTGTTGATACAAAAGAATCAGCTAGGCGAAATTACCAAGACGCCTCTCGATGGTGAAGACTATCAAACCATCGTGATATGTTTGCAGGAGGATTTGCTGCGGACGATCGCGCTTGAAGAGCAGGTCGAAACTGGGCGCAAATATTCCGGGCCGCAAAACGTGCTCGTTCCGCCTAACGACTTCTTGCGCGCTTTCTTCCAATCGGTGGTCCCGTATGTGCGTAACCCGCACGGAGCCATTACGGAACGCCTTGGTATGCTTAAAGTAAAAGAGGCGGTGCATTTGTTGATGCACACCATGCCGGAGCTGGAAGAGATGCTGTTCGACTTTTCGGAACCTTATAAAATGGACCTGGAAAAGTTCATGCTCAGCAATTTTCACTACAATGTTCCCGTCGAAAAATTCGCAAGGCTTACCGGGAGAAGCCTGGCGGGTTTCAAGCGCGATTTCCAGCGGATATTCGGCATGGCCCCGCGGCATTGGCTTCAAGAAAGAAGGCTAACGGAAGCCAGACATCTTATCGAAACGAAGAACAAAAAGCCGTCGTCGATCTATCTCGACCTTGGCTTCGAAAGCCTCTCTCATTTTTCCCATTCGTTCAAGAAAAAATACGGAAAGGCGCCCACAGAATGGACGGTTTGAGGTTGGCCGCGATTGCCCCCTTCTTTTGGCAGGTTTGCACCCGCGCCGATAGTGAATAGCCATGTACTTTTGTTGTGTCACAATTCAACTGAAAACACAAACGAAAGAGAAATTATGGGAAAGATCATTGCCATTACCCAACTTTCAGTCGACGGCGTTATGCAGGCGCCCGGCGGGCCCGAGGAAGATCCTAGCAGCGGCTTCAAGCACGGCGGCTGGTTTATGCATTACGGGGACGACATTTTGCATAAAGAAATCAATGAAATCATCTCCGGCGAATTCGAGATGCTTTTAGGGCGCCGGACCTATGACATTTTTGCCTCATACTGGCCCCTGCACGACGATGATCCGATCGGAAAAGCATTCAACAAAGCAAAGAAATACATTGCTACACGCACGCTCGACCATCTCGATTGGAACAACGCCCAGGTCGTAAGCGATGTCGTCAAGGAAGTAGGCCAGTTGCGGGCAGCGGACGGGCCGGAAATCCATATCTGGGGCAGCAGCGACCTGTTGCAAACGCTCATCTCCGCCGGGCTTGTCGACGAACACCGCCTGTGGATCGCTCCGGTGGTATTGGGTGGAGGGAAGCGACTGTTCGAAAACGGCGTACCCGCCGGTGGCCTCACGCTGACTGACACGAAAACCACTTCGACCGGTATGATCATCAACAGATATAGTCCGGCCGGGCCGCTTCCCGGTGAAGGAAAGTAACTGATTTGAGTTACGTATAGTGACATCCGCACGGCAATACGGCCTGGCTAATCAGTCAGGCCGTATTGCTGTTTAATAAGGGCATAATCTTTAAAATCAGCTACGTTGACGCGTCCCCGGCGGTCCGGAGGAACAATTATCCATCGGAATTCGAGATCGAAGTCGATAGGAGCAGCCCTGGGAGCATAATAGGTTAGGTCGAAATTCATGGTCCCGGTCTGGTTTTGAACCTGCATGAAATAACCCAGCGTCAATTCTTCGTTGGTGGAAGGCAAGGAAAATACCACATTCGTCCTGCCTTCATTGCGGTAGTAGGCCATTACCAGGGCGCTGTCGAGGATAGCCTGGGTGATCGTGTTATCCGTATGTGTCACCAGGAAATAGGTAGAATCCTGGTTGCGCTGCCAGGCTGTATTAGGTACTTTGAGCCAGGGCGATACAATCAGGTTTGCGGCTCCTTTGGGTCCGGCCGGGCCTGCCGCGCCGTTTTGGCCTGCCGGTCCCTGAGGGCCCTGCGGACCAGCGGGCCCGGTGTCGCCATCCGGTCCTTTACAGGCGATGACAGTGCATATTAAAAGCAGTATCCAAAGGCCGTTTTTGCCGGGGACGGGTATTGTTTTCATCATGATTCCGAGGTAGGGGAGAAAGGGCAAACTTTACGAAACGCGTGGGTAAACACCGAAGTTTACCCTCTCGCATTTCCGCGGCAAACGGAAGCACGAGCATCGATAGAGGCAATTCAGCTGACAGTTGTGACTGTGCGACAATAGGGTCTACTAGTAGTAAATATATTGATTTAAATTTTGATATATAAAGAATAAATAGCAATTTTTGTATATAATTTATTGCGCATTATACTCCCTCTTCTTTTCATCTTAATCCTGCTTGCTTATGAGACCGATTCTATCAGTGCTCTCATTTTGCCTCCTGTTGTTTACGGAGTCTGTCGCTCAGCCTCCCCAAATAACACGTGGCCCTTATCTACAAATGGCGTATTCGCAAAAAGTAAATGAGTTTGCTACAAATGCTTCTGTGACGATCCGCTGGCAGACCAACGTCGCGACCATAGGACGGGTGGTGTACTCCGGCGAGCCGGAATATGAATTGCTCGGTCAGGGGTCGCCCTTAATAGAAGAAACCGCGCCGACCACAGAGCATAAGATCACGCTGACAGGCCTCAAACCCGACCAACAGTACCGGTACTACATCGGGGCGATAGTAGTGACGCAACCTGCATCACTTCCGACAATCCTGGAACAATCGCCCGACCACTTTTTCAGGACACCGCCGCTCCCTGGTACAAAAAAGAAGACAAAAGTTTGGATACTTGGTGATTTTGGCTATACCAAGGCATTACCCGAGGCAGCCAGTCGCCAGGACAGCGTCATCGACGCATGGAAGGATTTTATGGCGGTTAACAAAACAGGCCCGATGGACCTTTGGCTTTGGCTGGGCGACAATGCTTACGAGAAGGGTACGGCGGCGGAATACCAGGACCACATTTTCGACAGGACCAGGAAACGGTACGACTTCATGTTCCGGCAAACCCCATTCTACGCCACGCCGGGTAATCACGATTATTTCGATGGAACTGTCGATAGTGCATCGCTTTACCAGGTAAGGGCCAATAAGAATATCCATTATTACAGTGTCGTCGACAACTTTACGAATGGGGAAGGAGGAGGAGAGCCGTCGATGACCGAAGCATATTACTCTTTTGACTATGGCAATATCCATTTTATCAGTCTCGATACCTATGGATTTGAAAAGCTTGGTGATGATCACACGAAGATCCTCGCACCGAACGGGGTTCAGGTCCAATGGCTGAAAAAGGATCTTGCCAAAGCCAATGCCAATCCCGACATCAACTGGGTGATCGTTTTTACGCATATTCCGCCATTCAGCGGCGGTTCACATAATTCGGACACCGAGCGAGACCTCATGCAGATCCGTAACAACCTGGTACCCATTCTGGACGGTTATAAAGTGGACCTGGTAGTGGCTGGGCACAGCCACGGCTACGAGCGCTCACGCCTCATGCGCGACCATTTTACAACTTCCACCAATTTCGTGCTGGCTACCCACAATCCGGCGCTGGGCAGTAACGCACAGAGTAGCGCCCGCTATGACGGAACAGCCAACTCGTGCTTTTATTACAAAAACAGCGCCGCCGCTAAAAATGAAGGTATCGTGTATGTGGTGAATGGGGCGGGAGGACGAAAGGGGGAACCGGAATTGAGCAGTAATATGAAAAACGATGGTCTTGTTAAACGGTTAATGGCCTCCTCTTACTTTACCGGCGGTGGTTCAATGTATCTTGAGGTTGAGAACAAGCGGTTGACTGCCAAGTTCATCAGTGCTAAAAAGCAGGTGCTCGACCAGTTTACGATTTTCAAAGACCTCGATGGATTCGCCGTCCCGGAAACCGACGATTCCACCCGGACGGCCGTCTGCGAATGTACGGATGCCCAGCCAGGAAGCAACAATTTTACGCATTATGTCGACAGTAAAGGTAAACTGCTGCTCTCTATCAATAAGCACGATCTGAACATCGGCAAGGTTGGTGTAGCTCCTTTTGAAGTAAAGCTCGGCGGAAAGCCGGGAAGGACGGAAGTGGGCGCGCTTGGCCCTGGCACGAATTACGTGCGGTCGGACAGGGTCCGGTCTTTCAGTTCCAACTGGCGGGTCATGAACCGGTATTGGTCGGTTAAGCCCAACCCGGAACTGACGCGGAAACAGCAGGTAACGGTGCGCCACTATTATACCGATTCAGACCTGATTTATCTGCGTTACAATGAAGGTGCCTACGAGCATATAGGGCATTATAGCTTGCGGTTCTTTAAAATCAACAGCTTATCGACTGCATACGATCTAAATCCAGTGAATGGCGTTCACAATAAGATCAAGGCAGCTTCTGATGTCAATAAGGATGGGATCTGGCTCTATGACGTTTACCAGGGCAGAATTCCTGATCAGCAGGCGACCTTAACGGAATACAAATGGAGGTATGGGTTCAATCAGCCGGACATTTTCTTTTATCCGACTAAATCGTACCCCTTCTATTCGGGCGAGTTCGTCGTGGGACGCTTGAATGGCGGTGGCGGCATTGGCGGCCAGGTCTATAACCAAAATCCCCGGGGAACCGTTGTGGCAATGAATGCAGGCAGCACCTGGCGCTACTACGCCAGAGGGGCGGCTCCTCCCGACAATGGAAAGTATAACTGGAAAGGCGCACAGGATACCGATGAAATCACCGGACCAGATGAAGACAGCTATGATAACGAGGCGCGTTGGCCGTCCGGTTCGGCCCCGTTTGGGTATTCTCCCAACCGTGAGGACGGAGAAAGAACACTTATCCCGGCCTGCCAGGCGGAACTGGATTGCTACGAATCCCGCGGAAGCGCATCGTACCTGCGTGAAGGCTGTCTCACCGCGCCGTGTGCGACCCGCTGGACTACTTCGTATTACCGGAGCTCTGTTTTTATGAGTCAGCAGTATATGGCCTACCATAAGTCGATCATTATCAATTATAAGAGAGATGATGGTGTAGTGATTTATATCAATGGGAAAGAACTAACGCCGCGGGATTCTAATGTAGCCGCGGGCACGGTTACCTTTCCGATCCTGGCTAGTAACGCAAGTCCGGAGTACACCTGGAACACGGTAGTGGTTCCGAATGACGGAAGCTTTTTCAGATTGGGCAGGAACACCGTTGCCGTCGAGTTGCACCAGACGAGTCTGACAAGCTCGGATGTCTATTTTGATATGGATATTACATTTAGTCCTGATATAACGACTGTACCGACGCGTGTCGCAGTGATGGCGGAAGCCCGGAATGCAGTCCCGGAACTGGTGATTTATCCTAATCCCGTCGATCAGGACAAGATCACATTCGACAAGCCGCTTGAATATGAAACGATGCGGATCACGGACTCGAAAGGGGTGGTCAGGCGTTACCTCTCCACGCCGGGGACCTTAAAGGAGCTGGATATTTCGGGGCTACCGGCGGGTATTTTTATCCTTTCGAGCCAGCTTAACGGCAATGTGCGTCATTACAAGGTGATTAAGAAATAATACGCAGGCTTCATCGGCCCCACGGGAGGTATTTTGTACGGATCCATTTCACATCATAATCGGAACTGTAGAAAAGGTATCGTCCGTCCGGGGTAAGGTAGGAGCAGTATTCATAACTGTCGGTATTGAATCGGGCACCCATGTTCCTGGCGGGTGCCCAAGTGCCGTCCGCATTACGGAGGGCATAATAGAGATCGCCATTGCCGTACGAATCTTTCCGGTCTACCGAGGTGAAGATCAAATACCGCTCATCGGGCGCGATCATCGGATCATGTTCCATATTGCCGGAGTTGATGGCCGGACCGAGGTTTTCAGGCTTTGTGTAATGGCCGTTGACATACCGGCTCACATAGATGTCGTGCGATCCCAACGTGCCTTGCCGGTTGGAGGCAAAGTACAGGTTGCCATTGGCCGCCAGCGACACGTAGTATTCGGTACTGTCGGAGTTGATGGCCTCCACATTTTCGGGTTTAGTCCACGTGCGACCTGGCGAGGGGCCACCCGGCGAGGGGCCACCCGGCGAGGGGCCGTCGGGTCTGGGGCGGATTCGCCATATGTCGTAGTCGGGAATCGTATCTCCGGTCGCTTTCGGCCGGTTCGAAATGTAGTATAATGTACCATCGCCGGTGATGAATGGATCTGCCTGCGAATAGCGGGGCTCGTTAAAAGGAGCCAGCCGGGGTTTGCTCCATGAACCCGCCTGCAATTCGGTCACATAGATCATCCATTTGCCTTGGTAGGATCTTGAAAAATAGAACGATTTTCCATCCTGGGAAAAGGCCGAGTTGAAATCCAGCGAATCGCCGCAGACAATGCCGGGCAGGAAAGGCATTGCGATGGAGTCGGGCCCTGGCGTGGGGTAGTCGATCGCCGTTTGTTGCCGACCGTCGCGGGTACATTGCACGGCCGCCAGTGCGATTAGGAGGAGCTGACAGATGAGTTTGCCTGGGATCATGCGTTGTGACGGCTTTTTGTTTTCCTGTAATAATATTCAAGCGATTTTTTCCGGCTTCCGCACACATTCATGTCGCACCATTTGCGCTTCCCGTTTTTGGAAGAGTCCAGAAAAAGCCATCCGCAGCGCGGGCATTCCTTTATTTTTTCAAAATCCCCGCCGGTGAGGATATCAAATGCGGATTTCAGGACGGGATACATCGGCTCGTTCCAAGCAACTTCTTCATTGCAGAAAAGCACCTCGGTACCGCCAGGGCCAAACTTTACATAAATCTTTTGAAAGGCATCCGAAAGCCGTCTATTGAATTCACCGGTCACGGCAGCACCTGGCGAGTCGCCTGCGGCAATGGCCGAAAAAAGCGCATAAAGCATTTCGCGGGCTTTTGTTACATCCCGAAGCGCTGCGGACGCTACTTCGGGTTGCTGCTCCGCATATTTCCTGAGTGCTTGCAGCCGCACAACGTCGAGCGATCCCGCCTTTTCCGACCACGCTATGAGGTTCTCGAATGTTTCCAGGTATTCGAATTCGGGCTCCGGCTTTCGGGTGTTGACGGTGTTAATGAAGTCGAATGCCAGGCATCCTCCAACCATTTGCAGGTTTTCCAATGTCCTCATAAAGTCTGACCGACTGGTTATTGATTTTAATCTCAACCAAAAATATGTATTTTACCATTAAAACGATTTTTACTGGTAAAATAAAATTTTCACTATTTTGGCGGCCGGGTGGCATTGCCCCGACGGCAACAAACAGAAACATTGAAACCAGCGCGTTATGCAGAAAAAATTCAATCTGACGTCCTTCAATCTGTACGAGTTTCTTAAACACCAGAATTCCCACGGTTTCAACGTTCCGTTCTTCCTCGCCGACAGGCATACCTATCGAAGCGCTCACGTAAACTTCCCATTCCGGACATTCACTTTTGGCCTAGGCATTACGTATTCAGGCGAGGGCGATGTGTTCAAGATCGGCAGTACCGATTATCTGGTGACGGCCGGGTGCCTTACGACAGTCGGCCCGGGCATGGTTTGCCAATGGATGGGTAACTATACGGCCGAACACGATACGGTTTATTTCACCGAGGAACTATTGGAGGGCTTGCAAAACAATTCTTTCCTGCATTCGCTTCCTTTCTTTTTCCACGGGGGCAGGCATGTCATTAAGCTGACGGATGACCAGACTAAGAAGATGGCTTCGTTATTTGGTTTGCTGAAAGAATTAAAAGATGACAAAAGCGCTGTTCCGGGTATCGTGCATTCGCTCCTGATGCTAGCCGAATCATTTCATATCGGTCTGAGTGGTCAAACTCAAAACGCCGACAGCCCTAACGGTACTTCCAACCGGGTTTCCAACAATATTTCCAACAAAGAAAAAATAGCGCAGGCATTCCGAAAGCTGGTCGCGGAGCATTTTCCGGAACATAAGGAGGTCGCTTTTTATGCGACGGCATTGCACATTACACCCAAGTACCTGAGCGAAGTTTTGCAGGCGGAATTAGGGAAACCCGCCAAGGCATTTATCGACGAATATGTGGTGATGGAAGCTAAAAGTCTCCTGAAACAGACCTCCCTTTCGATCCAGGAAATTTGCTACTGGCTGGGGTTCGAGGATGCGTCGCATTTCAACAAATCGTTTAAAAAGCAGACGAATACGACTCCTACCGAATACCGGAAAAGCTGATTTGCCCAGCGGAGTTTTTTACTATCTTTCCCGAAATCCTTCCTAACCGCGCCCGGCCCGATAGCGATACCTTTGTTTAAGTCAAATAACAGGGCGCCACAAAAAAACTTCGCTTTTTATTGACGAGGCTCATCATGAGCCAGATGATCACTTTTTCGCAAACCAAAAAATCTCAACTATGAAAAACATGGAGGTATTTAAAGTATCAGTTCCGCAGCAGGTAATAGATGATTTAAAAAGTCGTTTGCAGAATACCCGCTGGCCGGGAGAAGCGGAAGGCTCGGACTGGCACTTCGGTACCAGCGAGGTTTATTTGAAGGAACTGGTGCATTACTGGCTTACAGGCTACGACTGGCGCAAGCAGGAGGCCGAGCTCAACAAATACCCGCAATACATTGCCGACGTGAGCGGTGTGAAGGTCCATTTTCAGTATATCAAAGGAAAAGGCAAAAATCCTAAACCGCTCATCCTGACACACGGCTGGCCCGACAGCTATTACCGGTTCCACAAGATCATTCCGCTGCTCACCGAGGGGGAGCAGAGCTTTGACCTCGTCATCCCGTCTACGCCAGGCTTCGGTTTTTCGGGTAAAGTTGCACTCAGCACGGAAGCGGTTGCCGACCTGTGGAAAGAGCTGATGACGGGAAACCTGGGTTATGAGAAATTTTACGCTGCCGGCGGCGATATGGGAATGGGCGTAACCAAGGCATTGGCGTCCAAGTATCCGGATGTGGTGGCCGGCGTGCATTTTACCGATGTGGGTTATCCAATGGGTCAGGAAGGCCCCGCTACGATGTCGGAAGCTGAACGGCAATTCGCACAGTTTGTGCAACAATGGTGGTACAGCGAGGGCGCCTATTCGATGGTTCAAGCCACAAAGCCGCAGTCGCTCGCTTATGGTTTGAACGATTCACCTGTCGGATTGGCCGCCTGGATAATAAGCTTCGGCAATGCAGGAGCTTCTCCGGAAATCCTGGAAGCGGCATTTGGCGGCAGGGACGAATTGCTGACCAACATTATGATCTACTGGACGACGCAAACCATCGCCACGTCGGTAAGGATGTACAAGGCCGAGGCGATCGCGCAATGGAGCGGAGCCCAGCCGTTACAAAAATCGAACGTGCCGGCCGGCGTGGCTTTATTCCCGAGGGAGGCACAGTTTCCGAGAGAGTGGGCCGAACGTTTCGTGAATGTCGTGAGCTTCCGCAAAATGGACGAAGGCGGGCATTTTGCAGCGTTGGAAGTGCCGGATGTTTTCGCGGCGGAATTGCGAAGCTTCTTTTACAGCATCGGTTGATGCTAAGGGAGAAAACCAGCGGAGCATGTTATTTCCTAACGCTCCGCTGGTTTCTTTATCGCTTGATAATCTTCTTTGACACCGTGTACCCGCTATCGGTCGTAACCCGAATCACATAAAGTCCCGCTGGGAGGCGTTTTGAATCGAGGTAGCGCTGGTTTCGAACTTTTTGCACTACAATCCCGCCCGCATTGATCACCTCAATATCCCAGTTTTGAGATACCCCGCTGATGGTAATGTTGTTATCCGCCGGGTTAGGACTGATCACCACCTTCTGTGTTTCGGACATTCTCACGGGCACTATTTTGGAATAGGCATAACTGCCGTCTGTGTCAACCTGTTTCAGGCGGTAGTAAATGATATCGGCGGGTTGCTCCGGAATGTCTGTGAATTGGTACTCCGAAATCCCGGAAGTAACCCGGTAAGGTGTCAGAACTTGTCCTGCATTCCGGAAAGTTTTTGCGTCGTGGGCCGATTGTACCTCGAAATGGTCGTGTAATATCTCGAAAGAAGTGGCCCAGCTTAGCAGAACCCGGTTTTGTTCCAGCAGCTTGGCACCGAATCTGACCAGCGTCACCGGCAGCGCACCCACGGTCACCACGGCCGGTACGCGCACATCGCTCGGGCAGTCCGACCGCAAGCAGGAAGCGTAATAGATCGTCGATTCATTCAGGATGGGCGTGGTAAAGGTGTTCCCGCTTCCGAGCTGGCTGCCTGCCGAGGGTGCGTTGTACCAATTTATCAGCCCGTTACAGCCTGTCGCCGTAAGCGTTGCCGTGGTACCTATCGGAATGTTCTGTGGTGCCACCGTCGGATCCAGCCCTTTGCTGTTGATCAGCCCCGATCGCAGCGATTCAAGGGCACTTCGCATCCGGGTGCGCTGGTCGTTGGTAAACTGCGACTGGCATTCGAAACTATTGTAGCCCATGTAATTTTTGAGGACGTTACCGTACGGGCTGTTGTTGTTACACGGATTGAGGGGGTTGGGATTCCCCAGGCAGAGATAGTTGGAGCTTTGATTGACCGGTTCGGTATCGCAAATATTGTCGCCCTGTGCGCTGCAATTGTCGTTCAGGGGGCATTCAACCGTGCCAAGATCACCCTCGCCGATCCCTCTCGAGAAGGTGTGCCCCAGGAACAGGGCATGTCCCAGCTCATGCGCGAGTAATTTGGTATTGAAGTAAGCCGACATCGTCATCATGCCGTCGTTTGGCGAGTAGGCCCCCGTCGGATATGCTGCAAATGCGCCTGACTGGTCCATGTAATTGACCACCCATATATTGTAGTATTCCAAATTACTCCAATAACTCATCGGATAAACCTGATCATAAGGCAAGCCGTTACCGCCGAAACCTGTTACGCCAAATTGTGTGTATGCTGCATTGTTGGTGTAAATCCTGTTAATTCCATTCGTTTGCGAGCATTGTGGCGATCTGACGGCCAGCTGAAACTGAATTTGAGTATCCGCCCCGTCAGACTCGGGGAGCTGGTTTCTGAACATCTTATTCACCTCGGCAATTCCGTCGATCACCTGCTGGTCGGTCAGCAAAGAGTAGCCGATGGGTTCAATGATATGTACAACGACCGGGATCGTATAAACCTGGTCGACGGCATCTGTTCGGCTGGCTTTTTTGGAGGCAATGTACGCTTTCAAACTTTGCTGGGCGTGGTCAAAAATTTGTTTCTGAGGTTTAGAAAGCAGTAATTTTTGATGTTGTAACGTAGAAGAGCAGATAGGGCCGGATTGCGGTTGGGCATGCAAAATGGCGGTAGGAAGCCATAGAACTGCAACGATAGCAACACAGCAAGCCCCGATGGACGAAAGCCCGGTAATATTTTTCATGGTCATGGATGCTTAGGGTTCACACACGCAAGTCATTCTGTAATAAATATAATTATATTTTAACGAAATATAATTATTCTCCGTAAAGCGATTCCGGGACGGATGTCCAGGAAAGGTTTGTCTATCACTATTCAGACACCTCCCGATAACAGCGCGTTGCGCAGGTGGTCCAACAAAAACAGCCGACTCAATGAGCCGGCTGTTTCCATTCTAACCATAATTTTTACATTAAAACCCGGGGTTATTAGGCAGCAGATTAGGGTTTACGTCCGACTCTTGCCGCGGTACGGGGAACAACAGCTGCTTTTCGCTGAATGTAGCGCCGAAAACGGTTTTGTGACCTACGAAATCATCCCAGTTTCCGGTGATATCATTGCGTACTTTCCGCGTTCTGAGCATATCGAACCACATTTTGTTTTCAAAGCAAAGCTCGAAATACCGCTGTGCCCACACCTCGTGCTCGAATGCAGTCTGGTTCAACCCTGAAACAGGAGAGAGGTCTGCACGCGCACGGATTGCATTCACATATTCGACCGCCTTGGCATTAGGAGAGCCCTCGGCGCGGTTGGACGCCTCCGCGTACATCAGGTATACATCCGCGAGGCGGTACAAGGTAAAGTTCAGGTCGGATTTGATCGTGTTTGTGATCGCATTCGCATCGAACCACTTGTAGATGTAGGTATTCTTGAATTTCACAGGCTGGCCGGTTTTAATGCTGGGCGCCGTGGTGTAAAAGAACTGCTTTTCCTCTACGCGCTTATCGCCCTTTGGAAACGATTTAATAAACTCGGGCGTGGGGTAAACCGAACCGTACTCATCCGCGTATTTCGAAATACCCGAATAGTTCGGGATGGTAAGCGGTGTGAGTGGGTTGGTCAGCGGTACGCTGGCGGCATATTGCACCTGGAAAATGAATTCACCCAGGTTCTTGTTCGCCGGGTTGATCATGTCGGTGTAGTTCTTGAAAAGCGAGAAACCGCCTTTCTGGATTACATTCAAAGACCGCTTTGCCGATTCGGCATAATATTGTTGCCCCCCGTTGATAGCCGCCCCCGCGTAAGTCAGGTACACATCCGCAAGGATTGATTCCACTGCCGACATGGATACATTTCCCGTCACATTCGACCAGGGTAATGTAGACGCTTCCGCTGCCAGCAGGTCGGGGATGATGATCTTGTCGTAAATGTCTTTCGCCGGGGTACGCGCGACATTCAGGTCGAGATTGGTGGGGACTTCCGTTACCGCAGGCACCGCACCGTACATCCGCGTGAGGTAGAAGTAATACAATGCACGCAGCGTGTGCACCTCCGCCAGCATATTGTTCTTCTGCTCGTCCGTCAATCCAGCCGCATTGATGCCGGGAATGCTTTGAAGGGCGAGGTTGCAGGCACCTACACCGAGGTACATCTGCTGCCACCAGGTATCGAAGTAAAAGGAGGTGTTGGTGTAACCCAGGTTCTGATAATTCACAAATCCCGTCTGGCCGAGGTCGCTGTTTGCCTTGCCGGTCATGAATTCAAGTAAATTATAGGTATTCCCACCATAGGAAGCCGGTTGGCCCGCCAGAAGTCCCTGCAAATTGACGTAGGCAGAATTTGCATAAGCCCGGGCCACTTTGCTGCTGGACACCTCCGATTCGGGCGTCAGGAAGCCCGTCGGGTTCTCTTCGAGAAAATCCGAGCAGGAGCCCATGGTCAGCAAGGATGCTGCCAGCAATATATTTTTCAGCACTTTCATATCTTTCGTGGTTGCAGTTTAAAAAGTAAGTGTCAGGCCCAGGTTCCAAACCCGCGGACGGGGATTGGAGAAGAAGTCCAGGTTTTGCGAGAAGGCGGTGTTGGCCCCATAACCGGCGTTGAATGTATCCACCTCAGGGTCGTAGCCCGTGTATTTCGTGATCACAAACAGGTTTTGAACACTCGCGTACAGGCGAAGCCGGTCGATTCTCAGTTTTTCAAGAACAGGATCGTTGAATGAATAACCGAGCATAAAGTTCTGACCGCGGATGAACGAGCCGTTTTCTACCCACCAGGTATCAAAATGCGAATCCTGGGCAAATTTGTAGTTACGCACCTGGGAGATCATGGTATTCTGGTTCTCAGGCGTCCACGCATTCAGCACGGTAGCAAGGCTGTTCGCGATCGTCTGCCTGTCTTCCACCGAATGCTTGAACGTCGCTGCGGTGTTCAGGCCTTCCACGAACCGGATATTGAATGAGAAATCCCAGCCTTTGTACTTCATCGTGCTGTTGAAGCTGCCTGTCCATTTCGGCGTCGTACGGCCGATAATGCTGTAATAGTTGCTTCCGTCGGCGTTGTAAATGTATTTTCTGTCGCCCGGTTTCAGGTTATGTTCGGCCGCCAATGCTGCCTCGTCGGTGCTGTAAGTGCCGAGCCTTGTCATACCATACAGCGAACCGATCGGCTCGCCTACGCGCAGGATGTTGGTCTGCCCGAGAAAGTTGGGGCCGGGAAAGATGTCGGCATTACCGCGGTTCAGTTTCAGGATCTTGTTCGCATTGGAGGCAAATATGAAGTTGGTGGTCCAGGAGAAATTGCGTGTTTCGATGTTCGTCGTGTTCAAACTTACTTCAAATCCCGAGTTCCGCACCGAACCGACGTTTTGGTACACATTCGCATTCACTTCACCTGCCGACCATGGAATAGGTGCTTGCAGCAGCAGATCTTTCGTCACGCGGTTATAATAGTCAACCGTCAGGTCGATATTCTCTCGGATACCCAGTTCAACGCCCGCATCGAACTGCAAGGATTTCTCCCATTTCAAATTAGGGTTTCCCAAATAGCTGGGCAATAAAGTCGATTGCAATGCACCATTCAGCACGGTGCCGGTCGCATTGGTCGTACCCGGCTGTATCTGCGCAATGGATTGGTACTGACCGATTTCCTGGTTGCCCGAAAGCCCGTAGCTCGCGCGGACTTTCAGGTTGGTGATCGTCTTGTTACCTTTCAAAAAGCCTTCTTCCGAAACACGCCACGCAGCACCTACCGAAGGGAAGAATGCGTATTTGTTGTTAGCCCCGAATTTGGAAGAACCATCGTAGCGGCCGGTCGCCGTGAACAGGTATTTTTCGTCGAGGTTATAGGTCGCACGGGCGAAATAGGAGTTCATGGCCCATTTATAATCGGCTGACGTAGAGGAGCTTCTTACCGAGCCCGAGCCGAGCGTGTGCCATTGAAAAATGTCGTCGATAAAGTTCTGTGTTTCAACAAAATCGGTTTCCTGATTGTATTGTTGCCACGATGCTCCGAGCAATGCGGTGATCCGGTGGTGCTGGTTGATCGTCTTATTCCACGTCAGGTAGTTTTCCGACTGCCAGTAGGTGTTCAGATAGCCCCGGATGTTGGCAACCCCGCCCTGGTCGGCCGACATGTGCGCCAGGTTTTGGGAGGAGAAATAGTTGTTTTTCTGTGATTGCAGGTTAAAGCCGAGATCGGTTTTAAAGTCCAGATCCTTGGCAATGTGGAAAAGCAAATAGGTATTGCCGAGGGATTGGAGCGTGTTATTGATGGTATACCGGTTGTTGGCGATATTCACCGGGTTGGGCCCGCCTTCCAGTCCTGCAATGTCGTTATTGCCCGCCCAGGTACCATCGGGATATTTTACAGGCAGGATCGGCACCTCTTCCGACACCATGCGGGGCACGTTCAACGAGCCGTTACCATCCGATACGAGGCGCTGGCGGCTGTTGATCAGCGAAAGGCTTCCGCCCACTTTCAGCCATTTGTTGATATCGCTGTCCACCGTGAACCTGAGGTTGTAACGCTTGAATGCGGAAGTTGCCATCAGACCGTTCTGGTTCAGATAACCGAGCGAGAGGCTGAACAAGGTTTTATCATTACCGCCCTGAAAATTGAGCGCATGATTGGTCGAAATGGCAGGCTTGTATACTTCTTTTTCCCAGTTGGTATTGTACAATGGCTTGTCGTTGGCGTCGAACAGCAGCGGGAAATTGGCATGGTTGAGGAGTGCGGGGGGCGTCCAGGTACCACCTGCCGGGTCGAACTTGGTACCATTGGCATAGGCCTCGTTATAAACCTTGACAAACTGATCCGAATTCAATGTTTTGACATGGCGGTAGAGATCGCTCACATTGACATTACCATCATAAGAAACCTTCATGCCGCCCGCGCGGCCGCGTTTGGTCGTGATCATGATTACCCCGTTTGCGCCCCTGGCACCATAAATGGCCGTAGAGGAAGCATCTTTCAGCACTTCCAGGGAGGCAATATCATTCGGGTTGATCGAGTTGCCGTCCACACCAATTACCCCGTCCACGACATAGAGCGGATCGATATTGGAGTTGATGGAACCGATACCGCGGACACGCACCTTGGCGGCCGCACCCGGCGCATTGCTGTTGACGCTCACCTCGACCCCGGCAATTTTGCCTTGCAGTGCCTGGGAAACGTTGGGTACCGGCTTGTCGACCAGTTGTTCGCCTTTAATGGTGGCCACAGCACCGGTAAGGTCCGATTTGCGGACGGTACCGTACCCGATCACGACCACTTCGGTCAGCGCTTTGGCGTCAGTAGCCAGGTTTACGTCCACCACAGACTGGCTGCCAACGGTAAGCTCCTGGCTTGTAAAGCCTACAAAGCTGAATACCAGTACGCTGGATTCGTTAGGAACATTGATTTCGTAATTTCCGGACGCATCTGTGGAAGTACCGATGCCGGTGCCTTTGATGAGCACATTCACACCGGGAAGCGGAGAGGAGTCTTTGGAGTCCAGTACTTTACCGGTAATTTTCTTGTCGGCGGAAAAAGTGTTTCTACCGGCGCTAGCGCATAGCGAGATCAGGAGTAAAAGGTTTAGCAGGACTATTTGTATAATCCCTCCCGACCGGACTACGGGCGGTTGTACATAACTTTTCATGCAGAAATTAGTTAGTGTTTTATCAAGCGTTTTGTTTCAGAAAATACGTGGAGGGGTGTCCGTACGGGCGTGACGGGGAGCGGATATTGGTCATGATTTTAAAAAGGTTTAGTAATGATTTTCGGTTTTAGTAATTTCCGAACATGGCAATGCCATTGCCTTTTGCCGTTAGGCAGGCGTAATTCGGTTCAATGCTAGGGGGAGGGGGATATTAATATTTTAAAAAAATATAATCCAAAAGAGGCCAGGGCAGATTTAAATGCCGTTAAAATGACCTTAAATTAGGATTAAAATGCACCCCTCGTTGGGGTGCGGGAAGCAGCAAACGAATGCCCGGGAATGAATACCAGCCTGTTACTTCAAAATATCGAACGCCACGTACAACTCGACGCCGGGGAGGCTGACCTGGCACTCTCCCTCTTTCAGCCGAAGCTGTTGAAGCGAAAAGCATTTTTGCTGAGGCAGGGCGAGGTGTGCCGGTCGGAGAATTTCATTGTGAAAGGGTGTGTCAAAGTGTATTCACTCGATGAAAACGGGTTCGAGCATATTCTCATGTTCGGGATGGAAGGCTGGTGGGTGGGGGATTTGCTCAGCTTTCTTACGGGAAGGGAAAGCCGCTATCACATCGAAGCATTGGAAGATACCGAACTGCTGCAAATCACCAAGCCCGATCTCGACAGGCTTTACGGGAATGTGCCGAAAATGGAGCGGTTTTTCCGGATACTCTTCCAAAACGCATTCATCGCTCACATGGAGCGGATCGATCAGTCGCTCTCGCTGGATGCTGCCGGGCGCTACGGACATTTTATTGGTAAGTACCCTGCATTTGAGCGGCGCATTCCGCAGAAACAAATCGCGGCTTATCTTGGCATTACCCCCGTATTTCTCAGTATGCTCCGCAAAAAGTTAAAAAATGGCTAAATTCTTCAACTACTTTAATTTTTTTGGCCCCCGCTTTCCGGTCCTTTGCTGCCTCAAATAACAATCAGCAAAGTAATGAAAGCAATTATTTTCAAAACGAACAACGACTGGACCGGCCTTATTCTCCGACTTACCCTGGGCCTCATTCTCTTTCCCCACGGCGCACAAAAAGTGCTAGGGTGGTTCGGAGGGCCGGGTTTCAATGCTGAAATGCAGTTTTTCACCCAAACCCTCTACATTCCCTGGCTGATTGGCTTCCTGGTAATCGTCATCGAATTCGCCGGGGCGATCGCATTGATCGCCGGCTTTGCCTCCCGGCTGTGTGCCGCGGCCATCATCGGGCTTTTTACCGGGATCATTTTCGTGGGACAGCACGCGCAAAACGGCTTCTTTATGAATTGGTTCGGCAATCAGCAGGGCGAGGGCTACGAGTATCATTTGCTGATAATCGGCCTGGCACTGGCGGTTATCGTGCAGGGCAGCGGCAAGTTTTCGGTAGACAGGAAAATGCAGCACGCCTGCTAATTTGCCCGGGCTGAATGCATTATACCACCGGGTCCCAGCCTTTCGCGTACTCGCGTGACCATAGCTTCTCGGCTTCTTTATCGCCGATAATGTGCCCGTTCTTCGGGTCGATTTTCAGATCGCGGCCAACGCGCCAGGCAATATTGCCGAGCTGCATCGCTACGACGCTCTTGTAACCCAGCTCTACGTCACAGTTCGGCTTGCGGTTGTTGCGGATTGCGTCCAGGAAATCGGCTACGTGGAGGTTGTCCATGCCGAGGCTTGGGCTGGCGAGGTTACGGCCCTGCATTCCTGCTTCCTCGGTAGGGGAGTTCACCTCTTTGATGAGCTTGCCGTCGAGATCGTAGACCTTGTAGCTGTCGCCACCGGTATCGAGGCTGCCATTTTCACCGTAAAAAATAATCCCGCGGTCCTGGCCCTCGATCTTGCGTCCATTCGAGCTTCTCGATTCCCAGATCAGCGAAATGCGGCCGGGGTAATCCATCGCGATTACCTGGGTATCCGGCGTTTCCCAGTCATCCTTGAACTCGTACCGTCCTCCCACGGAGGTGACGCGTGTAGGGAAGTCGACGCCCAGGCCCCAGCGGGCGACATCCACCTCATGTGTGCCGTTGTTAAGGGCTTCTCCCGTACCCCAATGCCAGAACCAGTGCCAATCGTAGTGGATCAGGCCTTCTTTATAAGGCATTCGGGGTGCGGGCCCTTGCCACAATTCATAATCGAGCCAGGAGGGGACGGTACCTGGTTTGAGGTAAGTGGCCTTTCTTTTATTGGTATACCATGTTTTAGCTAAATACACGCGGCCTATAATGCCCTGGTGGAGCTGCTTGATGCCTTCCGTGAGCACAGGCGCGGACCTGCGCTGTGCGCCCATTTGCACTACGCGCTTGTATTTGCGCGCCGCCTCGACCGCCAGTTCGCCTTCGCGCGGGTTGTGGCTCAATGGCTTTTCCACGTACACATGCTTGCCCGCCTGGCAGCCCATGATCGTCAGCGGGGCGTGCCAATGGTCCGGTGTGGCGATGTATATCGCGTCTATCGATTTATCTTCCAGTACCTTGCGGCAATCCTTCTCAGATTTGGGTTTCGCTGTTTGTTTCGCCTCCATCACGGCCTCGACAGCCTTCGGGATGGCCCGTTCGTCGACATCGCAAACGGTACCTACTTCCGCATTTTTCTGGCCTGCGAAGGTCCCGCTCATACTCTTGCCCCGGCTGTTGACCCCGATCGTCGCCACGCGGATGAGGTCGTTGGCACCGATGATGCGGTTATAGCTCTTCGCACTGAAACCCATGGCCGTGCCGCCGCCGATAGCGATCCCCAGCGATCCTGCTGCCGTTGTCTTCAAAAATTCACGTCTGTTAGCCATGACTTGTAATGTATTGATCCGGATTACTAAGTATCGAAGCGCCGGGATATACCTTTCCACCGGGCGCAAATCCGGAGATTTTCGCACCAATTTAAGGCTTTGAAAAAAAGCAGTAGCAGTCTTCCGTCTGCTACTGCTAAAAAATCCCCTTCGCCTCCTCTATTGGCCTCAGGGGGTGCCGGTCATGTAATTATGGAACGAGGACTTTCCTGGTAAAGGCGCGGGTATTAGCGCTTTGGAGGGAAAGCAGATAAAGTCCTGACGACAGGTTGTCCGCTGGTTTCAGAACGAACTCATTTCCTGACCTGGCCAGTGAAAACCGGATAGCTCTTCCAGATAAATCATAAAGATTGACGTAGGAGGCGTCGTCATTTTTCAGCAGGAATCTGATCTCCCTGCTGGATGCCGGGTTGCCCATTAATACGAATGCAATACTGTTGGCTCCGTTGTCGATCGCGATCAGCCGGGAAATTTGAAAGCTGCCATCGAAGTCGGCGATCCGTAACCGGTAATAATTCGCTCCCGACAGCGGCCTGGTATCCACGAACCCGTATTGCTGGGTTACTCGCGAATTCCCGGCCATTTCAACACGACCGATCCGCGTAAATTCCCTGGTATCCGAGCTCCGTTCAATGTCGAAATAGCGGCTGCCCGATTCTTCTGTCGTCGTCCAGGAGAGGCTGATGGCATTGTCGAGCAAGGTTCCGTTAAACCGGGCCAGGGCCACCGGCAGGGAGACGTTGCCGCCCAGCAGCAGGCATTGCAGGGGAGGCGTTTCGCTGTCGTTGGATTCGGTGGCCCAGGCATCGGCCATAATATCCGGAAGTTCGGAGCAGGCGCCCGGTACCACCAGCGGAATGTTATCGATCGTGATCCTGAAAAAGCCGCCACCCAGGTCGGTTTCGCTCACGGTGAGGCCGGCGAATAGTGGCGTGACGGTGTTGTCGGGCGAATAATCGGATAGTAATGTTACCGGGCTATCGGTGCTCAGTGCGATCGTAGCCAGTACATTTCCGAGTTCATCTTTGGTCGGACCTAATTTGTATTCAGGTGCGGAGTAGTCGGCTGATAACCAGAAGTGTACGTAAGCAAATTTGTTGCCATTGTTCTTGTTGAGTGTGAAGGAGTATTTAATGTTAACGATGCAATTTTCACCGGATGCCGAAACACTGTTTAATTCAATCAGATCGTCGACCAGCGTACAGGCGCCAGCCAATGCGGCGGAGGCTGGCAGACTTGCCATCATAATGAATGCTAATGCGTGAAGTGTTTTCATAATACAGGACGTTTAGTGATGTGTTTGTCTTACATTAATATACATTCTATATCTTGAAATAATTAAATAAATGTTGCTAATCTCGCCTTATTTTTCTAAAATTGACGGTAGTATAATTTGTTGTAAAAATACATTTGCTGGTCTATAAAATTCTGCTGGGTCGTGTAGAATTATATTGAAACGTATACATTCCAAAACATATATTGCATTGATAATAAGTAGTTTGTGTTTATCCGTGAAATACTTTCAACCCAACGGGCGTCACTACCTAAATAATTTTGTTCCCAGCTTCGGATTGATTTTAGGTAGGGTGTTTGTCAAATATACTACATTCAAAAAATACAATTTATCAAAAGGTGCTTATCTTGAAGCAGTACTATTTTGATCTCGCCGGAAGCGGAGAAAGCCCTGTCCGGGAAAAGTGTATACGCGGGAGGTTTGTTACCGGAGGTTTTCGGTCCGTTGGTGTTGATCGGGCGGCGCGGCAAGCATAGGAAGCGCCTGGTGCGGCAACGTTCACAAATAATAAAAAAACACGACGCAGGGGTATTAGGTAGTAATAAATTCAGAAAATGATGTTTAGTTTGAAGAATGGACGCAGGAGGCACATGTTGGCCTGGCAGATGGTCCATAATGAGGTATCCTTTTAATGAGAAGCGGCAGGAAGCCGTATTTCAAGTAACGTCATGTTTCTAAACAAGATCAAATCCCAAGAATCAGGAGTGGTGCTTTACGGTATCACGCCACCCAAGGCCGACACCACTGCTGAACGTGTTGCCGAGATTGCCCAAAAGACCATTGAGCGATTGTCTTCCCTGGATATTGACGCGCTGGTAGTATATGACGTGCAGGACGAATCGGCCCGTACAAAAGAAGAAAGGCCTTTTCCGTTCCTGAACTCGCTGGACCCGCTGCTTTTTGCTTCCGAATACCTGGGTACGCTGGACGTCCCGAAAATAATATACCGTCCCGCCGGCAAGTTTTCCGGCGAAGAGCTGTCCGAATGGCTGGATGAGCTACACAAGCAGCGTTTTTACCCCGTTTTCGTGGGCGTGCCCGCGCCCGATTTTCCTGTGAAGACCAGTTTGCCCGAAGCTTATAAAATCTGGCGTAAGAATGAAGAAACGTCCGTGATAGGCGCCGTTACCATTCCCGAGCGGCATAAGGTGCTGCAAGATGAGGATGTGCGGATACTCGACAAGATGGAATGCGGGGTGTCGTACTTCATTTCACAATGTGTTTTCAACCTCGAATATGCGAAGCAGGTGATCGAGGACCTGGCCCTGCGGTGCGACCGCCAGCAGATCGCTTCCCCCACCATTATCTTCACGATCACGGCGTGCGGTTCGGAAAAAACGTTGCATTTTATGGATTGGCTCGGGATTAACGTTCCTGAGGAATTGAAAGAAGATCTCAGGAAGTCCGATGACATTCTTGAAAGATCGGTGAACATATGCCTCGACATTGCCTCCGAACTCACGACATTCTGCATGCAGCGGTCCATTCCATTCGGTTTCAATATCGAGAGCGTGGCGATCCGTAAAGCGGAAATCGAAGCTTCGATTTACATGGCAAGCCAGATTAGTCAGATGCTGAAAGACAAGGGTGTGCGGAAGCCGGCGGGAACACAAGTTCTCCGGACTACGACTTAAACCTGCCCGATACGTTTGCCAGGACTTTTTTGGCCACCCCCATTACCATTTGGAAATAGAATGCGACGAAGGTGATGCCTGTGATGGTGCCTTTAATGAGAAACAGGTAAATCAGGCTCGCATTGTCCTGTTTGAAATTGCTGAAAACCTGCGTCAGGTACAGGAGTAGCACCAGTACTGCAGCCAGTTTGGCGTGTTTGGCGATGATTTTCAGGAACCGGGCAAAACTTCCTTTTAGAATCCTGTTGATCAATACGTAATACACGATCAAGAAATTCGAGGCAATGGCGATCGAAATACAAAGGGCTGTGAGTGTCAGCGACTCAAAATACAAGATACCGATCAGCGTCGCGGAGATGGTTGTAATGGTACTCAGGATTCCCATCTTAAACAGCATGTCGGTACGGCCCATGGACTGAAAAATGGCCCCGCCGCTGGAATTCACCATTTGAAGCCAGATAGAGGCGCCAAATATTTGCAGGACAGGGGCGACCTCCATCCATTTGGACCCCAATACGAGGTAAACGATTTCGTTCGATGAAAAGAAAACGAAAATCGAAATGGGGACGCCAAGCATCGCCAATATGTTTACAACCTTGAGATATTCTTCGAAAATCGTTTTGGGCTGGTCTACATACCTCGCGAGCACAGGGTGGAGCACCGGCGTGATCACGTGTGTGAGGTTAGCGACCGGGTACATCATGAGCTGGTAGGATTGGCTGTAAATCCCCAGGTTTTGATTGCCCATGAATTTGCCGATCAGGATGTTATCCAGGTTTCGGGAAAAATAGTTGATAAAATTGAATGCAAACTGAAACCCCGAATAGCGGGCAATTTTCCTGAAACCGCCGAAACCGAAACCTTCCGCCAGTTTGAGTCTGGAGAAGTAAAAGCACATCAGGCAGATCATCAGATTCGAAAGGATCGATCTCCATATGATCGAATAGTAGCTGTAACCTTTTACGGCGAGGTAGACAACCAGGATGCCCGTGGTGATGCTTGCGATGATTTCAATCGCTCCCAGTAATTTGAAGGATTTCTCCCTCATCAACAGACTCCTCGGCACACCGGATAGTGAACTGAAAAATACGCTGATAGCCAGAAGCTGACCAATGCGGATATAGACGTCACTTTCGTAGAACCAGGCGATGCCGTAGGATAGCAGGTAGAATGATAATCCGAGGCAGATGCTTAGCAGGATCGTTATTTTGAAAATATCGGAAATGTCTTTGCCCGTCAGGTCGCGGTTTTGGACGATGGCCGTGCCGACACCAATGTCGCCCAAAATGCTGAAAAAGGTGATGAATACCGTGACTACGCCGACGATCCCATACTCGTTGGGGGACAGGAACCGGGCCAGTATCGAATTGATAACCAGCCCGATCAGTATGTTGCTGTATTTTGAAATAAAAACAAAAAAAGTCCCCCTCTTGATTTCCTGATCAACCCGCATTTTTCTGTAAATTTTATTACATGCCCGCCCCGGACCGAGAAATAAACTGCTACACTTTCTGAGCGTTCTTTTTCGCTACAAGAATATAAGTACAGGCATCTTTGTCTTTACCGCCCTGAGAGGGAATCTGGTCAAACAGGTAAATGAGGGGCTGAAAAATGAGGGCCAGAACGGGTCGTAAGAACGGCGGAAGGGCAAATGTAAAACCGTCCTGAAAAAGTTGAAGGCCCATAGCGGAACGGCCTATAATTCCCCTGAAATGTACGACTTCGAAGCCTGCGTCGGTTACCACCTTTTTCAGGCCGGTGGAGGTCCAGCGCCAGAAATCTGTCGGGTCGGGGTGGAACATCCAGTAGCCATGGGTGCTGAGGATGAGCTGTCCATCGGTTTTGAGCACCCTCAGTGCTTCTTTCAGGTATTCTGTCGGATTAACGACGTGTTCGAGCGCCTGGGTCGATAACACGACGTCGAGGCTTTCGTCCGGGAGTTCGATCCGTCCCTCGGGCGAGATGAAAATATCGGCAACCTTGTTCCCCGGTAGGTCAATGCCAATGTACTTGTGAACGTAGGGTGCCACCAATGACTCATAGGGCCGGTTTCCACAACCATAATCTGCCAATGTTAAATTTCTCGAATCGCGCGCCACAAAATTCTGGATAACATCCTCAATAGCCTGACGAAGCTGGCGAAGGTAATAGTACCGGGTTGCCATTCTTCCGAATATCGATGGATACAAGCGCTCGACTCCTGGTTCTCTTTCTGTCATGTTTAAATGAAATATAGTGTTTGTCGTAAAATGGACCAGCTGCTAAATGTCCGCATTATCCGGTGGTTAGCCCCTGAGGCTGCAATTTATAACTCTTTTTGGGCGAATTGCAGATCGGCCATTGTATATTTGACCGTTTTACGTTTGCCGGTAATCCCCGGTGAGTTAACGGATCGGCAGTGGGGACCGGAAGTTTTTTTGTTAGCCGCTCATTATTAGTAACTTGTCTGGAAGCCTTTTTGGCATATTGTATTTGCACACTATTCAAACCGGCGCTTTGCCGAAGTTTTTTAGAATATGAACATTCTGGTATTTAATCAATCATTTTTCCCGCTTAGTGAAACATTTGTACATCGTCAGGTAGTGGGATTGTCCAGGTATCATGACGTAACGATGCTGACCTATCGCTATGAAAATGAAGATAAGTTTCCTATCGATGTCAAAAAAGAGCTCCTGGCCCCGTACCAGGGGTTGCCCGACAAGCTGATCACGAAGGTATTTCGCATGGTGATGGGACGAGGCTACCAGCTGAGTTTTCAAAATCGTTCGCGGGTGTCGGCGCTGCTGCAAAAAAACAGGATCGATGTGATCCACGCGCATTTCGGGCCCTCAGGGATTGAGATGCTGCCCGTCGCCAAAAAGCTGGGTATTCCGATGGTCGTCAGTTTTCACGGAATCGACGCCGCCCCGGCGATGCTGGACAATAAAGATTATGCGGATAAAATTCAGGAAGTAATCGAATATGCGAAGGCGGTCATCATCGTGAGCCCGCATTTCATCGATACGCTCAACCTCAACCGGTTCAGCAGCAAGGTACATCTGATTCCCTACGGCACCGAAGAGCAAAAGTTTGTCCCGGTCGAAAGGCCGGCGCGTGAGCAGATAGTTATACAGCATGTAGGCCGCCTGGTGGCCAAAAAAGGTGTTCCCGATTTAATTACGGCATTTGGAGCGCTTTGCGGCCGGTATGCTAACATAGAACTCAGGATCATCGGCGACGGCCCGGAAATGCCAATTTGCAGGAACCTGGTCGATCAGCTCCACCTTGGCGACAGAATATCGTTGCTGGGCTCCAAGTCCCACGAAATCGTCAATGAGCATATGAAGGACGCCGATATTTATGTTCTCAACAGCCGGACAGATGATAAAGGGGACATGGAAGGGCTGCCGAACTCTATTCTGGAAGCAATGAGCATGGAGAAGCCCGTTATTTCAACCTATCACGCGGGAATCCCCCAGGCGATTCAGGATGGGGTAAATGGTTTGTTGGTTAAAGAAAGAGATAACGAGGCGCTGACCGCCGCGCTTGAAAAGCTAATCCAGGACAAGGAGCTGAGGCGCCGGTTAGGTGTAGCGGCACGAAAAACCATTGTAGCCGGTTTCAGCGCAAATTTAATGGAAGCAAAAATCCAGTCAGTCTTCGCGGGACTATAGTCCAACGCTTGGCACTGACCGGATTTATTTATGTGATAGTAGCTTATCCCTGCTGGGATTTTACGGCGATTCGCCCCGTATAGTCAATTCTGTTCAGCAACAGTGGCCTGTTTTCGAAATACTCGTCCACTGCTTTTTTGCAGCCATCCCAATGTCCGTAATCGTCTATGACCAACACGCCGGAAACGGCCAGGATGGGGTACAAATGCTTTAACTCGTGTGCAGTGGACTCATACCAGTCCGTATCCAGGCGCAGCAGCGCAATGCCATTGGCCGGCAGGGTAGAGGGAATAGTATCTTCTACCTTTCCTTTTACATAATGAATATTCGCCGTGGGATATTTTGTAAGGCCCATGTTTTGCTTGACATCATTGATATCGGCAAGGCACCACACCGAGGTCTCCTTATTGTCAATGTTCTTTTCCAGCAGTTTATCGGCATCTTCACCGCGAAAGGTCTTATCATGCTCGGTAGGTTCCGACATTCCTTCGAAAGTATCGTACAGGAACAGCTGTCTGTCCGTGCTACGCAGGTGCAGCAGGGTGAGGGCGGTCATCATCGAGCTTCCTCCACGCCACACGCCGCATTCCACAAAGTCGCCGGGGATGTTATTTTTTACCACATATTTCACCGCATTGAACAGGGCGTACATGCGCTCAATCGAAGTCATAGTGTACGGCCTGCATTGCTCGTAAAGGGCTAAGAAAGTTTCGTCGTCTGTAAATTTTTCTTCTTTTTTAATCCGGGATACCTGTAGTCCGAAAGGTTTCAATAGAAGCGAATTGATCATAAAAATGCAGATATAGTGTTAAATGAAATTAAAGCTTCCAATGCAGGCGCTCATACACCCCAAACGATACTTAAATACAAACCGGTACCAACCAGCAACATACCCGCAAGGACGGTGACAATAACAACTGCGAGCACCAACGTCTGTTCCTGCGCCTCGCCATCTACCAGTCCATTTAATATCAGCCCAAGCTCTTCGCCTTCGATTTCCTGCCCATGGGCGGGATTTTCAAGTACTAAATGTTTCATAACCGGGTTGATAGTCAGTCTGTAATGTCGCCATTTTCCATCAACGATAGAAAAGAATTTCAGCAATTCCAAACTAAGTGTCAATTTCTTAGCCCTTGTTGAAACTTGCTAAGTACCAGCTCTTTGATCGAAGTGTTACTATAAGCTATCTAAAGGTTTGCGAAGCTGATTATTTAAAATTTCTCAAACGGCTGTCAAATCAGGGAAAGATGTTCGGCTGTTTTACAGGCAAACTGATTGTGAAGCGGGCGCCTTCGCCCGGGGTACTTTCCGCGGAGATTCTTCCGTGATGTCTCTCGATGATCTTCCTGGTAATAGAAAGCCCGATCCCCGAACCTTCGTACTTATCTTTGTTATTGAGCCTTTCGAATAGGGAGAATATCCTTTCCCGGTGCTCTTTTTCAAAGCCGATGCCGTTGTCCGTCACTACAATGTGACATATCGCCGCCTCTTCCGTTTTAGGCGGGGCAGGCTCCGGCGGGGTGCAGAAGATCCTGATAACCGGTGGCTGGCCCGGTCTGGAAAATTTAATGGAGTTGCTGATCAGGTTCTGGAATACCTGCTTGATCTGCGCCCGGTTTCCTTCTACCACCGGCAACGCTTCCACCAGGACTTCGACGTTCCGTTCCTGTAAGAGCAGTTCGTAGTCGTCCAGGATTTCCGTAACCACCGCTTCCAGACTTACCTCGTCGAAGGTGTGCGAATTCGTCGACAAGCTGGAATAGTTCAGAATATCCGATGCCATCGAACGCATTCTCTGCGAGGACGAGATGATTTTATCAAGGTATTTGAGGCTATCTGCCGGGAGGTCTTTCGCGTGCCTGTCCCTGAGCATATTCGCGAAAATCAATATTTTCCTGAGAGGCTCCTGAAGGTCGTGGGAGGCTATCGACGCAAATTGCTGCAAGTCGTGATTGCTTGCTGCCAGTTCCTCGTTGGCGGCGGTCAGGCGCTCATTATTCTCTTTTAACAAGCCCTGGATTTTTTTCTGAAAAGTAAGGTCGGTGACGATAACACTCAGCGAAAGCCCTTCGTCCAGTTCCAGGACCGTCAGGGATAGCTGGCAGGGAACGGCATCGCTGTCGCGGCAAATCTTTACTTCAATCTGCATATCCTTATGCCAGGCCATACCAAATGCATCTTTGAACTCCGCCTGGCAATCGTCGGAAACAAATGATTCGAAGACCTTTCCGACGATGTCCGACAAAGTGGAATCCAGCATCGTCGCGAACCTCGAATTGGCATAGAGAATAATGCCGTCCTCGTTCAATGTTACGGCCCCCTCATTCATTTTCTCGATGAAGAGGCGATAGGAGTGGTCGGCAGTTTTGAGTGTGTACAGCTGATGCCCGGCCTTTGCGTCGTTAACCACCAGGGCATCGACCTGGCCGGTACGTATGGCGTCGATCGTGTCGGTGGCTTCCTCCAATCGTCGGCTTAGCTCGGCGTTGTCCCGAAGCAGCTGCTCGTAAGTTTTCGGATCGCTCATATCATTCACCGGAAATACCAAGACCTTTTAAAACTTTTTGAGTGTCGGACATATCGCCGATTAGCCTTCGCTCAGGGTGGGGCCTTGATTTGATGAGCATCGGCAGGGCCACGAGCTGTTCCTGCGAGGCAAGCGACTTCTCCTGATGCACATCGATCACCCGGAGTGTATACCTTTCTTTGAGGTATTTTTCACAGATTTCCCTGAGATTCGCAATCGCCCGGATCGAATTGGAGGAAGCACCGGCTATATACAGGTTCAACTCGAAATGGTTGTTCATTTCGTCGCCATCATTCCAATCCTGATTCTCGTGTGTTCCTTGAAGCATTTTATCTATTTTGCCGGGCGAATATTGAGTCCCACGAGTACTTTTTCTTCGTTGGAGAGGTCTCCAATGATCTTGCGAATGGGTTCGGGTACCTTTTTAACAAGCGTTGGAATGGCCAGGATCTGATCGCCTTCGGCCAGCTGTGGCTGAACCAGCAAATCGATCACCTCGATTACATATTTGTCTTTCAGGTGCTCTTCGCAGTACTTTTTAAGGTTAGCGAGCGCAGCTACCGACCGGGCGGTTTTTCCGGCGATGTACAGCCTGAGCTCCCATACTTCTTCATTTACTTCCTCCATAATGTGGTGTTAATGCAAATCGTCACGCTTGCGGGTGAGCTCCCTGCGATTGTTATCCATAATGCTCTTTTTAAGCTCGTCTTCGATATAGCTTTTATTCAGTTCTTCCTGCAACGACTCGAATTCTTCTTTCAGGGTCGCGATTTTAGATTCCAGTACCAGCCTTTTACGCTCGATCTCGCGGTCTTTTCTCGACACGGCATGGTCGCGAATGGCTTCGGAAGTTTTTTCCATTAACTGCTGCGTTACCCTCGCCGAGCCTGTCAGCACGCCTTCGGGCCCGAGGAACACTTCCACGAGTTTGAGGCCTTGGTCGGTAATGACAAACTCCCTTACCTGATTGGAATGCTTCATCCCGCGTGACTTCATCACATACAATCCGCGGTTCCGCTCTCCATTGGATTCGATGTCCCTTACCAGGATCCACACATCCACCAGCGACGACACGCCTTCGTCGGTTTGTTCGGTTTTGTTATCGTTGAGCGCCAGCGCCGTGAACATCACGGTGATCTGCTGTTCTTGCAGGTAGTCGATCAGGCGTGTAAGCAGGCTCTTGACCTCGCTGTTGGAGCCGACTGTAATGAGATTACTGATCGGATCCAGGACGATTACCTGGGGTTTAAACTTTTCGACCAGCTTCATAATGTTCAGCAAATGCATTTCCAGCCCATTGAGCGTAGGCCTGGCCGCGCTGAATAGCAACATGCCGCTGTCAAGATGGCTTTGCAGGTCGATATTGATGGAGCGCATGTTGCGGACGATCTGATGGGGTGATTCCTCGAATGCGAAATAAATCGCGCGAAGCCCATCGCTACACGCTTTGTTGACAAAACTCCCCGCTATGGAGGTTTTCCCCGTACCTGCCGTGCCGGAAACCAATATGCTGCTGGCTCTGTAAAAACCTCCGCCGCCGAGCATTTTATCCAATGCAGGAATACCGGAGGATAGTCTTTCCAACGATACAGGATGGTTCAGTCGTAGCGAAGTGACGGGCAGGACAGATATACCTTCTTCATCGATCAGAAAGGGATACTCGTTCGTCCCATGGACCGAGCCCCGGTATTTCACGATTCGCAGAATGCGGGTAGATATTTTGTTTTCGACTCGATGATCGAGCAGGATTACGCAATCCGATACATATTCTTCCAGGCCCTGGCGCGTAAGCGATCCCTCACCTTGTTCGCCGGTGATAATGGTTGTCACTTTCTTCTCTTTGAGCCACTCAAACAGCCTGCGGAGCTCGGCCCGCAATACTGCCTGGTTGGTCAAACCGGAAAAAAGGCTTTCGATGGTATCCAGTACGACACGTTTGGCACCAATGCTGTCGATCGCGTATCCTAGGCGAATAAAGAGGCCGTCCAGGTTGTATTCGCCGGTTTCCTCGATCTCGCTCCGTTCGATACGAACGTGATCGATCCGGATCTGTCCGTCCTGCTGCATCTGGTTCAGGTCGTACCCCAGGGACGCCATATTAATGGCGAGCTCTTCGGCTTTTTCTTCAAAAGCTACAAAAACGCCGGGTTCGTTATACTGCATGGCGCCGTGCACGAGAAATTCCAGCGAGAACAACGTTTTTCCGGATCCCGCCGCGCCGCAAATCAATGTTGGCCTGCCGGAGGGTAATCCACCCGTGGTTATTTCGTCGAGACCGCGGATGCCGGTATTCGATTTAGGAAGTGTGCGGTGCATTCTATTTGATTCCGAGGGTTCCAAACTCATTGTCAACGCTTGAATGGTTTATTAATGAAATATTCGTCTGATTTCATTAAAACCATGCCTGGCCAAAAACACACAGCTAAGTAAAGTCGAAAAGCCCGCAGGTCGGGGTAGTGACCGGCGGAGCCTTCAAAATCAATAAACCACCTGCATTTTAGCACGGGATTTTCCCCATTTGTACCGGTGCGTCCAGTAGGCCATTTTCATCGATAAATACCCGATCCCGGCGCCTACCAGCACATCGCTGATGTAATGCCGGTTGTTGGCCACGCGTAGCAGGCCCACGGACGACGCGACCGTGTACGAAGCGTAGGGCATCCAGGGGTAACGGTCTTTGTATTCTTCGTTCAGAAACGTGGCCGCGGCGAATGCCTGGGTAGTGTGGCCGGACGGAAACGAATTGTAGGTACTGCCGTCTGGTCGCAGTGTGTGCGTAGCCGATTTCAGGATGGTGGCGGTGGTAAGGGCCATGGCTTCGCCTTTGATGAGGATGACCGTGCGGTTGAGCACATCGGTTTTCGATCGAACGCCGAACGCATCCAGGCCATAAGCAACAACCAGGGGCGAAAATTGCAGGTAATCGTCGATATGCGTCCGGAAACGGGGAATGTGCCGGTTCCGGCTTTCGGCGAGCTCGTTTTTAATCGATTCTTCCGAATGCCCGTTGGCCATGAGGCCGCCGATGATCAGCGATGCGGGTGGGTAAAACTGCTGCAATGTCAACGGCTTGCGTACAAGCAGGCTGTCTGCAGGTGTAAGCAGGCTTGCGAAGGAAGAGCTGGAAACGAGGAGGAGGATGATGAGGAGGCGCATGGCTGTAAGTTTAAAATTTAAAGCTATATCCGGCCCGTATAAGCTGGGTTTCGTAATAATCGCGGCTCGTGTAATGGAAGCCGTCGCCATAGACGGTTTTCCGGATTACCAGCGTTCCGAAAAGGTCCGTGGCGTTGATGAAAATTTCACCTTTGGGCAGCTGGCGTTTGGCGCCGGCGTCTACCGAGAAACGGTAACCCGTTCGGCCTTGCGGGACGATATCCGGGGCCTGGTAAACGGCCACCACTTGCAGCTCGGTCTTTTTGCCTTTCAGTATGGCGCTCATTTTGGCACTGCCCGAGGTGAGTGTTTGCCTGGCGGCACTGTATACGGATCTTACAGGATACAGGTTTTCTACCGAGAATGCGTTGACCGTATTTTTATAAATATTACCATTCACATTCACCGAGAACCATGGGGCAAAGTCCTGCTGCCAAACCAGCTCGCCACCTGCATTGTAACTTTTGCCTGCGTTTTGGAAGATGTTGTATATCAAAGTGCTCCCGGGTTCGATGGTGCCGATCCTGGTAATGGTGCCATTGGTCTGCTTGCGGTATAATGCGGCATACAGCGAGCCTTTGTTCCAGCTGGTTTTGTAGCCGGCCTCCCAAGAACTGGTAAACTGCGGTTTAAGGGCAGGATTTCCGATTTTGATGATCTCCGCGTCGTCATACTTGGGAAAAATGCGGATATCTACCTCATTGGGCCGGTCGACGCGCCGGTTGTAAAACAGCGATACCTTGTTGCGGTCGTCGATTTTATATGCCAAACGGGCATTCGGAAAGGGCTTCGCATAGGTGTAACCGTCGCTGTGGTAGGTAGGGTGGGTAGGATTGACCTCGTAACGGAGGTTGACATACTCAACCCGCAAGCCGGCTTCCACCTCGAAATTTCTGTTTTCGAAAACATAATTTCCATAAACCGCCGGAATGGTCTCCTTGTAATCGGCCCAGCCGCCTGCGAGGCTGTCGATGGGGGAGTTCAGACCGGGCGTCGCTACGCCGGGCGCCGCCGCGCCAGGGAAGAATTGCATATTGGTCGGGATGAAGCGCCTGCGCAGTTTCACCCCGCCTTCGAGTCGCCCATAGCGCAGCGGGCGGATGTAGTCGGCATTGAAGTCAAATACATGCTCGTCCGAAAGCAATTTGAAAGCGTCCTTGCCAGTGAAATCGGGCATGACATTGGTGAAAAAATACTGCTCGTTTTCGCGGTGGAAAGTGTAGTTGAAGCCGATATGGAGCAGGCGCCCGGGCTGGGCATACTTATGCTGGTAGGAGGCGCTGGCGGTCACGGTCGTTTTCAGCTCGTCTTCCAGAAACTGCCACAGCCTGTTGCGCCGGGTGAGATTTGCATTGAAAAACGGCTCGTCGCCGCGGTCCAGGATTTTTTCGCTGCTGAAAAGCCCGGAAACCGACAATGCGTCGCGGTCGTTGAAAGTCCAGTCGGCGCCGGTTTTGGCGGTAACCACATTGGTGCTGCGGTTACGTTTAGTTTGCTGGCGCACGGTATCGCCGCTGTCGTAGTACCGGTTTACAAACTCGTTTTTGTTGAGCGTAGGCGTATGCAGGTAGTCGCCCTGAAAAAACACGTTGGCTTTGTTCTTTTTATAGTTAAGCGCTATGGAAGGATTCAGTTTAAGTGTATTGCGGTATTGCGGGCGGATACCGGGCAGGTTTTCTTTCCTCACCCATAATGCGCCCAGTCCCGTCGCCATTCCGATCTTTCCGTTAAAGCCTTCCTGTTTTTCTTTTTTATAAATAATATTGATGATCCCCGCATTGCCGTTTGCGTCGTAACGCGCCGACGGGTTATTGATGATCTCGATGCGCTCGATCGCTGATGCCGGGATATTGTCCAGGCTCGTCTGGCTTCCGAAACCGGTGAGCGCCGTCTGCCGGCCGTCGACCAGGATAGCTACTTTATCGCTTCCCCGCAGAAGCACTTTGCCGTCTTCTCCGGCGGTAACACCCGGCAGGTTTTTTAACGCCTGCAATACTGATCCGCCGCTCTGGCTTATATTACGGCCAATGTTGAAGGTTTTCCGGTCGAGCTTGTCGCCGACACCCTCTGCCTGCTGGCCGGTGACGGTCACTTCCTGCAAATTTTGAGGATCATCGGCCATCCGGAACTCGCCCAGGTCGAGGAAGGGGCTTAATGTGCCCACGGTAATGTGGCTTTGCAATGCCTTGTAGCCTAGCGAAACGCATTCGATGCGGTAGTGACCGCTTTTAACGTCCGGCAGACTGAACCGTCCCGCCTCGTTGGTGATTGTACCTGTTACAAAAGTGCTGTCTTTTTCAGTTTTGAGAACGATATTGACAAACGGAAGCGATTGTCCGCTTGCTGCGGAAGTAACCTGCCCGGAGAGCGTTACTTTACTTACCTGCGCCCTGAGCTGGCCGAAGGCAAAGAAGTAGCATAGCAAGGTCAGGATTCGTTTGAAGGCCATTCAGATGATATTTTCGATGATCTGATGGCAAAAATGATTACTGATTTGGAAGAAATTTGGAATTCAGAAACGGACGGAAAAATGGTGCATACCCCGAGCAAACTCATAACCGATCTGCCAGCCATAACGGTCGCATATCTCGCGTGCGATCGCAAGCCCGAGCCCGCTGCCCGCATGGTCGCCCGAAGCCTGCGCGAACCGTCTGAAAAGATTTTCGGCCTGCAATGCCGCCACGCCGGTGTTGGAAACGGTAAGCATTCCGCTATCTAACTGTACAAGCACTTTCCCGCCCAAGGGGGTGTAGCGCACGGCATTTACAAGCAGGTTGGTCAGCAGGATTTCGGTCAGCACCGGATTCGCGTCGACAACCGACGGCGTGATATTTTCGGTGTAATGCAATGCATTGTTTTCAAAACGATCGCTGAACTGCGCTGCGATGGCGGCAAGCATTCCGTCCAGCGCTATCCGTTCTTTTTCTTCAAATTGCGAATGCTCGATGCGTGCGAGCAGGAGCAGGTTCTTATTGATGCGTGAAACGCGGTTAATGGCCTGGTAAACCTGCTCGACGATCCGCATTTGCTCGGCGTCAAGCGATTGGCTCTGCAAAAGCATATCCAGCCTGGATTTGACGATTGCCAGGGGCGTTTGCAATTCGTGTGAGGCGTTTTCGGTAAATTCCTTTTGCTGGCGATAGGAAGCCAGGCTGCCCTGCATGAGGGTTTCTAGGCTCGCATTCAGGTCCGTAAACTCGGTCACATCGGAGGCAGGTAACGGCACAGTCTTGCCCGTTTCAAGACGGAAAGTATGCAGGCTGGCGAGCGTATCATAAAATGGCTGCCAGATGCGCAGGGCAGTTTTACGGTTGAGATAGATAAACCCCGTGAGCAGTAGCATAATGAAGAAAACCGTCACCGCGGCGATGGCCAGGATCGTCTCGTCGATCTCTTCCATATTCGTTTCAATCAGCACGCGGTACAGCCTGCCGTTGACGCGAATGTCGGTCGTCAGGCAGCGGAACTGCTCCCGGTCGTTCATAAAACTGTCGAACCGGATGAGGGTGTAAAGGCTGTCGGGCCGGGGTGCGGCAGTCTCATTGAACGAGAACCCGGGCTGCACTTTATCGAGCGCGGTAATCATATTGGCTACCGCGGTGTCGGGCAGGTCCAGGCGGGTAAGACGCTTTTCCAGTTTCTCTCGGATGGCGTAATGGTGCTTGTCCAGTTCGTTTTCCCAGATCCAGTCGATGATCAGGAAGTAAACGGGAATGCTGATCACCAGCACCGTGAATGCATAAATCACCAGCGGGCGCAGGCTCTGGTCGAGCAGTTTTTTCATCCTTCCCATTTGTAGCCCGTTCCGTAAATTGTTTTCAGATAATTGCCGTAACCAGCCTCGCTGAGCTTCTTTTTCAGGTTTTTGACATGCGCATACACGAAGTCGTGGTTGTCGAACATATCGGCAATATCGCCCGACAAATGCTCGGCCAATGCACTTTTGGCGATCACCCGGTTTTTGTTACCGATAAAAAACAGCAAAAGATCAAGCTCCTTTTTTGTCAAAACCACCAATGTACCATGCACGGTAACGGTTTTACTGAGCAGATCGACCCTCAGTTCGTTTTGAACGACGTTATTATGGTTACCAAAGCTCCTTCTGCGGATCACGGAGTAAATGCGGGCCGCCAGTTCGGGTAAATGAAAGGGTTTGGCCAGGTAATCATCGGCGCCTGCGTGCAGGCCTTTTATTTTATGCTCGTAATCGCCCTTAGCCGAGATGATGATCACACCGTCCTGCTGCCCCCGCTTTTTGAGCGTTTCGAGTATATCCATGCCATCGCCTCCCGGAAGCATCAGGTCGAGCAGAATGCAGTCGTACAGATACAATTCCACTTTCTCCCGCGCTTGCGCCCACGTGCCGGCATATTCGCACAGGTAGTCCTGCGCGGTCAGGTAGGCGCCGATGCTTTCGGCCAGGCCAGGCTCGTCTTCAATGATCAGGATCTTCATTCAGGCAATTTAACTGAACAATTTGGAATTCTTTTTGAAGGAAAACGATGTTACCTTCACAGGAATGAAGCGGTGGTTGATCAAATTTTGGCTGGTCCTGACGGGACTTGTTGGATGGATGGAGGGAAGTACAGCCCAGCCAGCAGACTATCAGTTTGTCCGCTACAATACCGAAAAAGGCCTTTCCCATAATCAGGTCAATTGCTTTCTAAAAGACAGCCGCGGTTTTGTGTGGATCGGAACCGCCAATGGCGTGAATCGTTTCGACGGTTATTCTTTCCGCGTATTCAAGCACGACCCGGCCGATTCGACAAGCATTTCGGCTCACCAGGTCAATGCCCTTTTTGAAGATCCGCAGGGTTATATCTGGATCAACACCCCACTCGGATTCGATATTTACGATCCCGTTACCGAAACGATCGATCACAACGTCAACCGGGCGGCTCGGCGCTTCGGGCTTGGGGATGCTAATTTTAACCGCATTATCAAAACCCGTTCGGGCGATTACTGGATCAGTCACAACAAACTGGGTTTGCTGAAATACCGTGCCGCATCCAGGGAGCTTGTCAAAATCAGGTTTACGCCCTCCCAGAATGCGTCGGGGACACGTGCGATTTCGGATTTTGACGAGGATGCCGACGGAAACCTCTGGGTGGTTTGCGACGACGGCTTCCTCGCCCGGGTGAATGCCCGCACACACGCGATCGACATCCAGAGCGCGCTCTTGCAACGTCGTAACCTGGGTAAATTGTCCAATCACAAGGTTTTTGTCGACGGGCAGGGCGAACCCTGGGTGTATATCGTCAAAGCCGCGGTCGGTGCATTTAATTTTGATTTCAAAAAAAACAGGCTTCGCATTGCGGGCACCGCCGGGCCAGATTTCAGGCTGAGCAACAATGCGGTGAGCGCGATGATCTCCGGGCCCGACGGCCGGATCTGGATCGGGACGGATCATGGCGGGATCAATATCCTGGATAAACAGACCGGCAGTGTCTCTACACTACGCTCTAACCCCGGAGATCCCAGAACGCTCAGCCAGAACAGCATTCAGGCTTTGTACAAGGATGCCACGGGCATGATCTGGGCCGGTACCTACAAGCAGGGCTTTTGTAATTATCATCAGAATATTTTCAGGTTTGGGCTCGTCCGCCATTTGCCCGGCGATGCTGCCAGCCTGCCGTTCGACGATGTAAATGTGTTCGCCGAAGACCGGAAGGGCAACTTGTGGGTGGGTACCAATGGCGGGGGACTGATTTACTACGACCGGAAAAACAACAGCTTCCGGCAGTTCAAAAACAAGCCGGGAGATGTCAATAGCCTGAGCAACGACGTGATCGTCAGCCTTTTCCTCGACCGGCAGGACGTGCTTTGGATAGGAACCTACTTCGGTGGGTTGAACAGCTTCGACGGCCGGAAATTTACCCGCTACCTGCACGATCCGGCCGATTCAACGAGCCTGATCGACGACCGGGTTTGGGAGCTATTCGAGGATTCGCGGCGCAGGTTGTGGGTGGGCACGATGGCCGACGGCCTGGACCTGCTCGACCGGTCGACGAAGACATTCCGGCACTATCGTAACCTCGCGCCCAATTCTGTCAGTTCCGACTACATTTCCGCCATGATCGAAGACAGGCAGGGCAACCTGTGGTTCGGAACGGCTAACGGCATTGACGTACTCATGCGCCAGACGGGCCGTTTTGTACATTATGGACACCGGGCCGGTGACCGCAACACCCTTAGCAGTGATGCCGTGATGTCGTTGGCCGAGGACAGTTCCGGTACGATCTGGATAGGTACCTCCGAAGGTCTAAACCGCTACGATGCCGCGCGGAGCGCATTTGTCACTTACGACACCCGCCACGGCCTGCCCGATAATTCCATACTGACGCTGGTCGTCGATGCACGGCAGAACCTGTGGCTTGGCACTCCGAAAGGCATGGTGAATTTGCAGATCACCCAAAGGGCACCGGTTAAATTCCACGTGCGGGCTTACAACGAGGTCGACGGCTTGCAGGGGAGGGGTTTCAATGAGAATGCGGCACTCAGGCTTCGTTCCGGCGAACTGGTTTTCGGGGGAGCCAATGGCTTTTCCATTTTCGATCCCGCGCGCGTTACCGATGAGCGAGTCGCCGCGAAAGTGGTGCTGACCGATTTTCAGATCTTCAATAAAAGTATCCGTCCGGGTGTCGCCGCAGACGGTAACATGGTGCTCGAAAAATCCGTTTCGATAACGGACCGCATCGTGCTGGAATACAGCCAGAATGTCTTTACGATCGAATTCGCGGCTTTGAATTTCCTGCACCCCGAGAAAAACCATTACCTGTACACTTTGGAAGGCTTCAATGACCGGTGGTTCGAGGCGGATAACACCCGGCGGGTTACCTACACCAACCTCGACCCGGGCGGTTATGTATTTAAGGTTAAAACCAGGGAAGGCGGCGTAACGACCGAGCGGCGTTTGGAAATCAGGATATTGCCCCCATTCTGGCGTACGCCTTGGGCCTATCTCCTGTACTTTTTATTGGTAGCGGGCGCCTTGATGATTGCCCGCTGGGTGCTGATCGAACGCGAGCGGATGAATTTCAAACTGGAACAGGAGCGGCATTACGCCCAGCAAATGCATGAGCTGGACTTGATGAAGATCAGGTTCTTTACCAATGTGAGCCATGAGTTCCGCACGCCGCTCACGCTCATGCTTACGCCGCTGGAAAACTTGCTGAGGGGCATCCGTTCCGATCATACTGTGCACCGGCAGCTCTCTCTCGTCTACCGGAACGCGCAGCGGTTGCTCAATCTGGTGACGCAGATGCTCGATTTTAAAAAGCTGGAAGTGGAGGAAACCCGTTTTATGCCGGAGCGTGGCGACATTGTCCAGTTCGTCAGGCAAATCGCCCAGACTTTCTCCGATTTGTCGGAACACAAGCACATCCGGTACCGGTTCGAAAGTGCCGTGGAATCGCACTATGCAGATTTTGACCAGGATAAATTGTCGAAAGTGATGTACAACCTGTTGTCGAATGCATTCAAATTCACGCGTGAGAACGGCCAGGTGACGGTAAGGTTGCGGAAGTTGGAGCAAGAGGGCGGGGAGGCGCTGGAAATCAGGGTGGAGGACTCCGGAATAGGCATTCCGACCGAGGCGCAGCAGCGGGTTTTTGAACGTTTTTACCAGCACCCCATGCCCGGGCACATTATGAACCAGGGCAGCGGTATCGGCCTTTCCATTGCCGGGGAGTTTGTCAAAATGCACGGAGGGACGATTGATCTGGAAAGCGAGGTGGGCAAGGGCAGCACATTCACCGTCACGTTACCGCTGCGCGAGAGCCTTGCGCGCGTAGCACCCGTGCCCGCATCGAACATGCCGGCCGCAGATGCCGCACCGATTGACATCGACCTTTCCGGGGAAAAAGTCGGCAAGGAAAAGCCCCTGATCCTGATTGTAGAGGACAACGACGAATTCAGGCAGTATCTCAAAGAAGTATTTCAGCATGAATACCGCATACTCGAAGCCGCTAATGGCCGTATCGGCCTCGATATGACTCTCGAACACATTCCCGACCTGATCGTGAGTGACGTGATGATGCCTGAAATGGACGGGACAGAGCTTTGCAGGACGATCAAGACGGACCTGCGCATTTCGCATATCCCGGTGGTACTGCTCACCGCGCGGGCGGAGGATGAGCAGCGGTTGCAGGGCTACCAAACCGGCGCAGACGCTTACGTAACCAAGCCGTTCAGGCTGGACATTTTAAGGGTAAGGATCACGAACCTGATCTCGCAGCGCGAGCGGTTGCAGAAGCAGTTCCAGCAGCACGTCGAGATACGGCCGAGCGAGGTGGCGGTACGGTCCATGGATGAGCAGTTTGTTAACAACGCCGTGAAAGTGGTGGAGGAGAACATGGCTAATGCCGAATATACAGTCGAGCAACTGAGCGAAGCCATGTCGATGAGCCGGGTTTATTTGTATAAAAAAATACTTTCGCTGACAGGGAAAACGCCAATCGAATTCATTCGCATTATCCGCATCCGCAGGGCTGCCAACCTGCTCGAAAAGAGTCAACTCACGGTCTCCGAGATTGCCTACCAGGTCGGCTTCAACAATCCCAAGTACTTTACCAAGCTCTTCAAGGAGGAATATCAGGTGCTGCCAACCGCCTACCGCAAGAAGCAGACAGGGTCTCAAATATTAGAATAATACAAGAAGCAAGTCGGATACTCTAATAACCGTTTGCAATCACCTGCTCATCACTTGCTCATCCGTTCCTGCACTTAATCCTTTCTCAAACTGGAATAAAGGGCGAAAAAATAGCCTGATTTTCTGTCGGAGTTTACAAATGATCCCCCAATTGTAAACATTTGGATCCCTTTCAGCATGTTTTTAGGTGACACATTTGTCCAACTATTCATTCGATTTGTCCCATTGTCCGGTACGAAACCCCGGGATATCGGAAATGTATAAATCGGGATGAACAAATAGTCACTTTTAAAACAAAACAACATGCAACAAAATTTGTACGAAACGAGGCGGGTAAAGCGGCGTTCACGCTTTCTGGCCGGGTTGCTACGACCTCTCCTTCTATCATTGGGGATCATGGGTACTGCAGTCGGCGCATTTGCGCAGGCGGAAGTTAAAAAGGTTATTACCGGCACGGTCGTTGGCCTGGAACAAGGCGATGGCATCCCCGGCGTGAGCGTGGTGGTGAAGGGTACGTCCAATGGAACGACGACCAATACCAACGGGGTGTTTTCGATCGAGGCTACCTCGGGCAGTAGGCTCGTGTTCTCCTTCATCGGATATGAAACGCAGGAAGTGGCGGTGGGAAACAAAACCAAAATCGACATTAAACTGAAAGAAAGCATTTCCTCTCTGGATGAGGTCGTGGTAGTAGGGTACGGGGAAATGAAAAAGACCGACGTTTCCAGTTCGCAGGTGACGGTTTCGGGTAAGGATTTGAGTAAGACGATCAACACCTCCCTTGAACAAGGCTTGCAGGGCCGTGCGGCGAACGTGCTGGTGCAGCAGAACTCCGGCCAGCCGGGAGCCGCGCCGTCGGTACTGATCCGCGGTCTGAGCTCACTGACCGGTACGACGCAGCCACTGTATGTGATCGACGGGGTCCAGATCAAGCCGGACAATATGAAGGATGATCCCAACAACCGTCCGACGGGCTTTTCGAACATTCTTTCGAGCATTAACCCCGACGATATCGAGACGATCAACGTGTTGCAGGGGCCTTCTGCCACTGCTATTTACGGTGCCGTAGGCGCTAACGGGGTGGTCATGATCACCACCAAACGCGGTAAGGCAGGTGAGGCGAAGATTACCTTCAATTCACTCATTACCTTGCAGGCCGAGCCCAAACATATCGATGTAATGAACCTGCGGGAATATGCGCAGTTCAGGAATGAAGCGGCCGCGGTGGGTAGTACAGCCAGCGAACCGCAATTCGCCGATCCGTCGGTGCTGGGCAATGGTACCGACTGGCAGAGCGCATTGTTCCGTCCGACTACCCTGCAAAAGTACTCGCTGGGACTAAGCGGTGGCACCGAGAAATCGACCTACTATTTGTCGGGAGAGTATTTCAATCAAAAAGGGATCGTGGAAGGATCGGGTTTCAAACGCTACAATGCCCGTTTGAACCTTGAAAACCAGACGCGCAGCTGGCTGAAAATCGGGGCCAACATGAGCGTGGGTATTACCGAAGAAAAGGTGAATACCAACAATGGCGGCATTATCCAGCTCGCCCTCGACCAGAACCCGAGCGTACCGGTAACCAACCCCGACGGCAGCTGGGGCGGCCCGGTGTCGACGCAGTTCCAGTTCACGAACCCGGTGATGATCTCGAAGATCTATAACGATTACAACCGTCGTACTTCGATCCTGGGAAGCCTTTTTGCTGATGTGAAACTGGCTAAAAACCTTGTTTGGCATACAGAGGCCAACGGTAGCGCCGAGTTTTTGAAATACTACTCCTTTCACCCGTCGTATACGATAGGTGGTTACGTGGTGTCGCAGGACGCGGCTACCTCGACCCGGTCGGTGAATACCAACAACTGGTGGAGCTTGCACAGCCGGTTAACCTACGATTTGAAACTGGGACGCCATGGCATTAATGTAATGGCTGGTCATGAGGCGCAGGCATCCACCTATGAATCGCTCACGGGTACACGCAAGAAGTTCATTACCAACACGATAGAGGAGCTTTCCGGTGGGGATGCGTCCGTGATTTCAAATGTGAGCAACAACAGCGGAAAAGGTGCCGGCTCGCGTGAATCGTATTTTGCCCGGGTGAATTACAGCTTCAACGAGCGCTATTTCGTGCAGGGAACTTACCGCATGGACGGTTCCTCGGCATTCCGCGAAGGCCGTCGCTGGGGTAACTTCCCCGCGGTTTCGGTGGCTTGGCGCGTTTCGGAAGAGCCTTTCCTGAAAAACGTGAAAGAGATCAACGACCTGAAACTGCGCTTTGAGGTAGGTCGTTCCGGTAACCAGGGCAGCGGCGGCAATGCGATCTATTCGACTCTGCAAACCGTACCTACGGGCTGGGGAACAGGATTTCTGGCATCCAATTTCGCCAATGAGTTCCTGACCTGGGAAAAGGACGACGTGATCAACGGTGGTCTTGACCTGCATATGTTCGGCAACCGCGTGGAGCTGATCGTGGATGCGTATATCAAGAACATTACCAGCCTCATCACCGTCAATTCTTATCCATTTACTTACGGTGGCGACATCGCTTACTCGCCAGGTTACCTGAGCTGGCCGGCAGTGAATGCGGGCTCGATGAAAAACCGGGGTATTGGTTTTACGTTGAATACCGTGAATATCGACAAAGGCGGTTTTTACTGGAAAATGGGGGTTAACCTTTCATTCGACCGGAATAAAGTGACATCGCTGCTGAACCCGATCACACCGACCTGGAATGCGACTTCCGTAGGTTTCAAAACAGAAGTAGGCCAGCCTGCCAGCATGATCACCGGCTACATCGCCGACGGGCTCTTCCAGGATGCCAACGACATTAAAAACCATGCGGTACAGACCTCAAACGGTCAGTTGACGATTAATCCCGCTACCGGCAGCTGGGTAGGGGACACCAAGTTCCGTGACCTGAACGGCGACGGCGTGATCGATGCCGAAGACCGTACAGTGATTGGCAACCCGTGGCCGAAATTTACCCTCGGTTTCAACAACAATGTAACCTACAAGAATTTTGAGCTGAATGCATTCCTCACAGGCAGCTTCAAGAACGATATTCTTAACTACCCGCGTTACCGTGCCGAAATCCCCGGTAATGGCGGCGTGTTCGGCAACCAGTGGAAATCCGTGGCCAACTACGCGAAGCCAAGCAGCTACAATGCGGCAGATGCGGAGACTGTAACACTCACTAATCCAGGCTATACGATCCCGCGCATTGCGCCGGGCGATCCGAACGGTAACAACCGGATGAACACCAACTTCATCGAAGACGGAAGCTACGTGCGCCTGAAAAACATCACGATCAGCTACAACTTCCCGAAAACGATGCTGAAAGACTTCTTCATCAGAGGGTTACGGGCTTCGGTAGGGGCGCAGAACCTGTTCACGATCACGAAGTACAAAGGTTATGATCCGGAGATCGGGATGGTCAACTATGGCGGTACGGTCATGGCCGGGATCGACACGGGCCGTTACCCATCCGTACGCATGTATTCTTTCGGCCTGCTGGCTGATTTCTAAGCGGGCTGGTTCAACATCAATTTCAAAAATATTCCATATGCAATTCAAATTCAGATTTATAGCGGCTATCGGAGCGCTGATGCTCATGCAGGGATGCAGCGAGGATTTCCTCGACCGCCCGCCGCTGGACGCGATCACCTCGGGTAATTTTTACAAAACCGATGACGAGATCATGGCCGGAACCGCGCCGCTTTACAATATCGTCTGGTTCGATTTCAACGACAAGGCCAATATGGCTTTCCAGGAGGCGCGCGCCGGCAACCTCAATTCCAATGACCGTACGGCCTACATCAAGCATGCGGTACCGTCAACCGACGTGGGTACGTTGCTGCCTGGTTATAAATCGTTTTACAAGATCATCGCCCAGAGCAACAATGCTTACAAAGCGATCAAAGAGGCCCAGGGTAGCACCGCTTCGGCTGCCGTGAAAGCGCAGGGGCTGGGCGAATGCCGCTTCATGCGTGCTACGGCTTACTATTACCTGGTGACCAACTGGGGCGCTGTTCCCATTGTTTACGACAACGTGGCGCAACTGAATACACCGCCCGTCCGCAACCACATCGAGGATGTCTGGAAGCTTGTTATCCAGGACTACCGCTTTGCCGCCGAAAACCTGCCGGCAACGGCCGTTCAGGGACGTTTGACGAAGTACTCGGCCCAGGGAATGCTCGCCCGTATGTACCTGATGCGCTCGGGCCTGAACCAGAAGGGGACCCGTAACCAGTCGGACCTGGACAGTGCGAAATACTATGCAAGCAATGTGATTACCCAAAGCGGCCTCACGCTAGCACCTACGTATGCGGAGCTGTTCGAGAGCGCGAACAACAATGCTTCGAAGAACAATCCTGAGAGCCTCTTCTCTCTCCAATGGATGCCGGTGAGCAGTCCGTGGGGCGTGAACAACTCGTTCCAGGCATATTTCGCCTACGACGCCAACATTACCGGCACCGGCGATGGCTGGGGGGCGGCACAGGGGCTGTCGGCAGATCTCGTGAAGTATTTCACCGAAAATCCGGCTGATTCACTGCGCAGAAAAGCGATCGCGATGTTCGATACCGATGTTTATCCTAATATCCAGAAAGCGACAGGCGGGTTGAAATACAACCGTCCGGCTGCATTGTCGGCCGTTAAGAAGTATATCATCGGTTCACCGGCGGATAATGGCGGCCTCGGCGGTTTTATGGCTGCGAATATCAATTCCTATATGCTTCGCCTCGCGGAAGTGTACCTGATCTACGCCGACGCTGTTTTGGGGAACAGTGCCACTACGGCCGACGCCAAGGCATTGGAGTACTTCAATGCGGTGCGTAAAAGAGCCGGTATGCCTGCAAAAACTTCACTGACTTTCGAGGACATTTTCAGGGAACGAAGGATAGAGACTGTGTTCGAGGGTAACTCCTGGAACGAGGTCGTGCGCTGGTACTATTTCAACCCAGCCAAAGCGATCGCCTACACGGCTGCGCAGCATAAGGAAAACTATACAATGTCCTACGCGGCGGGCTCTATCAATCCCAAAAAATACAATGTGACCTACTCGCCGGCCGAATCCTACCCACTGACCGAGGCCACGCTGTACCTGCCATTCCCTGAAAGTGAGATCGTAAATGCGCCTTCGTTGAAGAACGAGCCGGTCGCATTTGATTTCAGCAAAATAGTCGATTAACCCAAATCTGTGATCAAAATGAATTTTAAAAATATAGGTAAAACAGTGCTGGGAGTGCTTCTGGCGGCAGGGATGCTGTTGGTATTCCAGGCCTGTAACGACGACGACGTCGACGGCGCGCCCGCCATCAGCAATGTGCGCCTGCTCGACCCTACGAAGGCCGACAGCTCGCTGACAGCCGCCGAGCCGGGCAGCCTGATCGTGATCCAGGGACAGAACCTGGGCAGTGTTATGAAGGTGTATTTCAATGATTTCGAAGCGAGTTTCAATGCCGCACTGGGCAGTAACTCGAACATTATCGTGACTATCCCTGCCGATGCGCCTACCAAAGCGGTGGATGCCGGTGTGCCGAATAAGATCAAGGTGGTTACCAAAGGCGGCGAGGCTACTTACGATTTCGTGCTGACAGCACCGGTACCGGTTATTTCGGGATTGTATTCTGAGTTCGTGAAGGCCAATGGCAACGTCGTGATCAACGGGGATTACTTTTACAATATCAAATCGGTGAAGCTGGGTAACGCCAGTTTACAGGTTGTAAGCTCCACGGTAAAACAGATCACGGCCAAAATGCCTGCTACCGCTGCGGTGGACATCATTACAGTGGAAGGCGAGTTTGGTACTGCCAAAACCACCTTCAAAATGAACGACCTCACGGGTAATTTGGTCAATTTCGATGTTCCGGCTACTACCTGGGGATCGGAAGTATGCTGGGGAGGCGCCCCGATCGTTGCTGCCACGGACCCGCAAGCCATTTCGGGCAAGTTTTCGAGGATCAAGCAAACCAAACTCCCTGCTGCTGGTTATAGCGACGGCTGGGTATTCTCGACCTGCTATTTCGAGTTTAAACTATCGGCCGGAGATGCAGCAAGCAGGCAATTCAAATTCGAGCATAATATCGCAGAACCCTGGAAAGCAGGGAAATATGAGATTACCATCGGTGCGGGCGGCACGGAATACGTTTACGCATTCCAGCCCTGGAACTCTACCGAATACGTTTCGACGGGCTACCAGACCAACGGATGGAAAACGGCCGTCATCGAGCTTTCCGAATTCAAGAGCGCTTCGGGCTCGACGATCGCCGATGTATCCAAAATCACCGACCTGAAAGTTTCATTCGGTACACCGGATGTCGCCATTGCGTCCTTCAACGGCAGCGTGGATAATTTCCGGATTGTGAAAAAATAGTTGATCGTCACGCTGAGCGCACATTTGGTCATACTGAGCGAACCGGGCCGCCGGGCGGCCGAAGGGCATCACGCATGATGCTTCGACTTCGCTCAGCATGACAAATGTGCGCTCAGGGCGGCAAACATCATCTTGCATGTATAAAGTTGTATTGTTTCTTGTTGCCCTGCTTTCTCAAAATGTCTCCGGACAAATACAGGTGACAGTCGATGCGGAAGCGGATGTGAAGCCTATTTCGCCGTATCTCTACGGCCGGAATAATTCATTTTCTGCCACCGATCCCAACTGGACTTTACCGGAACAGGACCTCGTACGCCTGCGCGACGCGGGTGTGACGTTTTTCAGGGAAAGCGGCGGGAACAATTCCTCCAAATACAACTGGCGCCGGAAGCTCAGCAGCCATCCCGACTGGTACAACAACGTATATATCAACAACTGGGACCAGGCCGCACAAGCCCTGCAAAAGCATTTCCCGGCCGCGCAGGGCATGTGGGCCTTTCAGTTGCTGGGGTATGCGGCCAAAACCGGCACCGCCAATTTTGCCGACTGGGATTACAACCGCTCCCAATGGTGGGAGGGCGTGAATCAGAACCTGGCCGGAGGCGGTGTGCCCAATGCAACCGGTACCAAAGCAAAGACGGAGGGAAATATTAACCTGTACCTGGAAAAATGGAATGCGGATTCGTCGGTGGCGATACTCGACCACTGGTTCGGGGCGAATGGAATAGGCCTGAAAAAGGACGGTATCCGCTACTGGAACCTGGATAACGAGCCGGAAATCTGGTCAGGGACGCACGACGACGTCATGCCTGTGCAACTCAGCCCGCAGGAGTTCATGCAGCGTTACATCGAGTTGGCCAAAAAGGCGAGGGCCAGGTTTCCGGAAATCAAACTTGTGGGGCCGGTGACAGCCAATGAGTGGCAGTGGTACAACTGGGATGGCAAGCCCATCACCGAAAACGGCAAGAGCTATCCGTGGCTGGAATATTTCATCAAAACCATTGCCGAAGAACAGCAAAAAAGTGGCGTAAGGCTGCTGGACGTGCTCGATATCCATTTTTACCCATCTACCAAAAAAACAGAGGAAGTCGTACAGCTTCACCGTGTCTTTTTCGACCGAAATTACAACTTCCCCGAGGCTAACGGGGTAAAAACGATCAACGGCGGTTACGACAACAGCATTACCCGTGAATACATTTTCGGCCGCTGCAACGACTGGCTTAACCAATATCTCGGTACTGATCACGGTGTTACGCTCGGGCTGACCGAAACCGGCATCGACAACAGCGTGGCGCCATCGGTTACCGCGGTATGGTATGCGTCCACTTTGGGAGAGTTTATGAAAAATAATGTGGAGATGTTCACGCCGTGGAGCTGGAAGACGGGCATGTGGGAAACCCTGCATTTGCTGGGCCGCTACAATCAGTCGCATTCCGTGAGCGGCGTTTCGGGTAATGAGACATTGGTATCGGCCTATCCGAGCGTCAATGCCGCGGGTGATTCCATGACGGTGGTATTGGTTAACCGATCCGAGGCGGCGCAGGCGGTGAGCGTGCGGTTCAATCACTTTTTTCCTTTGCAGGAAAAAGCAGCGACGTACACGTTGTCACAACTACCAGCGGAGGAAACTTTTGTTTCTCATACCCAAAATGCATTGAATAAATCCGAGGCGGATGTTGCAGGTAACGTGCTTAACGTGTCGTTACCGCCGATGTCAGTTACCGCTATCCAGCTTCGCAATGGCGGAACGGTACTTGGCGAAGCACCTGCAGCAGCGCCATTTCACATATTTCCTAATCCAACCTGCGACAACATCACTGTTCGATGGAGCGACCAGGGTTTTGATAAAATCACTATCACCGAAAGCACCGGTCGGCTGATTTACGGTCAAACGCTGCAAACATCGCAACGGGAAGCCCTGATCGACCGGAAGTTCGCAGCAGGCATTTACCTGGTCAGGCTTACGGGGCCGACGGGCCAATCGGCTGTCAGAAAAATTATTGTCCGCTAATCCGGGCATCACATTTGAAATGCACTCCATGAATAATTTAAAGCGCCCGGTTCACAACAGAGTTTACGGCTCAAAGTTTAGAGTTTATAGCTTAAAGTTTACAAATTATAGCTTAAAGTTTAGAATTTATAGATCAGAGTTTAAAACGAGTAGCTTTAAACTTGATGCTTACGGCTTAAAGCTTAAAACCTACTGCCTGTTATTATTACTCCTAACGTTCACCGGTTTCGGCGCCAATGCTCAGCATAGCAAGCTGGTCAACGAACCAGTCGACATCAGCGGCGATTTCCAGGATTTTTCCAACACCATTTTCGTTGCCGACAGCCTGGCCGCATTCGATCCGGCTACCGGCTCCGGCAAGATCCGATGGAAAAGAAATGAGCCATTTTCAGCCCATAACTTCAACAACTCGATGCTGAGCTACAAACGCTCGTTCAGCAACGAGTTCCCGGCTATTGAATATGCCCAGGATCCTGTTCTGCCGTTTTCCGTTGAATTTACTTCCCCACGTACGCTACGCATCCGTGCAAACACAGGCGCGCAGGGGCCCGCATCGGGCGTATCACTCATGCTCGTGGGCGAGCCTGAGAAGGATGCTTCATGGAAATACAGCAAGATCAGCGGCGGACATCAGTATACCGGGCCCTATGGTTCGGTGACCATTTACGAAAACCCGTGGAAGATCCTGATTCGCGATGCTAGTGGGAAGATTTTAACCCAAACCCGCAACCAGACGGACGGCAAGGCTTCCTATACACCTACACTGCCCTTCTCATTTGTCCGGAGAGCCTCGGACTATTCGCGCAGCGTGGCGGCGGTGTTTTCTATTTCACCGGACGAAAAGATATTCGGCTGCGGCGAGTCATTTACAAGACTGGATAAAAACGGGCAGAAACTCGTGCTCTGGACGCACGACCCTAATGGCGTCGAAACCCAGACCATGTACAAACCCATTCCATTTTACATGAGCTCGCGGGGGTACGGGATGTTCATGCACACGACATCACCCATTACCTGTGATTTCGGGGCTACTTACGGGGAGTCAAATGCCATGCAGATTGGCGATGAAAACCTGGATTTGTTCGTATTTCTCGGTCAGCCGAAGGACATCCTCGACGCCTACACCGATCTTACGGGCAAGGCCTCTATGCCGCCATTGTGGTCGTTCGGGCTCTGGATGAGCCGCATTACCTACTTCTCGGAGCAGGACGGCCGGAATGTGGCTGCCAAACTCCGCCAGAACCGCATTCCTTCCGACGTGATCCATTTCGACACCGGCTGGTTCGAAACCGACTGGCGTTGCGACTACCGTTTCGCTCCAAGCCGCTTCAAAGACCCGGAAGGCATGATCGCCGACCTGAAAAAGCGGGGATTTCGTACCTCGCTCTGGCAGTTGCCTTATTTTGTTCCAAAAAATGACCTGTACCCCGAAATCGTCGCGAAGGGCCTGGCTGTCAAAAACGGCAATGGTACACTTCCCTACGAGGATGCCATACTCGATTTTTCGAATCCGAATACTGTGAAATGGTATGAAGATAAAATTGCCGGGCTGCTGAAACTGGGTGTTTCGGCTATAAAGGTCGATTTTGGGGAAGCGGCCCCACTGTCGGGCGTATATGCGTCGGGTCGAACCGGCTTTTACGAGCATAATCTCTACCCGCTGCGTTACAATAAGATCGTCTCCGAGCTGACCCGTAAAATGACGGGCGACAACATCATCTGGGCGCGTAGCACCTGGGCCGGCAGCCAGCGGTACCCGATCCACTGGGGCGGCGACGCTGAAACGACCAACAAGGGCATGGAAGCGCAGCTGCGGGGCGGTTTGTCACTCGGCTTGTCGGGTTTCACGTTTTGGAGCCACGATATCGGTGGATTTACCATGAAAACACCGGAAGACCTGTACCGTCGCTGGTTACCGATGGGACTGCTTGCCTCTCATACCCGCACACACGGGCAGGCGCCCAAGGAGCCGTGGGAATATGGTGAAGCTTTTCAAAACTATTTCAGAAAGGCGGTGGAGATGAAGTACAAGCTCATGCCCTACGTTTATACGCAATCTAAAATCGCTTCGGAAAAAGGATTGCCCATGGTACGAGCATTGCTTGTGGAGTTCCCTGATGACCCTGGTGCGTGGATGGTCGACAATGAATACATGTTCGGCCAGGAGTTCCTCGTCGCGCCGCTTTTCGAAAACGGGAAATCCCGAAATGTGTATTTGCCGAAAGGAAAGTGGATTGATTACCAGACCGGAAAAACTTACGAGGGCGGCTGGCACGAAATCGCGACCGGCGATCTGGACGTGATACTGATGGTTCGCGAAGGTGCCGTGATTCCACATGTAAAAGTTGCTCAGTCCACGGGTGAAATCGACTGGTCGCGGATCGAGCTGCGGAGCTTCGGAACCGCTCCATCCGCTAAAATGGCGCTGTTTTTACCGGGTACAGAAACTGTAAAAGAGGTGGCGCTGACAAGGAGGGGTAACAAATATGTAGTGGCTGTCGATCCATTCGACGGGAAAGTCAAATGGGAGATCCGGTAGCCACCAGCTGTTGCTAATGAGCCATTGAAATACGCGTAAGGCGCTGATCTTCCGGCGACGGTCCATTGGATCGGGCCGAAAGGTCAGCCGTCATTTTCGCCATTTGTTTCCGGTGCTGTCGTAGCATTTGAAGATCGAGGTTCGAGCCTTCGACTAATTTGAACAAAGTCTCATATTCTTTGACGATCTGACGGTGTACATGGACGATTTCGCCCAAAGCAAGATCCACGTTGCCTCTCACATCCATGACTATCGACGACCTCGTATCCGACCGCGTAATGCAGGCATCCTGCATGCAGCATTTGAGGGCGTCGTACAGGTTCGCCATTTCTTTCTTCAAAACAGAACAAACCATATAATCACGGCTCAACACTTTTCGCAGCCGAAACGGGATTTCGTGGCGCATGGCACCCATTAACGCGCCCTGCATCGTCTTATAAAGTCGCCAGATCTTGATTACCTGCTTCACAATGGGTTTCACGTTTTCCATAACAGTCATAGTTTGTGACCTATCAGCAATAAGTATGCCAAATATCTCAAATACAATCTGTTAATGTCTGGTTACATGAGCTGGGTTAGGTGACGACTGGTTCCGCTGCCGCGGTGAGCGATGCGAGGTGCAGCACGATCTCCAAGCACCCGTCGCACGACAATGCCGGTCCGGTTGTCGATCCGACGGGTGATGGTGTCAATTGAATTTGTGGGGTAATGGGCGGGGAGCCTACTTCTTACCAATTTTATAGAGTCTTCCCTGATCGGTAACGGCGTAGAGCGCTCCGTCATGCCCCTCGGTAATGTCGCGGAAACGCTGGTTTTCGCCCGCAAGAAGTCTTTCTTCGCCGACTACCTTATTGTCTTTGAGTACAATACGGCAAACATGCATACCGCTTAGTGACGAAATGAACAGGTTGTTTTTCCACTCGGGGATTTGCTTGCCGTCGTAGAAGGTAATACCACTTGGAGAAATAACCGGGTCATAATAATACACAGGTTGTTCCATACCTTCTTTTTGCTGAATGACGTCACCGATCTGTTTTCCGCTGTATTCGATGCCGTAAGTAATTGTAGGCCAGCCGTAATTTTTGCCAGGCAATACGCGGTTGATCTCATCGCCGCCTCTTGGGCCGAACTCGGTTTCCCACAAATCGCCCGTAACCGGGTTGATCGCCAGGCCTTGCACGTTGCGGTGTCCGTATGAATACAGTTCAGGACGCGCGCCAGCCTTTCCTATGAATGGGTTTCCTTTCGCAGGTTTTCCGTCTGTTGTAATGCGGATCACCTTGCCCAGGCCGGAGTTGAGGTCCTGTGCCTGCGGGCGCGTAACGAGGTCGGAGCGCTCGCCGGTCGATACGAAGAGATTTCCATCTTTCGCAAACTTCACACGGCCGCCGTAATGCAGCGTGCCTTTATAGGCGGGTGTGGCCTCATAAATAACTTTAACATTTTCGAGCTTCGTTCCGTCTGCCGAAAGTTTGCCTTTGGCCACGGCAGTGAGGTTTCCATCGGAGAGCGGCTCCGAAAATGCCCAGTACACCATTCTGTTTTGAGCAAAAGCCGGGTCGAGTGTGATGCCCAGCAGGCCTCCCTGGCCATCGCTATTCACTTTGGGGACGCCGTCGATCGGTTTTCCAACTTCTCCGGTAGCAGATACGATCCGCATTGTTCCCCCTTTTTCAGTTACGATAAACTTGCCGTCGGGCAGCACTGCAATTCCCCACGGTCTTTCGAGGGACGAGGTCAGCACTTTTCCTTCGTACGGGGTCTTCGTTACAACCGACCCGATCCGGGTTTGGCCCGGGAAAGCCGATTTGTACTCAGAATTAGGTTTCTTGGTCTCGACAGGAGCGCCGGGCGCCGGAGCGCCGGCCGCCGGAGCGCCAGCTTGCTGGGCGATCAAAAGGGATGGCGCGAGAGCCAATGCTGCGCCTGCGACGAACGCGTGGATTGCAAATTTCATTTTATCAGGAAGTTTAGTCTTAAAGCCCGGAGTGGGATACCGGGCCGTTGCGAATTTACTTATTTCAATTCACAAGGAAACGCCAAAGCCGGAAGAAAACGCTCCGGCTTTGATAAAAGTGAGTGGATTGGGGTTGTTAGGGCAAAGTAGGGTCAAATGTGCCTCCCCAGTCCTTGTTCTGTTCCAGGGCCTTGTTGCGGTCGAGAATGTCGCGCTGGATGGGGAAGAAATAGTATTTGTCGGGGACGACATTCACTTTCACGCCCGAGCGTGGCACTTGGAGCAGGCTATATTTGAAATTGGTTTCGACCAGTTCGTATTTGTTAGCCTTCTCGCGGGCCTCGCCGATGGGCATTTCCTGGCCGTTGGGTAGTACCGCGATCGCTTCCACACCATGCTTGGTCGTGCCGTCGAGGCGGTCGAGCATACGGAGCCTTCGGAGATCATAGAACCGATGGCCCTCGAAGGCGAATTCGACATTGCGTTCTGCCAGGATCGCTTCCCGCATCGTTGCGGCGGAGTTTGCCGAAATGCCGTAGTTCCCGTCCGTGCCCGGCTCGATACCGGCCCGTTTACGGATTTGTTTGAGGATATCCAGCGCTTCTGCAATCTTGCCGGTTTCGTTGGCCGCCTCGGCATAGTTGAGCATTACCTCGGCAAAACGCATGACGACGAAATCCAGGTCATATTGCTGTACTTCCGCCTGTGCCAGTTTCAAAAGGCTGTTTTTAAGTACGAAAAAGCCGGTATAGCGGTCGAGGTTGGTGGAGTTGACGCCGGCTCTCGGATTAACACCGAAATCATCCAGTTCGTGGGCGACGCCCAGTGCGGTGTACTGCCGTTTTCCTGCTTTTCCCGAAACCTCGTACAATTTGCCATTCCAGACGATCGACTTGTCGAAGCGGGGATCCCGGTCTTTCCAGTAGCTTTGGAGCAATGCTTCCTCGGTTTTGTAATACTTTCCGCTCGGGTCGTTGAACATTTTTCCATCCTTCATGGGATACTCCTTGATAAACTCCCAGGTAGGTACCGCCGACGCCGGGCCGCGGCTCTCGGAACCTGGGCGCACGCCGTTGTCCCACGAAGCGACTTTATTCGGGTATGAGTTGATGACCGTGAAAATCGATTCCTTGCCCCGCTCCACCAATGCAATGTCCGAATAGTTCTCGACCAGCGCGTAACCCTGTGCTTTCAGGTCTTCGTAAGCCCTTTTATTGACCTCGTAAGCCGCCGCCCAATACGAATTGCTGAATGGCTTCGCCGGATTGAACTGCGGGGATGCTTTCCATAACAGTACTTTTGCTTTGAATGCCAGCGCAAAATTGCCGTCGATCTTGCCGAAGTCGCCGGAAGTAGGGGCAATCTTTTTCGGCAGGGCTGCAATGGCCTGATCGAGGTCCTTCACGATCAGGTCGAAACATTCGGCTGTGGAATTCCGCGGAACAGTAAGCTCGTCTTCATAGCGGTCCTGCGGGACGGTAATGTAAGGAACGCCGCCGTGGAATTTAACCATTTCAAAATACGTATAAGCGCGCATGAAAAGCGCCTGAGCGGTAATGCTGGCCTTAACTGCATCGGAGAGCCTGCCTTTGTTTACATCGACGATCGCCTGGTTGATCAGCCGGATGCGGCCGTAGTTCCACAGCTTGAATTCCCCATTGGTGATGGTGATCCGGTCGGAGTAGAAGTTAATGCCGGCCAGTTGCTGGCTAAAAGCGTCTGCGCCGGTATTCCAGTTGCCGAACATCGGGTAGAGGTTGGCCATATAGGCATTGGCGAGGTTGGCGTCGTTCCACACCAGTTCCGGGTTGTAGTTGCTGATATCCTCCACGTCGAGCACATCGTTGCAGGATGCACAGGAGAGCGAGATACCGATGATCAGGGATAGTATTTTCTTCATGTCTTTTTCAGCTTAGAATTTAAGGTCGAGACCAACGGTATAGGTTTTCATGATCGGGAATGAGTCGTAGTTTTTCTGCTCGGGATCATGGAATTCCTTCACTTTTGAAATAGCGAACAGGTTGGTACCGTTCGCGTATACCTGGAGACTGCCCAGTTTGAGCATGGATGCCCATTTTTTCGGGATATTGTAGGCAATGTTGAGGTTTTTAAGCCTCAGGTATGCGCCATTACGGATCCAGAAAGAAGTAGCACCCGTTCCCGACTCGTACCAGTTCTGTCCGATGGGCCGGGGGTATTTGGCATTGGGGTTTTCGGGTGTCCAGACGTCGTCGGCCCAGATCGGGTAGTACGGCCTCACGGTACCGCCGTGCTGCCGCATTCCTTCTCCTTCCTGGTTGCTGATAATGCGGTCGTAGGCACCCACACCCTGGAAGTGCGAGTTGATGGCCAGGCCTTTGTACGACACATTTAATCCAAAACCGAAGTTGATACGGGGTGTTGCATTGGTGGACAGCACCTGAATGTCGTTCCCGTCGATTTTGCCGTCAGGCCCCGGCGCATAGCCGTCGCCTCTGAAATCTTCGAAATAGAGCCCGCCCAGGTAAGGGTTCCGGCCATATTGTTTCAATCCCGAGGCAAGCAATGCATCGAGCTGGTCCTGGGTACGGACCATGCCGATGGTTTTCAGACCGATAATGCGATTGGCCGGCTGACCTACCTGACTCTGGAAATGGCGGTTGCCGCCGGGCTGGAACGCCGCCGATTCGTCGAGGATATCCCAGCGGTCTTTGGAATACCCAATATTTGCATTGATAGAATAATTCACCTGATTATCGAACGCCTTGTCGCGCCATTCCATAAACAGCTCGCCGCCACGCCATGACCGGGCCGCATAGTTCTCGGGCGCCAGGCTCTGTCCGTAGTTGTCCGGGAGCGTCACGACGCGCGAACCGAGGATGTTTGTTTCTTTTTTCAAAAACAGATCCAGCGTTCCGTAAAGGCGGTTTTTAAGAAAACCAAAATCCAGACCGACGTTATAGGTGGTCGACGTCGCCCAGGTCAGGTTGGGGTTAGGCGTAGCGCCCGGCGCAATGCTTTGGTAAAGTTTGTCCCCGAAAATGTAACTGCCGGCATTCTGATAGCGATAGCTGTACGAGAATGCGTTGATTTTATCATTGTTCACATTCAGGTCGTTGCCCGTCGTTCCGTAGGACAGGCGCAGTTTGAGGTCGTCGAGGAATGAAGTGCTGTTTTTCATAAACTGCTCCTCCGAAATACGCCACGCCGCCGATACCGATGGGAAAAAGCCCCAGCGCTTGCCTTTCGGGAAGAGCGTGTTGCCGTCGTAGCGGAACGAGAATTCTGCAATGTACCGGCTGTCAAAATTGTAGTTCAGTCGACCGATCCAAGACCTTCTCGCTCCGATTTCCTCATAGGCGCTCCCGTTGCGGCGCTGGGTGTCGGTAGAATATACGAAAGACTGGTCGTAAGGCGTCAATGGCTCCTCTAACTGCGCGCTGGCGGAATAAAGGGCATTTTGCGCCTGTTCGAATACTACCAGACCGTCAATACCGTGTTTTCCAAAAGTGCGGCTGTAATTCAGAAACCAGTCGAACTGGTAGCTCCAACCAGTCGAAATGTTGTAATTCAGAGATTGCTGGTTCTGGCTGAATGTGAAAATGTTGATCTTGTTCTCGTCGGGGGCCGCAGGTATAAAGCGGTTTCCGTTCGGATCGGCCTGGTTGAAAACATAGTTCTTCTGAAAGGTCATGTACTTCTTCCGCATGTAATCCTCGCCAATGTAGTTCCCCATGATCTTGGTCGAAAGCCCCGGAATGAGCTTGTCGAGCTTGATGTCCAGGGTTAAAATGGAATTCATGTTGCGGGTACGGGTCTTAATATAGCGGTCGCCGATCACCTGGTCGATCACGCTCCAGGCCTGCCAACTTCCCATCGGGGTTTGTACAGGGTAAGCGGTCGGGTAGTCGGCGGGTGTGCCGTCGGCCGTTGTATAGAAAGGGTACAGCTTGGGCCAGTTGAATGTCACGCGGTATAAATCTGACACGTCAAAATCATCGTCGCCGGTGAATGGCCAGTAAAAGCGGTCGAGGTTCTGCTGGTATGCGGCAATATTGAGGCCTACCTTGACGGCATCGTTGATCTGCGCCGTTACATTGGTCCGCAGGTTGAACTTGCCGTTTTCGAGACTTTTATAAGATCCTTCTTCTGTACGGTAGCTTAGCAACGAATAGTAAGTGATCTTCTTATCACCGCCCGTTACGCTCAGCGAATGCCGGTGGCTATAAGGATTTTGCCAGATGAAATCGTGTACATTGTAGCGCTTGTCTTTGAAATAATCAAACTCCCGCTGCCCGTTGGGGATCGGCGTACCATTGAACTCCGCTACCCGGTTTTGGTAAATAAGCTCGTCCTCCGCGGTCGTCAGGTCGGAAAGGAGCGTTTGGGTCGGCCGGTTGGTGGAGTAGTTTGACTGAAAATTAAACGTCGGCTTCTGCTGAACGCCGGATTTGGTCGTTACCATCACCACACCATTGCCCGCTCGCGACCCGTAAATGGAGGCAGTAGCGGCATCTTTCAGGAAGTTCATCTGGTCGATCTCGTTGGCTTCCAGTACGTCGAATGCCTCCTTGTCGCGCACAATCCCGTCGATCACATAAAGCGGATCGCCGAAACTTCCCCGCATACGTATGGACGAGGATGCGCCCGAGAGCCCGGATGTGTTAGTCACGTTCACGCCCGGCGCACGGCCGGCGAGCGTGTTCGAGAGGTTGGAGGCCGACTGGTTATTTAAATCCACGGAATTGACGGAAGTAATGGCGCCGGTCAGGTTAACCTTCTTCTGGGCACCGTAACCTACTACCACCAGCTCTTCCAGTCCGCGAATGTCGGGGGCCATTGTAATATTAATGGTTGACTGGCTGCCGACTGCAACTTCCTGGGTCGTGAAGCCTACGAAGCTGAATACCAGGGTCGCTCCCTTGTCGGGTACCGACAGTTCCCAGTTGCCGTTGATATCGGAGGAGGTTCCCTGGCTCGATCCTTTGAGCAGTACGCTTACACCTGGCAGTGCATCACCTTTATCGTCCAGTACCTTGCCGGTTACCCTGATCTCCGCCTGAATATCCCGGGCCAGCGATACCGGCTGCGGTTCGGCGGCTTTTTTGACAGGACTTTCCAGCTTTCGCACCACCACGGTCTTGTCGACGATCTTGTATGCCAGCGGCAATCCCTGAAAACATTGCCGCAATGTCTCCTGAAGAGACGCGTTCCTCATATTGAGGCTTACTTTCAGGCCGCGCACATCCTCGCTGTCGTAGAAAAATACATGTCCGCTTTGTGCTTCGATCACCCCGAAAACACGTTCGATGGGCGCATTTTTCTCTGAGAGCGTAATATGTTGGGCGAAACTCCCTGCCTGGACACGGACCAGCAGGATAATCAGCATCATCGTGATCAGATTGAGGCGCATAATGATCTGGTGCTTAGACAACGTTACGATGCGCAATGGTTCCGCGGGCCCTTTTGGAAGGCACAGGAATACCGGCTGTGCATCGGGCACAGTCTTCCCTTGTGAATGAAAATTCATTACTTTTACAAAGTTTGGGTTAATAAAAGATGTGAGATTCTTGCACGGCAATGCCGTAGCGGTTAGCCTGAACGTCGCCGTAGATGTGGTTCGAGCACGTCTGCGGTTTTTTTCTGTAACCGGGGAGCGGGCTAGGGGCTTCGTAAATGTGCTGTCATTAAATGGTGGGTTTGGTGAAAAAACAGACTATTATAGGTTCTTTGCTGCCGGCAGCACGACGATCCTGCCGTTGTACCCCGCTGATTCGCTTGCTTCGATCCGGAAGTTCACGCCGGCAAACTTCAAAATTTCAAGTATTTCGGACGCCTTCGAATTGCGGTGCAGTTTGCCGGAAAACCGTTTTTGCGGAATGCCTTCGGGATAGGTCACTTCTACATTATACCATCGCCCGATGTCCCGCATAATCGTAGCGAGGGAGGTTTCGCGAAATTGAAATAGCCCGTTTTTCCAGGCAATCGCCTCAGTCACATCGACTGTCGCCTTGCGAAAATGTCCGTCAGAACGAAAACTGGCCTGCTCACCGGGTAGCAGCCGAAGCTGCCCGTTATCTGTTTTCCCGGCTGCCACACTCACGGCACCTTCCAGTAATGTAGTGCGTATTTCCGGCTCGTCGGCGTAGGCGCTCACGTTGAAATGTGTTCCGGTAACGATTACCTGCTGCCTTCCATCCACATCCACCACGAAAGGCCGTCCCTTATCTTTTTTGATCTCAAAATACACTTCCCCCTGCACTTTCACGTGGCGTTCCTGATCGAAAAAAGCAGTCGGGAAGGTGATGGAGGACTTCGCATTCAGCCACACCTGGCTGCCATCGGGCAGTGTGATGCTATATTGCCCACCAGCAGGGGTGGTGATGGTGTTCATACCGGCTATCGTCTTGTCTTTTTTACTGACCTGGTAGGTTAGCTCGCCTTCGCCATTTTTCGTAATGGTCGCACTTCCCTGGTTAGCAATGTGCCCCGGACTGGCGCTGTCGAGCAAGATGGTTGAGCCGTCGGCTAATGTGAGCACAGCACGTTCGCCTCCCGGCGCGAAGTCTGTCGGTTTCGCGACAGTTTGCCGGGCGACTGATTTGGGTTGCTGCCGGAGGTAAAACCCCCCGCCGAGTGCCACTAGTACAATGGCAGCGGCGGCGGCGAACCTTGGCCAGGCAAATGACAAAAGTTTCCTTCCCCGATTAGCCGAAATGCCGTGCAGGATATTCTCCTCCATTTCCCGACCGAGCATCGCCCTTTCCTGGTCGGTGTAGCCATCGAGCACATTTTGCCTACTGTCGTGGCTTTCGTAAAACTTTTCCAGAAACGCCCGTTCCTTTTTACCGGCGCTGCCGTTCAGGTATTTTCGGACTATTTTGAGGAAATCCTCCTTGCCTTCAAATGCTTTCATGATAGAAACGGACGGCAGTTTCGGTGCCGTTCTTTGACACATGTACCGAAACGCGGCCCTTACTCCCAAAGCGGATCAGGATTTTTTTTCTATTTTTTTCAAAAAGGCCGAATAAAAACCCTCAGCTGGCATTACTGGAAGAAAATTGCGAATGCGATCAGGTCGAGACACAAAATTTTATCAAACTTGGTGCGGAGCTCGATCGTGGCGGTATTGAGCTGGTTCTGGACAGTTTTCTGGGTGATGTTGAGCCGCGTCGCGATTTCCGCGGTGGATAGACCCTCGAAGTAGTGTTGCAGGAAAATTTCGCGGCGTTTGAAAGGCAGTGCTTCGATCCATAAGCTGAGGAGTGTGCGGATTTCCTCTTCGAGTACCGCGTCGTCGGCATGGCCCGCGGCAGCCAGGCTTGCTTCGAAGCTGTTGAGCAATTGTGCATTGTGTGGCTGCCGGGCAGTGTATTTGAATACCTGAAAACGCACGGCTGTATGAAGGTAGGCCTCTACGTTGCCCACGTTCACGGAATTCCTCCTTTCCCAGAAATCAATGAATATGTTCTGGACGATGTCCTGCGACTGGTCTTTGCATTGCAGCCGCTTGTAAGCCCCATTGAACAGGTTCTGCCAATGACGGCGGTACAGCATCGTAAAGGCGTTTTCATCACCTGACTTTGCGAGGCTGTACAATTCCAGATCATAGAGATGGTCGTCGTCGCGCATAAAAATATCTTGAGAAAAACGAATTTAGTAATTTCTCCCAGGATGATTTATGGTGCGTGCACGAAAACGCATATTTTTTGTCGGCCGATTCATGCAAAGCTCAAATGCCGTAATTTTACTCCCGCACAAATCGCAAGCACACCTATGCAGCAACTCATTACCCATATTGCCCGATTTTCTTCAATCAGCCCTGAGAAACTGGATTCGATCGGCGATTTTTTTGAGGCGAGGGCCTTTAAAAAAAAGGAGCTGCTGCTAGAAGAGGGGCAGCACTGCCCTGATAAGTTTTTTATCGTGAAAGGATGTGTGCATTTGTTTTACCTGCGGCAGAACGGCGTGGAACAGACTATCGACTTCGCATTGGAGAACTGGTGGGCAAGTGATTTTATGGCCTTCCAGGATGGCGGTACCGCGCAGTTTTCGATCCGCGCCATAGAGGCGACGGAAGTGCTTGCAATTTCTGCCGGGCAACAGCGAAAAATGCTATCGGCATTACCGGAACTGAACGAATACTTTCACGCCGTGTTCCAACGCGCGTACGCAGCTTCGCAAATGCGGATTCGGAAGACGTACGAAATGTCGAAAGAGGACCTGTACCAGGATTTTAGTAGAAAATATCCTGCCTTTCTGCAAAGGGTACCGCAGTACCTGATGGCCTCTTTCCTGGGTTTTACACCCGAATATTTGAGTGAAATCCGGAAGAAATTCCTTTCTTAAACCAGTTTAAGAACTTCCTCCGTATGCCTGGCGAATTTTGTAATACCAAAACAAAATCATGTCAATCATGCAAAAAGTTGTTAAACATCGCCTGGACGTCTGGAAAGAAGAACCACAATACTGGACGCACATGTCCGCTATCGAAAAGCGGGTATACGCTTCGTCAATTCCCCGGAGCCTGATCGAGCTTATCAAGATCCGCGCTTCACAGATCAACAAATGTGCCTATTGTATCGACTACCACACCGCCGAGGCCCTTCAAAACGGGGAATCTGCCCGCCGGATTTTTGCGCTTTCGGCATGGAAAGAGAGCCCGCTTTTCTCCGAACGCGAAAAGGTTGCCCTGCAACTGACAGAAGAGATCACGCACATTTCCATCGATGGGGTTGCCGACGAAACCTATGAAAGTGCGAAGGCCAATTTTATGGTAAGCGAAATCGCCGATCTGATCGTCTGTATCAGTCACATCAATTTTCTGAACCGGGTCGGGATTTCAACCAGGACGGTTGCATTATAAGAACAGGATCTCGGTCATACAGCCGGAGGCAACGCGGGATGCGGGCCTTCGGCTGTTTATTTTATGCCAAATGAAATCGGTAGGTTATATCTGGTTCTGACGGGCATGCCGCTCTCCTTGCCGGCTTTCCATCTGGGCATCGAGTTCACTAAACGTACTGCTTCGCGGTCGCAGCCGTATCCAAGTCCTTTCAAAACGGTGACGTTAATGACCCCTCCGGTCGCCTGTACATAGAAACTGACAAAAACCCTTCCTGATACACCTGCCTTTTTTGCCTGTTTGGGTATTTTTAAGTTACTTTCTATAAATCGGTACATTGGAACACAAAACCAGCTGATTGATATGATCGTCCCCCTGTTCAAAATCACCAATATGCCCGACGCTATCCGGCACTATACCGAGGTGCTGGATTTCCGGATGACCGACCCCAACGACCATGCCGGTTCACCCGTAGTGGATCTTGGCAGAGAAGGTTGGAATCTGCAAATAACCACGGCAGAGAGCGAGGCCCTTTTCGGGTCGGTTGTTTACTTTTGGGTAGACGATGTGGATGCATTGTTCGCGAAATACAAAGAGCGGGGGCTGGATACCTCGGGTAAGGCCGGATCGCCGGTACATCAGGGCCCGGTAGATCAGACGTGGGGCAGGAGGGAGTTTTATGTTACCGACGCCGACGGCAACACGATACGATTTTGTCAGCCTATTTTAAAATAAGGCTTTTTAATCACTACTAATCTCCCGGACCAATGCCGCTGAACCAAGATGTTACCCGATTTCTGGACGAACTACATCATCCCCTCCGGTCGGAGATAGAAGCATTGCGCCTGATTATTTTGGGGGCGAGTCCATTGCTCGAAGAAAATATCAAATGGAATGGCCCTAACTATTCGGCTGGTACCGAAGACAGGATCACGATGCGGATTCAGCCTCCCAAGCAAATCCAGCTCGTTTTTCACCGCGGGCCAAAAGTGAAGGAACAGCCACAAGAAAGACTTGTGCAGGACGGATCGGGGCTGCTGGTTTGGCGGGAAAACGACCGGGCCATTGCTTCCTTTAAAAATATGGAAGCTGTGGAAGCAAGCCGGCAGGTGCTGTCGGGCATTGTCCGTGAATGGCTTGCGGCCACTGTTGCAAATATTTGATTTCGAAGTAGTTCTATACTTAATTCTGGCACTCCGCCAGACCATTTACCCCTTATTTTCTTAACAGGTCCCTGTTTTTTCCTTGAAGCAGGTGTAAACACGTGTTTTTTAAAACAGGTGTTTGTAGTCGTTTTTGAAGAATTATTTCTACGAAACTTTGTCAAACAAAAGCTTTTGTACGGTGGAGCTCAGCAACCACTTGAAAAAACGGGCTTACCTGTAAGAGGATTGATTACAGGGACGGATCCTGCCGTCTTACAACAGGGGATTATTCATACGTCACAATGAGCAACTTTCTAGATTTACAAGACGGCTGGTACAATGGTTTGATCCAGGGATTGGGACAAAGCCAGGACTCTTTTCAGATCATTCAGCCAGCGCCACCGATTGCGAGTGGTACTGCCGCAAACCCGACTTTCTGGGCTTACTATAACAACATCCCTCCGAAAACACTGACCGCTCAGTTTGTTGCCAGCGGTGGGAATCAGTTCTATAACAATTACAGAGGCTTGCTTTCGGCGCTCGTTCCTTCGCGCAACATCGATGTGAAGGCGGACATTGGGGCAGAAAATTTCGCCGCATGGCAGGCTTACGTGCAGACGCAACCTGCACCGAGTATGAACCAGATCCCGACGATGTTCAGGAACTGGGCGATGTTCAACGCGCCAAGCGTGGCCAATATCGGCTCTTCCGATTATGCGGCCATTCTGCTCGACCCGATCGCAACCGCCCAGAACGAGCTGACATTGGTGTACACAACGCCTCAGGGACTGCCGATCAACTTCGACTGGCAACTGAACTACGCCGATCTGGTAAACCAGCTGGCCAGCGCCCCTTCCCGCTCGTTCTCGTTCGACAGCAACACGATGAACACCAATGTTAGCAGCTCCTGGGCAGGCAGCTCCAAGTCGGGATTCTTCGGTTTGTGGGGTGGCAGCAGCTCTACGTCGACGCTCAGCGAACAATTCGCTTCCAGCCGCATTCAGGTAGATGCCAGCTTTGAGCACATCCTCGTTCTGTCCAACACGCCGGGCGCATGGTATTATTCATCCGCGATGGGCCTCGCATTTGCCAACCAAACCGGTAACCCTTGGAGCGGCCAGTCGTCGATCAACTGGAACAATACCTTTGGCAAAGACGGTAACATGCAGTACTTCGCCGCGAACGTGATCGTAGCGTCGGGTATGTCCATTACCATTACTTCGAACGCCAAATATTCGTCTCTTGACCAGCAGACAATCACATCCAGTGGCTCATCCGGTTTCTGGCCGTTCTACTCGGGCGACAGCGGCAGCACGTCGACCAACCGCGTTACATTCAACGAAGAGGGCAATATGACGATCACCACCAGCAGCATTCCGGGAGTGCCTGTCGTGCTGGGTGTGAACGTATTGTCAGCAGGTGAATTCGTGGGCCACTCTTCGAGCCTGGGCATTTCGCTCTTTGAATCGGCCAGGGCTTTCGCTGCCGACAGCCTTGCTACCGTCTAGTGTTTTCTTTGGAAGGCTGGGTAACGCCAGCCTTCTGTTTTGATTTTACCTCTGCGTGCGGAAACCATCTTTCACGAAGTAACATGATCACTACCTACGATACTCCTACCGAAGCGATGACCGCCGTCACAGACGGGTGGTACAACCAGTTGGCTGGCAGTCTGAACCTATCGGTCCGGCATTTCCAGCTGTTGCAGCCCCCGGCGGTGCCTGTAAGCGACCAGGGCCTTTGGGATTGTTTCGACATCGTTCCGCCGGTGACGCTCAAATACAACCGGTGGCTTTTTCAGCAACCGAGATTTTTCAGTCAGTATGCGGCGGTGGTAAATGGGCTTTCGTTCCCTGAAAGTGCTTTCGTGAAAGACATTGGTGCGGATACTTATGTAGCATGGCAGGCTTATCTCAATACGCTGTCGCCCCCGCCGCCTGCCAATACATTACCGACTGTGTGGTTTCAATGGGCGATGTTGCATGCGCCGTCGGTAGCCAACATCGGTCGCTCGGACCTTTCTACGCAGCTGCTGATCAACGGTGCGCAGGCTGCTTTGCAGCCTTATGAAGGGGCAGATGCCAAACCTGCTGATTTTTCGCCTACTTTTTCAGATTTGAAAACCATATTAAGGGCCTCTCCCGGGACGGGATTCTCCTTTGACTCGACCAACGACGACCCGGATGTTTCCAACTCATGGGTACCCGGCGATGATCCTAATTATTTCGGAATATGGACGGGCAGTTCGGCCGCATTTTATGTGAGCAGGAAATTTGCTTTGAGTAAGATCACCGTTTCCGTCCAGTTCGACCATTTTGCGTCTGTTACCGTTACACCCGGTTCGTGGTACAATTCCTCCTTGTTGCACCAGGCCTGGGCATCGCAAGCCGCGCCTCCGTGGATCGACAGTGCCGACTGGCAGACTTATTTTGGGGCCAACGGAAGCCTTACCCATGCAGTGGGCTCCTTGCTCGCTGTCGATGGCATTACCCTTACCCTCACTTCGGATGCAGACTTTTCCGCCGCCGAGCAGGCGATCATCAAAGGGCTGGCTGCGATGGGCAATTGGCCGGTTTACTGTCCCATATCATCTGCGGTGCTTTCCAACAGCATTTCCACCGGCCCGGGCTCCCTGTCTATACGGTTTAAATCCGCTCCTGGGAATCCCGTTATACTGGGATTCAATGTGTTTGATATCCGGAGTTATCTTGGGGCTGGCTAAGGAGTTCCCCGGCTTCGGCACGCTTCGCGGTATTTCGCATTGTCTCGCGATAGGGAGATTCGTATTGTTGGTAAAACTGTTTTTTCGAATCATGGTAGCTGGATATGGCACCCAGTGTGCTCATCAATTTGATATAGTACCATGCCAAATCTACCTGGTGGGGTTTAAAACCGCTGCGGGCGCTTTTGGGAAAAAGGTGGTGATTGTTGTGCCATTCGCCGGCGACAATCCCCGGCCAAAGCTGGTTGATAGACTTGTCGTTCTGATTGAAATCGGTTCCCGGGCGTTGCTTGTCCTCACCCTTTGCATGTCCTTCGTAATTAAAGGTGCGCACGCCAACGGCCCAAAAGCCGGCAGCGCCGAACAGGGTGCAGGCCAGCGCGTGCCCGCCTAGCAGGAAGAATGCGGCATACCAGAACGACCAGTTGAGCAGCCAGTACAGGACGGCCCTTCCCGGATGCTGGTAGGAGCCCCAGGACAGGTATTGCTGGTAGGAATTTGCGATAACGCCCGTGTGCTTCATCAGCGATTTCACGCGGTTATATTGCGCCTCACTAAGATCTGATGCGATGGGCTGATGATTGACGTCGGCGAGGAAGCAATAAAGAAACCCTGCTTCCGCATTGTAGGGGTCGCCCGGACGGTCGGATTTGGCGTGGTGTACGTGATGCGAAACCACATATATCTCTTCCGGGATCATGCAAATCGTGAGATTTTGGGTGAAAGCCCGCCAGAACCGGTTCCTGAACTTGTATGCGCCGTGTGTGCAATAGCGGTGGTGCCAGATGGTGCCGTGCGTGCCCATGATGAACATGCTGTACACGAATGCCGCCAGCAGCAACCAGATATTGAAGAATTTGAAAATAAAAAGCGCCAGAAACGGCACCATACAGAGCACTTTCACCCAGCTCATCAGCGACAGCCAGTTCCTTTTGTCCTGCACTACGTTTAACCGTTTGAAGAATTCGGCGAAAATCTGGCCCGGCCGCGGTTTGATCAGATTTCCGTGTTCATCTTGCCATCCGTACGAAGGCCGGCGAAGAACTATGTCGATAAATGCCATAAAGGATGGGTGTTAATGCTGCGTTTCAAAATAAAAAATCCTCCCAGAAAAAAGGAGGATTATCCGTTTATCGTATAATGTGATCGCTCAGACTAACGTAACGTTGACAGCATTCAGTCCTTTCCGGCCGTTCTCAACTTCGTAAGTCACAACGTCGTTTTCACGAACATTGTCTTTCAGACCTGATGTGTGTACAAAAATGTCATCTCCTCCATCTTCAGGAGAAATGAAACCGAAACCTTTCGTTTCATTAAAAAATTTGACCCTACCCTTGTTCATACTTTTACTATTTTGTTAAGCTTCAAAGGTAGAATAAAATTCTGATGTTGTAACGCAAATAAAATATTTAAAAAATCTAAGGCTTATTTCGTTACCTGGCCAACCAGTTTTTCATAGCGTTCATCATACAAATCGCCCGAGAGCCAGTCCCTGACGATGTATTTGAAAAATAACATCGGCGGTTCATGTTTATCGATGGCGGCCTGGAAACAGGCAACGGCCGTCGCGGTTTCACCGATCGAGGCATTTACGATACCCAAATCATAATTGGTTACGACGCTTGTTTTACCAAGCGAATCCATTTGCTTGAGAATGTCCCTGGCACTGTCAGTTTCGCCCGATAATCCGAAAAGAACGCCGCAGGCACTCAGCGTTATGCCGTTATAGTTGATCTCCAGGGCGGTTTCAATGGCATCCTGGGCCGCGGGGTAATCTCGCAGCGTGATCAGGTTCAAACCGGTGACCATATGGCCGCCCCAGAAAGTAGAATCCAGCGCTATGAGCTTGCGCCCTTGCCCGACGGCCAGGTCGAATTTGGCTGAAATCCAGTACACATAGGCAGCGTAGAAATTATTGATGAGCGAAAACGGTTCAAGCGCAAGCGCTTGTGCCACTTCTTCTTCGGCTTCTGCCGGACGGTCCGTAAGCGCCAGGTAGAGGGCGTATTGTCCGTGCAGATCGGCCGTGTTCCAATTAAGTTTCAGTGCTTTCCCGAAAGAATCTTCGGCAGCCGCAAAATCCCATTCGTAAAGCATTTGCATACGTGCGAGCGCGAGGTAACTTTCGGCAATGCCGTTGTCCAGCGCCAGCGCGTGATCGGTAGCTTCCTTCATCAGCGGCAATGCTTTCGCGGCCGGGAGAAGTCTGTAAAACCACATATTGAGATAGCAGGATGCAATGCCAGAGTAGGCGATCGCGTAAGAGGGATCGATTTCAAGGGCTGCCCGGAAATAGCCGATTGCCTTGTGGTAGTCGTCGCTTCCGCCAAACTTGTTATGGTAAAACCGCGCCCGCAGATAAAGCTGGTAAGCCTCTTTGTTGTTGGTATACCGTTTGAAAGCGATTCCCGGTTCCTCGCCCAGCAGCTCGATTTTGACAGCGCCCAGAATGGCCTGCGCGATTTCTTCCTGTACATCGAATATATCTTCCAGTGCCCGGTCATAATTTTCGGACCAGATCTGGGCTCCATCGTCGGCCTTCACAAGTCTCGCTGCGATCACCAACTTGTTTCCCGAGGTCTGCAAACTGCCTTCCAGCAGATATTCCGCATGGAGCTGTCTGCCGATCCATTGCGGCTCGTGATGCTGGCCTTTGAAAGTAAAAGACGAAGTCCGGCCGGCAACCTGCAAACCCGGCACGCGGCTCAATGCATTGATGATTTCCTCGGTCACGCCATCGCTGAAATATTCCTCTTCGGGGTCCTGGCTCAGGTTCACAAATGGCAGGACAGCAATGGATATTTGCGCGGAAGGACGGTCTGGCTGTTTTTTTTCGGTCATATTGGAAGCGGATTCGGTCGGCTAATGTAAAGGTTAGGCTTCACAAATGCTGAAATTTCTTTCACAGGGCCGGTTTCGCATTATGCTACGATGCCCTTGCGGTACACCATACCCCAGCTGGCAATTTCATTAATGATCGGTTCTACTGACCTGCCGTATTCAGTGAGCTCGTATTCGACGGTCACGGGCTTCGTGTCGAGCACGCGGCGGGTGATCAACTGGTTCATTTCCATATCATGTAATTCCTTGGAAAGCATTTTCGCGGCAATGCCGTCTACTTCCCGCAGCAGGTCCATGAAACGCATTTTATCGTTGAGGAGCAGGGTTCCCAGGATGTGAAATTTCCACTTTCCGGAAAGGATCTCCATCGTGTCCTTAATGGCAAGGATCCTTTTTCTGCACTGTGGGGAGGTGTTGCAAGAGGCCTGTTTTTTCATCTAATCTTCGTGTAATAGTCGTCCGCAAACTTACTGGGCGGATCCATAGTTTCCAACAGGTAACTGGTTACCAAAGGGAAATCGATAACAATAGTAAACTGCCTGGCGGCTACTTTCGGGTATGAAAAACAATCCACTGCTTTGCGATACGGAAAGCGGCGTTTGCGAAATGCCGTCTGCTTCTGACGAAAATGTCCATGCTCCTGTTGAAGCGGGAAGCAAGCCGTTAAAAATTATCTACTTCACCGACCCGATCTGTTCTACCTGCTGGGGTATTGAGCCGCAGTTGCGAAAACTGAAACTGGAATACGGCCGGTTGGTGGAAGTCGAATACCGGATGGGCGGCCTCTTGCCCGACTGGTCCTACAACAGCGGGGGAATCAGCAAGCCGACGGACGTCGCGCCGCATTGGGACGAGGTAAGCCGGCATTATCAGATGCCCATTATCGGCGATGTATGGCTGGAAGATCCGCTGCATTCGTCCTACCCGCCGTCGGTGGCGTTCAAAGCGGCTCAAATGCAGGACGAAAGCAAGGCGGTTTCCTTTCTGCGGCGGATCCGGGAAATGGTGTTTTTAGAAAAGAAAAACATCACAAAATGGGAGCACCTGGCCGATGCTGCCCATGATGCGGGCCTCGATGTCGGCCTGCTCGAACAGCACTACCAGACCGACGCTGTCCCCATCTTCCAGGCGGATTTGCAGCTGGCGGCTCAATGGGGCGTGCGGGGCTTCCCGACGTTCCTGATCTTCAACCGGGAGGGCCGGTATGAGAAGGTTTATGGTTTTAAACCTTACGAAGTATTTGAAGCGGCAATCGACAAAATCTATCCCGGTGCCCCGAAGAGTTGGTACAGTAAGAGCTGGCAGGACTTGTTTGGCAAATACCCGACCCTTACCACCAAAGAATTTGCCGACCTGACAGGACAAAGTTTCGAAAGCAGCGAACACCAGCTCGGCTCGCTGCACAACGAGGGCATTTTACAAGCCTACCATACGGTAAACGGCACACTCTGGAAGCAGACCTGCTGATCAGAGTGCGAACAGGAAGCCGATGCTCAATGCCTGGGCAAACTGGATTTTGCTGCTCTGGTCCTTGTCGTACACGATGATAGCGCCAAGGTTCACATTCACATATTTGTTGATCTTGGCCGTTAGCTGGCCGTCCAGGCGGTTGTCGATTTCCAAAGGATGCTGGAAGCTTGAAAACAGCAGGTACCTGAATTTCAGGTTGACGCCCTTAGCCACGTCCTTATCAAAGTTGGCTACGAGCTGAATGATCGCGGCTTCCGTGCGCACACGCTTGCCGATGGGTACGCCATAGTTTTTCTGATCCGGCGTATTAACGTACAAATCCCGGTCGGCTACGATCGTCTGCCGCAATGCGCCGGGCGCCAGATCGACGAAGAAATAGGGGGCAGGACGGTATTCAATACCGATCGCCTCCGTGAGATAGGCGGGCGAAAACAGGCCGGAGACCTTCCTCTTGAAAGCGACCGAATCGGTACTTGCGCTATACTCATAACCCGCCGCGAACTGCGAAAGAAAGTTGAAATTCGCGAAGAAACTCCATTTAGGGGAGAGCTCGCGGTTGTATTTGGTATCGAAGAAAATGCGGTCGGCATTCTTGCGGCTTTCCTGGCCCTTGTTGCGCACGATACCATATTGCGATTGGAAATCGTTGCGCCACGAATCCTTACCTCTCTTGGTTTCGTTCAATGCGTTGAAGAATACGCCGAGGGCTACCGAATTCACGCCACCGCCGGTCCAGTTGGAACTAAACGACCCCTGGTTGAGATTCGCGCCGAATTCGATCTTATGCCAGGCGGTATCCTTCTCCGCTTTCAGGCGGGCCGCATTGATTGGATTGGAGAGGTCGACTTTGTTTTGTGCAAATGTTGTTGATAATGAGAGAATAATAGAAAAAACTAGACCCGGAATGATCTTCCTTGTACGCATACCCCGAAAAAAGACTGATTAACAATGGGGCGAAGATATTCGTGTTGCCGCTTTTTTAGCAAATTTTGACCCGTAAAATTTGGCAGGAAACACCTTTTTCCGCCGGAGAGCCAGGCTTTCCGGCGGTTTATTATACCCTTTTAAAACAAATATTCAACTGTTATTCAGGCCGGTTTCTTTCCTTTAATTAATGCAGTTATTCCAAGTACAATAATTGCTCCTATAAAGGATGTCAGGATTCGCGAAACGATTGACGGAAGGCCGAGTACAGCTTCCAGGTCGTTTCCCAATACCCACCCTCCAACAAAGCCACCTATAATACCCAGGAGTATTTGCAACCACAACGACAATGAGAAGCGGCTAAATACCTTGTCGGCCAGCCAGCCTGCCAGCGCACCGATCAGAATCGATATCAGAAGATTTGTCATGGTAATTAGTTTAGGTAAGAGTTATTCCAAAGTTTCTTAACAATCCTTATAATGCAGGAATCCGCAATACCTGACCTGGATAGATCAGATCGGGATCTTTCAGCATAGGTTTGTTGGCTTCGAAAATAACTGGGTATTTCATCATGTCACCGTAAACAGTCTGTGCGATTTTCGAGAGCGTATCGCCCTTCACAACGGTATGGTAAGTGGCTTCTGGCGCCGGTGCGACCACTTTAATGCGGTTGTCGACAATTTCCACGCCCTCCACATTCCCTACGGCAAGGGTGATTTTTTCGGCATCTTCCTGCCGGGCCACCTCACCTTCCAGAACTACCGTATCATTGGAAGTTTTAACAGTGAGGCTATTGTAGGCAAGGCCCAGCGATTTCACATGCGCCAGCAGTGCACTTGCCCGCAGCGGTTCCGCTGCTTCGAGAGTAGGTGCGGCCGCGATTTCTTCTTTCTTGAAAATTTTCTCGCCCACGCCCTTGATAAAAGATAATAAACCCATAGTTTTTAATTATTTGATGTGATTAATGGGTTGCAATAATGGGATTTTTTATTGGAATGCAACAACTCATTTCCGATAATTTAACGGAAATATTCTCTGATATTTTTGTTAAATATTTTTTAATAAATAGAATGGTAACTAGTATGACAATTTGTTTCGGGAGTGGTTAAAATTGAAAATGAATTTTTGTTTAATAACTTCTACAAAATGCGCTTTATGCCTTATTTTAATAGATATAGTTCTATTTGATTATAAACGATAGTTCCTCTTTCATTGATTAGCTGAATAATGCAGTGTTACCACCCCGGATCCAAGCGTTTTGGTTTCGAGCAGTTTCAGGGAACTGATAGTTGTGTTGTTATCAAACAGGCTAATGCCATTTCCTAATATTACGGGATGCAAGGTGAGCTTGTATTCATCTATCAGCCCCAGGTTCATAAAGCTTTTGGCAAGGCCCGGACTACCGAATATAACCAGGTCTTTGCCTGGTTCCTGTTTGAGCTTGCCGACCTCTTCGACGATATTCTCTTTGATCAGCGTAGTATTGTTCCAGTCCACACCGTCCAACGTTGTTGAAAACACTACTTTGGGAATTTGATGGACCCATTGAGCATGTTCCAGCGCATGTTTATCGGCATTGGGGTTGTTCAGTACGGTGGGCCAATAACCTTCCATCAATTGATAGGTGGTCTTGCCATACAAGGGAGCGCCTACTGTTTTTACCAGTTCCGCCGCATATTCCTGTAATTCTCCATCATATGACAGGAAACCCAGCCCGCCATTGATATCTCCTGCAAAACCATCCAGCGACATGTGCGCAAATAGAACTACCTTTCTCATACGTGATTACGTTTTGTTTGTTTTGAAGTATGGTCCCTTGTGGGTGAAATCTCAAAGAAAAAGGATCACATTTCGGTTTCTACCCAAACAGGCCGAAACTCCTTTTGTGACCCTGCAATGGGTTCTATCATGCTTAAAGCCGCCCGGCGGGTAATTTGCCTTCTCGCATCGCCTCGATTTGTTCTGGTGTAAAGGCAGCGTTATGCAGCACGGTCTCAATGTGGTAACAGCGGAACAACTCTGCGATGAAATGGATGCGCTCCCGGAGGTCGGCCCAGTCGATCGCACCGCTCTGGGTTACGCTGTCGGGTGTAGGATCTATTTCAGAAAGCAGGGCCAGCAGGCCCGTGCACGAAATGTGTGTCAATATTTCGGGGTAGGGTTTGTCCAGATCCCTGCCCAACGAAAGACGAAGGTCGGGTGGGAGGGTCAACGTCATGAGGTGGGCGGTGAGGAGTTCTCTTACAATGCCCTGTAACCGCTTCATCAACTGATCGATGGCTTTGTCCAGGCGCGATGTTTGCCCGGTGATTTTAAGGTAAGCGAGCCGGATACGGGCCAGCCAGCTGTCGGGAGGGAAAAAGCTGTCGACTATTTTCCTGCGGATCACTTCGATGTCCAGGTCCATCGTGGCATTCAGCGAGGCCGCTATCTCGGGCTGCAGGCGAGTCTGTTCATGAAATCCGATTTCGAGATTAGCCAGCAGTTGCAATTCGGTCCGCAGCTGCGGGTCCTTTTCAAAAAAGGCCTGGTAGTAATTGGTAAAAGCCTGTTTAAGATATTGCTGTCCGTCGGGAGGGTTGCCCGTCCTGAACCCTGCGCAGAATGCATTCAGCCGTTGCTGATCGAATGCCTCGTCGCGAAAGCATAGCGAAATAAACCGCGCAAATTCCCAACCGATTTCCTCGAAAACCTTCCGGTTTCCACGGGCAACGGCGTCGCTGATTTGATCAATAATGACCGCCAGCCAGGTATTGCGGATGATACCGAATAGCTTTTGTTGCAATGCATTTTCGATTCCCAGCTCGCCTGCGATGCGCCACAATACCTTCAGCTCCTCCATTTGGCTGAGGTTCAGCCTGGCCTCTACGCTGCGCAGCAAGTCTTCGCGCCGGATACTCTGGCCCGCCTGCCTGGAAGCCCAGGTAGCAAACGTGCACCAATTCGCGACAGGGCCTGTGCGGCTGGTGAATACAGTCGAAAGTTCGTGGTAGCATTGCGTAATGCGCAAGTTGCGGATCGCCGGGTCGGTAATCGCCGCGATGGTCCTGACTTCGCCGGGAGAGGGTATATGCATTGCCAAATGTTTTCCGTGTGATGCTAAAAATAACAAAACGGAGCAGGCGAGGCGAAATAACCTACTAAAAGGCTCGGATGTAGCTGAACATTGCCGTAGATTCAGGCGGTTTATCCGTTTGGATGCGGATCAGATAGCTGACATCTCTATGAATGCAAAAGGTCGGTTTCTCACAAATGTCTTTCCGCTGGTGGCCGGTCAGGCTTTTTTTCAGACGGCAGGGATATTGGTGGCAGCGCTGTCGGGCCTTGTAGGGTATAACCTCGCCGCCGACAAAGCCCTGGCAACGGTGCCGGTCGCCGTCATCAGTATCGGAACAGCCGCCGCTTTGATTCCCGCTTCCTTGTTCATGAAAAAATACGGACGGAAAAGAGGCTTTATGTTGGGCATCGGATTGGGGTTTGTGGCAGGGGCATTAACCTCGCTGGGGATTTATCTGGTGGATTTCTGGCTTTTCGTCGTCGGTAATATGTTCATCGGAGCTTACCAGGGCTTTTCGCAGTATTACCGGTTCGCTGCAGCAGAGTCGGTAGAGGAGGCCGAAAGGAGTAAGGCTATCTCGTGGGTTGTTTCGGGAGGTGTTTTTGCCGCGATCGCCGGACCATCCATCGCGCGGTTTACCAAGGATATCGGCGACATTCCTTTTTTGTATTCCTATGTATCGATTATGGCCCTGTCGCTCCTGGCGATGGTGGTCGTTTCCCGCATTAGGTACGATACCCGCCAATCGGCGGTTGGGGATACGGATCAACGCGAACGTCGGCTTTCGGAGATATTGAAGCGACCGGCCTTCATTGGGGCCATCGCTTCTTCTGCGGTAGGGTCTGCCGTGATGGTCATGGTGATGACCGCTACGCCCATTACCATGAAAATATGCGGCTACAATGCTGATGACTCTTCCATTGTCATACAGTGGCACGTGTTGGGCATGTTTGTGCCCTCCTTCTTTACCGGAGACCTCATTCAACGTTTCGGTGCGGTGCGGGTCATTTGCTGCGGGATTTTGATATTCCTGCTGCATTTGTCTCTGGCGCTGTCGGGCACGGACTTAATTCATTTCACCACTGGATTGATCTTTCTCGGCGTCGGCTGGAACTTCATGTTTATCGGAGGGACCGCGCTGCTCACGAAGTCATATGCTGCCGGCGACCGGGCCAAAAGTCAGGCCTTTCACGACTTCATGGTGTATGCCGTCGCAACATTGTCGTCCTTTACAGCCGGTGCAGCCCTCGACCGCTGGGGATGGAATGTTGTGAACCTGATCGCCGCACCGCTGCTCATCGCCGCTTTTGCCATTCTTCTGTGGTATTCGTTTTCCGGGCGGAAGTCGGAAGCATTACCGTAGGATGGCAACCAGGTCCTGATGGACGCATTATTTCTTATCCAAAATCCGGTCGCCGAGCAGTTTTGTTTCCGCTTCGGTGAGTTGGTCGACCAGCGCATATCTCCTTGATTTTGTAATAGCCATTTCGTCCATCGCGTCCACCATATTTTTATAGCTCGAAACAGCGGTCGGTTTGATCACCACGATCAACGAGCGGTCGCCGGTTCCTGTGCGCGGCAATGCGGCGACGCGTTTCTGTGCGGTGAAAATCACGTTCCTCAACTCGAAGCCAGGTTGGGTGGTTTTGAGCGCGGAAGATGCACGATCATCGGTCGCCGCGATGCCATCGAGATAATAGACCTGATTGTGACCGCCAAGGAAAAGTGTCAGAACACCGGAAGCACGGATCGGTTCTGTATCGGTGATGACGGTTTTGTCGGGGAAAAATACAGACATGGACGTGGGCTTGCTCATGGTGGTCGCAAGCATGAAGAATGTGATCAGTAAAAAGCCGAGGTCCACCATAGGCGTCATGTCTACGCGTGTGGAAATCCTGCTTCTTACTCTGCCTGGGCCAGTGCCGTGGGCGTTGCCGGGTACTTCTATTGCTGCCATTTGTCAGGTTTGGTTAGTTGTGAATGAGCGTTTAACCTTGCTGATCAAATATATAATTTAATTTTATATAAAAACAAATGTATATTACTAAATAAATCAGTTTTGGTCCCAATCTAGCGCCCGGAAGCCTTTTCATACTCCTCCACACAAACATTCAGCGGCTTCCCCTGGTTGTAAATGCAGTCGCAGAAATGGTTGCATGCCTCGGGGTTGGCATTACCGGCGCAGCCATTCGTACATTCAAGCGCGGAGTTGCCCGGGCGGATGTCGTACAGGAAATGGTTGCCGACTATGACAACCGCGATAATGGCGATCACAATGCCGAAGAACGCGAAGGGAAATCGGCTATTGACCGGTTTGTACTCCGGTATACCGAGGTCGGCATGTTTGAAGGGTAAAATATACTTGATCCTGTCGAAGTACCAGCAAAGCAGATAGACGTTCGCGAACAGCAGGAGCGTGGTAATGCGAGTGCCTTCGAAACGGGTCGCGTAAACCAGTACGCAGATGTTGAGAATAATGGGAAATGCCATAAGCGCACCCAGCACCGCCGTGCGCGGAATGAGCAACAGAGCCGCGGTGACCAGCTGCCCGGCGCCGATAAACGGATAATAGAAGCCGGTCAAATGCAAGGCATCGAAATAATGGCCCAGCGGATGGTTCGATGGCAATGCCGTGAACCTTTCGCCCATTACTTTTACTACACCCGAGGGAATAAAGGCCAATGCCAGACCGATACGGCAGAAGACAGCAAAGTAGCGGAACCATTTGTTCCCTTTTGCTTCGGGGTAAAATGTGGCCAGACGGTTCAAAAGATTCATAAGCGATCAAAATTTTTCTCAATATTTAAAAAGTACTTTGTATTTCAAAGTATATGATCAAATAAAATTGCCGCCAGGTTGAATTGGCGGCAATTCGCTAGTCGCTTTTCAAGACCTTTGCCGGGTTGCTCCTGGCGGCTTTGGCGGTTTGCGAGCCGATCATTAACAGCGCGAGCAGCATGACGACCAATGTGCCGCCCAGCAGCTCGGCGAGGCCAATGGGCTGGTGGTAGGCGAAACGGGTAAGCAATATTTTGTCGAACAGGAGATAGGTTGCCGGGAGGGCGATCAGGGCGGCAATGCCCAGCAGCGAGATGAATCCGCGGCAAAGGAGATACACAAGCCCAGGCTCGCTGGCACCCAGCACTTTGCGGATGCTGATTTCCTTCAATTTGGTTTCGGTGGTGAACACGACCATGCCAAAAAGCCCCAGGGAAGCGATGCAGATAGCCAGAAATGCAAGGAAACCGATGGTTTTGACCATCATGGAGAAATCGGCATATGCCGCTTCGATCTGCTGATCATAGAACCTGGCATTCATGGGATGCACGTGATCGAAGCGTTTCCAGGCCGTTTCGATCTTTGCCATGGTGTTTTCAAGGTCCGTGGAGGCAATCTGGAGGTTCAGGTAACCACGAGGCTCGCTTTTGGAATACCGAAACATCACCGGTTCGATCTTGTTTTCCATCGTCCCGTAATGGAAATCTTTCAATACGCCTACAATCGTGAGCTTTTGGCCATCTACCTCTATGATATGGCCCAGCGCTTTGTGCGGATCCCGGATCCCGATGTTAAATCGTTTCAGTACCTGCTGGTTTACAATGAGTTCGCTTTCGTTTCCTTTTTCGGGTCGGAGCGTAAAGTTGGTGCCGGCCAGTAGCTTGTGTTTGTGGATAGGCAGGTAGTTTTCATCCACCGTATTGACCCACACTAAGCCGGAGTCTGCTGGCAGCGCACCGCCGGTCGGGTAGTATTTTACGTCGAAACCGTACATGCTGCCCACGCTGGTCACCATGCTCGATTGAGATATTTGTTTTACTTCCGGTATTTCCGCCAGTTCCTTCTTCAACGCTGTGGCATCCGCGCCGTGCAGTTTGATATTCAGGATATTTTCGGTGTTGAAGCCCAGGTCGAAATTCAGGAAGCCTTTGTATTGACTGTAACCGACCAGGGTAGTGGCGATGAATGTCAGCGAAAGCGCATATTGTGCCACGATAAGTACCCGGCGCAGTCCGATATGCTTGAAAATCCTGATTCCCGACGCGTCCTTTATCACGGAAAGAGCGTTGATCTTGGCGAAAAACACAGCCGGAAGAAAGCCCGCGGCCAGCCCGGTGAATGCCGCCAGGGCGATAAAGCAAAGCACCGAACGCAACGACAGACCGAGCATGAAAATCCTGGAAATTTCCGGCGAGAGCGCAAAGAATTCCCTTCGCAAAAACAGGAAAAGCCCGAAAGAAAACAGTAAGGCAAGAAAGGCGATCATGACCGATTCGGCCATGAACTGGCCCAGGACATGGCTCCTGCGGGCACCTATGATTTTGCGCACGCCCACCTCGCGTGAGCGCCTGAGCGAGCGTGCAACGGACAGGTTTGTGTAGTTGAAGCAAGCCGAAAGAATGATCACAAATGCGAGCCCGCCCAATAGCCAAAGCGTGGAGGGCTCGGTGCGAGGCCCCATGTCGTTCGAAAGTTTCCTGCCCAATGCAATGTCCTTGAACGGTTGGAGCGACAACGTTATTTTTCTGTGAAGCAGGGCTTTGTTTTCTTCTTTGCTGATCTGCTCCAGCGCGCGTTGCACGCTTGCAATGTTGCCACCTTTCGGAATGGTTACATAGATGTAGTTGGACCACATATTGTCCCAATTGTAAAACCCATCGCCCTTTTTCCCGAACGTTGCGTCCGCCGTGGCGTACGAAATCAGGGCGTCGAAATGGATATGGGAAAGATGCGGAACGTCCCTGGCCACGCCTGTAACCTGGTAATCGAGAGTGTCGAAGCGAACGGTTTTTCCTACGATGTTGGTGTTTCCGAAGAGTTTCAATGCTGTTTTTTCGGTCAAAACCAGCGAATAAGGTTCTTTGAGCGCCGTGGCCGGGTCTCCGGCTACAAGGGGGAATGTGAGGATCTGAAAGAACGACTCATCTGCCCAGGTAGCTTCAAGCGGGAAAATGTTCCGGCCCACCTGGGCATCTCCCGAAAAGCCGTTGCGGATAATGGTAAAATGCTCAATACCCGGAACATCGCTGCGGAGCCGTTGCGCGACCCTGGCGGAAGAGGAGGCGAAGTCCATCGGTGACTGTCCCTCTGGTTGATTCCGGGTAATGATGCGGTAAATGTGGTCCTTGTTTTTGTGAAAGTCGTCGTACGATAGCAGATCGTTCACGATGGCGATCACCAGCAGTCCTACCGACATGCTTACAGCCAGGCCGACGATATTGATGAATGAAAACAGTTTGTTACGGACCAGGTTCCGTCGCGACGTTTTGAAATAGCTGCCGATCATCATGAAATGGGTTAGGAAATGGAGAAGTTCTATTTTTCGGATGGTATAAGGCCTCATGAACTTGATCACATCGAGGCAATAGATCAGCCGGGCGTAGCGCACGCCCTTATCGCGCGCATTGCGCAGGAAATATTCATAAAGATCCCCTTCCAGGTCTTCGAGCAACCTCGGGCGACAATACCATTTCAGGAACCGGGTGGCCCACCCGGGTGGCTGCGGATCATGCTTTTTCATATGGAGCCTTCGAGGTTAAAGCCCGGGATGTCCCGCCAGATCGTTTCGCGTAATTCCTTCGCCCGCATGAGCGCCACTTTGCCCGCGTGAGATACTTCATAAAAGCGCTTGCGTTTCCCGCCGCGGGTGGCGCTGGCATCACCCAGGTGGCTTTTGGCGAGTCCCTTATCTTCGAGCCTGTTAAGGACGGCATGTACCACGCCCAGCTTGGACGCACGGCCGGTATACCGTTCCAGTTCATCACAAATCGCTACGCTGTACGCCTCCATTCCGAGTGCGGCGATCGTGAGTAAAACCAGTTCTTCAAATTCGCCAAGGTTGGTTCCTTTCATCTGGTAGTCAATCTTTTAGTCTATTTAGTCATTAAATGTATGTATTATTGAAATATAAAATCATGTTTTGTATGTAAAATATTTTTTGAGGTATAAAAAAAGCGAGGCCGCCGGCATCGGCAACCTCGCTAACAGTTTTGCAGCCCGTCAGTGACCATACCTGACCACACCTGACTACATTCTGACTACATCCTGACTATTTCCAGCCTCACCACCCAGGATTCTGCCCCAGCGCCGGGTTTCTGATACGGTCCGGTTCCGGAATAGGCCAGAGGTACTTTTTATCCGCCCATTCGCGTGCTCCCGGGTTCCAGATCAGTTCGCCGGAAGTGCCTTTGGAAAGCTGGATACGTCCTACGGCAGTCGACGGGCTTACATCCACGAATGCAATGCCCGGCGTTGTCGACGTCGGTTTGGTTCCCTGATAGAAATACACGTCGTTCTTGCCGTCGCCGTTCAGGTCGTATTCGCCCAGTGCCGGTACGTACATTCCGTTCATGGGGGCGTCCTGAAACAGATTACCCAGTTTCCATCTTCTCAGATCGTCCGGACGAAGGCCTTCAAAAACCATTTCGGTGCCTCTTTCACGCAATACTTCGAGCAATACGGGATTGTTGAACTTCCCTCCGAAGAACGAGACCATATAAGGATCGGCCGTGGTAGGAACCGTGGTAAGGGTAGCGCCTGTAATACCTGCTCTCTTGCGCAGCGCGCCAATCGTGTTGGTCCATTCGGTGGCGTCCATTTTGTCGAGCTCGGCCAATGCTTCCGCTTTGTTCAGGAGGACTTCCGCCCAGCGCATGATGACGTGCGCATTGTCGTTGCGGCTTTCGTCGTCGAATGGGAAACGCTCGTCGTAGCACCATTTAATGGGCTGGTAACCGGTGTAGGTCTGGCTGAAATTCGGCGGGGCAACCACGGGTATGCCGTTTTCCGTGCGGGTATAGTCGCCCGTGCGGATGGTTTGTTTCAAGCGCAGGTCCCGGTTTTTCACTTCCTCTACAAATGGGGTGGTTTCGTAACCCTTCTTGCTGGTAAATGGTGTGCCGTCCAGGTTCAGGTAGGTATTTACAAAACGCCGTGTCAGGCTGGGACGGTTACCATAAGTAGGGCTGATAAACCGGCGGTTGGCCGAGCTGTACACCTGCAAGCTGGCGCTCAGTGCTACCGAAAGAATAGTTTCGTCGGCGAAGGCGCTTTTCGCGAGGAACAAATCGCGGTAAGCCTTGTCGGCGACGCCTGCGTGCAGCGTATAGCCGGTAATCGCATTGGCTTCCTTCACGACCTCTTCGTACCAGGTATTGGCAGTCGCCTGCTTGTTGTCTTCGGTATGGTATTTCCGCCACGAGGCCTCGAACAACGCAATACGCGTTTTGTATGCGCGGGCCACGTTTTTGGTGATACGTGTTACCGACGGGTCGGACGTCAATGTAATATTCTCAATCGCAAAGTTCAGGTCCGCGAGCACTTTGTCCATGACTTCGTAGCGGTTCATGCGCGGGCCGTACAGTGTAGCGTCGTCTTTCACGTCGATAGTCTTGTCGATCCACGGTACATCACCGAATCTTTTCACCTTTTCAAAATAAAAAAGGGCCCGGAAAAAGCGCGCTACACCCAGGTAATGATTCTTGGTTGGTACACTGCTTTTTTCTGTGTTTTCGATAAAGTAATTGATGTTACGAACGTCAGACCAGCTCCATCCGCCGCTGGTGATGGGGCTTAGGGCATTTACGGCCAGGTAGTTGTCCACGCCATTACGTGCGACGAGGTCGGAGTTGTCGTCGATCTGGAATACACCTACGTCCGGATCAGGAAGCAGGTTGTAGAAAGAGTTGGCATACAATTCAAGACCACTTTCCGATCCGAAAACGGCTGCGTTGGTAGCGGTATCCACCGGCACCTCATTAAGGTCGCAGGAGCTTGCCGTAGCGATCAGCATGACGGCCAGCGTATAGTTTAGTATTTTTTTAGTCTTCATCATTTCATTAAAAATTGAGTGACAAGCCAACAGAAACGGCTTTCAACATCGGGTAGTTATATCCGTCGCCGGCGCCTCCGTTGCCGAGGTCACGGTCGGATCCGTAAATACTGGTTACGTCGGTGTCGCGGGTCCATTTGTAAAGCGGCGACCAGGTCCAGAGGTTTTCACCGGACACGTATACTTGCAGCGAGCGGGCGTGGATTTTCGAGGTAATGCGCTCCGGAATGGTGTAACCTATTTGAAGGTTTCTCAGGCGGATATAACCTACATTCTGCATGTAGCGGTCGTTGGCTACCTGCAACGCGCGGCCGGAACCTTGCGCTACGTAACCCACAAGGCGCGGGAGGTAGGCGTCGAAGTTACCCAGTTCTTCGCGGTACATATTGTCCTGTTGCCAGCGGGGGTAGGAGTTGTAAGGACGGTTATATTGTCCCCAGAAACGGGCTTCCGACGATGGGTACCAGTTCTGCTTCAAGACACCCTGGAAGAACGCGCCCACGAAAAAGCCACCCCAGTCTCCCGACAGGTTGACGCCGTAGGTATAGCGAGGCTCCGAATTGCCGATAATGGTTTTGTCACCCGAATTGCCTACACGGTTCAAGCCCTGGTAAATTACATTGTCGCCATCCAGGTTCTGGAACTTGATATCACCCACGTAGTTTTTCCGGGTATTGGTATTCGGAATGTTGCTCTGCGAAGGAGATTCGGCGATTTCGGCATCCGACCTGAACAGACCGGCCACCTTGTAACCCCAGATCTCACCCACGCGCTGGCCTTCGTAATAGTCGGTCAGGTTTTTGTCGGGATTGTTGTATTTGGTAATGGTCGCTTTGGAGTCCGCCAGGGTGAAGCGCACATTATAGTGGAAAGGCTTCGATGCCATATTGAACTGGTCGTCCCAGTTGATGGTAAGCTCCCATCCGTTGGTTTTCAGGTCGGCGTAGTTTCCAAATGGAACGGATGTACCATAAATCGCAGGAACCGTAGGCCCCACGGTGAACATGTCCGTCGTTTTCCGCTGGTAAATGTCTCCCGAGAATTGCAGACGGCTGTTCAGGGCATAAAAGTCCAGACCAAGGTTGGCGGTGGTAGCAGTTTCCCAGGTCAGTCCGTTTGGTACGACTGCCGGCATGCTGGTGGCTGGCGGACGTATGCCATTGATCACGCGTCCTAACTGGGAAATGTTGAACTTCTCATTGAAGGTGTAAGGAGGAATGTTACCATTACCCAATGAACCGTAAGAAGCGCGGACTTTTACGTTCGAGAGTATTTTCGGGCTGACTTTCCAGAAGGGCTCTTCGGACACGCGCCATCCGGCTGATACCGACGGGAAGAATGCCCATTGCTGGTCGGTGGGGAATTTGGATGAACCGTCGTAGCGGCCGTTCACTTCGAGCAGATAGCGCTCGCGGAAATTGTAGTTCAACCTGAAGAAGCCACCAGCGATCGCCCATTTCTGGTATCCGCCTCTTGTGGTAATGCTTTGTCCCAATGCCAGGTTGATGTCGTCGGCGTCGCCGTACACGATACCGTTACGCGAGGCACTCAGGCCGGTGGTAAGCGATTTTTCGTAGTTGAAACCGCCCAGCAAAGTGAAGTTGTGGGCGTTGTTGAACGACTTTACGTAATCCGCGTAGAAGTTGGTAGCCAGGTAGTTGGTGGTACTTCTGCTCTCCGAGATATCGTTGGTGTTAGTACCCGTGTAACCAATTACCCCTTTGGTACGGCTGTACGGAACCTGAACGCGGTTCTGCTGAACGGCATTATCGGTGCTCTGGAAAGTCATATTGGCTTTGATCGTCAGCGCCTTGTCGAAGAACTGGGCTTTCAGTGCGGTCTGGTTTTTCAGGAAACGCCGGGTCTGATCACTGGCGTTTTTGCCGTAATAGTAATCGCCCACGGTATAAGCTGCTGAAAACGATAGCGTTCCGTCGGGGTTGGTCAATGGGGCCAGTGGGTGGCCTTCGTCGGCGATGTTTCGGTAAATACCACTTCCTTCGCCCACGTTTAGCGGCTGGTGGTATTTCATCGACGAGAACTCGGTATTGTTGTCGACACGCAACCAAGGGGCCAGCTGAACACCGCCTTTACCGCGGAAGTTGTACATGCTGTACTTGTCCGGATTGTAGCGGAACAGGCCGTCCTGGTTATTGAACCGGCCGCTCAGCAGGTACGTGGCCTTGTCGGTACCACCTGCAATGGAAAGTGCGTGATCCTGGGCGCTGAGCCGTTTTTTATACAATTCCTTGTACCAATCGGTGCTGTAATAGTACTGATATTCACCGGTCGTAGGGTTCACTTCCACGCGTGGCAGCGATGGGTCTTCGTATCTTCTCTTGATTTCCGCCAGGTAGGTGGGGGAGAATGCGATGGTTTTGTTGATCGCCGTCGGCGTGCTGCCGTTGTCGTTCCAGCGCGACCAGGCATCGCTGAAACCTTGCGCCCACGGGTATGAATCGGTGATATTGTCGGGCACCTCGGTCGGCGATTTGATCGAGTAGTTGGCGGAGTAGGAAACCCTGATCCTGCCTTCCGGAGCCGGTTTTGTTGTGATCAATACCACGCCAAACACTGCACGGGCGCCGTAAATGGAGGCCGAAGCGGCATCTTTTAGCACGGAAATGCTTTCGATGTCCTGTGGATTGAGCATGCGCGGGTCGCCTTCAACACCGTCAATGAGTACGAGAGCGCTTCCGTTCTGACCGATCGACGTAGTACCGCGGACGTTGAATGCGGGCGATTGCGTAGGCTTGCCGTCGAACATCCGGATGTTCAGGTTGGGTACCGCCCCTACAAGGCCTTGTGCAAGGTTAGGGAGCGGACGGTTTTGCAACACTTCCTGTCCCACCTGGTCGACGGCGCCGGTCAGGTTTACTTTCTTTTGAGTACCGTACCCGACAACGACCACCTCATTAAGCGACTTGCTGTCGGCCTTCAATGCGATGTCGATTGTGGAGCGTGTACCCGTTTCCACTTCCTGGCTCACATAACCTACGTAGGAAAATACGAGAATGGCGCCGCCTTCCGGAATTTCCAGGGAATAGTTGCCACTGGCATCGGTAACGCTACCGGTTTGGGAGCCTTTAATAACTACGTTCACGCCCGGAATACCATCGGGGGTATCGCCGTCGGTTACACGGCCTTTGATCTGACGGTCTGCCTTGATGAAATTCCGGTGCACATTCCCGGTTTTGACTCCGGTTTCAAGGGTCGGGGATGCCCAGCTCGCGCCGCCGATCAGGGCGATCAGCGCGGCCTGGGCAATCGATTTGTGTAAGGTGCCTGCGCGCAGCGGCCGCCTTTCTTTACATCGATACATATGGGTGTAGATTTTGGGTATGGTGAATAGATTAAGTTAGTTCCGGTTTTGAGGCGACAAAATTGGGCAATCGTTTGTATTTACGCTTTTAGGAAAAAGCGATTTAACAATATCATAATCCGGCGGAACAGCCGGCGAGGCAGCAAGTGTAGAGGAGGAGTAACTTGGGCTAATAAGTCAAGCGGGGTTAAACAAATACTGTTATTTTTAATTATTTGTTGAATAAATATTAAAAAACACTGTCGGGGTAATGACTGGACGAAGCACCGGTGCACGATGAGCCAATTGGAATTTCAGGAGGTTTTCTATTGGAAAAACCTTATAATTGGAGGTATTAATCCAAACAACCACCACAATGGCTACCGTAAATATTTACCTCACTTTTGATGGCAACTGCGAAGAAGCCTTCGGTTTTTACAAGTCCGTCTTTGGCGGAGATTTTCCCTATGTAGGCCGTTTCGGGGAGATGCCCCAGGAAGATGGCAAAAGTATGAGCGGGGACGACGCGAACAGGATCATGCACATCAGCTTGCCGATCAGCAAGGAAACGATGCTGATGGGAAGCGATACGGGCGGTGAATGGGCTTCCGGTTACCAGCCTGGAAACAACTTTTCGATTTCGGTCAGTGCGGAAAACCGCGGGGAAGCCGATCGGCTTTTTGCCGGACTTTCGGCAGGCGGCCGGGTGACAATGCCGCTGGCCGATATGTTCTGGGGTGCGTATTTTGGAATGCTGACCGATCAATTTGGTATCAACTGGATGGTCAACTACGATGATCCGGAAAAAATGCAGGGAAAATGACCGTAGAACAAGCATTAACACAACTTGGATCGCTCGGACATGAAAAAGTGCGCGCCATGAACACTAAAAATGGCGCACACGAAAATCAGTTCGGAGTGAAAATGGGCGACATCCGGGCCATCGCGAATAAAATCAAGGTCGACCACGAGCTGGGCCTTGCATTGTGGGATACCGGCAACATCGAGGCGCAGCTCCTGGCTGTGCTGATCATGAAGCCTAAATTATTATCCGTCGGCGAACTCGACCGGCTGGTGCATGGCGTCAACTATTTCTGGGTTGCCGACTGGCTTTCTTCCTACATTATCAAGGAGCATCCTCAAAAGGAGGAACTTCGCGAAGTCTGGATGAACTCGGATTACCCGTGGGCCGCCCGCGCAGGTTGGAGCCTCACGGCCGGGCGCGTGACGCGCAGTCCCGAGGGGATCGACATAGCAGGTTTGCTCGACCGGATCGAATCCGAAATGCCGACAGCTCCTTCCGAGGCACAATGGACCATGAACACGACCCTGGCGCAGATAGGGATCAATTTCCCGGAACACCGCGCACGTGCATTGGCGATTGGTGAGAAGCTGGGCATTTACCGCGATTATCCTGTTTCCAAGGGCTGTACATCACCTTTCGCGCCGATCTGGATCAATGAAATGGTGAGCAGGCAAAGCAAGTAATGCGCTGTTCAGCTTTTGATGAGGAAGAAGCCTTTGTCGTAGCCCGCTTTCACATGGTCGATCTCCATTTCCTGTTCACCGGCGACGAATGATTCGAATTCCATTTTGATGTCGTATCCTTCAAAATGCTCCAAAAACCGTTTCTCGTTGAAAAACCAGGCGGGATAATGTGCCTCGTAAATATCCGGCGGAACTACTTGCAGCGTCAACCGGTCGGGGCGGTCGGCTTTGATAAATGCCGTGCGGTCGATGAGGATGTATTTGAAATGGTACTGCCTGATCTCTTCCAGGAAATCGTGCGGCTTTTCCAGGTATTGCACCACGCTCGACAGCAGCAGGACGTCGGCCTTCCTGGCGGCCAAACTTTCTTCGATCGTGAAATGGAATTTCAGGATATTATCTTCAAAAAACTGTTGGCCGCAACGGACATAATTCTCCTGCTCGACTACGCTCCAATGCAACTGCACCGCGGGCGGGACGATATCCTTTACCTGATAATAAGTACTGCCTAACGACCCGCCGAAATCAAGGACATTCAGTTTGTTGCCGCATTCGATAGCGGCATATAGAAGCGCCGAGATGACGGAATAGGGATAAATTTTTTTGTCAAACAATACCGAATCACGCTCGTATACTGCCTGGCCATTCTTTACTTTCAGGAGTGCATTCTTTGTTTTATCCAAAATCGCTTCCGCTTCGTAGCCGCCGGAAAGCGCCGTCAGTGATTCCCACTTTTTATAGTCACCAAACCAGCCGTACGGATTTTTTTTCTTGGGTTTAAAGAAGGCCATATTCGTCTTTTAGTATCCGCGCAATTTAGGATTTTATTTAGTAACTGCATTATAATACGATCTTGGCATCGCCAACTTCGTGATAATGAGAGGGATTGTGTATTATATAACTGATAGTCAATTAATTCTGTACAGATTTTACAACCTTGTCTGCGGGAAAATAGTCTGCGATATATTATTTTAACAACCACGAAGAGGCTTGCATTCGCAATTTATCATGGATATTTGTGGCAGAAGATCGCCCTCTTCGACCCCTAACATACTTTAATGCAGAATTTTTGTACCCTTTTCAATTCATGCTACCTCTCGCGGGGATTGGCGATGTACAATTCGCTGGTCCGGCAAGGGGCTGATTTTCATTTGTATATTTTTGCGTTCAACGATGCTTGCGACGCGCTGCTCCGGCGCATGAACCTCTTGAATGCGACCGTCATTTCCCTGCATGAATTTGAAACGCCGGAGCTGCTCGCCGTAAAAGACAGCCGGACACCCGGAGAATACTGTTGGACCTGCACGTCCTTCACGATCTGGCATTGTATCCATACATATTCACTCGATCATTGTACATACCTCGATGCCGACCTGCTGTTTTTCGCGGACCCGAAGGTACTGACGGATGAAATCGGCGAAAAATCGGTGCTGATCACGGCGCACCGGTACAGCCCGCAGTACGACCAGTCGGAAAACAGCGGCATCTATTGTGTTCAGTTTGTTACTTTCAAAAACACCGGCGACGGGCTGAGGGTACTGGCGTGGTGGATGAATGCTTGCCTGGAATGGTGTTACGCCCGTTTCGAAGACGGTAAATTCGGCGACCAGAAATACCTCGACGACTGGACGGAACGATTCACGGGCGTACATGTGCTCGAACACCCGGGTGGCGGCATAGCGCCCTGGAATGCAGTGGATTACGTCTGCGAAAGTCAGAATGGGCAGGTGTTTTTGCAAAATCCCCGTACCGGGAAAGTACCGCTTGTCTTTTACCACTTCCACGATTTCCGGTACTGCACCGACGGAAGTTTTCGCCTCACCGCCGAACAATATTACCTCCCGGATGATATGATCCGGCTCGTGTACAGTACTTATATCAAAGCGCTTGCCTCTGCGGAATCCCAGATCCTGCTGGTTGATCCAACGGCCGTTTTTCATGAAGACCCGATGGTCTTGAGATGGATAAAGGTTAGTTTGTCGCGACGTATACAGTTCGGGTTGCGGGGGCGCTATAAGAATTATACCAAAAAGAATGCATTAACCTAACTTAAATCGTAAACACTCCTTGGCTCGTTTAATTAATCTGAAAACCTTTACGGACACACGCGGAAGCCTGACTGTGATCGAGCGCGTCATCCCGTTTGAAATCAAGCGTATCTTTTACGTCAATGACCCCGATCAATTCAAAAATGGCCGCAAACGCATGAAGCAGGCGGTCATTTGTCTGAAAGGGAGTTGCCTTATTGTCAATCATGCCGGAGCGGAACCCCAGCATTTTGTTCTGAATACGGCAGACCAATGTCTTCTGCTGGCGCCGGAAGACCGGTACGAACTGCTTGAAATCACCCATGACGCCATTCTGATGGTGCTGGCCTCCGAACTGTTTGAGCTTGAAGAGCGGGTGCACGAACCTTATCAATACGAATTATCGCTTTCGTAACAGGGTACCTACCAGTTTTATACATTTAATATGTCCCTGCCGAAAATCACCATTGTGACCCCCTCGTTTAATCAGGGGAAATACCTGGAAGATACCATTTTATCGGTGCTGGGGCAGGGGTATCCTAATCTGGAATATATCATTATCGACGGTGGAAGCACCGACGGATCTTTGGACATTATCCGGAAATACGAGTGGCAGCTTGCGTGGTGGGTCAGCGAGCGCGATAATGGTCTCTATCACGCCTTGCAGAAAGGCTTCGAACGGTCTTCGGGCGAGATTATGGCCTGGCTCAATGCCGACGATATGTACCATCCGAAGTCGCTCTTTACCGTCGCGGACATATTCGGGCGGTTTGGACAAGTGAAATGGATTATGGGTGCCAACACTTTCTTCGACGAAGGCGGGCGGGCTTTTCTGTATGACGACCTTCCTTACGGGCAGCGCTGGTCGCGGCGGCGGCTTGAATTGTTTGATGGCAGGTTTATACAGCAGGAATCGGTTTTCTGGCGGCGGGAGCTGTGGGACCGGGCGGGCGGCGTGATCGATCAAAACCACCCCCTGGCTGCGGATTTTGAACTTTGGCTTCGGTTTTCCAGACACGAGCGGTTGTATTCGACCTCGTTCATGCTGGGAGGCTTTCGTTTCCGGACGGAAAATCAAAAGAGCTATAACCAGCGCGACCAGTATTTGAAGGAGGTAAAACAGCTGCTCACGAAGGAAAAAAGTAATGCATTGCAGCTAACGCTTTGTCGTTTGACGATGCTTTTAATCAGCATTATCCCGAAAAGAAAATGGCGGGAGCGCCTGCTTGGGAAACTGCTCGGCCTGCCGCCCAAGATCGTATTCGACAGACATAAAGGGATGGTTATGCAGGAAGGTTTTTAGTGGTTGAAATCCGTTCTTTCAACCTTTTAAATAAAAACCTCAGATAAATGACCGTTCCGAAATGCTTCCAGATCAGTCCGGCCTTTTCTTTTTCAAACACAGGGTCCTTTTGAATGGATGATATGCCCGTATCATTGAAAACTGCAATGTCAAAATCCCTGAAAGCGAAGTGGTAACGCTTGTCACTATGGGATTGCATGTTGAACACGTGATCTGCGGAAATGCGGTAGCGTGTGTTGAAATTGCGCCCTGCGAAAATTCCAGCTGGGTAAATGATTGCCTGGTGATTGATCCCCGTCTTGGCTTGTTGGTAGGGCGCCATTTTTCCCAGGTACTTTTTGCCGGCTTTTAGTACGCTGCCGTAGTAAATAGCGTGCGGGTCTTCCAGCGCTTCGGCCATTTGCGAGAATGCCGGGGTAAGTACATCGTCGGCACCGAGGAAGTAAACCCATTGCCCACGGACATGGTCCAGCGCTTTGTTCATCGCTTCATAAATGCCGCCGTCTTTTTCGCTTTTCCAGAAAGCTAGCTTTTCGCTATTGTCGCTAAGGATAGCGGCTGTTCCGTCGGTGCTGCCACCATCCATGACGATGATTTCGATGTGGGGATAATGCTGGCTGTAAATGCTGTCGAGGCATCGCTGCAAAAAACCTTCTGCATTATACGTGACCAGGATGACGGAGATTAATTGGCTGTTACCCATTCATTAAAGCGCAAATTCCCTCTCGGCCAGCTGAACCGGTTCAATATTTTCAAGATATTGATGAATGCCCTGACTGCAGTACACGGTTTTGTTCAGTAACGCATCGGTGAGATAAGTTTCGTTTTGAGGACAGCCGCGCCTGTCAACCTCCGGATGGTAAATGTGAAAAACAACCCCGGCGAACTTGGCGGCCCGTTTTTTCAGGCCCAAGTTGAGCAGCCTCACGGCAATTTCATTGTCCTCGCGCCCCCAGGCATGAAACACTTCGTTATAGCCATTTACGCGGAGCAGGTCTTCCCGCCAAAAGGCCATATTGCAACCGCGTAATGCAAATATATCGCGCGTTTTGTAGCGATCGGCCATATATCTGCTCAGCCAGGTGATGCTGAACCGATTAGTGAAATTTCCCAGGCCGGGCTGGAAAGGCGCGATCCTTGCCTCTTGCCGGCCCAGCATGCTTTCGGATAACTCCTTGTTCATCAGGACCCTGCTCCCCGCTACGAACGTGCCGCGCTTGCTCAGTGCGAGGTGGTCTTTGATAAAATGCCTGTGCAGGATAAGATCGCCGTCGACCTGGATAATATAGTCGGACGAACTGCTTGCAATGGCTTTGTTACGGATTTTCGAAAGCTGGAAACCTTCATCTTCCTGCCATATATGGATGAGTTTAACCGGGAACGATGGCCGCATGGCTTCGATCACCTCCGCTGTCTGGCAGGTAGACCCGTCGTCGGCGATAATCACTTCGTCGGGCAAAACCGACTGCTCCCGAACGCTGAGCAGGCAAAGCCGTAATGCTTCCGGCCAGTTGTAGGTTGAAATAATCAGCGCGCTCTTAGAGAAGGTTTTCATATCCATTAAGGCATCTTTTGACTTTTGTTAGCAGGGTATGTTGAATGACCTGGCGATGAGCCGGTTCGTTCGCCCGGGGCAGTTCTTCATGATGCAGATGGTACTGTACGGCACCCAGCTTCACAATCTTTTTGACGATGTTGTTATTGATGAAGCGGGCTGCCAGTTCCTCGTCCTCGTGGCCCCACCCGCTGAGTTCGTTATTGTAGCCATTCACGCGCACGAAATCCTCTTTCCAATAGGCGAGGTTACTGCCACGGACGCTCCGGCTTTTCATTTCCTTGCGTTGCCCGAGCGATTGCAATACGGGCAGCCGCAACGCATTGAGCCTGTTATAAACTCCTTTTGAAAAAAAACTGACGTCCGTGCCTGCAGTGCGGAGTAATTCATCGGTTTTGGCCGGTGTAAGCCGTGCGCGCGTCCCGCGTATGAACGTCCCGCGTTCGGCTGCTGCGAGGTGGTCTTGTATAAAAGAGGTATGCAGAAGCACATCACCATCGACCTGGATCACGTAGGAGCCCGAACACCGCCCGATCGCTTTGTTGAGTATCTGGCTTTTACGAAATCCATTGTCTTCGTGCCATGCATGGATAATGGGCACGGGAAATGTTTCCTGCATTTCGCGGACCAGTTCCTGCGTCCGTTTGTCGGACCCGTCGTCGGCGATGACCACCTCCGTCGGTAGAATTTTCTGCTTTATAACACTCAAAAGGCTGCAATGCAGCGCTTCCACCCAGTTATAAGTTGCAATAATGAGCGATGTTGCCGGAGCGGAATCCATCAATAATCTGAGTTATTATTCCTGATACTCTTGGTGTCGGGTATTTCAAACATTCCTGAACCTGATTGCCGACTGCGCGTCCCTGTTTGGAGGGATATAGCAAACACGTGACACACACGGATAACCCATGGTTGTAACCGATTGGTGTTAATCGGTCAAAAAATAGTTGCTATTCCAAAAAAAGGAAAGGGCAGTCAGAGCCGGGAAATGAGATTATTTTGGAAACCGCCAGTTACTTGTATTCGTATACGTTTGCCCGCGGTTTGGCCGTGCGAGCGTTAACAGGCTAGGAAGTAAATTGTTGATAGGGGACATGCTTTACGTTTGTTAGGGATTGAGCGTCTTCTTCATTTGAGACGTCATAAAGATCAAAAAAATATAAGAATTACAGCAAAGCAGTTTCCTGTTTTTTCTAATTTATTTTTAATCTTTTGATCAGTAGTAAAATGAAGCGGGTTTGGAAAGTGGCACAAAAGAGCTCTGTGAAGGAAGCCTTATTTCAAAGCGTTCCGCGTGCGCTTGTTGGAGCTGTAAGTCTGGTGGTTTTTTCGGTCCTAATCGACTACCAGGTATTGCCGGGGCCTCTTTCGCGGTGAATCACATTCAGGAGGCACCCTCCCGATCTTGCATGTTCGGAGGTCCTTCCCGACCATTCCCGCCACCTTCGGCCGGACCGTAGCAGGATCGCATGGCCCTTCAAATGACGGATCCCGATAACTACTTAAATCGGTTCGCTGAACTGTAAATGGAGTCGCTTTGCGCCTGCATAGTTGGCAAATATCGTATAATAGTGAATGGCCACTGAGGATCGATTATCTTCCTGTCATTCAGATCGACTTTTTCCAGACGATCCTAGCTGGTGCCCTGAAATAGCCCCTCATTCGTATCGGTACAGGTTGGTGTGGCGACTGTGTTTACAGCAGCGGGAGTTTTGGCTGCTGTGCTAATATTCTTCAAATGGTTACGTGCCGCAGATACAAGCCGGTTGGCGTATTACTCATATAAAAACCCGGTTTGATATGAAACAAATTTTCTGCTACCTGTTTATCGGCATTACACTCATATGCTGCCAAAAACGCAAAGACAAGGAAGTTCCGGTTAAATACGGTTCAAATAATGGTAAATATCTGACCATTAAAGGCACCAAGATCTATTATGAAGAATATGGGACTGGTGCGCCTCTGTTGCTTTTGCATCAGGGTTTAGGATCAATTGAAAACCTGGGCGATATTATACCGCAGTTATCAAAACATTTCCGAATCATAGCGCCCGATGCACCCGGCCACGGTCGTTCGGAGCAAGCCGATAGTTTGAGTGGCGCGTTACTGGCCGATTATGGCTCTGCCCTGATCGACCGATTGAAACTGGATAGTGTTTATGTGTTGGGATGGAGTATGGGAGGCAACACCGCGCTCCTGCTTGCCGCAAACAGGCCTGATAAGGTAAAGAAGGTAATAAGTGGAGCTTCCAATACGAAATCGAGCGGGCTGACGCAGGAAGGGAGTAATTTATTGAAAGAATATACGGTCGAAGCGGTAGAAGAGGATAAAGATTGGCTTGCGAATTATCAGAAAATGAATCCTCAACCCGATAAATGGATCAAGTTTTGGGAGGATAACCAAAAAATGTGGTCGAGGGAACTTAAAGTCCCCGATGAAAAGCTTGCAAGTATTATTATTCCGGTGCTGGTAATCCGGGGAGACCGGGACATGATCCGGTTGGAACACAGCATCGAAATGTACCGGTCGCTTAAAAGAGGCCAGTTGTGTGTTTATCCCGATGTGGGACACGCAATGCCAGAGGCGAAAAGCGAAATGCTTTGCCGAATTGCAATTGACTTTTTTAATGAAAATGCGGGCAAAGAAGCAAATAACTGACGACGGTTTGGGATTGCCGATTCCCTGCTTCCTTGTTCGGTCTACTCCACAATTAAAGCAACATCCTGCTCCTTTACTTGCTTTTTGCCGCGCGCCCCAGCCATTTGGTGCGAATGACGAGCGTTAGTACGGCGAAAATAAGTACCGTATAGCCGAATATAAAACCGGATGCCGAGTGGAGTAAAATCACTTAGAGCGTCAGCGTGTAGAGGTTGTGATACTGTAATGTCAGCAGAATTAGGCCGCCCGTGCCGGTCACATCTGTACGATAACGGACATTAGGATTCAATGGATTTTATTTTAAGTTATTGAAAATGAATAACTTGATTTTCTGGCACTTGTTTTTAGCCTCTTCGACGCAGGACATTATTCTTTCTGTTAAAACATCCGCCCGATATGTTCAGAAACTACCTCAAAATTGCCTGGCGCAATCTCTGGAAAAGCAAGACTTTTTCGCTTGTCAATATTACAGGCCTCGCCGTCGGTATCGCCGGCGTGCTGCTCATTACGTTTCACATCCGTCATGAACTGAGTTACGAGGAAGGTTTTGAAAAGGCCGACCGCATTTACCGGGTAACCTACGAGAGTACCGGAGAGGATAGCCGGCATTGGGCGGCCACGCCGCCGCCACTGGTCCCCGCGTTGCAACAGGCCTTCACGCAGATAGAGGCGGGCGTGAGGATGCACCGGTTATTCCCATACCAGCTTTTCAGCTACACAAGCCCGGCAGGCGAGGTGAAGCGGTTTGAAGAGAAAGGCGGCTTTTTTGCTAATGAGGAAGTGATCGGGACGTTCGATCTGCCATTTGTGGCGGGGGATCCCAAGTCGGCGCTCAAAGGCGCCAATAGCATTGTACTGAGCGAGGCAATGGCAAAGAAGTATTTCGGAAATGCTGATCCGATGGGCAAAACGATCCTCGACGACCGGGCCAGGCTGCCCCTCCTTGTTACGGGCGTTGTGAAGTCATTCGGATTTCCCAGCCATTTTCAATTCGATTACCTGGTTTCAATGCCGACGATCGAGCGGTATCTGGACAAACAATCGCTGGATAACACGGGATGGTCTGGATTTTACAACTACGTATTGCTGCGTAAAGACGCCTCGGCCGCACAGGTAGAGGCTGGGTTACCTGCATTTGCAGTCAAATTTTACGGGCCGTCCGGCGATTCTAAGGAAAAGATACTCGCAACACGCCACTTGCATTTGCAGCCGATCCGCGACATTCACCTGCATTCGAAGCTGGAAAAAGAAATGTATCCTAACAGCGACATTACTTATATCTACATTTTTGCCGTTGCGGCCATCTTCATATTGCTCGTAGCGACTGTCAATTTTGTGAACATCTCTACTGCGCTGGCATTCAACCGTATGAAAGAGATTGGTCTGCGCAAAGTCGTGGGGGGCACCCGCAGCCAGTTGTTACGTCAGTTCCTGGGCGAATCGCTGCTCGTTACCTTGCTGTCGACCGCAGTGGCGGTGCTGCTGTTCAAGCTCATTATTCCCTATTATACCAATGTGGCTTCGGGTGGTTTTGTGTTCGACAGCATGCTTACTATCCCGAATATGGCCATTGTCGCATTGCTCGTTGCCGGTATTGCATTGCTTGCCGGCCTGTACCCGGCCTGGTTTGTGGCGCGTTTCAATCCGGTGGTATCACTGAAAGGCAAGCGGCTTTCCGGGACGGGGGTAAATGTTGTCAGGAAAGGATTAATCGTATTCCAGTTTACAGTTTCGGTATTCATGATATTCGGTACGATGATCGTCTACCGGCAAATGCAGCTATTCCATCATCAGGATCTGGGTTTCGACAAAGACCAGGTGGTGGCGGTAACCATGTACGACCAGATGCGTGAAAAATACAGCGTATTGATGGACGAAATGTCCAAAAACAGCAACATCGCCAGCTTTTCGATCACTTCCACGCTGCCGGGCGAACGTTTCGGAAACTATACCGCTTCGCCGCTACACCGGCCGGAGCAGGACCCGCTGCCTGAAAACTCGAGAATGCTCTGGTCGGACGACAAGCTGCTAACCACGCTGGGTATTCAACTCAAAGAGGGAAGGGCTTTCCGCAGCCAGTTTCCTGAAATCAAAAACTATGAATTTATATTGAATGAGGCCGCTGTAAAGGCATACCGGCTCCAAAATCCCGTCGGCGAGGCATTCGTAGCCGAAGGTGATACGGGAATAGTGGTAGGGGTGGTCAGAGACTTCAATTTTGCCTCCCTTCATGCGGGCGTGGAGCCGTTGGTGATCCAGTACAACCCTTATCGCACCAACTATCTGCTGGTGAAAGTGAAAGGCGGCTCGCTGCCTGCCACCATCGGATTCCTCGAAAGCCGTATACATACGCTCGCGCCGGCCAGCAAGTTTACCTACGCCTTTCTGGACGAAAACCTGGATAAACTTTATGTTACCGAGAACCGCATGAGCAAGGTTTTCAACGGTTTCGCGGCACTTTCTATTTTTATTTCCTGCCTCGGCCTTTTCGGTTTATCGGCATATTCGGCAAAGCTGCGCGTGAAAGAAGTGGGCGTACGCAAGGTACTTGGGGCATCGGTAACGAGTGTGGCATTCCTGCTCTCGCGTGACTTCCTGTTGCTCGTTCTCATAGCCATAGCAGTATCCCTGCCGTTGGCCTGGTGGGCGATGGAGCGTTGGTTGGGGGCATTTGCCTATCGCATTTCTATTGGCTGGGAAGTACCGGCAATGGCGGCGCTTGCCGCTTTGCTGCTGGCTGTTGTCACCATTAGCTTTCAGGCCATCAAAACGGCGCTGCTGAATCCGGTGAAGAATCTTCGGGCAGATTAGTACGCGGGTATGACCTTCGTCATGGTTATTCATATCGGACCAATGGTAAATTTCGGACCCTGCTTGCCTTATATAAGGGAGTTCGAGTTCGAATATGGAGATTGGAATGACAGGAATATCGATTGAAGTATTAAGGAACTGTATTTTGAGCCTGTGTGGCGCCACTATGCTTTTTTCATGTGGCAGGGAGCGTAATGCAGCCTTGGAAAAGGAAGCAGAGCGCGTGGAAACGATCGCGGACCTTGGCGCATTACCGCGGACGCCCACTGATCCCGCCGATAACCCTTCGACGCCCGAAAAAGTAGCATTGGGCAGGTTGCTGTTCTTTGATCCGGTACTTTCGGGGAACAAGGATGTGGCATGCGCTACCTGCCATCAGCCCGAATTCAACTATGCGGAATTTCTCGAAACATCCATCGGTGTAAACGGCGTCGGGCGGGGACAAAACCGCCGTTTCGTGGATCCCAATGATATTCCTTTTGTAAAGAGAAATTCTCAGAGTGTACTGAATACTGCCTTTAATGGGCTTAGAAATAATGAGGAGTACGACCCGGCATCAGCCCCGATGTTCTGGGATAATCGGGCCAAAGGATTGGAACAGCAGGCTTTGGAACCCATCAAAACTTTGGAAGAAATGCGGGGAAATGGCTATCACGAAAATGGTATCCTCGACGAAATAGTAACAAGGTTATCACAGATACCCGAGTACCGCAGGCTGTTTTCCGTGGCGTTTCCCAAAGAGCAATCGCCTGTCAGCCGGATCAATCTGGCCCGCTCCCTCGCAGCGTACGAACGCACGCTGGTGGCCACCAACACGCGTTTCGACCAGTACATGCGCGGCGACAGTAATGCATTATCGACTGGCGAAAAAGAAGGAATGAATGCATTTCTGGCCACCGGTTGTGCCAAATGCCACTCAGGTCCGATGTTCTCCGATTTTAAATTACATACGCTGGGCGTGCCCGATACCGATAATAGAAAGGAGAGCGATTCGGGCGCCGGTAAAAAGTATGCATTCAGGACACCTTCGCTTCGGAACCTGCGGTTTACCGGTCCCTACATGCATAGTGGCAAATTTGTTACCCTCGACCAGGTGCTGATGTTCTATGAAGATATCGCAGGGGGCAAAGTGTTGAATCCCCATGTTAAAGAAGGGCAGGTTGACCCGCTAGCGACGCATATGGACGTTAATTTCAAAGACATTTCCCGGATCGTCGAGTTTTTAAACACGCTCAACGACGATTCGTTTGATAAATCGGTCCCCGAAAGTGTTCCCAGCGGGCTGCCGGTAATGGGTAAATAGCGACCTTTGGATACTCTTGATTGGGAACGCACATTTTCTCCATAACCTGTCGATTTATGACATTGAACAACAAAATCCTGATTTTCCTGCTCGCATTGCTTGGAGCGGGCGCAGTTTCCAGTTCATCTTTTGCGCAGAAGTCGCCGGTGAAAGTCCTCATCGTCGATGGTCAGAACAACCACGAGCAGTGGCCGAAGATCACAGCCATGATGAAATATTATCTGGAAGACACGAAAAAATTCACAGTCGATATTCAGCGAACGCGGTACACCTGGCAGGGCGACAAGCTTGTGCAGGAATATCCGGTGAAGAACGGCCCGGAAACACAGGCGTTGAAGCAGCCTAAAATGGACTCGGCTTTTCATCCCAAATTTTCAAATTACGATGTAGTGATCTGTAATTTCGGCTGGAATGCGGCGCCGTGGTCGGCTGATACTCAAAAGGATTTTGAAAAATTCATGAAGAACGGGGGTGGGCTTGTGGTTATTCACGCGGCCAACAACTCCTTTCCGCAGTGGCCGGCCTATAATCAGATGATCGGCCTGGGCGGCTGGGGTGACCGGACGGAAAAGGATGGTCCCTACGTATATTTCGATCAGAACGGCAAAGAGGTACGCGATACGCAACCGGGCAAAGCAGGTTCTCACGGTGCGCAAATGGAATTTAAAATCACCGTTCGCGAACCGAACCATCCCATTACGAAAGGCATGCCGGCCAACTGGCTGCACAGCCGCGACGAACTCTACGACCGCCTCCGTGGGCCCGCAGAAAACATGCAGATCCTGGCCACAGCGTTTTCTCCCAAAACAAATAACGGTACCGACCGCAACGAACCCATGCTAATCGCGCTTCGTTACGGCAAAGGCCGCATTTTTCACATGGCATTAGGTCACGCCGATTACTCGGTGGAATGCGTAGGCTTCATTACCTGTCTGCAACGCGGGAGTCAGTGGGCAGCAACGGGTAAAGTGGACATTCCCATTCCATCCGATTTCCCGACCGAGACGGAAACCAGGCAGCGCAAGTTCGTGCAGTGAGGTGAGAGCGTTGCGAATGCCCAGGCGTCGAAAAACGGAGTTTCGCGACACCTGGGCATTAAAAATTATTAAACGGTTATGAAATGATCATATAGCCGTGTTGTTGCCGCTAAATCAACAAGTTACGTTTCTCTTCGACGACCAGTTCATCCCTTGTACGCGTGCTTTGGAAGCGATCTTCACTGGTTGATAAGTTTTTCTACGAAGGGTATTTTCGTGACGTAAAAGTATTTCACATTCATAGTTGTATTTTTGGAATTAGTTGTACTTTTTACAACTATACCTAATCCTACTTCAGTTATGAATGCAAATTTTACTTCAATTTTGTCTGAAAGAAAATCGCCGAATTTATCCCTGGGGCGACCTGTGTTACATGCTTTGATCTGCTCCTTGCTAGTGCCCGTCGGCGCATACGCGCAACGGACCGATACGCTGGTGGCAGCGCGGGACGTCGATCAGAGCACACGAATGGTTGTTTTCAGAAACGGAGCCTTCATGTTAGGAGGCCAGTACACCGGAACCAGTACCGGAGCACCTGCCGTAGGCGCTGGTACACGCCTCGTATGGCATCCCGAGAAAGGGGCATTCCGCGCCGGGACCGTGTCGGGAAACCAATGGGACGACGTCCTTATAGGAGACAACTCCGTGGCAATGGGCGATGGGGCGCGGGCAACTGCCTATGCTGCGACCGCTTTTGGTCTGAGGACGGGTGCAGCGCAACAATCGTCATTTGCGGTGGGTGAAGATAGCTATGCCAGCGGAGCTGCCTCTGTGGCCATGGGGTATCACGCACATACGAATGCCCGGCAGGGGAGTTTTGTGTTCTCCGACAGATCTTCGGTCGATACGATACGCGCAGGGGTAAACCACTCGGCCAACTGGCGCGTCAGCGGCGGGTTCCGGATATTTACTTCGTCCAACCTCAGTACCGGCCTTACAATTCAGAGTGGTGCCTCAGTAAGTAACTGGGGACAATCCAATGCTGTCATTTCTACGTCTACGGGCGCTTACCTGTCGACCAGCGGTGTCTGGACGAACGTGTCCGATGTGAACAAAAAACATCGGTTTGAAAAGGTCTCGTATGAGGAGGTACTGCAAAAACTCCGAAACTTGCCGGTAACCCGATGGAGTTATAAGACCGACTCGGAAAATACCACACATTTGGGGCCGACAGCGCAGGACTTTCATGCCGCGTTCGGATTGGGCAACGATAACCGCACAATAGGAACAGTCGACGCCGACGGCGTGGCATTGGCGGGTATCAAAGCATTGGAAGAGCGTACTCGTAACCTTGCGGCAGAATTAGAAAGCCTGAAAGCGGACAATGCGGCGCTTCGCCAGCAGATGAAGGACAACAATAGCGGCAATTCCTGGATGGGTTTTGCGGGTCTGGGGTTACTTGCCCTCGCCGTGGCGGGCGTGTTGGTAATAGCTAGGCGGCGTATAGTCCCTGGCGGAGGCCGTTTACTTTGAGCCCCGTATATTTTGTCCTCTTTTACTAATCAATAATATGAAAACTATATATTTTCTGGCGGTCCTTGCCGGACTCGGCGGGAATGCCGCTGCGCAGGGCTTGTCCAGTGCCGGCGGCGCGGTTATCGTCAAAGGCGGCATTTTGCAGGTGAAAGGTGATCTGCAACTGGACGGAGGATCTTTTACAAATAATGGCAACCTTTTTGTTTCGGGGAACCTCGTCAATAACCAGGCGATGGCAGAGACGGATACCGGAGCGTTGACATTAGACGGCGTCGTGCCGCAGACGGTGAGCGGCACCCAGACTTTTTTCACCCGCTATCTGACGATCAATAATCCAGCGGGTATTGTTTTAGACAATAGCATCAGGGTTGGAGGAATGGTTACTTTCTCCAACGGAATCGTGGATGCGACCAACGATATTGCCGCGCTGGTGATCGGGGATACGGCATCCGTGGCGGGCGTATCCGATGCGAGGCATGTGAATGGCTATGTAGTCAAGACCGGGATGGGTAGTTTTGTATACCCGGTAGGTGACGGCATCAGGTACCAGCCCATTACAGTGGACCTGACCGACAACAGCGCCGGAATGAGCGTACGCTACTTCGCCGGAGATGCGGGTACCGGCACATTTGCCACGAGCGGCGCTTCTCCTATTGCGCTGGAAGCCTACAACAACGAAGAATACTGGGATCTTGCACCGAAAGGCACTGCTACCGGCAAGGTAATTATCACATACGATGATTATAAAAATCCATCCATCACGGTTTCCGAAAATCCGAATGTTTTCAGCATAGCCCATCTCACGGGAGGCAACTGGCTCAACGAGGGCCATAACGTGACGGGTACGCTGACGGCCGGTTCCGTGACCAGCGAGGTGATATCGGCATGGAGCCCATTCACACTTGGGGCTATTCCGGAAGCGGCACTGCCCGTAACCCTGATCAGTTTCAATGCAAGGGCTGTTGAAAACAATGCATTGATCGAATGGCAGACGACGAGCGAGGACAATGCCTCCCACTTCGAAATAGAGCGAAGCCTCGATGCGAGGGTCTTTCAAAAAATCGGGACCGTGGATGCCGCCGGTAACAGCAATGCGCTGCAGAAGTACAATTTCACAGACCGGGCTTTCGACAACCAGGGGCAGACGGTCTACTACCGTCTACGTTCCGTGGACCTGGACGGTACTTTCAGTCTGACCAGGGCTATTTCCCTACAACCACGTGGCGCTGGCCGCTTCGCAGGCGTATACCCGAACCCCGCCCGCAGGACAAGTACTGTGACCGTTTCATCCGGCATTCCGGCAGGCGAAGTGAGCTTGTGGGATATGCTTGGCCGGAAGATGCCTGTCCGTACTTCCTCACTGTCCGACGGCTCCGTACAGGTAAGCCTGGACGGCATTACTTCGGGCTTATATCTTCTTAAACTTACTACCAACCAGGGCGTTGTCAATCATAAACTGGTTGTTGAATAATTGTATTGTTCCTCAAAAATCCATCCATCCTATGAATCGGATTGTTATTACTTTCCTTTTTGTTATTGCATCCGTTTATACCCATGCCCAGGTGGGTATCGGTACACTTACGCCCCGTGCCGGATTGCACGTGGCCGATAGCAGCGTCGTTTTCGCCGCTCCCGGGGATGTCGCCGGAGGCAAACCGGTACCCATTGCTGGCGAAGGCCGCCGTATGATGTGGTATGTGGACAAGGCCGCATTCCGCGTAGGATATGTCGGGGGATTTTCAAGTACCTTCTGGAATGCCGCCAACATAGGTGACTATTCATTCGCGGCGGGCCAGCACGTCCGAGCGCAGGGAGCGAGTTCTTTTTCGGCCGGGCTGGGAACGACCGCATCCGGCGAGGCATCGGTTGCGCTGGGAAATTTTGGTACAGCGTCGGCGGATCGGGCGCTGGCATTCAACGGTACTGCCTCGGCGGTGGGGGCCATTGCATTGGGCAGCGGCGCGCAAGCTACCAATGACGACGCACTGGCATTGGGGCCATCATCCATCGCGGGTGGACTCGCTTCGATTGTAATTGGTCCCTCTATTGCTCAGGGTGCATTTGCTATTGCCATTGGCTTGCAAAACAGTGCAAGAGGAAACTTCTCCGTCGCACTCGGCAAAAATGCACGGGTAAGGCACCAGGGGTCTATTGTCATCAGCGATGCGAGCGCATCGTTCAGCAGCGATAGCGCTTACAGTACGACCAACAATCAGCTGACCATGCGTTTTGCAGGCGGAGCACGGGTCTTCACCAATCAGGGACTTACGAGCGGCGTTGAAATTTCCGCTGGCGGAGGATCGTGGAGCGTCGTCAGCGACCGGCGGAAAAAAGAGAATTTCGAAGTATTAAATACTGAAAACATCCTTCAAAAAGTAGCACGGTTGCCACTTACCAGTTGGAACTACAAAAGTCAGCCTGCTACCACCCGGCACATGGGCCCGATGGCGCAGGATTTTTATGCCGCATTCGGCCTGGACGGCATCGGGAACGATACGACGATCAATTCCTCAGACATCGACGGCGTGAACATGGCCGCCATCCAGGCGCTTGAAAAACGTACACGACAGTTACAGGAAGAAAATGATCAGCTGAAAGCCAAATTGGAAGCCATGGACGCAAAAATAGCTTCCATTGAAAAGATGATGATGGGTACGCCCCGGAAAGAGGAAATATCAGCTTCCAGATAATCAGGGGCTTTCAGGCCAGTTCGCCGATGTAGCCGGTAGCCATTTCATTGGCGGGATATTTTCGGAATTCTTCGCTGAGCCGTTGTGCGTGCTGCCGGTATTTATTGTCGGATAGTACGGTCGCAACGGCCCGGCGGATCTGGCTTGCCTTGGGTGTCTCGGTTTTCAGGTCGATGCCGACGCCGTTGAATCCAACGCGCGCAGCAATATCCACCTTCCCTTCATAAACACCCGCTACCACAATCGGCAGCTTGTGTTGCAGGGCCAACATCACGCCTCCGTAGCCCCCGTTCGTCACGTATACGCTCACGTAGGGCATAACGGCGTCGTAGTCGATGAAATCTTCTATGAGAAAATGGCGCTGTGGATAGCGCTGGCGCAGTGCCGCAGTACCGGAACCACCGGTGGTGACGATCACCATAGTGTCAGGGTCATTTTCATAAGCTTCCAATGTAGGGACAATGATTTTCTCGACATCCCGCTCAAATGTGCCCTGCGTGGCTAGAATGACCCTTTTGTACTTCATAGTCTGCCCAGCTTGCTCAAATGATGCCTTACCCTTCGATTTGTTGGGCAAAAGCGGTCCGACAAACCGGACATTAGGGCTCAGTTTTCTGTGCGGGTAATCAAAGCCTGGCACTCCGCTCTGAAGGTACAGATTTGCATTCCGGAATACCGCGTCGAACATAAAGCCAGACTCCTGTGGCAGGCCGTATTTGGCACGAAGTTCGTTGAACAATACACTGCAAGGCTTCATAATGATATTGAACTGAAAATGAATCTTGGCCCGTTTCGCCCAACGCGTCACCGACCTTGTAATGGCATTCCGGCCGGGATCGTCTGACGGCAGGTTCGACTCGCTTTCGAACAATGGGAGCACGCCCACTGCCACGCCTTTTATCGCCAGCAACTCCTGCACGAACAATGCACCCAGACAGGCCAGATCATAGACGATTAGGTCAAACGGCCACTCATCGTGGACTTTCAACAGGTCGTCGACATACCCAGGAATAGGGCTGAGGAAGGTATGCTTCACGTCGAACCGGGCGCGGGCAATAGGGTTTTTGATTTTTTTCCGTTCGGGGAATAGCTCGTCCATATTCTCCTGGTTGATCACAGGCGCGTTTACACACGGGTAATGAACAAGCCCCAGTTTGGTAACGCGTGCGCCGTAATGGCCGCCCACGTACCAGCGTACGTCATGCCCGAGCTGTTTGAGGTGAGCGGCCAGGCCGGTAAGCGGGCTGAAATGCCCGTCGAAGGGAACGGTTGCAAATAGTATACGTTGAATTTTCATGGCTAATAGTATTCGTTTTGATGGGACAAAAGTAGCCGTGGCTGCTCCCCATGCCTACCTTCAATCAGATGAACTGTAAAATGAAGGGCATGAAACGACTTTTATGCATAAGTAAGCGCAGAAAATCCTTTTGAAATGGATTAGAAAAAAAATCAAACCCTTTGATTCTGTCAAAATATTTATAATATTTCTGAGAACGTTCATGCGTTTGAAAAACTCCCCTCTAACAGCACCCGTAAATATGAATTTGAATGAAGTCCGGGCCGAACTGGTCACGAAAACCGAGCGTAAAATCCAGGAAATGAAGGCGAGAAGCATTGTTCTGCCCGAGCGGCGGGCGGATATGTGCGAGCTTTGCGACCAGCTTTCACAGGAAATTTATGATTTTGCAGTAAATACCACCCTCCAGATCGCCGACCGCCACCATTTCCGGGGCCAGGCTGCCAACCTTCTGGATGAGCTTCACGAAGACATTCACGCCCTTACCAATGGCGTACTGGACATCGTCGTTGCGGCGTCTCCATCGCAGGGCCCGGGCGCCGGCCATTCCCAAAGTGTTCAACCCACAGCGCGGAAGCACCGCACGGTCCATACGACGCCCAAATTTTTCCAGGTCGTTTATAGCTGGTTTAAAAGCTTGCGGGGATATAAACAACCCGAGGCTACCTGCTGCTAGTTTTTCGGGAATGTCCTTAACGTGCGACCTGGTCGAGCATGGAGCGAACAATTTTGTTATCCGGATCCTTCCGGATCGCTTGCTGCGCATATAAAACTGCGAGATCGGTTTTACCCTGCTGCTTATACGCTTCGGCAATGAACTGACAGGCGATGGCGTAATCCTTGTCCTGCAAATCCAGGAGAAGGCCAAGCGTAAATACCTTGATGGCATCGTCAATGCGGTTTCGGCGCAAGAGGAACTTGCCGGTATTGACCAGGTCGCCAATCTCGAACGACAAGTCGTAGACCTCTTTTTTCTGCTCACGGGCAGTGCGGTAAAATGCGACGCCCGCGTCAAAATCGGCTAGCATTTCCTCGCGCAATTCGAGGTATAACGAACGTTTCGGGACGGTGTAAGGCTTATTGTCCAGAATAGAGAGAATCGCGGATGTAAGCTGCCGGACTTTGAAATTCTGGTTGTTGGTCATCAGAATCACGAACCGGTCGTTTTTCAGATCATGCGTGGTCAGTGCTTCGTAGTTAAAATTGGAGCCGTGGTGCTGGTGCCAGACCAGTTCGCCGTTTTCGAATTTCGCTTCGCCTAGGCTGCTTTCGCCTTCTCCGAAATGCTGCGAAAGTTGCTGCACGGAAGCTTTGCCGACGAGCTTGTAACTGTCGACAGCGGACATAAAACGGAGAAGGTCCTCCGTCGTCAGACGGGGCCATCCCCTGGTGGTTTCACGGGGCTTTTCGTTGACAAATTTGTTGTTAAAAGCGATCGCCATCGTAGTATCGTCCACGGGAAGGTCCATCACGGTACGCTTCATTTCCAGCGGTTTCAGGATATTTTTCTCGACAAATGCATTGTATTTCAAACCGGAAACCTTCTCTACGATCCGCTGTTGCAGATATACATTGGAGTAGCTGTATATGTACGACTTCCCGGGTGCATTAGTAAGGCGTTTCAGCGCCAGAAGTTCATTCCGGACATCCTCGTCGGTGTTGGCAGGACTTGCGGGCAGCCCGCTGGTGTAATTGAGCAGGTGGGCGATCTGAATGCTGTCGGCCCAGGCAGGAAGTTCGGGCAGGTATTTGTGTACAGGGTCGGTTACGGACAGCTTTCCTTTTTCGGCAAGAAGCATGATCGATATGCCGTTGAATTCCTTGGCAATAGAGCCGATATCGAATCGCTTTTGCGGGGTAAGCGGGTTTTGCTTGCTGCCATCTGCGAACCCGACAGCGGCTTTGTAAATGGTTTGGCCTTTGCTGACAACCATAACATTTCCATTGAAAACACCGATACGGTATGCAGCCTGCATCAGGGAGTCGATTCGTTTGGGAAGCGGGTCGGTTTGAGCTTGGAGCGTGTTGGTTAGGAGGTTAGAGAAAAGAATGATCGCAAGGAGTTTGTTTTTCATAGAATATGGCTGATTAGATACAGGAAATCAGTCAAGTATCATGCCAATTTTATAAGTCTCTGATATTGAGATTGTTTGTTAGTAGCTTCGATGTCCGGAAGCGAACGGATCTGTTCGTTTTCAACTCGTGGACGTCGTGCAGCGACGGACGGCGGCGTCCGATTTCGGACAGGTTATTTTAGGTAAGTTTTTGATTATCAATACACTATTAAGATGGCATGCATTTGTTGCTGCTTCTTGGACCAACATTGCCTCACCACGGCTCCAAATGCAAATACCATGTTCAAAAACTATCTGAAAATAGCGTTCCGGAATCTGACTAAGTATAAGGCTTTCAGTTTCATCAACATCTCCGGCGTATCACTCGGGCTGACCTGCTTTTTGCTGCTCGCCTTGTATGTGAAGGATGAACTGGCTTACGACCGGTTTCATGAACATGCTGACCGTATTTACAGGTTGAACCGGACATTTCTGGCCAACGACGGCACGGAATCGCTTCGTCTAGGACATGCGGCGCCACCGTTCGGCCCGCTGGTGAAGCAGGATTTCCCGCAGGTGGAGCAGGTTGTACGATTGCTGGAAACAGGGGCTTTGGTAAAGTATGGTGAAAGCCGCTTTTCAGAGGAGCAGATGTTTGCCGCGGAAGCAAACATCTTCAAGGTTTTTACTTTTAAAATAGATCGTGGAAACCCCGACAAAGCACTCGAAAACCCTTTTTCGATCATGTTTTCCAGACCTATGGCGGAGAAATATTTCGGGAAGGAGGACCCGATCGGGAAAGTGGTGAGGCTGGATAATCAGTTCGACTATACGGTAACCGGTGTTTTTGAGCCGCTTCCGCCACAGTCGCACTTCCACCCTAATTTCCTGGTTTCTTTCTCGACGCTCAACGACAACCGCGTTTATGGGGCCGAGGGGCTTCGTACCAACTGGGCTAACAACTCGTTCTCGACCTTCCTGCTTTTGCCGAAACATTACGACGCTCAGAAACTGGCAGCTTCTTTCCCTGCATTCCAGAATAAGCATATCGGTCCCAATACTTCGAAATATTCGGTGCTCACGCTTACTAAACTTACCGACATTCACCTGCGTTCTCATCTGGATTCAGAAATCGAGGGCAATGGGGACATTCAGTATGTGTACCTGTTTTCGGCGATCGCGATCTTTATTTTACTGATTGCCTGCATTAATTACATGAACCTGGCAACGGCGAAATCCGCTACCCGCGCAAAGGAAGTTGGAATGCGGAAGGTCATAGGCGCGGTACGTTCCCAGCTCATCAACCAGTTCCTGAGCGAATCGGTGGTGCTGGTTGTTATTTCTGTATTAATAGCGTTCGTCGCAGTGGTACTATGCCTGCCACTGTTCAATAATTTTACGCAAAAACAACTTTCTATTTCAGCATTGCTGGACCCGTCGTTTCTTGTGGTCCTGCTGGGTATTACCATTTTTACAGGGCTTGTCGCGGGCAGCTATCCGGCATTTTTCATGACCGGTTTTCAGCCTATCGCAGTTTTAAAGGGCAAAATAGCTTCCGCGCTGAAAAACGGGAAATTGCGTCAAACACTCGTGGTGGCACAATTTGCCATTGCTGTCACGCTGATCATCAGCACGACGGTCGTCTACAACCAAATGCGTTACATCCAGAATTACAAGTTGGGGTATGCGAAGGATCAGGTGATCACATTCGGAATGCCTGACGATTCGACGATAGATGCCGAGGCGATCCGGCAGCGTTTCAAGGAGCATGCGGGTGTACGGGAAGTGGGCCGTTCGTCGCGCATTCCGTCGGGCCGCTTGCTTGATTCCTGGGAGGCCTACGTTATGAAAGGCGATTCGATGGCACCTACGGAAATCAGTATCAAGTCGCTTTCGGTGGATGAGGATTTTATCCCGGCTTATCAGATCCGGATGGCGGCGGGCCGTAACTTTTCCCGTCAGCATCCAACAGACCGCACCAACGGGTTCATACTTAATGCGACGGCCGCGCGTTTGCTCGGCTGGAAAAACGCGGAGGAAGCGATTGGCAACCGTTTTGGTTACGGCGAGGTGCGGGGACAGATCATTGGTGTTACCGAGGACTACCATTTCGAATCGCTCCACCAGAAAGTGGCGCCCATCGTCATGTTTTATCAGCCGGGCCACCTCGGAAACGTGTCGGTACAGGTTGCGGGCAAGAATATCCAGGGCGCGATCGCCCACATCGGTTCGGTATGGCAGGAGCGTTTCCCGGATGTGCCGTTCCAGTATGAGTTTCTCGACCAGCGTTTTGGCAAACTTTACGCGCGTGAACAAACCCAGCAACTATTGTTCGGCATATTCGCAGGTATTGCCATTCTCATTTCATGCATGGGACTGCTAGGCCTCTCGATGTTTATGGCCGAACTCCGGACGAAAGAAATCGGCGTTCGAAAAGTGCTGGGCGCTTCGGTACCGAGTATTGTGGGGCTGCTTTCGAAGGATTTTCTCAAACCTGTCCTTGTTGCCATTCTCATAGCATCGCCCATCGCCTGGTACGGTATGAAAAACTGGTTGCAGGACTTCGCCTACCACACCGACATCAGGTGGTGGGTATTCCTGCTGGCCGGTGCCTTGTCGGTTGCCATTGCATTGGTGACCGTTAGCTTCCAGAGTATCCGGGCCGCGTTTATGAATCCGGTCAGGAGTTTAAGAAGCGAGTAGTAGCTGGGAAATTGCTTCAAGTACTACCGCCTTCCCTGTTGCCGGTATGGCCGTGTACGGCGGTAGTCCACTACTACAACCCGACGCCGCCGTTTCCCCAGCATTGTAGAATAATAGCCCCGGGCCGCCGACCACGAACCGGCGGCCTGAGTTGTGTAAAAGCGGCTTGTTTCATGGCATAGTATTTAGATATACCAGCGAATTATACATTGGAAATTCGTAACGTTTTTCTTCCATGGAGCCTTACCCAAACCCGCAACACAAAGACCCGGCCAGAGAGCAGAGCAATGGACAACTGATTTTTCTGGCAGAGGACGACCCTGACGATATCTACCTGTTTGAACGTGCGATGAAGGAACTCCAAACAAAGCATGCCTTGAGCGTGTTCAGAAACGGCCAGGAACTGTTCGATGCCCTGAGGGTATCCAAACCCTCGGAGCCGGACATTGTCTTTCTCGATATTAACATGCCGGTTCAAAACGGCCTGGAATGTCTGTCCAATATCCGTAAGTATTATTCGAAAGTGCTGCCCGTATTTCTCTTCTCGACCGCCCAGGACCGCCTTACAGTAGAAGACGCCCGCAAGCTTGGGGCAACGGGTTATTTGTCAAAACCAAGTTCCATGGAAGACCTGAGTAGCCTGCTTTCCAGTGTGCTGGCGATCAACTGGTGTACACGCTCCGCCAATGATTTTTACGTGCATTTGCAGCTTGCCGACACCTGATTGTGAAATTTCGGATATCCTTCCCCGACCGACATCACCCATTCCCCAACGTTAGCCTCTTAAAATCCTGCGTGAGCTCGGTGAGCGATTGCTCTATGCCCATGCGCTCCAGGGAAGATGCGCCCACAAAGCCATGGATGTCGCTTTTTGACAGCACTTCGCGGACATCGGAGGGCGTATTGACGGGCCCGCCATGCGCGAGGACGAACACATTCGGGTTAACGTTCCGTGCCGCATCGCCGATGAGCTGAGTGCGTTCAATGGCCTCGTCCATGCTGCATGTGGCGTCCACCACACCGATTGAACCGCCTACCGTTGTGCCGACGTGCGCAATAATGGCGTCCGCGCCCACTTCCGCCATCTGGCGTGCTTCCTCGGGCGTAGCCACATAAACGATCGAGAAGAGGTCCATCATCGTAGCCAGCCGGATCATCTCCACCTCTTTGGCAAAACCCATCCCGGTTTCTTCCAGTACCTGCCTGAAATGCCCGTCCACAATGCTGTGGGTAGGAAAATTATTGACGCCAGAAAAGCCCATTTCCTTTACTTTTAGCAAATGATGCCACATTCTGCGCCGGGGGTCGGAGCCGTGTACACCGCATATCACGGGTATTTCTTCCACCACAGGCAGTACCTCGAACTCGCCTATTTCCATAGCTACCGCGTTGGCGTCACCATAGGCCATCAGGCCGGCCGTAGAGCCGTGCCCCGCCATGCGGAAGCGCCCCGAGTTATAGATGATGATGAGGTCGGCACCGCCTTTTTCGATGAATTTGGCACTGATACCGGTACCGGCGCCGGCTGCAATGATGGCTTTGCCCTGATCTATAGTCGCTTGCAGGCGGTCTCTTACTTCCTGTTTCGTATAGGGATTTCCCTTACCTGTCCATGGGTTAGGCATAGTGTTTCGGTTTGGTTATGATAATGATATACTGATTAAAATTTCTCTACTATTTCTTAGGCATGAAACCCAGCAGTGTTTCTACCAGTAAATGGGCGAATGCGGGGTCATTGATAGGCATATCGGCCTCGATTACGGGCACATTAGGGGATGCATTCGCGCGGATGGCGGCAAATAATGCTTCGTCGGCATCCGGATTATGGAAGATACCACCTTCGGAAGCAATCTGCGAAATGCCTTTTAAAGGAAGCACAATGGCCGCTGGCATTGGTGAGCGGCTAACCTTGCCCGCGAGGCGTTCACCCAGGATCGCGTTCTCGTACTCGTCCGTACGCATGAGCGTCACGTCGGGCGCCCAGCTGTACAGGTGCCTGCCCGCGAATGCGTGCGGGACGGTATCGGGGTGGCCAAAGTTGACCATATCCAGACAGCCCGGTACCACCACTTGAGGAATCCCCATTTCCGCGGCGGCGGTGAGCCTTTCCGGGCCAGCGCTGCAAATGCCGCCACACAAATCGTCGGCGAGCTCGGTGGTGGTAATGTCGAGTACGGCGTCAAAGCAGCCCTCCCGGATGAGCGATTCCATGGTTTTTCCGCCCGCGCCAGTTGCATGAAAGGCAAGCACTTCATAACCGGCAGCGGTAAGGAGCTCGGTGCATTTGTCGACGCATGGTGTGGTGTTCCCAAACATGCTGATCGCAATGGTTCTCGTTTTGTCGTCGTGATCTGTGGTCTCGACGTTGGCCATCGCACACACGGCAGAGGCTGCGTGCGCTACCAGCTGTTTTAAGATGTGGTTCATCCCCGCCACGTCTACCACCGAGGGGATCAGCATAATGTCCTTGTCGCCAATCTGCCGTGAGAGGTCTTTTGTGGCTAATGTGGTGAGGCAAACCTTTGGAACGCCGAGTGGGATGCTTTGCATGGCGGAAAGAGCGATGTAAGTGCCGCCCCCGCCGCCCATTCCGACTACCGCCTTGATTTTCCCTTCACCATACAACTGTGAAACCAGCCGGAATGCGCCCTGGCCCATGACATCGATGGCCTTCCCCCGGTCGCGGTCGCGGCGGAGGTCGGTCAAATCGTGCCCGGCTGCCGCTGCGACGGCCCCGGCTTCAAAATCGACCGGGAATGCGCTGGTGGTGCCGAAAACGCCCGTGTTAATGGTGATCGCGGTTTCCCCAAGTGCCACAATGCAATCCCGCAGGTAGGAAAACACATCGCCCTTGGTATCAAAACAGCCGAGTATTAAAATGCTTTTATCCGAAATAGACATAATGCAAGTATAACCAGATATCGGTATCCAATGCAAACGCGGAGTCATATTCCAAAGTCAAACCAACTCGCCCGCCTGTTGGTTAGGAGAACCGGCTGCGGGCGTCGTAAGCCAAGCCCAGTCCGACGCTCGACAGTTTATTCTCTTCCGACCATTCGGCCGCCGGGAACAGCTCACGAAAGCGTTCCTGGATCAGCGGGATTTCGGTGGAACCTCCGGTCATGATCACCAGGCTGATGGCTTCGGGCCCGATGCCCGCGCTTTGAAGGCATTGTTTGGCCGCGTCGATGATACGCTGCGTCTTGGTGCCGATGGCCTCATTGAACACTTCGCGTTCGACGTTGATCTGCAAATTTTCGTCAATAAATGGCAGGGAAGCCACGTAGGCGTCGTTTTGCGTAAGGCCGATCTTGATATTTTCAGTTTCGGCAAGCACGGCGTGACCGCTTTCCTGTTCGAGGACGTTGATCAGCCGACCGTATTTTTCGGGCGAATGCGTTTCGCGTAGGAGCTGCTTGGCCTGGAATATCGTTCTGTTGGTATACAAAAAATTAACCTTGCTCCATTCCGACAGGTCGAAATAATGGTAGGAGGGGACTTCCAGGTTCTTGGCCCCGTAAGTTGTGCGGAAACCCAGCTCGGGCATCATGCGTGCTAGGCTGAGGTCCTTGTCGAAGTCGTTGCCACCGAGGCGCACGCCGGTATTGGCCAGGATATCGCTGCTGCGGTCGTGTTTGCGGGCATTGTCCTTGGAAAGGCGGATGATCGTAAAATCGGAAGTTCCGCCGCCCAGATCTACGACAAGAGCGAGCTTTTCGCCGGTTACCCGCGCCTCGTGGGCAAATGCAGCCGCAATGGGCTCAAACTGGAAGCCAACGTGCTCGAATCCAAGGCTTTTAGCGATCGCTTTCAATTCATTTTCCGCGCGCTCGTCGGCAGCAGTATCGTTATCGATAAAATGCACCGGCCGGCCCATTACCACATGTTTCAGCCCGGTACCGCAGTCGGCTTCCGCCTTGCGCTTCATCTGGTCCAGGAAAGCGGCTACGATCTGATCGAATTTCATCAGTTCGCCGTTCACCATCGTGCCCTGGCGCATGGCGGGCGTGCCCAGTACGCGTTTTAAGCTTCGCATTAATCTGCCCGGATGGCGGCTCAGGAAGCGTTCCATGGCTGCGCGGCCGAAGAATGCCTCGTTATCCTTTCGTGCGAAAAACATCGCGCTGGGGATTGTCTTATGCTCGTTTTCAACCGGAATCAGGAAAACGTCGTCTTGGTTTGCTATTGCGAGGCTGGAATTGGAGGTGCCGAAATCGATGCCGCAGAAAACAGGAGTTGTCATGGTATTGGAAAATTGGGCGCGCAATTTCCCACTATTTGCCCGGCAATGCAAATCGCGTTTGCAATACTTGTGATGTAGGTCACGTAATGCCCTGCCCGGAACTGAGTTCCTTTGTAATGTCAAAACAGGATAACGGATTGACATATAACGTATTGATAGCCATTTTAAAGACAGAAATCATGCCATACGTACAAATTGAGGTAACCCATGAAGGGGTTACCCGCCAGCAAAAACAAGAACTCATTGCCGGAGTGACGCAGCTGATCACCGACGTCCTCGATAAAGATCCCCACCTGACGCACGTCGTGATCCGTGAAGTGGAACTGGACGACTGGGGTTATGCGGGGGAACAGGTATCGGTACTCCGTGAAAAAGGCATTACAGCAACAAGAAAACAATAACAGACCTGACATATCATCATGAAAACGCAAACGATCATTGTAACCGGTGCTTCCACCGGCATTGGGAAAGCAGTAGCAAGCTTGTTCCTGGAACACGGCCATAATGTGGTCATCAATTCGGCCAACGAAGACAACCTGGCGGCAACGTATAACGAACTGGGTAACCACGACCGGCTCGTTATGGTAACGGGCGATATCAGCAAAAAAGCTACGGGCCAGTTACTGGTCGACACGGCGGTAAGTAAATTCGGCGGGGTCGATGTACTGGTAAACAACGCAGGGGTGTTTGAGCCGCGCGGTTTTCTCGAAGTAGACGAGGAGCATCTGGACTATTTTCTGGACATCAACCTGAAAGGGACCTATTTCACGAGCCAGTCGGCGATCAGACAGATGTTGCAGCAAGGCGAAGGGGCGATCATTAACATAGGTACTGTGCTGGTCGATCACGCGATTGGCGGTTTCCCTGCCACCGCGCCCATTTCGAGCAAAGGGGGCATTCACGCATTGACCCGCCAGCTTGCCGCGGAATTTGGCAAGAACAATATCCGTGTCAACGCCATCGCACCGGGCATTATCCGCAGCCCGCTTCAGGCGAAAACGGGCATTAGCGACGCCGACAGCCTAGCAGGCCTGCACCTGGTTGACCGTATCGGAGAAACAGAGGACGTTGCACAGCTCGCATTGTACCTGGCTGGCAGCAATTTTATCACCGGCGAGGTGATCAATCTTGATGGTGGGCACGTTGCGGGGCACCATATTGGTTAACAACCATGGATGTGAATGTAATTCAGGCATGCTGGCTTTGCTCCGGCATGCCTGATTTTTTTGGCACGAAATTTGCTATGTCTTCACCTGATTTGAATTATACCTTACCCATTCATGCACCTAAACTCCGACCTGATTTTCCGCAACCTTCCCGAAGGTATTTTTATGTTGGACAAAGCGGGCAGAATAACGACTTGTAATGCAGCCGCAAGCGCCATCACGGGTTATGAAGATACCGAAATAGAAACAAAGCCATTTTATACGATTGGCGACGGCCAGGACGATCCCATTAAATACCGGCATGAGCTGGCCCTGGTGCAGAAAAAGAAGAGGCTGGTGGTGGAAGGCTGGAAGCTGAGGAAAGACAGCACCAGGTATTGGGCAGAAACGTCCTATTCTGCCGTTTTTGACGAATCGGAACGGCTCACCGGTTACTGCGTACTGCTGCGCGACATCACCGAACAAAAGAAAAAGCAGCTTGATCTCCTCGAAAGCGAAGAGCGCTACCGGCTGATGGTCGAAGCGATAAGAGATTATTCGATATTCATGCTGGACCCGGATGGCTATGTCGTTACCTGGAACGACGGCGGAACATTCATTCACGGCTACACCGAAAGCGAAATTCTGGGCAAACATTTTTCGGTGTTCTACCCGTCCGCCGACCTGCTCGAAGATAAGCCTAAAAAGAAGTTGCAGATTGCCCGCGACAGCGGTTCGTACCGCGAGGAAGGATGGCGGGTTAAAAAGGATGGTTCCTTGTTTTGGGCAAGCGTTGTCCTAACGGCGTTATTCAACGACCGGAATCAGCTTGTCGGGTATTCAAAAGTAACCCGTGACCTGACCCAACGGTTGAAAGACGAAGAATTCCTGCGGCAGAGCGAAGCCCGCTACCGCTCGCTGGTGGAGCAGGTCGGCGACTATGGGATATTCATGCTCGATACGAAAGGCCGTATCGTCAGCTGGAACGAAGGGGCCAGACGCATCAAAGGTTACAGCGCCGATGAAGTGATCGGAAAGTACTTCTCCATTTTTTACCCGGAAGAGGATATTCTGAACGGCAAGCCTGCTTGGGAGCTGAAAATCGCCCGGTCGACGGGAAAGTATGAAGAGGAAGGCTGGCGTTTGCGGAAAGACGGCACCCGTTTTTGGGCAAATATCGTCATTACCGCAACATATGACGCCGAGGGCCGGCTGAGTGGCTTTTCCAAAGTGACCCGCGACCTTACGGAGCGTAAAATGAGCGAGCAGGCCTTACAGGACAGTTCTGACAAGTACCGGCAGCTGGCAGAAGAACTTTCGGTTACCAACAGCGAGCTGTCTTCCGTAAACCGGGAGTTGGAGCAATTTACAGCCATCGTTTCCCACGATTTAAAAGAACCCCTGCGGACGGTACGGAGCTTTTTGCAACTGATGGATCGCCACCTTGACCAGCAGAGGTTTGACCTCATGAAGCCGAGCATTGGAAAAGGCATCCTGGCGGCCCAGCGCATGCACGATCTTATCGATAACCTGCTGCATTATTCCCAGATTAGTAAAATAGGGTTGCAACGCCAGAAACTGAAAGTCGGGGATGTGATCGGTGAGGCGATCCAGAACCTGAATGACGCGGTCGAGCAGTCGGGCGCGCAGATTCGTGTGAATAGCGACGTGCCATTTATCTACGGCGACCGTGTACAGTTGGTACAGCTTTTTCAAAACCTGCTCGCGAATGCCCTGAAATTTACCAACGGGAGCAAACCGGAAGTAGTAGTGAAGTCCTGGATGGAAAACGGCAGCGTGCGGTTTGTGGTGGAGGATAACGGTATCGGTATTTCACCAGATAATCTGGAAAAGATATTCGAGATTTTCAGGAGGCTGCATTTTGCGAATCAATATGCCGGGAATGGCGTCGGCCTGGCTGTTTGTAAGAAGGTCGTCGAGCGGCATCGGGGCAAAATCTGGGCCGAATCGGTGCCGGGAAGCGGCGCCAGTTTTCATATTGTTTTACCCAAGATATAAGTCCGGAGTATGAGAACATTCAGACTTGCCATTGTTGAAAATGATGAAGACGAGCGTTTCTTTATGTCCGAAGCGTTCAGGGCTTCCGGGGAATTCGAAATACTCGGGGAATTCGGGAACGGCGACCAGCTGACCGAATGGCTGCACGGCTCGCCGCGGGTGCTTCCCGAACTTGTTCTGTCGGATCTGAATATGCCCGGCAAAAACGGCTATGACATTATCGATGAGCTAAAAGCGACTTATCCGGATATTGCCGTTTTCGCGACCTCGACTTCTTCCGTCATGTCCACGCGCGAGAAGTGCGTACGCGCAGGCGCAAAGGACTTTATCGCCAAGCCCGATATATTCATCGCCTACGATTCCTTCGTTACCGAGTTTTACGAGCTGGCTTGCCAGCACCTGGGCGGTTAATCGCTATTGGATGATCTTATTATTGACTTTCACGTTCGTGAGCTCAAAGCCGTCGACCACAGATTTATCGTAGGCGGCGTTTTTTGCCGTAATATCGAGGTTTTCAAAATTGAACTTCGATAATTTGTCGTATTCACCCGGGCTCACGTCGAAAAATACCTCACATTTCAGTTTGATGTTTTTCAGACTGATATGGTCGGAGTAGGAGAGCGGGACGTCCTTTCTGCCTTTCAGGTCGAAGAACTGTTTCCAGGGTTTTACATAAATGAGGCTGTAAGCGTTACCATCCACGTTTTCAACACTTATAAATTCGTATTTCTGAGGGGTATCCGGGCGCATTTTCAACCAGAGGACCCGCATGGCGTTCTCGATATGACAGTTCCGCATCACGACATTTTTGTTGTGAATTGCCTCGCTACCACACGTTAGCGCCGCGTGGCAAAAGCCGAAGCGGGTGTCCTCGATGATGATATTGGTGTTGGCACCGTTACCGGGGTCCTGATCGGCATAGGGGCCTTTTCCGCCTTTCAGCGCGATCGCATCGTCGTTCACAGCGAGGTAGCAGCCTTTCACGAGCACGTTATTGCACACATCGAGGTCGATGGCATCCGTACTCGGTGCCTTAACGGGCTCGTGGGGCGCGGTGATTCTTACATTCAGAATTTTGATGTTGTTGCACTGATAATAATGGCTCGTCCAGAACCCCGAGTTTTGCAGCGTCACATCCTGGACCTGCACGTCGTTGCTTTTCCAGATGAAAACCAGCCGCGGGCGCGACACTTCCAGATTGGTACAATTCGGATTTTCCTTGCGTCGCTGCCAGAACGCCTTCCAGTAATTGAGCCCGTTGCCGTCGATCGTTCCCTTACCCGAAATCGAAAAGCCGTTCACGCCGTAGGCATTCACCAATGCAGGGAAATAATCCAGGTTTTGTCCTTCCATGCGGGACGGCATGATCGGATAATCGGCGATCTTGTCGGACCCTTTCAATACGGCGCCTTCTGCCAGGTAAAGGTGTGTTTTGGGTTTGAAAAACAATGCCCCACTGAGAAAAGTACCTTTCGGGACAACTATGACCCCTCCGCCCTGTGCACTCGCCTGGTCGATTACCCGCTGGATTTGGACGGTCTGAACAATATTGCTATCCGTAGAGATGCCGTGCCGGGTGATCACATACTGCTTGCCCAAGTTTTTTAGAACAATTTTGGATGTATCTGAAAACCAGGAAGGTATTTTCGTTCCGTCGGGAAAATCAGGCGATTTTCCGGATTGAGCACAAGCAACCGCTGCAAGTAGTTGTAGCTGAAAGAAAAGAAAGCAGTACTTTTTCATACCCCCTTGAAGGCGCGCCCCGCCTTCTTTTACTCTCCTTTGAATGTGGGAAAATCAAAACCGCTGTCCGCCCGATTCGATCGCCACCATGGATTGTTCTTAAAGATCCCGAAAGCCGAAAAAAACCGCCGGTAATCCAGCGGCCGTCCGGCAGTTTTTAAAAGGAAAGTATTATATGTTTAGTACTTTTTAAAAGTGTTATTTAAACCCGAAAATCAGCGGGAAGAGGAAGATAACAATAGCACTCCATATGCTGTACAGCGGAAGGAAAACCGTCAGCGACGCGCCAACTGCCGGCAGACCCGTCTTTTTGCTTAGTACTGCGAAAAGTTTGAGCCCTACATAAAACAAATGGGCGAGCATCAGCACATTGGCGCCCAGTACCGCGGCGCGGTTCGGCGTCAGCCCCCATTCCGAAATCCGGAAGAGAACCGCCGACAATGCAATGCTATTCACCAGCAGTGTTACCGCCGATAGCAGGAAGAGCAATACAATCTGAGCACGATTACCGCCCGATTGGTCGGTTTCGGCTATCGAAAAGAATATCAGGGCCATTACACCAACCAGCAGGCCATTGAAAAGTACCAGGAACTCACGGTCGTGATAAGGACTTTTGCCGGCAACAAGTGTGGCAACGAGGTACACGACCAGCATAACCAATGCCACAGGGCTGAACAGTTTTGCAATAATCGGTGGTATCTTGCTCACGAGCGTCGGCTGCACCCGGGTGATGAATGTGGCGACAATGGGTACGGCAGCAAGTCCGCATATGACGATATATTTAAAGTAGAATTCCTGAATATTCCAGCCGATCAGTCCGAAAAGCCCGATGGTGATGGCGGTAGTCAGGCCGCCTGACAATACGAGTAGTCCCGACATCACGACAAGCTCGCCGGTGTAGCGAAGGAATTCCAGCCAGTTTGCACCGTTTCTCCACTTGCCACCGTTGTACGCCGCACCCACCAGCGACCACAACCACAGCGGCAGGTGAATGCACGACAGGATCAGCGTGTCGCTCTTTTCATTTTGGGGGAGCCAATTGATATACACGGCCGACGCTGCCAGAAGCAGGATTACTATACCCCGTGTTTTCCACGAAATCGCATTTTTCCAGGCAAAATAGGCCATGAGTACCGGCGCGACGATGAAGCCGATGTTGCGGGGATAGAAAAAGTCGTCGCTGATCGAAAACATTTCGGGCAACTTGGCGATCAGCGCGGCGAATAGCGAAGCGGCGACCACAAAGGTACGCTCGGCGGGGGTGCCCCACCCTGTGGTGCCCAGGGAAAGGTCGTCCTGGCTGAAATTAAGCCGCTGGTACCATCCTTCCGCAAGCAGATTGCCGGGTAATTCGGGGTATAATGCATTAAAAGCGGCTTTAAAGCCCGGTTTGTTGCCCCGATACAACCTTTCCAGTTGGCGGGCATTGTTTTGATTCAACAGGATTTCTTCGCGCATACAACAAGAATTGAAAGTTGTGACTAGCTTTTTTCAGTGGTGATCGGGTGTTATTTGTGGTGTTAAAAAGTACTTTGTATTTCAAAGTTAAAAATGAATTCAATTTCTGCAATGCGGTCGGGGTAAATTTTTTTCAATATTCCGATTTTTGGCCGTTTACTAAATTGGATAACCGGTTAATTGATAACACTTTAATACCAGGCCCGGTCGTTTTTAATTTGTGTTGAAAATTAAATCGATACAAAAATGGAATGGACGATAAGCATGTGGGCAGGACTGGTCCAGCTCGGGATTGCGGTAACAATTGCCGGCATAGGCATCAGGATCGTACTCGAACTGCGGAAGGCCGAAATAGCCGACCACGCCTCCAAGTAGGCAGAACCCGTCGAACTTGAACTGACATTGGGGCGGGAGCCCTTTTAAGACGCTGAATACGTAAGTAAGGTCTGTAAGCCAAAGTGCTTACGGGCCTTATTTTTTTATTCTACTCCTGAACGTCTGCGAAGTAACGGTTGGTTTTTACCGTGCGTTTAATCATACTTCATTTCAACCGCTTTGATTTCGCTTTTCCCATTCTGCATACCCGTCACGCTGATACCCACTCTCGGTGCCCGGTCCCAGCGGGGCAGCCAGGGGGCTTCCAATTGCACAGAACTGGTCAGCGAGTCGATTTTCTGGCCTTTTACAGCCCAGCTGAATTCGTAGAAGCGGCCGTAGCGGCTTCGCAGTTCCAGCCGGATGTTCCGGTATTTATCAGGAATGTCCTGCGTGTTGAGGATTTCCCGTTTGCCGTCCTTCACTTGCCATAGCTCCACGCGGTTCTGGCCCGCACCATAGCCTATGGCGTTTTGCGCATCCCCGTACAGGACAATATTCTGGAAAAGATCGTCTTTGATCACGAACTCCGTCGCAAAGGTATAGCTGCCATTTTTAATAGTGTGACCCAGAAAGTTGCCCGTCGCGGCCGGATTCTCGCATTTGATTTCCAAAGCTGCCGCCCGGATATTAAAATTAGGCTTCGGCTGACTGGCGTCGAACACCCAGGGCAATCGCAGCGTATCACGCTCATAGTTAACTAAAAAGCTGAAACCCTGTTGCGGTACGGTCCCCGCACCGGTAGGCGACTCGGCCTGCGCGGGCGTTGTCTTACCATATCTGAATGCCGGCCAGCGGGTAGTTTCGTCCCAAACCAGCTCGCTCAGCACACCCTGCCGGCCGGCGAATGTGAAGTCGATGCCGTTATAAGCGTGGTGGAGGTAAAAATAGCGGCGATCGGGTGTTACTACCACGGTACCATGGCCGGGGCATTTCCACGCATTATCCCCAAAAAGCACGGGGTTTCCTGCATATTTGATCCAGGGGCCTTGTAGCTTTTCGGCCCTTGCCAGTCCCACCTGGTAGTCACAACGGTCGCCGCAGCAGGCATTGCCGGAATAGAGCATATACCAATAGTTGCCTCTTTTAAATATAGCCTGCCCCTCGGCCCCGCCGGCTTCCCAACCTGTGGGATCAGCTTTGATGAGGCTAAATTCCTTTCCGGTCACTTTCAGGCCATCCGCCGACAACTCGGCGCCAAGCAGCTCAATGCTGCGGTCTTTGTCCAGGCCATAGGCTTTCCAGGTAATGAACAGTTTTCCCTTATCCTCTATCACAAAAGCGTCGATGGCCTCTTTGGTCCACTCGATGATTATGCCGTGGTCTTTGAATCCCTTTGTGATATCCTTTGTACTGGCTACTCCGATCACCGATTGCTTGTCGGATTTCCGTCGTGCGGTATAATAAACGTAAAATGTACCGTTCCGGAAAAACAGCTCCGGCGCCCAGTAGCTTCCCATTGTCCATTTGGGTAGTTCGGTGAAAACCGGACCGACATATTCCCAGTTCACAAGGTCTTTGGAACTATAAATAGGATAGGCGGGCCCCCATTCCGAAGAAGTTCCGGCCGCATAGTACGTATCGCCCACGCGGATGACGGAGGGATCTGCAAAGTCACCCGCAATGACGGGATTCCGGTACGTGACTACCCGCGTGGGGGAGGGCTTCTGGGCTATGACCTGAGCTGCAAAGAACCACATAAAAAGGAGTAAGCCAGGCAGCAATTTCATGATGGCATGGATTGGTGAAGATGCGAATAAAGGGATTTATTTCCGGATAAGAAACCTGCCGAAGGGCAAAGAAGTAGCAGATGCTTCATGCAAATGTTGATATGATGCGGAATAATTGAAATATTGCAGTTCTTACCTGACCTGAACGATGCACTATTTCAAAACCTTTCTGGAAGTCGCCGGCACGCTGATCGTATTGATGTCGCTCATCCCTTTGATCCGTAGCGACTACTGGACATTCCGGGTTTTCGAATATCCCAGGTTGCAAAAACTCGTTCTGAGTGTGGCCGTTGCAGGTGTGTACATCAGCCTGTATTTTTCCGCCGAATTACAGACGTTGCTACTTTCCGGGGCATTCGTTTTGAACAGTATTTACCTTGGCTACTTGATTTACCCTTTTACACCCTTGGCGGGAAAGGTGATCCTCACGGCTGAGAAACATCTGCCGGAAAGCCGGGTATCGATCCTGTCGTCCAATGTTTTTCAGGACAACAGGAACACTGCCGGCTGCCTGAACCTGATCAGGAAACACGATCCTGACATCGTGCTTTTGCTGGAAACCGACAGCTATTGGCATACAAATACGCTGGCATTGCGTGATAACTATCCCTATGAGGTGCCGGTACCGCTGGAAAACACCTACGGCATGCTGCTTTATTCGAAACTGGCGCTTTCGGAAATACAGGTGCGCTACCTTGTGGATGATGAAATACCGTCGATAAAAACGTTGGTTACATTACCTTCCGGCAAGAAAGTGCAGCTATTTTGCGTACATCCCACGCCACCGGTACCCGGCGAAAATCTGCATTCCACCGAACGGGACAAGGAGCTTTTGCTGGTGGCGAAGGAAGTGAAGGCCAGTCGTTTGCCGTGCATTGTCGTAGGTGACCTCAACGATGTGGCCTGGTCGTACACAACCGATCTTTTTACAAAAATCAGCGGGCTGCTGGACCCACGGGTAGGCCGGGGCTTTTACAACACTTTCCATGCGAAAATGCCGGTTTTGCGCTTTCCGCTCGATCATGTGTTCTGTTCGACGGATTTTAAGCTGGTAGAACTGGCGCGGCTGGAAAACTTTTCATCGGATCATTTCCCCATCCTGCTCTCCCTGCAGTATGAGCCGGCGGCGAGCATTGAGCAGGAGGAGCCCGAGGCCGAACCGGAGGACATTGCGCTGGCCAACGAAAAAATCGCTAAGGAGCCCCCTTTATCCCCCGGAAAACACCTGTTTTTATATTCAGGTGTTTACACGCTTACACGCCGGCCCTGCTTTGCGGAACTTTGACATGTCAATCAGGAGGGGTGCTGAAAAATAACCCTGATTGGCTCTTGCGTCTGAAAATCATCAAACTAAATCACCGGTGGCGATAACGATTCGGGGAGCCTATGGTTCTCCGAATCCAGCTTCCGGGACCGCGCTTCCGCAGGACATCATTGATAGTAAACCCAACCGATAAATCGAATTAATTCTAATTTTTTAACGAATTAGTTACATCACTACCTGACCCTTAGGTATATTGCTTTCCATTGTCCGGACGCGGGTTGCTCCGGATGATCGGAAAGCAAATGCCTTTTTAAACCACTAAATCTCAGCGAGCATGCCGAAGTTCATCAGTGACGAAGTTTTTGCAAAATGGACTGCCCAGTGGCAGGCATTGGAACACAGCCAGGAGCCCTTTGGTTTTTTTAATTTGGGGAGCAAACTCCTTTTAGGTGATTTTTTCGACGGTAACGATTTTGAAACACTCGTTTCTACGCCGGGTATTTCCGTTATAAAAGTCAGGTTTGGTTTTGATACGGAGGAGACGGCGTTCAAACTCGTGCTTTTCGGTGTCGACAATGCCGGACAAATCATTACGCCGTACTATGCACATGCACCGGGTGATTTCCGTGAAGCGGGGGATGGTCCGGGCGGAAATGTCCCCGATGTTCTGGCGAAACAGTGGATCAGGTACTGGGAAGAAAAAGGGCATGCGGGCGAGATTGCCAGTCCGCTGTTCCGTACGCAATATGGGTTTCTGAATGGCTATAATTATCCTGTGAAAGAACTCCTCGCCGCGCTTTTCAGGTTTGAGAAAATGCCGAAGATCTACATTCGTTTTGTGTTGCACCGGTATTTCCCTGCGGCCGGCGAAGCGGTTCAGAAGGAACTGACGGGTTCGTATGCCTTCGGACTGCTGTTCCAGGGCATCGCCAACCGGGAAGGCGACGTTAGCGGCATGACCGACGACGAAGAAAGCGGCTACTACGACCTGAGCGCTCCTTGTCCGAGGACTTGTTAACGGTATGGTCAGGTATGGTCAGGAATTGTCCAGTGTTGACAAGACTTGACTACACTTGACTACTCCTGACCACACTTGACTACTCGTGCCCCCGTCATTTAACCGGCGTTGCCGCAATCAGTTTAACCGGACCGAGCAAGCCGCTGGGCAGCAGTGGCGCATCGGCCTTGTAAAATGGCATTGTTGTGTAAGTAATTTTGTTTGTCACGCCGGGTTGTGCGTCGCCGATGAGCCGGTTCACCCAGGTGTTGGTAACCTTCACCTGAATGCTGTTGGGGCCCTGCTTCAAGGCATCCGTCACATCCAGACGGAATGGTTTTTTCCAGGTAATACCTACGTTTTTGCCGTTAACGATTACTTCCGCCAGGTTTCTTACATCACCCAGGTCCAGCCTGTACCGCGCATTTTTGCTAATAGCGGGCACATTTAAGGTATTTTCGTAGGTGGCAGTTCCCGAGAAATATTTAACACCCGCATCGGCATTCTCCGAAAGCGAAGTCAAGGCATTCAGTCGTGCCTGCGCAGGAGCGCCCAGGCCTGCCTGGAAGCGGACGGTCCACGCGCCGGTAACGCCCGCGACTTCCGATTCGGCCAGGGCCGGTTCCGTATAGGAATTTGTCGTCGATTTACCGCTAAAAACAATGAAATAGGCCTGCCATGAATCAAATTTCAGGGGAATCGTCGTGCGACCATCGGCGATCTGGTAGGAGACTTTGCTGGTTTTGCCAGTTTCGGGGTTCCAGATAAGCGGGACTTTGCCGCTTACCCGGAAGCTTGCCTGCGCTTCGTTCGCGTCATTGCTGCGGTTATCGAGCCAGTAAATATCGGTATCGGCGGTCTGGCGGTGTACATACAGGATTTTGGCCTTCTCACCGGTGATGATTACATCTTTGGGAACGATGCTTTTCAAAACGGTTTCCAGCGGTTGCGTGGAAACATTGGCATTATTCCAGATCTGGTTTACCAGCGCTCCAAATGCCTTAGCATCGTCGCTCAGGCTGGGCGATCGCTCCGGTTTCACGCCCGCGATTTTCATGCCCGAAGCTACCAGTTCGCCGATCTTTTGAAGTACCGGCAAAGTCATATTGCGTGCCGTCGAGTCGAGTACAAGCAACCGGTACTGCTGGCCGGATGGCGTCACAATCATCCCTTTTTCCACTTTCAGCATGTTCCTGACTACGCTTGAATTAGCAAAATCGAATGCATAACCTGCCGGGATAGCTGGCAGTTTTTGGGTAGAAATCTGCGTGATATTGGAATTTTCTCCATAATAATACAGCACGTCCACCACCGGTTTGCCCTGTTGGAGCATAAAGCAGCTTCTGCCAAGGTAATTCATCCAGGCGCTAGCCGGCTCGGCCCAGGTCTCCTGGCGGGTAAAATACTGCCCGAACGGCCCCAGCGAAAAGCCGGGCTTTTTGTCGTCGAGTGGTTGGTGGACCGAGGTGTGGATCACGAACCGGTTCAGTCCGGAGGCCATTTCAAGGTCGGCAGTGCGTTTGAGTTTTTCGGGATACCAGGTAAATGCATTGCCGACGGAGGTCATTGATTCCGCCGCAACGAGGTTTTGTCCGTAAATATGTGCCACCGACGCCGATTCGCGGATATCGGCCTCACTACGGACTTCTTCGTCGGTACCACCGGCCAGGCTGCCGGGCGTCCACATGGCCGCCATCGGGATGTCAGCCTTACGCTTCACATCCATGCCGTCGGCCAGGTAAATGCGCCCACCCTCGTGTGACTCGGTGTAACGTTTCATTCCGCGCGCCTTCAGTGCATCACCGATTACCTCGTAATGATTTTCGACGATCAGTTCGCCGATTGTTTTGCGGAAATCCCACAAAAACCGGTCACTTTCGGCCGCACTTTTCACAATTATGCCCGTGAGTACGGGAATCCAGGGTGTAATGTCATAACCGCGCCGTTTTTTAAACTCGGCAGGCATGGTTTTCGTCCAGGTCATATGCCCTGCCTCGTAGCTGTCGAGTACCATATATTGCAGCCCTTTGGCACCCATTTGGCCGCCCGTAGCGTCTTTGTACATATCGAGGTAGGTATTCATGTATTTGGTAACAGCTTCCCTGTCCAGCTTGTCCACTTCCAGGCCGGTCGCTTCCGGCGACGCGGGGTGGTTTTTACGGCCGGTGAGCGAGTATCCCAGCCGTAACACCACCCAGTTACCGGCCGGCGGCGTCCAGTTAAGGATGCCATCGGCATTCATTTTAGAGGTTAGGTCGATCACATCGGTGAGCGGCACAGCATCGGCATTGGTTTGCACAAAAGACGCGGTATTCTCTCTCCACGGGCTGAAACCGGCTTTTTCTTCAAATTGATCCATCCGGTCGGTGTTATGGAACACAATTTCGGCTACTTGCACGCCCTCCGGCTTGGCCGGCTCTGTGTTCCCGCCTCCAAACATCGACGCAAAGGGATTAAATGGCGGCGGTAATGTCTTGAATGCGATGCGATAGAATCGGGCTGTTACGGGTGCAAATGCCAGCGTGTTTTGAGGAACGGTACTGCCTTTAATTGGCGCCACATCCCGGAAGTTCACGCCGTCGTCGCTGACTTTCAAAGTCCGGTTATTAGGTGCGCCATTGAATTCCGCCAATGCCCCGCCCGAGCTCGCGCCCACAATCGTCAGTGCCTTGAAGGTCTGCGGGCTGTCAAATTCATATTGGATCCACATATCCTGGCCCACTTCCATAGGTGGCAGCAAGCTGGTTTTGCCCAAATCGCCATCCGTCAGGTCGGTGACGGAGAATGTGCCGCCGCTGGCAGTGACTTTCGGGTTGAGGAAGGTCATCAGTTTGTCGGTTGCCGGCAGACGGTAAGCGATCACTGCCGCGTCGGCGTAATAATCGGGTACTTCGCCCGTCGGGCCGGTAATGCCACCTTCGGCGGGGAGGGGAACATTCTGAAACTTACCTGCTACGGGTTTGGGCTGAGGCAATTTGCCTGTAAAAGCCTGACCGCCCGAGACACGGGTTTCCGTCCAGACGTATTTCTTCATCGCATCGGCTGCCGGCACCCACGGGCCACCCGTCACGCTCCACCCGGGTGAACCTGCAATGGCCATTTCAAGGCCCAATTTTTCGGCAAGATCGGTGGTGTGTTTGAATGCGTCCTTCCATTCGGGCGTCATGAACACGAGTTTCTTTGGGGTGACGTTAGGCGTAAAAAGGCTTGCGTCAAAATTCTGGAAACCGCCTATGCCTACGCGTTTCATCCATTCCAGATCTTTGGTAATACCTTCTTTGGTGATATTGCCGTTCATCCAGTGCCACCATACACGCGGTTTGGCTGCGTCGGGCGGGGTTTGGAAGCCTTGTTGTAAGCTGGTAGTTTGTCCGAATGCGAGCGCAGGAAGCGCCCACGCGAGTAGCGCGAGTTTTTTCATAGTAATGGCCTGATTTACTGCCGGGAAACCGGTCTGTCCGGATGGTGAAGCGGCATTTGGGTAATATCTACTTATGAAATTTAACCGGGAAATTTTTAGATATTGCTAATAGAATCGATTTCACTCAACATTCCTTTTCAATGGAAATGTTTTATATTTGAACTTAACTTATAAGTGAATCGTATTTATTTTGAATTGTATTCCAGGTCTAGTAAAGTAACCGTCTATTCGATCAGATTTGAAGGTAAGCTGGCCTCCGAAACCGACGTGTTTGTAAAAGAATATCTGGAAAAAGGCTACGTCGAGGAGATTCAAGTTATTAAAAGGTGGCTACACAATATCGAAGTTCGTGGGGCAAGCGAGGGCTATTTTCGTCCTGAAAATAACGTAAGCGCCGGACCTGTAACCTTCTCGAAACTGCGGATCTATTGCATCCGATGCAGTCATAAGGTGATCATTCTGGACGGTGGGGGAGAGAAGAAAGGACAGAAAACGCAGGATGGCGCCGAAACATGGAAGGCCATGAAGCTAATGATGGCGATTGACAAGAAATTGATAGAAAAAATCAGGGACGGGGCAATTTACTATTCTCCTGACCTGACACAACTCGAAGGTGAACTATTTGTAGACATAGCATGATGAACGAGCTGGACAAAATTATTCCCGACCCCGCCATCGACAGATTTGTGGACGCAAGTTTCGATATCGCGGACCGAATTCATGAGATTCTTGAAATAAGAGGCATATCGCAAAAGGAACTTGCAGAAATGCTGGGCAAGAAGGAGTCACAGGTAAGCAAATGGATGACGGGTACACATAACTTCACGATCAAGACGCTGGCATTGCTCGAAGCGAGACTTGGTGTACCTATTTTTAAGGTGTCGAACGAAAAAATTGAGGCGAAGAAAACGGCGGAAGTATGCGCTAGTGTGCCTGCTTAGTGTCGGTGTCCTGTTTTTGATTCTATACACCAAAAAAAATCAGGACGCCCCCAACAGGAGCGCCCCGACCAATAGTGTTATAATATTCGTATTTCTTTGAAATGCTAGAACGAGTAACGCAATGTTACGCCGTAGGTGCGTTGGTCGCCTACGATACCGGCGTACTGGCCGTAGCTGCCGGGGGCTGCAAGAAGCAGTTCGTAGTAGTCTTTGTTGAACACGTTTCTTGCCCAGACAAAGAATGAAATACCGTTGGAACCTCTGAAACCGAGGCGGCCGTTGCTCAGCGAGTAGCCGTCTATGTTCAGGTATTTCGATGGCGACGGGCTGGATGAGAAGCCTGAACGCGCAAACACGTCGACGCCCAGGAAGTAATTTCCTTTCAAGCCCAGGAACGTGCCTTTCACCGTTCCTTCACCACCTGCGGAGCCCGACCATTTCGAAATCCCCGGCAGCGCACCGCCTGAAATATCCTTGAAAGCCTGCTCGCCGCCTACTTCTTCCAAAGGCACAGGTGCGTTTTTGAATTTCACATATTTACCATCGGTATAGACCACCGCCGCGTTGAACGACAGGTTGCTGAAACGGATGTTTCCGTCCACTTCCACACCTTGTACCCGAACTTTCTCGGCATTGGCAAGGTATCCGCGGTTTACGCCGGGCTCGGGCGTTTGAACTTGTGTCTGGAAATCGTTGATATCCGAACGGTACAAGGTCAGGTTAAGGACCGAGTTTGCGGTAGGTTTGGTTTTGATACCCAGTTCTTTGTGGTCAACATGCTCCGGTTTTACATTAGCCAGGTCGAGCAATACCGCCCCATTGGCAGTTGGCAAACCGCCCACATTCACACCGATAGGCTTGTAACCGATCGAGTAGGTAGCATAAGCATTGAAACGGCTGCTGGCTTTGTATTGGAGCGACAATTGCCCCGAGAAGTTACCCTGATCGTAATTGGTATTGAATGCCTGGTCGGTATACACGAGCCTTTTCAATGCGAGCAATGCAGGGTCGGTCGTTTGAAGGCCGCCATAGGTCTTTCTTTCATAGTCTACCACTTTCTTGTCGTAGTTGTAACGTACGCCCGGCAGCACATGCAGCTTGTCAGTGATAGCCCAGTCGGCCTGCGCGAACACCGCCAAACTGGTGCTCTTAATGCGGTTAGTGGTGCGGATGCCGAAGTTATCGAACAAGCCGGGTGTTTTCCAAAGCTCGCTGGTGGTGCTCTGCGCAAAGCGCCATTGTGCCGAACCTGCTTCTTCTGTTTGGACAGGATCCGATTTCAGGTCTTGCCAAAGGCCGAACAAGCCAACTACGCCGCTCAGTTTCGGAGAGATTTTACCTGAATAGCGGATCTCCTGTGACCATTGGTCGTGTGCCGAATTTCCGGAAGAAATCGTGAATACCGGCAATCCGATGTAATCGCGGTCATTAAGTGGGGTCCATTTCCAAAAGCGCCATGCCGAGGTAGCGGTAAGCGTTCCGTTTCCGATTTTGATATCCGCGTTGGCAGAAACACCGCCCAATCTGTTATCGGCTTTGGAAGGCGTGTCGAGGTCTAGTTTACGTTCGAAAGCGCTTGTATAGGGGAGTTTGTAGCCCAGATCAGCGATAATGGCGTCGAACTGGCGGTATGCTGCACGTTTGGTGGGCACTACGCCCGCCACCGGCCAGCCGTAGCCATTAGGTTTCTGGTCCGAAACGTCACCGATCACAGTGATATTTACTTTGCTGCTGGGTTGATAAAGAATCTGTCCGCGAACGCCAATATTGTTGATGTCGTTGATCGGTTGTTGCGTATGCTCGTTGAAGAACAGGCCATTGCGCTGTGTTCCGGTGAACGAAAGACGTGCAGCTAATTTCTTGTTGATCGGGCCGGTGAAAGATCCCTTCGCCTGAATATACCCGAAGTTTCCATAGCTCAATTCGAAGCTGCCGCCCGGATCGAAGCTTGCGGCGCGGGTGGTGATATTGAATGCACCGGCCGTGGTGTTTTTGCCAAAAAGCGTTCCCTGCGGCCCACGGAGTACTTCAATGCGTTCGATGTCAATGAAATCAAGGGCGGTAGCGGCCGGACGTGCATAGTAAACGCCGTCGACATAAAAGCCGACACCCGGGTCGATACCGTCGTTGGTCAGACCGTAGGTAGACCCCAGACCGCGAATGTTCAATGTGGTGTTACGTGCGTTGGAAACATAGAGCTGCACCGTAGGCACCAATTCTTTCAAACGGTTTACATTGAACGCACCGGCATCTTCCGCTGTCGACCCGCGGATGACAGAAATCGGGATAGGCACTTCCTGTGCCGATTCCTGGCGGCGACGCGACGAAATGATCACGTCGTCAAGATTCCCGGCCGAAGGGTCCAGTTTGATAGTTACTCCGCTGCCGTCGATCACGGTCTCTTTTTTGATATAACCTAGGAATGAAACGACCAGTGTAAATGGAAGTTTCTGACCTGTTACAAGCTGGAACTGCCCGTTTGCATCTGTTGCCGCTCCGTTGGTCGTTCCCTTGATGGTCACGGTCGCGCCGATGAGGGGCGAATCGGTAGCAGCATCGAGAACCGTTCCCGAAACCGTGGCATTCACGATCGGCGGGTTCTGGGCATGGGCAACAAATGAGATGAGTAGAATTGCTGAACTGAACAGGGCCTTTAAAATTGTCTTCATAAACGAGGAATTGCTTTACTGTTTTCGATGGTGTTTTTGAGTGGTGGTTACTGCGAAACAGCCTGTCCTAGTGCTGCTTTCGGGGCGTCGGACAACAACAGCAAGGTATAATCGGTGGTTTCATAAGCAGGGATTATAAGTTCGGGGACAAAGCTACTGATATTATTTAGTATATAGAAATAGTAGAGTAATATTTTTTTGATTTTATAAATAAAAGGGGTCGGAACATCGTCCCGGCCCGCCATTGAGAGGCTGTATTGCATTATTATTTTAAATCGGCGATCGATGCGCCGAAGTTGATATGTAATACATTGCCATTGGGGGTAAGCAATGCAGGAATATTTTTGAGTGATTGATGACACAAAACTGGCCTGAAACCAGAAGCTGTGCAGGAGCAATCGTGCCCAAGTGGACACATCGGGCCGCGGACTGGACGGCGTACGTGGTGACATTGGCAAAGTAACGAGCCCTTTTGGAATGGTTTTTTTAATTACAACGGGCAAAAAAACAGCTCAGGCTTATGTTGAGAGAAGGGAACCCGATCATCCGCAACCATTATACTGCCGATCCAACGGTGCTCGTCCATGAGGGAACGGCCTATTTGTACACCGGTCACGATGAGCCGCCCGCAGGTATTGACGATTACCGGATGCACGATTGGCTGTGTTTTTCATCCACCGACCTGGTTCATTGGACCGAACATCCCTCGCCGTTGAAAGCGACGGACTTCCAATGGGCCAGCGGCGACGCATATGCTTCGAAAGTGGTGGAGTACAAGGGCAAATTTTACTGGTTCGTGTCTGTAACGCATGCGGGTGGGCCTTATAAGGCAATAGGCGTGGCCGTCTCGGATACCCCGACCGGCCGGTTCAGAGATGCAAAGGGCTCGGCACTCGTCACACACGACATGCTACCCGCTACGGACAACAACAAGGCCAACCTCGACCCGACTGTGCTCATCGATCATGACGGTGAGGCATATCTGTTCTGGGGGAACGGACAATGCTATTTCGCCAAACTGAAAAGCAATCTCCTGGAACTCGACGGTCAAATTACCGTGCTGGACCTACCGGGCTTTGCAGAAGGAGCGCATATCCACAAAAGGAACGGTATGTATTACCTTTCCTACGGCTATGGCTATCCCGAAAAAGTCGCTTATGCGATGAGTACGCAGATCATGGGCCCCTGGGAGTTCAAGGGAATATTGAATGAAATTGCTGGGAATTGCGCTACCAACCGTCCGGCGATCATCGAGTTTAACGATTCCGCCTATTTTTTCTATCACAACGGCGCATTGCCGGAAGGCGGCAGTCATCGCAGATCGGTATGTGTGGATAGGCTGTATTATAACGACGACGGCACGTTACGCAGGGTAATTATGACCTCGGAAGGGATTCAGACTTGGGATTAGTGGTTGTGTAGTGTGTTGCCGTCGTCGCTGCGGTTGCCGTTGTTGTTACATGCCTAACGGCATTTGCGGATTTTGATTCCGGGAGGCGTTACTACCAATATTTCATCGCTAACGCGATTTTTCGGCCTGATTTTATGATTTTGATACTCATATCGCTGTTCGAGTGCCACATCCCTGAGCGCGATTTTTAGACTAATACCTTGCCGGATTGCGCAACCCGGCAAGCAAATCCAAGTGCCGCTAGGCACGTAACATCGGTAGCAGATGAGCCGTAGTCGGACAATTCTCAATGCCGTAGGCATGTAACGACATCTCTGATTGACCATCACGGCCCAATACATACCGGATTTCACAACCGACCAGAAAGCCAAGTGCCGCTAGGCACGTAATATTGGTAGCAAAAAAGCCATTGTCGGACAATTCTCAATGCCGTAGGCATGCAACAACATCTACTATCATTGATTTAAATAGGACAAAGCATCACCAGAAACAAGTTTTTTTAATTACTATATAAAATACATAGAATAAATATATTTTTGTGCCAGACATCGCATTGTATACCTTTTTTCAAAATCATGAAAACCTCTGCATTCTTCGTACTGGCACTGATGACTTTCTCCGGTGTAGTGGCCCAAAAGAAATCCGCGCCGAAAGGCCCTGACCAGCGTCCGAATATCATATTGATCATGGTCGACGATCTGGGCTATTCCGACATCGGTGCTTATGGCTCCGAAATCAAAACCCCCAATATCGACCAGCTCGCCGGCGAGGGCATCCGCTTTCGCGAGTTTTACAACAACTCCATTTGCGCCCCCACACGTGCATCGCTCATTACGGGCCAGTACCCGCATAAAGCAGGAGTAGGGTATTTTAATGTGAACCTGGGCTTGCCTGCCTACCAGGGTTATCTCAATAGGGAGTCGCTGACATTCGGCGAGGTGTTGCGGAATGCCGGTTACAGCACATTACTATGCGGCAAATGGCACGTCGGTAACGATAGCATTGCCTGGCCTAACCAGCGGGGGTTTGACCGTTTCTATGGTTTTATCAATGGCGCGAGCAATTATTACGATATCGGTCAATACGGCAAAGGCCCAGCTGTGGAGCTGGTTGAAAACAACAAACGCATTAACCTGCCGCCCGACAAATACCTGACCGACGAGATCACCGACCACGCGCTCGGCTTCCTCGACGAGCAAAGCAAAACTGCCAAGCCATTTTTCCTGTACCTGGCCTATAATGCGCCCCACTGGCCGCTGCAAGCGCCCGAATCGGACATTGCCAAATACAAGGGGCGGTACAGCATAGGCTGGGATTCGCTGCGCCAGGAACGGATCCAGCGGCAGAAGTCGCTTGGTATCGCCGATCCGAAACAGGCCGTAGCTGTTCGTGATAAGGATGTAACGCCTTGGGATAATGTTCCTTATGATGAAAAATTGCTTTGGGAAAGGAAAATGGAGATCTATGCGGCGATGGTCGACCGGGTGGACCAGAACATCGGCAAGCTCCGCGAGAAACTGAAAGCATTGGACAAGGATGATAACACATTGATCGTATTCATTTCCGACAATGGCGCGCAGGGCGGTTACGCGGGCGCATCCCCACGCAGGCCGCAACGTAACGCAGGTCCCGCAGGAACGGCAGGCTCGTACGTGTATCAGGATCAACCCTGGGCGTACGTTTCGAACACGCCGCACGCAGCATATAAGAACAATATGCATGAAGGAGGTATCTCCGCTCCATTCATTGCATGGTTTCCAAAACAGATCAAAGCCGGACAGATCGTGAAAGGTACCGGGCACCTCATCGACCTCGCGCCTACTTTTTATGACCTGGCAAAAGCGGTCTATCCAGCCACTGAAAAAGGCGTTAATATCAACCCGCTTCCCGGTAAGAGCCTCGTACCTGTGCTCACGGGCAAAGCAGGCGAGGTGGATCGCGGCGGCGAACCGATTTTCTGGGAACGCGCCGGTAACCGGGCAGTGAGAAAGGGCAAATGGAAGATCGTTTCGACCTACCCGTCTTACAAATGGGAACTGTACGACCTTGAAACCGATCGTGGCGAAACGACGGATGTGGCTTCGGCGAATCCGAATGTTGTAGACCAACTTTCTGCCGATTATTTCCGCTGGGCTGAAAAGACCGGCGTTGTAGACTACGATAAAATCAAGCCGGCTACGCCGATCGGTGCTCCGGCAGAGCGGCCCAAACGCACACCGCCTACTTTTTGAAACTCGATAGCATGATCGTGTAAATCTCATGATTTGCACACACTATTCGCAGGCCTACGGCCGGTCTTTACCGCAAAACTATTGCATATCGGACCGGCCGGAGGCCTGCGGATAACTGGTCACGAAGGCAGACCTTCGCGTCATTTACATGCGCATTCACTCCGTCGGCTCGTAGCCGAAATGCCTCTTGAATGCATACCTGAAATGCGAGAGATTTTCAAACCCGGCTTCGAGATAAATTGGTATTTCAGGGTCTGTGAATGCACCTGCCATCTCTGCATCGGCGAGATGAAGCAGACGTTAAAGCTGGTGGTAGGGGGCAGATTTTTGACGGATGATAACCGGGGCGTTGCCGCCTGGTAAATGGATTCTGCAGGGGTCATCGAGGTGAATAAATTGGGTTTTCATCCTAACTCTACCTCCCATGCTTGCAGTAGTTATAATCCTGATTATCATTACATTAATCGTCCTGTTTTTACGGGCCGGAAGGAAACGCACTGTAATTTATAGAAAAAAGGTCGCGCCGACTGAGCGTGGCTGTTCGATAACTGACCATCCCGGCGTTTTTAGTGCGTCCCAGTATTCCGGTCACAGTTTCACAACTGCTACTGAACCCGATGCAGCCATTTATAATGCCCTGGCATTTGATGGCGGCGAGTTTGGCGGTGGTGGTTCGGGCGACTCCTACGATTCCGGAAGTGGCTTCGAAAACGACTCGGGAAGCGGGGAGTCGGGTGGTGGGATAGATTCCGGCGGGAACGACTCTTCGATTTTTTCGGGTGAATAAACTTGCCCTGCTGCTCAATCCATCCAATACTTTCCCAATAATGAAGGTCACAGTAGCAGTAGAATTGGGGCTAGAAGCGAAGCTAAGACGTCCCGGTTGCCGGTTGCGACCGGTCTCCGAATGCCAGCAACACCGATATCAGCCCAAAAACAAAAAAGCAGAGGACAAGCGGAAATACACTATGGGCCATCAAATGGCTCGTGACTGACCCCAGCGACGCGCCTACAAAAAAGAAACAGGTACCATAAATTGCCGAGGCCATTCCAGCCATATCGCCCATCGGTTCCAGGGCAAGTGCGCTGCTGTTGGGTTCAACGGCCAGATTAATGGCGAGCATCATGGTTACTGCGATGAAAAATAACGGCATTTGAGGAGGATCGCCCAATGCCCAGGTAAGTACCAGAAGAGCCGTTCCGATGGCCGTGTAAGCCGCGAGAAGCCATTTGATAGTCCGCCGGGCACCAAACAGCGAGGAAAGCCGCGAGTTCAGCAATGCGCAAAGTGACATGGTTGCGCCCATACCCGCGAAAATCCAGGCAAATAGCTCCGGTTTGCCGTATATCTCACCGACAATATGTTCTGAACTGGACACATAGGAACTCAAAGCCGTAAAAAGTAAGGTAGTGACAGCCGTATAGCGCAAAAATGTGCGGTTGCTAATCACGCGCATCACCGAGCGTCCCACGTGGGCGCGGCTGAGCGGCGTGCGCTGTGCAGCCGGGAGCGATTCTTCCAGTCGTAGTGACCATAAGAACACGACTACCGCGAACAGCGGCGGTGCGAGGAATACCATTTTCCAGGTCCCAACCGACATGATAGCCAGCCCCAGAAACGGTGCAACGACGGGTGTGAAAAGAAATATCGTGAAGATCAGCGACAGGATGCGCGCCATTTCGTCACCTACGAAACGGTCGCGAACACCTGCGATCGTCGTCATAAATACCGCCGAGGCGCCCATTCCGGCGACAAAGCGTGCAGCGAGCATGGCAGGCAGGTTGGGCGCCATGGCCGCGACAATGCCACCGATGATGTACAGGGGAAATCCGACACGCAGGATGGCAATGCGCCCGAAGCGGTCGGAAAGTGCGCCGAATATGATCTGCGCCACCTGGCCCATGAAAAAGAAAGAAATGATCTGCGCCGTATCGGTGGAAGCTGGGCTGAGACCAAAATGCTTCCGTACTTCACCAAAGGCCGGTAGCATGATATCGATCCCTAGCGCGGTAAGCGTCATGGTGCAGGCCGAGAGGGCGATAAACTCGCCGGTTTTCATCTTCATGGTGGGAATGTTTTGACAAAGTTACCTCTTCGAGTGGCTGCGTCTGGTGTGTGGAATGGACTTTTACGAGGGGGAATCCGGACAAAATCATCGGCCTGAGTCCTTGAATTCGCTTGTATTAAATAAATAAGTAATAGGAAAAATATTATTGTCTTAAATATAGACAATAAATAAACTTCTTCTTTACATTTGTGTTATGGCGACAGCGGGCGCGTGTAGTGCTGCGGCCGGAAGGTTTCATTTCTTCACCAAAAAACAGATTGACTATGAGAAGGATTAGCTCTATGCTGATGATCCTGTGCCTGCTGGGCGCAGTTTGCACGAGCATTGCCCAGACAACGGCCCCGGCCGACTTCTTCGCCGGCAAATGGGAGATTACAGTGGTCGGAACGCCTAACGGCGATGCCAAACTCGTTGCGGACCTCGCACGGACCGACGGCAAGCTGACCGGCCAGATCACCAATGCAACCGATCCCAGCGCCGAAAAAATCGCGATTACCAGTGTCGACGAAGCGGCCGATAAGATCACAATCGGCTTTTCGGCGCAAGGCTACGACGTTACCCTCGACCTATCGAAGGTTGACGACGATAATCTGAAAGGCAACATGATGAGTATGTTTGACGCCACTGCCAAGAGAGTGAAGTAAGTACAGGACTGCCGGCAGCCGTTATTTTATCTTAGGCATGTAGTAGTTCGCTATTGATCCGGCACGATATTCAAATAGTCGCGGCATCCAAATTGATCATCAACAGTTTAACTGTTTCGGCGGTGAGCCTGTTGGCGGCGCTGCTAAGGCGTAAATAAGAAATGCGGCCGGCCTCAATTCCAGGCCGGCCGCATTACTTATTTTTAGTTAATTCAACATCACCTGCACGGCAGGCTGGAATTGCATCATTGCCCGGAAAACCGGCTGTCCGGAATTGGTACGAAAGCCGTCCCCATCGAATTTATAGACCTGGTAACGGTCGGTAAAAACACCGTTCCCGGCGTAACTGAAAGTATCTATGTCGGCAACGCGGTAACTCTTGCCGTTTACAAAAACCTTGCTTTGATCTTTGTAGAAGGAGGTTTTTTGCCATTTGCCAATATATCTGAAATGGCTGGCGTCCTCGGAAATCACCTGGTCGTCGAAATAGACGCGGTGACTGTCCTTGCTCAGACGCTCGTCAAGGCATTTGAAGTTCCGGGCATCGGAGGAGATCAATTGGTATGCTTTGAAAACATGCCGGTCGTCGCGGGCGAGGTCGGCTCCCAGAATTTGGAAATAGACCGGATTGGCGCCAGGGATGTTTTTACCACGAAAATAGACATGCTCAAAATCGCGGGCGTAGAGCGATGGTATCGGCTGAGTTACAGCTCCGACCGTCAGTACTTGGAAGGTTTTCGCGTGTGCATCGGGTATGGCTGATCTGTGGCCGCCGTTTTCAATGTAATAAACTACTTTGTTTTCAATCTCATACGTGTCAAATGACGGAGAAGGCGCGGAAGATTCGGCAGCAGGCCGGAGTAGGAAAGCGCTTGCAAAGACCAGGGTGACGCAAACGCTGGTGATGAGAAGCAGGATGAGCATGAGAGTATAGGATGAGGTTGAGTGTGATCAAGATTATTTTTCATGGGCAGGGATTCGAGCCGCAAAAGTGCATACCTGGACAAGCAACGTCTACTTAAAATGATGTAACGGCAGGTATTGACTATTTACCGGTAAATCAATGATTATACGGTGCCTTAAAAAACCGCATTTCAGCCATTCTGAGGGGGTTGCGGGTTTTTACCGATAAATAAATGAGGTAGTACAGTTGTATAGAATTGACGTATTTGGTCTTCAGATTGCGCATCGTCAATGAAATCCTGTAAGCAGTGATGTTTTTCTTTAAAAGGCTGGGCTTTGTATTATCCGTTGTAGTTCTCTGTTTATCCGGCGAACCACTTTCGGCGCAGACGCTTTTTCAGAACATCAGATGGCAGGACGGATTGAGTGCCAAGCAGGTGAGATGTCTGTACAAAGATTCTTCCGGTTTCCTCTGGATAGGTACCTCGGCAGGGCTTGACCGTTACGACGGGGCTGTCGTAGAGCGTTTTCACGATACTAATGGTGGGCAGAAACACTTTGTGAATGCTATTTTGCCCTTTCGGGGTGAAGATACGCTCATGATCGGGCTGCGCAAGGGAGTCCTGCTGTTCGATAAAAAGTCAGGAAGGTTCCTGCGCGATCCCAGGTTCGCAGAACTGGCGCAGAAATACATCGTGCGCATACGTGCTGACGACCAGGGGCGCATCTGGATAGGTACGTACGACGCACTATACATGTATGACGGCCAGAGATTGCGACCATTGACGGCCCTTTTTCCCGAAGCCAGGAGGTTCGACTTTTCGCGTTTTCAGCTCACTTTCATGACCTACGACACGCTCAGGCGCGGGTTGTGGGTAGGAGGGAGCAGACCTTTCTTTGTGGATTGCAAAGCCAACCGGCTCTATTTTAAAGGCAATAACCCGCTGAATAGCCCCCTGCTGGAATCGGAACATGTGAACGCCATTGCACTCGACCGGCGCGGTAATGTGTGGTATGGCTGTGATAAGGATCAAACGCTCAACTACTGGGATTATCGCACCGGCAAGCTCGACAAATATTACGAGCTGGACGGTAAGCTGATCGGGGAGGGGTGTAATTTTGTTTTTATAGACCGGCAGGACAGACTCTGGGTTTCTACCTGGTTGTTTGCCGCGTTCCTGAAAGAGCCCGGGCAGGTATTTCGTAAGGTGGAATATAGCCAGGATCAGGCGTATACGATTGGGTACGGGCATTTTCGGGATGCGATTTCCGACCCGCAGGGCAATGTCTGGCTGGGTACGATCAACGGCGTGAGCAAAACGCTGCCCAAAAATCCCATCGAGGCTATTTACAAATTACCCAGTTTTCATTTTTTCCTGGAAACCAATTTCGCCCATGCCAACTCGATCTCCGTAGAAGATAAAATAATCATCGCTTGCAAAGAGGACGGCGTCGTGTTTTATAATACGGTCGATCGCACCTATCGCAAATATCTCACCCCAAGCAAAAGACTGAGGAATAACCGCTTTGTGATGGTCGCCAAAGCAGGCGAGAACTGGTGGTTTGCAGGATTCGACGGCATCTATTCACTTTCTCCCGGGCAATCCGTTTTGCAGCGTTTCGATCAGATGAAGAAGGGGTTGTCGTCTTACCAGGCACCATTCGTTTTCCTGGATAAACAGGGTAATATCTGGTTCGAGATCGATGGTGATGCATTTTACCGCTATAATCCCACGACCAAAATCTGCACCCGCTTCGATGGTACCGATCCGAAATATGGGTTGTTTGAATACGCCGATGCGCAGGCGTTTGCTCTGCTGGCCAATGGAGACATCCTCTTTGCCATGCACGGAAAGGGATTATTGCGCTACGATTACAATACCGGGCGTTTCATTCCACTGGCAGCTCCCGCCCTCGCAGAAGAGCGTCTGTATGCAATGCGCCAGAGCAAAACGGGCGATATCTGGGCCGCGTCCACAGCCAACGGCCTGATGAAAATCAATGCCAACGGCCACATACTCCGGAGCATCAGTACCAAAAATGGCTTGCCGTATGATCAGGTTTCTTCGCTGGATATTGACGACAATGGCGTGGTTTGGGCAGCTACCCGCGAGGGGCTAGCCGCTTACGATCCCGTCAGCAACACCGTCAGCAAGGTGGAGCTCGATCTGGGTAAAACTTTACAAGACTACTGGAACTGGGTAACTGTCGCCGGAGGTAAAATTTATACGGTAATGCTCGATCACGTAGTGGTGATCAACCCGCAGCATTTTGCCTCTGTTCCCGTTCAGAAGCCGCCGGCCATCACTTCCATCAAGGTTTTCGGGCAGGAGCGGATCAGGGAGTTGAAAGGCGATTTGCTGGAACTAAAACCCGACGAATCCTTCGTCGCATTTCAATATGCTTCGCTGAGCCACCGGGATATTCCTTCACTTCAATACAGTTACCAGCTCGTCGGGCTGGACGCCGACTGGGTGATGGCGGGCCGGAATATCAGGGCGTCCTATACCAACCTGCTTCCCGCCGAGTATGTTTTCAAGGTGAGAAGCACTGACGAGAACGGCCGGTGGATGAAAACCGCCCAAACACTTCGGATCCGGGTGTTGCCGCATTGGTGGCAGACATGGTGGTTTATCGTCGCTTGCGCACTGGCCGTCATGGCTATCTTGTATTGGTTTTATACGCTTTATACGAAAAGACTCCGGAAGAAGGACCTCGACGACACGATCGAGTATTTTGCCAACAGCGTATACGGCGACAACTCTGTTAATGAAATATGTTGGGATATCGCCCGTAACTGTATTTCCAAGCTGCATTTTGAAGATTGTGTCGTTTATCTTCTCGACAAAGAAAGCGGTAAGCTAATTCAGAAGGCCGCCTATGGGCCGAAAAGTCCGAAGGAGTATGAAATCCTCAACCCCATCGAAATTCCGGTGGGAGAGGGCATTGTGGGAACCGCTGCGGCGACCGGAACACCCCAGATCATCAGCGACACTTCGAAAGATCCCCGTTATATTGTCGACGATCAGGCACGGTCATCCGAACTGGCGGTACCTATCCTGCATGAAGGGCAGGTGATCGGGGTTATCGACTCGGAGCATCCCCGTAAGAATTTTTATACCCACGACCACATCCGCGTGATCTCGACGATCGCGGCGATCAGCGCCAATAAGATTACCGAAGCCATGGCCCGCGCGCAGGCGGAAAGGCAGGAGATTATGTTGCTGCGGATCAATAAAATGCTTGCCGAGAGCCAGCTGATGGCCCTGCGTGCGCAGATGAACCCGCATTTTATTTTCAACTGTCTCAACAGCATTCAGGAATGCATAGTCACCCGGAAATACACCGAGGCGAGCAAGTACCTCAATAAATTCGCCAAGCTGTTCAGGCTGGTGTTGAACAACTCGGGCAGAAACCTGGTGACGATCGCCGAAGAGCGGGATGTCCTCGAACTCTATCTCGAACTTGAACTGATGCGTTTCGGACAGGGATTTACCTATTCCATCGAATTGGATCCCGAGCTGGAAGACGATTACGTGCGGTTGCCGTCGATGCTCCTTCAACCTTTTGTGGAGAACGGTTTGTGGCACGGATTGATGCACAAGCAAGGAGAAAGGCATATGAGTATCAGGTTTTTACTTATCGGGCCGGAGTTGTTCGCCTGTGAAATCGAAGACAATGGTATTGGCCGGAAAAAGTCTGCGGAAATCAGGCAAAATTCCTCCCGGACGCGGGAACACGAATCGCGGGGAATACGTATTTGTGAAGACCGGATCGACGTCCTCGCACGCCAGGGTAACCATGCCTCCCTGGAAGTGATAGACCGGTACGATGCCGCCGGGAACGCGACCGGAACGCTTGTCAGAATAGAATTATCTACCTATTTATATCAGACTTAGACAATGATCAAAGCACTAATTGTTGACGACGAGCCTAAATCAAGAAACGTGCTGGCGCATTACATTGAAACTTATGTTGAAGAGATCCGTGAAGTAAAGCAAGCAGAATCAGTGGATATTGCGCTTGAAACCCTGAAAACGTTCCGTCCGAACATCGTTTTTCTCGATGTGGAAATGCCCGGTAAGAATGGTTTCGATTTCCTGAGGGCCTTGAAAGAGCCTGCCTTTGAGGTGATATTTACCACCGCCTACAATCAATATGCGGTGCAGGCGATCCGGTTCAGTGCGCTGGATTATCTGCTCAAACCCGTCGATCCGGACGAGTTGCGTGCGGCGGTGGACCGTTTTCTGAAAAAGCAGACCGTGCATCAGAACCCCGTACTCTTCGACAACCTTGTACGCAACATCGCCCACAAACGGGCGAGCGAATTCCGGCTGGCGGTGCCCTTTCAGGATGGCGTTTCCTTTTTTACGCTGGACCAGATCATCCGTTTACAGGGAGAGGGAAATTATACCAACATCTTTATCAAAAGCCGCAAACCTGTTCTGGCCAGCAAAACGCTGAAATATTATGAGGAAATGCTGACAGAATTCGGGTTTATCAGGACGCACAAATCACATTTGGTTAACCCGAAATTTATTGCAAAACTCATGGCTGACCACGATCTGGTAGAACTGCTTGATGGTAGCCGCGTAGAAATATCAAGAAGGAAAAAAGAAGAAGTGCTTTTACAATTGCCACTCGGAAACCAGCCACTTGATAAGTGATAATGTCCGTTAAATCACTATTGTCGCACTTTGGAACATTGCGTCTTTTCTTTGAAGCCATCGAATTCTATTGGCTATGGAGATATTGGCGATACGTGCAGGGCAATTGTTGCTCATTTTATTACTGGCATTTCTGATCATTGGGGGACTTTGGTTTGCGCTGAGGTTTCGTCGCGCGATGTTGTTACTCGGCGGCACCACTATCCGGGACGGGCAGGTTGCCGACGCAGTAGTACTGCTTTCGGAGGAGCATCCAGGCTCTTATCTCCAGGGAGAAACCTACTACACGTTCCAGGTGCATGTGAAGCCGGCGAGGGGCCGCAATTTTGTAACGGAGGTCCACGTGTTGCGTGAACAACTCACCCGCATACCCCAGGCCGGCGACCGTATTTCGGTCAAATACAACTACTCGGGTCGCAAACCTATGGTATCGTTGAACCTGGACAGTATTCAATCAGCCTAGCATTTTCCGGTTATCGGGTAATCCTAAACCAATCATAACGGCATATACGGAATCGTTCGTCTGGATATCACGGGTGCAAAAAATTCCTGTTTTGGCACCGATCCATCTTCCTGGTTAGGTCTGGAAAAATTCACCGGTCCTTCTGTGCAAATGCAGCCGCCGCCAGCAGTGCGCCGGCGACCCAGTAATACTTATTTACTTTCATGAATAACCAGGCTTTTCTCCTGCGCCCCCTTTGAAAATTCCTTTATTTTTTGCGCCTTCGAGGCGTCGGTATGCGTGATGCTGATGTTCTGGCTGCGTTCGCCGTTGACCGAGATCAGCGTTTCGCTATGGTCGTTGTATTGGAGGTTATCGAAAGTGATATTAGTGGCATTATCAGTGAAAATAACTGGTTTGGAATGTTTGGTGATCAGTTTTACATTCTTGAAACTAATCTTGTCCGCATCGGTGAGTTCGACACCTGTTTCAGCTGAAAGTACGATATTTTCCATCACAATATTCCTGACCGGCATTTCCGGCAAGCCGCGCACAAAAACACCTTTGGTAGCGCCATTGCATACAATATTTTCGAAATGCATGTCTTTGAAAACCGGGGTACCCTCGTTTACGACCGGACGCATATCCCGCTCGCCGTCGGTAGCGAATTTGACGAAATAATAGAGATCGAAGAAGATTGCTTCCTGACGAATGTCCTTCATATTAATATTCCTTGCGTAAATTTTCTCCACCACACCGCCACGTCCGCGCACCGATTTGAAACGCAGGCCCTTATCGGTTCCCATAAACGTGCATTGCTCCACGAAAATATTCCGGGCGCCGCCGCTCATTTCGCTTCCCACAACAAACCCGCCATGCCCCTGGTACACGATATTGTTACGGATCACGCCGTTCTCGGTTGGTATTCCGCGTTTGCGGCCTTCCTCGTCCTTGCCGGATTTAATGCAAATCGCATCGTCGCCCACATCGAGCACGCAACCTTCGATGAGGAAGTTTTTGCAGGATTCGATGTCCATGCCGTCGCCATTATGTGCGTACTCGGGGTTTTTCACGCGCACATTGCGGATGGTGAGGTCCTGGACCATCAGCGGGTGAAGGCACCAGGCGGCAGAGTTCTGGAATGTGACGCCTTCCAGCAAAACCTTTTTACAGTTATTAAAAACCACCAGATTAGGCCTGAGAAAATCTTTCATTTCTGCGAAATCCGCCGGCTTTTTGCCGCCCGTCAGCAGCATACTTTTGTTCTCGACGCTGGCCTTTTTAAATTGCTCGCTCGGGTACCAAACTTTTCCATCGTCTTTCAGCACTCCGCCTGAGGCTATCTTTTCCTTCCATTGCGGCTCGGTAAGCTGGTTTTTATTGACAGCCCGCCATACATCGCCGTTTCCGTCGACAATGCCTTTTCCGGTAATAGCCACGTTTTCAAGATCTTTCCCTGAAATCGGAGACTCATTCCGGGCCGCGGCTTTGCCTTCGTAAAACCCTTCTGTAATGGCATACTGCGACTTGTCCGTCGTAAAAAGCAACAGGGAGCCCTCGCTCAAATGCAGGTTTACGTTGCTTTTCATCACCACCGGCCCCGTGATCCAAAGCCCGGCAGGTACCAGCACTACGCCGCCGCCTTTTTTGCTGCAACTTTCAATGGCCTGGTTAATGGCCCCGGTGTTGAGCGTGTGGCCGTCCGCTACGGCGCCGAATGCGGAAATACGAACTGTGTCCTGACGGAAAACCGGCTGCTGGATCTTCGGCAGGTTCGACCAGCTGTATGCTTCCTGTGCCGATGCGTCCGGTGTGGACGCACCCAGGCATGTCAATGCGATGGTAAACGCTGCAATTTGTATTGTGTAGGTCATAGCAAAAGCGTCTTCCTGCTTTTCGGGCAGGGAAGACATTTAAAATGAATTATTGATAACCGGCATTCTGTTTGAACTCGTTTTTGTTCACCACCGCATCCAGCTGCGTTTGGGGGATTGGGCGGACGGCATGGTGTTCCTGGATATTACCATTTTTTGAAATTGTATTTTTCCTATAAAGGGCCGATGCCCTGGTTATAGCCCGGACTTAATTTGAACCCGTTTTTAATCGTGACCAATGCAAGCGGCCGATTTTTTTACGCAGACGTTGCCGGGAACGTTGTCATCCGGGATTTTTATAGGGAAAGCCATACTTTTTCCCGGCAATACCAAATTGTACCGCCACATTTGTCAAACTGCCATTTGAAATATTACAAGAATAGTTTGTCCAAAATCGGCGGTAAAAGTCCACGAAAACCTGCTTTGGTTTGCGTTAATCATCACTTTGATAGGTCATGACTATTTCCAGAAGAAAATTCATCCATACCGCGACGGCCGCTGCCGGCGGCGCAGCCTTTTCTCCCATCATCACCGACTTTGCGCATGCAAGCCGACTGGTCCGTTCGGCGGCCGACAAGATCCGCGTCGCGGCGATCGGCATTAACAGCATGGGGTGGGCGGACGTCAACGCGGTGATTAAAAACCCGGGCGTGGAATGTGTGGCGCTTTGCGACGCGGACCGCAATGTGCTGGACAAGCGGGCGGCCGAATTCGCCTCGAAAGGAATTCAGGTGAAAACCGTCGGCGATTACCGGAGGATTCTGGACGACAAAGAGATAGACGCGGTCGTGATCGGAACGCCCGACCACTGGCATTGCCTGATGATGGCCGAGGCATGTGAAGCGGGCAAGGACGTTTACGTAGAAAAGCCCATCGGAAACTCCATTGCAGAATGCAGGGCCATGGTAGCGGCCCAGGGGCGGTACCAGCGCGTGGTGCAGGTGGGGCAATGGCAACGCAGCCAGAAGCATTTCCGTGATGCGGTGGATTTTGTGTATTCCGGGAAACTCGGGAGAATCGGGCTGGTGAAAGTCTGGGGGTATTTTAATTATGGTAACCCTATTTTAAAACAGCCCGACAGCACAGCCCCGGCCGGTGTAAATTATGATATGTGGCTCGGCCCGGCCAGCAAGCGGCCATTCAATCCAAACCGTTTCCATGGCTCGTTCCGTTGGTATTGGGATTATGCGGGTGGTATTATGACCGATTGGGGCGTGCATTTACTCGACTATGCGCTGCTGGGTATGAAAACGGCCGGTACCGCGCCCATACGTGTGAGCGCCAGCGGGGCAATGCTGCGTAACCCCGGCGCGGAAACACCCGATACGCTCACAGCACTCTTTGAATACGACGGTTTTAACATACAATGGGAACATGTGATCGGCTATGGTGCGGGTATCTACAACCGCCAGCACGGCATCGCGTTCCTCGGTGAGAATGGTACGTTGATCGTCGACAGGCAGGGATGGGAAGTGGTACCGTACGAAAAACGTATGCAGGTCGTCCCATTGCAGCCTTCGGTAGACAATGGTCTCGATGAACATGCTAAAAACTTTGTGGAAGTGATCCGTTCGCGGCGTATGGACGACCTGCATGCACCCATAAGCGTAGGTGCGGGGGCGGCAATCCTTTCCCAAATGGGCAATATCGCATATCGCACGGGCAGCTCACTAAAATGGGATGCACAGAAAGGCGAATTCGATAATCCGGCCGCCAACAGGTTGATGGTTAACGAATATCACAACGGTTATAAAATGCCACGAGCCTGATTTTCAATGGTGTGCGTTTTTTTTAGGCCGATGGCGTTACCGGTGCTGCTTTACTTATCAGCCAGCCAAATATCACGCACCCGAAAATCCCGACACCGGGATAGAGGAAGAAATGTACCCAGCCATTAGCCTGAACGAAATACAGTAGCACGGCACTCAGGAAGAAGCCGGCGAGAATGCCGGTACTGTTAATGGAAGGAACGAATATTCCGGCCACGAACATCCCGGCCAGGCATCCGCCGAATATCCCGATCAGTTTCAGGTATTGATCCCAGATGCTGTTGTTTTCCATAAAAACAAGCCCGATGGCAATGCCGATTCCGGCTGCGCCTAATACGAGCGTCGTGTAACGTGCAAAGCGGAAACGTTGCAGATCGGTGGATTTTGGCACGAAATGCTGGAAAAAATCCGTAGTGACTACGGTTGCAATGGAATTCATGGAGGAACTGATAGTCGACATGGTAGCAGCGAACAGCCCGGCAATTACCAATCCGCGCAGCCCAGCGGGAAGTTGTGTGGAGATAAACCAGGGGAAAATATCGTCGGTGCGTGCCATCGGGTTCAGCAGGTGAGGTGCTTGTTTGAAATACACCCATAATGCGGTCCCGACAAGGAAGAATATCAGTGTAGCCGGAATAACGAGAAAGGCATTGGTCCAGATCGAACGCCGTGCCTCCGCTTCCGTTGAAGTCGTAAGATACCGTTGCACCACCACCTGATCGGATGTATAAGTGACGATTTGCGTTAGAAAATTTCCCACTAAAACTACCCAGAGTACTGGTTCGGTAATGGCCCAGCCGCTGTTCACCATGTGGAATTTACCCGCGTCGCCCGCCTGTGTCAGCAGTGAATTAAACCCGCCAGAGGCATTTGCAATGAAAAACAAGCTGAGAAATGCCCCGCCAAGCAATACGCCAACTTGCATGACTTCCGTCCAGACCACCGCTTCGATCCCGCCGGAAATGGTATAGGCGGTGGTAATGAGACTGGTAAGGATAATGCAGAGCATGAGGTTCATGCCCGTCACGGTACTTAGCACCAAAGCGGGCAGGTAAATGACGATCCCTAATCTCCCTACCTGGAAAATGACAAATGTAAGACTACCGACCAGCTTGACCGTTTGGTTGAACCGGAACGCGAGGTATTCATATACACTCGTGATTTTCAGCTTGCGGAAATAGGGCAGGAAAAACCAGATCACAATCGGAGCGACGACGACGATCATCGCATTGGCAAAGATATAGACCCAATCGGTAGCGTAGGTTTTCGCGGGAATGGCGATGAAGGTGAGCGCGCTGAGCTTGCTTCCGAAAATGCTCAGCCCGGCCGCCCACCAGGGAATGTTCTGGCCGCCGAGGAAAAAATCGTCGGTACTGGCGCTCATTTTGCGGGAAACGTAAATGCTGATGCCGAGCACAAGCAAAAAGTACACCGACACCACTCCCCAATCGATGCCATTGAATGTACCTGTGCTCACCACCGGACTACCTGCGACCACCCGCGGCGTGCGGATACCGGGCCGGACCTCGCCCGAAGGAATTACCACCAGCCCATTCCAGTTCACAAGTGGTGTAGTAACCGCGGCGAGCGCCGCTTTACCTTCTGAAAATGTGCCAAGAGCCGCCCAGCTATCGGTAATGCTGTGGTAAGCCATGATTTCGTTGCGGAAACCGGGATGGTTTTCTTTAAGCTCCATCACCTGCTGCGCATTTGCCCCATCATCCCCACCGACGACGAGCAGGTGCGATTGTCCTGCCGTATAGGCCGGGGAAGGTGCGGCAGCTACCGGATGCGGCAGATCAGTAATGCGTTTCCAGGTTTTTGACACCGGATTATACGCGAGACACTCTTTTAGATAAGTGCGCCGGACGCCACCCGTAGCATTATCGTGTAACGCAACGCCGCTGAACAGGAAAAAACGGCCATCCTGCGCACCGGCAACAGCCAGCATCCTGCCATTTCCGGGGACCGGTGGCAGTTCGTTCCATTGTTTTCGTTGTAAATCAAATTCCCAAAAACGGTTCAATGCATTGGTGTCGGACGGCGTAGAAGTGCCACCTGCTACATAAATTTTGTCGCCCAGCAGCGCGCCCGAAGCATAGGCAAGAGGAATGGGCAGGTCGGGCAGGGGCGTGGTAGCAATGCGGCCATTTTGCCATTTGATATAAAATGCCTGACTATAATGTCGGGTCCCATCGGCGCCCCCCAGGCAGAATATACCTTCAGGGGTAGTGAGTGAAACGCCGTAACCCATCGCATGGGGCAATTTGCCTGCTTTTTTCCAACTTCCGGATATATTTTCCAGCACAAAAATGTCGTCATACCAGGTCTTGGGCGAAGTACCCCACGGCCCTGTGTTACCCGGGAAGTTGGCGCCGCCCGCGACGACCAGCGCATCGTTGCTGACGCCGGCATAAGCGCCTGCAAACCCGACGGCATCGGGAAGGGGCAGAATGCTTTTCCATTGCAGCGGCGAGGGGCCGGCCTGTTGGGCATCGGAAGTCATGGTATGCAGGAAAATGGTCAGAAAGAAAAGAAAGCGGGTCATTAGGTCTGGGATTGTCAGGTGTGGTCAGGAGTTGTCATGCGTTGTTGCAGCCTCTCCGGTAGGTAAGCGGTCAAAAAAGCCGATGTCGGTCAGCTGGCGGTACAGTGCTCCGTACTGTTCGTCGGCCAGGGCCACGAGCGGCAGTCGGCAAGGCCCCATATCGAAACCGAGCATTTTCATGACGGCCTTCTGGGCGGGGATCGGCGGATATTGCACGACGATCCGCACCATTTCGACGCAGAACAGCATTTGTTTCCGGGCCTTTTCCATCTCACCCGCTTCGAAATACTGCCTTACCTTTAAATAGAATGGAGCCGCGAAGTTAAAAGTACTGCCAATGCATCCTTTGGCTCCCATAGACAAAGCAGGCAAATGATTTTCATCAAAACCATACAGGACATCGTATTTGCCGCCTGCGTAGTTCAGGCATTCCTGATATTCCCAGAGCGTCGCCGCTGTATATTTCACACCCGCGAAATTCGGGATCTGCTTTTCGGCAATGCGCATGAAATCCAGAACATCCACCGAAAAACCGGTAAGGGAGGGGATATGGTAGTAATAGAACGGCAACTCAGGAGCGCCGGCCGCGATGTCGGTCATGCAGTCGGCGAGGTTCTGCACGGAAGTAGGTTTGAAATAGAAAGCGGCGACGGACGAGATGGCGTCGGCACCCGCTTCCTGCGCATGATGCGCCAGCTTGCGAGCCTCCGCGATGCTAGCGTGCCCCACGTGTACGATCATGCGCAGGCGGCCGTTGCCGGCATTGATCACGGTTTCCGAAACCCGCATGCGCTCGTCGAGTGTCAGGTTCGGGCCTTCGCCATTACTGCCGCAAATGAAAATACCGGAAATGCCGACACTGACCAGATGTTCGACCAATGCGGGCAGCAGCTCGTAATGTACGGAGCCGTCGGGGAGCAACGGCGTGAAAAGTGCGGCAATGAGGCCGTCGGTGTGTTGGATCGTATGCATAGGAATTGATAAACTTAAAATCAGCTATTTATGGTCTCCGAACAACCACTTCGGGGTGATGGTTTGTAGCACGATCTGCTCATAGGGCCCGGTTTTGCCCGCCTCATAAAGGCAGAGGATATTGCCGTCGGGTAGGGCGGCCATGCTCGAATAGGCCGACGGACCCGGAAAAATGGTTTTGATAACGGGCCACGTTTTACCCTCATCGAAACTGGCTCTTAATGTTAGGTTGTGGCGCCTGGTGGTACTTGCGGGATTGAGGAAAAGCAGGGTGCCGGTTACTTTGGCATTCGGACGCCGATACCGGATGATGGACGCCTGGCAGACAGGTTCCACGAGCTCATCAATGTCTTGCGGCGCCGTCCAGCTTTCACCGCCATCGTAGCTAAGCGACTGCGCCCGCCGACCGTGACCGAAATAGGAGCGCATATTCATCAGTAATGTGCTGTTGCCGTCGGCAATTTCAACCACCTGGCATTCATTCATTTTAGGTGTGATTGTCCCGCCCAGCTGCCATGTCTTGCCGTGGTCGTCGCTGTAAATGGCGTGGGCGCCGTATTCGAACGGACCGTTACGGACTTTTCCGTTCGGGTCGTCGTAGCTGAAATCGCAGGGTATCACCAGGCGTCCCTGGCGGGGCCCGTTTTTGATTTGGATGCCCACACCCGGGCCGGTTGCGTACCAGCCCCACTCGGGTTTCTTCGTAGTTTGGGTTATTTCAACCGGTGTTGCCCAGGTGGCACCGTTGTCGGAGCTGCGGGAAAGCCATACGGTCCGGGTAAAGCTTGATTTTTTGGTGATAATATCTTTTTCGGGCACATCGCCCCTGTTGTGGGTGAGTAGCAGGAGGATTTCGCCGGTTTGTTCATCGAGTACCGGGCAGGGATTGCCGCAGGTATTCTTCCCGTCATCCCAAACTACCAGCTGCGGGCTCCACGTTTTGCCATTATCCGTCGAACGTTTCATGAGGAGGTCAATATCTCCCGCATCGCCCGCGCCTTCTTTCCGGCCCTCGCAAAAGGCGATCAATGCACCGTTTTTGGCTTTGATCAATGAGGGGATGCGGTAACTCTTGTAGCCCTCCTCACCCGCTCTGAACAACGCACGGGTTTCTGGAACATCTTGCGAAAACGCCCGGCTCAGGACGATCAGGATGAGGAATGTCTCTTTTATCATATCGAAATATTAAAAACTCTTGAAACACGTGGGGACCAGAATTTGGCAATGCAGGGCTGGCTGGTTATGAGATTTAAGGGCCTGCTACTGGCTATGTTTATTAGTAGTTATGTACTACATATTAGTAAATGTAAGAGCAATAATACTCAACATCCAAATATTTATTCAGAAAATAATGCAACAGTTTTGGTTGCGGTGCGTACAATCAGGGTTGAAAATCACGCAGCGATGTAATATTGGTAGCAAGTTGATCGAACCGGAATAATGCCGAATGCCCTTGGGCATGTAACAACAATACGAAAGCCTCTTGACATGGCGCGCGCACGTCTCAGGCCTTTAACCTGTCAAAATGGGGTTTCAAATGCGCCTTCATGCCGCGGCGAAAATCTTCGGCGTCGCCGTTTTTCAGGATTTCAACCAGGTCTTGGTGCGTGACTTTGCCGACGTCGGCCTGGCCGTTGACCTGGATTTCATAATCAAGCACATATTCAAAAACCGGTAACAGCATTTTCTGAAAACGCATATAGGTGTCGTTTCCCGTCATCTGGTAAAGCTTGCCGTGGAAGGCGATTTCGTGTTCAACGCGAAAAGGTTTCTGCTGCTTGTTGACCTCCTGCGCGACAATGGTTTCCAGCTCGGTAACGTCTTCCGGTGTTTTGCGAAGGTAAATGAGGTCGGCCAGACCCATTTCCAGCACCAGCCGCAGCTCGAAGATATCCTTCAATGTGTTTTTACCGAGGATCAGCGGATCGAGCACTCGTTCGAGCGAGCCCAGGATGTCGGGTTGGGTGAGCACCATCCCGCGTTTTTTGCGCGTATCGATCATCCCAAGCATACGAAGACGGCTGAGCGCCTCGCGTACGACATTTCGGCTCACGCCCAGGGCGTCGGCAAGTTCCTGTTCCTTTGGTAATGCGTCTCCCGGCACGAACGATTTCCGCTTCAAGTATTCACGCAATCTCGATTCGACCTGGTCGGTCATCGTAGAAGCCTCCAAAGGCCGGATGTCGTTTTTCAGATCACTCATAATATAGACAGCAAGGGACATTCGCATACAAAACTAATAATTCCTTTTGTAGTACATAATAAGCGCGCTGACAATTTAAATGCGATCGGCGACCCATGACTGGCGGCCAGTTTCAAAGCGCCTCCTTACTCTTCCAGCGCAAATTTTGCCGTTAAATAAGTTTAAAAGTAGTATCAGTTTGGTTACAACTTATTTGGTCAAGTTTGTCGAAATATAAAACTAGTTCTATAAAAACGACATGGTGAAATCCCGATCGGATGAGTTGTGGCAGGTTAGTAACGATCGGATTGACAGGCCATGAGCGCCGGTACGCATTCTCTTTTTTCACTAAAACCATCATACACCATGTTAAAAGTTACTAGCAATGCCCTTCAAACCACCCGTTTAGGTGGTTCTCCTGCTGAAACCACCTCAATGTTCGGTCCGCTGACGGACCTGATCGGTACCTGGGTGGGTCGTAAAGGCTGGAACCTCGTTGCCGTTCCCAACCAGCAAGGCGGATTCATTCTCCTCGTGCAGCCCTACACGGAAACGCTGACCGTTACGCCGTTGAGCACGCCTACGCCCAACCGGGGAACCCACACCGTGCAGCAAGTCCCTACTTTGCTGTATAGCCTCGCCATCCACAGCAATGTCGATGGCAGTTTGCTTCATGCCGAAAACGGTACCTGGTTGCTGTTGCAGGATTGTCCCGACGAGTTCAGCATTGCACGCCAGGCTTCGGTACCGCACGGAGATTCGTTGCTGGCCCTGGGCGGGTCGTCGGTGACCCCTGGTGCGCCCAATATCCCGGCCATCAGCACGTTGCCTATAACGGGTCCGGGTACCAAGCCGCTTGGCTACACCGATCCTTACCTCACCCCGTTGGATGGTTTCAACAAAGTGAACCCAAATGCCACTTTGCAGGACGCAATCGCCGGGCAGACGATCACTTCCACTACCAGTATTTCGGTCAGTACAGCCAACAAAGGCGGCATTACCAACATTCCGTTCATCGTTCAGAACGCCAATACGACCAGTTTCGAAGCGACTTTCTGGATCGAAACCGTGCAAAATCCGAACACCGGCGGCTCGTTCCTGCAACTGCAATACTCGCAAACTTCCATCATCGAATTTATCCCGCAGTTCCACGACCCTTCCAAACTGATCCAGTGGCCGCACGTGAACATCAATACCATGGTGAAACAATAAGTAATACATCAAAACTCTACGACAAACATGGCGCAACCAGCAGATCATCATTTTGATGTGATCGTGGTCGGGGGAGGGGCAATCGGCCTCTCCACCGGTTACCATCTGGGAAAACGAAAGGCTAAAACACTGGTTTTGGAGCAGTTCAACTTCAAAAACCAGCTCGGCAGCTCAGCGGGCGTTTCGCGGCAGTACCGCATTCCTTATCCCGAGGAGTATATGGTCCAAATGGCCCTGGATGCACAGCCGTATTGGGAAGAGCTGCAAACCCTGACACCCAAAACCTTGCTCGACAAGGTCGGTACACTTTGGTTCGGCGATCCTTCCGTACATTCAACCGAAGGCAATATCGCAGAGGCGGAGCAGGCTCTCAAAGCATTGAATGTGCCTTATACGAGCCTTACAGCGAAAGAAATTGAGTCGCAATACCATTTCCGAAACCTGCCCGACACCTACACCGGCCTTTTCCAGGCCGACGGTGCCAGCATCGATTTCCGTGCTACTATTGAAACCCTGTACCAGGCATGTGAGCGAGATCCGTACACGAGCCTCCACGAGGAATCGCCGGTGACGGGTATTGAACAGGACGGAAAGCTTTTCAACGTAACGACGCCGAAAGGGGTTTTCAGCAGTGAGAAACTGGTACTCGTGCCGGGGCCGTATATCGATAGCGTGATCAACCTGCTCGGGTTTACAATCGAGGCCACTTATTGGAATATGTCTTCTTGCTATTTCAAAAAGACGGACCCTAAGATCCAGTACCCGACCTGGTTTGTTTTCCAGAATGCGATTGGTTCGAACGGTAACCAGTTTTACGGCTTCCCGGGCGTAGTTTGGGACCATCCGGAGTACATCCGAGTGGCGCCGGATTTTGTGATCGACCCGCTCGAAAGTCCCGAGCAACGCACGCTCGTGCCCAACCCGAAAGAGCTTGCGTACACGTCGGAATGGGTACGCGAGCATATGACCGGCCTCGATCCGACGCCTTATTTCACTTCGACCTGCCTTATTGCACTGAGCAAAATCGCGAACAAGGAACTGCTTATTGATTTTGCGCCGCCTTATGTGCCTAATCACCACAATATCGTGGTGTACGCCACCGGCTGGGCGGCCAAGTTTACGCCGTTTCTGGGCAAGATATTGACCGAGCTGGCGCTTGACGGCCATTCAACTTTCGATATCTCGCCATTCAAATTGGGTTACAATTATTTCAAAGCCATTTAAAACCATCAACATGAACAAAAACACGCCACTAAACAATGGGATGAAGCCCGGATTGCAGACGGAAGTCGCGATCATCGGTGCGGGAACTTCGGGCCTTTACAGCGCCTTCCGACTTACTGATGTGTGCAAATACACCGGCGAGCAGGTCCAGATCTTCGATATGAGCGAACGGCTCGGCGGCCGACTCGAATCGGTGATCCTGCCCGGGATGAACTTCTGGGGCGAGCTCGGCGGAATGCGTTACCTTACGTCCCAGGAAATCGTGACCACGCTCATTGAAGGTTACCCGCTGTCCGAAAAGGACCTGAGCAAACGCACGCCCGTGCTGAAAGACCACATGACGCCCGTTCCATTCCCAATGGGCGATCCGGCCGACCTGCTTTTCTACCTTCGCAAGCAGCATTTCAAACAGAATGCGTGGAATGTGGCCCAGGACAAAGGCGAAAAACTCGTAACCCGCTATTATCTCAATGACGACGACATTGGTTTCAGCTCCGACCAGCTTTTCAACAAGATCATCTACGACGTGCTCATGGCCGATCCCTGGTTCGTGGCCAATTATTCGGACAAGGTTACAAAAGGGCCGACAGAATATGACTACGGTTTTAAACTGACCAGCGAGGACTGGGACCAGGTGAAGCCTGAACTCACCTACAATTTTCCCGGATCGCCTTACGACGGCCGCAAGGTGAATGACCTCGGATTCTGGAACCTCATTAAAGACCAGGTTTCACAAGAAGGGTACCAGTTTGTAGCGAATGCAGGCGGTTATTATTCCAACACAATCAACTGGAATGCGGCGGAAGCATTTCCTTACATGGTGGGCGATTTTTCGGCCGATGTGACTTACAAGACGATCGAGGAAGGTTACGACAGCATTGCCTATGCGCTTGCTAACCAGTATATGGGCATCGAAGGCGCTTGTATCTGGTCGGAAAACAAGCTGCTGACTTTTTCGAAGGGCCACGAGTTGCGCGACCAATACCGCTACGAGCTGACGTTCCTTAACATTCCCAGTAACACCCTTTGGCACGCCTATGCCAACCATATTATACTCGGTATGCCGCGGAAGTCGCTCGAACTGCTCGACCAGCAGAATTTCTTTTTCAATTCCAATGAAAATACCGCGCTCGACCGGAATATCCGATCGGTGATCATGGAGCCTGCATTTAAAATCCTGATGGGCTTCCGGGAGCCTTGGTGGAAAAAGCTGGGCATCGATTCGGGACATTCCATTACTGACCTGCCGATGCGGCAATGCTACTATTTCGGTACCGATCCGCAGAACGACAACTCGATGTTGCTCGGAAGCTATGGTGATATGGAAACCGAGACATTTTGGAAGGCGCTTTCGGATGATACGGTGCTGTTTAAGGTGAGTGCGGCAGCTTCGGCTTCGCTTGTGGAACTGAAAGCACTGGAGAGGGAACAGGCTACGCAGTTGATGGTGAATGAGGTAATGTCGCAGTTGCGCGAGTTGCACGGCGCGGAAGTGGAAATCCCTGAACCATACGTGACCTATTTCCGCGACTGGACCGACGATCCTTTCGGCGCCGGGTACCATGCCTGGAAGGCCGGTGCGCCGGTTTGGAATGTAATGCCTTACATGCGCAAGCCGGACGCCGACGAGGCGATCCACGTCGTGGGCGAAGCCTATTCCGACCAGCAGGGTTGGGTAGAAGGTGCGTTTTGCGAAGCGGAGAAAATGCTGGAAGAGCACTTTCACCTGCTCCGTCCTTACTGGCTGAGCGATACCTATTATATGGGCTGGTAAGGATTGCCGAAAAGGGCTGGAATTTGCTTATTCTAGCCCGAATAGGCCATCACTTCGTCGAAAAGGACTTTTTCGGCGGCTATCAGGCTATCCTGTTCGACAACGTGCGGAAAATTTACCACGGGGCTTCCGAGATGCGGAAGGATGGTCAGGCGGCAGGTTATTAGTATTGTGGATTGAACTGCTTTAAGTCTGCGGCATAGTTTTAGTAAATCCGGCCGGAATCAAATTACCACAGATTTCGAAATGATGATTCGCAGCACAGGCGCACGCTACTCAGCCGGACAATGCAAATTCACGGTTTGGGCCCCGGAAAAAGGCACAATGCAACTGGTAATCGAAGGCCGCCCGGTTATTTCCATGCAGAAAGACGACGACGGTTATTTTACTGCTGAACTGAACGACATTACGCCCGGCAGCCGTTACCGTTTCGCTCCCGACGATGGTGAATGTTATCCCGATCCGGCCTCTCATTACCAGCCCGACGGTGTCCACGGGGCTTCCGCCATTGTCGATCATAACGCTTATGACTGGAAGAATACCGAATGGAAAGGCCTGCCACTGAAAGAGCTGATTTTTTACGAAATCCACGTAGGCGCTTTCACGCCGGAAGGGACGTTTGAAGGCGTAATTTCAAAACTGGACTACCTGGTAGCGCTTGGTGTGAATGCCATCGAACTAATGCCCGTGTCGCAATTCCCCGGTGGGCGCAATTGGGGGTATGATATGGTATTTCCTTATGCCGTTCAAAACAGCTACGGCGGCCCGGACGGCCTGAAAGCGCTTGTCGACGCTGCGCACGCGAGAGGGATAGCCGTCTTTCTTGATGTGGTGTTCAATCACATAGGTCCCGAGGGTAACTATTTGCGGCGGTTCGGACCTTATTTTACGGATCAATATGCCACACCCTGGGGCAATGCAATCAACCTGGATGGTGAATGGTCGGACGGTGTGCGTTCCTATTTCTGCCAAGCGGTGTTGCATTGGTATGAGAACTACCACATCGACGGCCTGCGGGTAGATGCGGTGCATATGATGTTCGACAACGGCGCGGTGCACTTTTGGGAACTGGTTTCGGAAGAACTTAACGAGCTGCGCCAGCGAATGGGCCGTAACTTCTACCTGATTGCTGAAAGCGACCTCAATAGTCCGCGCGTTGTAAGACCACCCGAAAATGGCGGCTGGGATTTTGATGCGCAATGGCTGGACGACTTTCACCACGCTTTATATGTGCTCCTCGACCCGGACGGCCGCGACCGCTACGAGGATTTCGGCAAGATCCGGCAATGGGCCAAGGCTTACGCCGACGGTTTCGTGCATAGTGGAGAATATGTCAATTTCCGCAAACGCAGGCATGGAGCATCGTCCGCAGGGATTTCAGGTGAAAAGTTTGTAGTGTTCAACCAGAATCACGACCAGGTAGGCAACCGGGTAGGCGGTGAGAGGCTCAGTATGCTCGTGAATTTTGAAAGACAAAAACTCGCTGCCGCGGCAATATTGCTCTCGCCATACCTGCCGTTCCTTTTTATGGGCGAAGAATTTGGTGCCCAAACGCCATTCTTCTACTTTGTAAGCCATTCCGATGAAGAATTGATCCAAAAAGTCGTCGAGGGCCGTCGCAGGGAATTTGAAAACTACAAATGGGAAAAAGATCCGCCCAACCCACAGGATGAAGAGACTTTCAGGCAGTCGAAACTGGACTGGTCGCAGCCAGAAACTGACCGGCATGCCCTGCTACTTCGCTGGTACCGCGCATTGATCGCCTTGCGGAAATCGCATCCCGCATTACGCCATTTTGCCAAAAACGAGGTAGATGTTAATGTTGTGAATGACGCATGTCTGGTCCTTCACCGCCGGAGTGCCGATCAGCGGGAGGAGCTGGCTTGTGTGTTTAATTTAGGAGAGGAGGTAGCCGAGGTTTGTTTACCTGGGCCTGGCGGAAAATGGGTGAAAACGTTGGATTCCGGCGATGCTGAATGGCAGGGTGGTGGGGATTCGAATGAAGAGGTGGGAAAGACTCTAACTTTGGAAGCCGGGAGGGATTTTATAGCCAGTTCGAGTGTCGCGGTCTATGAGCGGTAGCTTGGATGTTATTCAATTTTTTTGTATTATTGTGTCGGGATTGGGGTGTCCCCGGTCGGCAAAAAGAGTCATTCTCAATGGAGAGTGGCTCTTTTGCTTTTAAGGAAATTTTTTGAGTCCGTATCTCTTCCCGCCTTTTAAATAGAATTTATCCGCTATAAGATCGAAGGCCGGATTGGCACGTTCGGGATACATGATGTAGTTAGAAATTGGATAGGCAATGAGGTCGGACACTTGCAAGCCATTAATGTTTTCTTTTTTGTCTCTGAACTCGATCTTAATATCGTAATGTTGTATCCGCTCGCGCGACACAAACCCCGTACCTCTGACTTTGATTTTTTCGAAATGGCTGGCCAGCTGTTGATCTTCTTTCCGGCCTCTCTTTTCAATTACAATTTTGATGGTTTTGGGATCGGCCTTAACCTCGTCAAGTAAAAATATTGACCTTTCTATGATGAAAGACAGGGCGATCTCGTAAGGGTTATCCGCTATCCGTCCATAGGTTTGCACATGCCTGATTTTATCAATTACAGCTGATACTACTCGATAGCTGCCGTTTTTCAGACAGTTATTTAACTTTTCATAAAATTGCCGTTTAACTTCCAAGTCGAGTAGTACCGAAAACTCCTTATTGCATTTCCGGATATCCCGTGAATGGAAAATAACCTCCTTGTCGTCCCAAAAATGATGCTTGATATTGTCGAGACATTCCTTCATCTGACGGTATCCCGGATTGCTGAACATAATTCCGCAAAGCGTAAAAACCGGGAAACCCGGATCTATCCGGTCCAAACCGTGATCACCGCTTTCATCCAGGTATAGCGTAAATTCCATTTAACCGCCAGATAACTTTCGATTTATTTATTTTCAATAGCCGGACGAGTATGTTATATGAATTTTTAAATATATAATTGATATATCCAAGTGTCAAATTCGCTATTCATGATTAGGTGTATCAATTACCTTGCGGCAATTCTCTATGCGGCGTCCCTCACCTTACCCGCCTACGCGCAGGACAAAACCCACTCCACCCGCAGAAGCGCCAATACGCCGGAGCAGGAGCTGGCAGGGTTTCATGTGCCCGAAGGATTTGTGATCGAACTGGTTGCCAGCGAGCGGGATAGTGTCGTGAACCCGATCGACCTGACGTTCGATGATGCAGGCAGGTTGTGGACGCAGACGGCCAGGATGTACCCGCTCGATCCGGTTTCGGACATTCACTGGGAAGATCTGCTCAAACTCATGGACGATGAGCATGCGCAACGCAACCACCCCAATTTCAAACGTGTTTTGCAGCTCTACAAAGGCGAAACCAAGGGCACCGACAAGGTGATCGTGCTTTCGGGCATTTACGGTAAGGGGCCCGTGAAACCGATGGTTTGGGCCGACGGCCTGACAATCCCGATGAGCATTCTGCCCTACCGTAATGGCGCGTATATCGCCCAGGGATCGGAACTGTTTTTTATGGATGATACCGATAACGACGGCAAAGCCGACAAACGGGTACCACTTTTTACGGGTTTCGGGTTCACAGACACCCATACGATGGCCCATGCACTCGTGCGGGCGCCGGGAAACTGGGTCCATTTCAGCCATGGAGCGCTCAACAAAGGGCGTGTAAAGTCGCTCGTGAGTGGTGATAGCCTGAAACTTGATTTCAGTAAAATCGCCCGTTTTACGTCCGATGGTCGCAAAATGGAACTGGTGAGCGTGGGACTCAATAACATATGGGGCTTTCAGCTGCGTGGTAATGGACAGTGGTACGGGTCGGAGGCAAACGACCAGGGCTACTCGGTGGTCCCTATGGAGCCGGCGACCGCCTTCCCCGGGATAGGAAACGAGAAGTTAAGGCCCTATCAGCCATTTATGCAGCCATTACACTCGTTCCGCGTCGGTGGTACGGGCATTTCCGGGACGGCATTTGCCGACGATGCAGCCGGGTCGTTTCCGGAAGCGTTTCGCGATGTGGCGTTCCTGGCGAATCCGATCACGAGCTCCGTTAATGCCGTGAAAATAGTGCGAAATGCGGATGGTACCGTTTCCGCCACGCATTTGCCCGATTTGCTGACTTCTGACGACGACTGGTTCAGGCCGGTGAATATGGAGTTCGGGCCGGACGGATGCCTGTACATCGCCGACTGGTACAATAAAATTGTCTCACACAACGAAGTGCCCACTACGCATCCTGACCGCGACAAGACGCACGGCCGTATCTGGCGGATTCGCCATGTGAGTCAGGAACCGAGGGAAATTCCTGATTTTTACAAAATGCCTGTTTCTGCATTGCCGGGACATCTACGAGCGCAGTCGCTTTGGGCCAAAAGGGCGGCCTGGCACCAGATCGCCGACAGGCCAAAGCAGGAAACGAGTGCGCTGATACCAGCTATCACCGCAATTGCCGCCGATCGGACCGCGGACGACATCACGAGGATCCACGCCCTTTGGTGCCTCGAAAGTTTACTGCACTACGATCCCGTGTTGATGAAAAACCTGCTTGCCGAAGCGTCTGGTGACATCCGGCGCGAGGCGGTGCGGTCCCTGAGTAGTTTTAAATTAACCGGTAATGAAATCGGAGCGCTTGTGAAGGTTTCGGCGGACGACTCCGATCCCATGGTGCGCTCGCAGGTGCTGCGGACGCTGGGCGAGGCCGCGGAGCTGGATACGGCGGGCATCGCCATACTCATTGCGGCATGTAAGCCGGAGTTGCCTGGGGAAGCGCTGGGTGGACCCTATGAGCGGCGTTTTGAAAGGTTTTTAGCAAGAATGGCCCTCGAAAAACACCAGCAGGCACTGAACCGCTTCATTTCCGGGCCTAATGCGGCTGCGGCACCGGTTGAAAATCTGCTCTGGGCGACGCAGGCATTGAGTAAGGACGACCGGGAAGAGGCGTTCCTGCGTTTCTGGCCCGAAGCAGGGGTCGAAAAATTCGACGAACCTACTTTCATCAGCGTTGCGGGAATGCTATCCAACCGAAATATTTTGGCGACGATCAAGTCGGTATTCGAAGCGCCGCAGGGGACGGAATATGTTCGTTTTGCGATCCGTAACCAGGCCCAGGTGCAGTCGGCCGAATTGAATACGCTGCTGGCTACCCCGGTGTCGCGGCTTTTGAAAAGTAATGATCAGGCAGAAATTGATCTCGGGCTGGATGCAGTAGGGAGATTTGGAATGCGTAGCCTGGTTGGGCAGGTGTTGACCGTGTTGGACCGGGATATGCCGGCGGCGTCGGTGAAGCTGGCCATGAAAGCCATCGACGCGAACCCGGCCCTGGCGAAAAATGCATTGGTTAAGGTGGTTAATAATAGTAGCCAGGGTTTTGATGTACGTGCTGGCGCATTGACGGCACTCGCGAAGACCGACCCGGCAACGGCAAAGTTGGCGGCTCAAAAATGGGTACCCAGGCTGGATGGCACTGAAAAAGCGGAGTTGACGAGAATGCTCCCGTCGTCACCCGCGGGGGCCGATCTTTTGATTTACCTGATTAAAAACAAACAACTCAGTGGAAACTTGCTGGATGTCCAGACGGCCGACCGGCTGGTGTCCGTCCGCCGGAATCCGGAAACGGTAGGTTTGCTCAACCGTGCCAAATCGATCGAAACGGAGAAAAAGAAGGCATTTAAGACCAGACTACACAAATATATGGTCGTGGCCTCGCAACAGAAAGGCAATGCGGAGGCTGGCAAAGTACTCTTTCAAACCTGCTTGAATTGCCATCAGGTGGGCGGTGAGGGGCAGCACATCGCTCCGTCGCTGGACGGTTCGGCCAGCCGGGAAAATGAAGCATTACTGACGGCCATTCTCGATCCCGATGCGGCCGTGGAAAGCGGATACACTATTTATAGGGTTAGCAAAAAAGACGGGACGAATTTCGAAGGCTATCTGGTGGGGCAGGACAAACGCGGGACCACGCTCGCATTCATGGGCGGGGCCACCACGTTCATCCCGGCGGAGGAGATCAGGAGCCAGGGCGCGCTCGCCGGCAGATCGTTTATGATCAAAGGGCTGATCGACGCGTATTCAGATCAGCAGGTTGCCGATTTGCTGACCTATATTCGTACATTGAAATAGCAATGAATACAAATCAGAACGAACCACGACTGGCGCTGGTGCAGTGCCATTATTTTGCTATGAATAAAATTTTTAAATGTCTGATAACGAAAGTATTATGTATTACTTGCGTGGCATTTGCTACCCCATCGCTTGCCGCGGATATCTATGTTGCGCCGGGCGGTAACGACAGCAACCCGGGATCAAAAGAAAAACCGCTGGCGACCTTTGAGGCAGCACGCAATAAGGTGAGAAGCATACGCGGTGCGGTTGCTGTGTTTGTGAGAGCTGGTACATACTACCTTGCAAAACCGGTTGTTTTCGGGCCTGAGGACTCACGGGAGACCGGCCAGGAAGTAACCTATAAAGCCTACCCCGGCGAAAAAGTGACCATTAGCGGGGCGGCAGTTGTTCCCGTTAAATGGTTGGAATACAAAGGCAATATCAAAAAGGCCATCATCAAAGGCGATTATATTTTCGATCAGCTTTTTATCGGGAAGAAAAAGCTGCACATGGCGCGCTTCCCGAACTTCGACCCGTCGGTCAGCCATTTCGGGGGCTATTCGGCTGACGTGCTCTCACCTGCGAAAATCAGCTCGTGGAAAAAGCCGGAAGGTGCATTTATCCATGCCATGCACAAGCACGAATGGGGCGATTATCATTACCGCGTAACGGGCAAGACCAGCGATACTACGCTGGCGCTGGAAGGAGGTTATCAAAACAACCGGCAGATGGGTATGCACGCCAGGTACCGTTTCATCGAAAACCTGCTGGAAGAGCTCGACGCTCCCGACGAGTGGTACTATGATGCTCCTTCACACACGTTGTATGTATATGCGCCTGCGGACGCGCGGCAGGTACTAACACCGCAGATCAGGCACTTGTTCGAATTCCGCGGCTCCGGGCAGAAACCGGTGCGAAATATTCATATCGAGGGTTTTGAGCTGGCGCACAGCCTCCGCACTTTCATGGATACCCGCGAGCCGTTGCTACGGAGTGACTGGGCTATTTACCGTGGAGGTGCCGTCTTGCTGGAAGGTACGGAAAATTGTTCCGTCAGGAAGTGCCATTTCGATGCTGTGGGTGGTAACGGGGTGTTTTTTAGTAACTATAACCGCGGTGGCGAGGTTTCGGGATGCCATTTTGAAGAAATCGGGGGCAGTGCGGTTTGCTTTGTGGGAGACCCCGAGTCGGTGCGTTCGCCGAGTTTTGAATACAACGAGGCGGTGCCTTACGACCGGATGGACAAGACTCCCGGGCCGAAAACCGATAATTATCCGGCACAATGCAAGGTTTACGACAACCTGATGCACGGTCTGGGGCGCGTGGAGAAGCAGATCGCCGGTGTGGAAATTTCGATGAGTATGGACATTACCGTGAGCCATAACACGATCTACAACATTCCGAGGGCAGGCATTAACGTAAGCGAAGGCACCTGGGGCGGGCATTTGATCGAGTTTAATGATGTGTTCAATACCGTGCTGGAAACCGGCGATCACGGTTCGTTCAATTCCTGGGGACGCGACCGTTTTTGGCATCCCGTGCGCGAACGAATGGATAGCCTCACCGCCGCCCACCCGGAATTGATCCTACTGGACGCAGGGAAGACAATCGTCATCCGCAACAACCGCTTCCGCTGCGACCATGGCTGGGATATCGATCTCGATGATGGTAGTTCTAATTATCACATTTACAATAATTTATGCCTGAATGGCGGTTTGAAGCTGCGGGAAGGGTTTCAGCGAGTCGTGGAAAACAATATTATAATCAACAACTCCTTTCACCCGCACGTATGGTTTGCCAAAAGCGGGGATGTGTTCCGGAAAAATATCGTGACTAAGCCCTATGCGCCAATCCGGGTAACCGACTGGGGCAAGGAGGTGGATTACAACCTCTTTCCCGATCAATCGGCGCTCGAAAAGGCCCGCCAGAATAGTACCGACGCGCATAGCCTGGCCGGGGATCCGATGTTCGAAAATCCGGCAAAGGGCGATTACCGCGTGAAACCAGGCAGTCCGGCATTGAAAACGGGCTTTGTGAATTTTGCAATGAATGAGTTCGGCGTCGTTTCGCCCGGGCTTAAAAACAAGGCCGGACAGGTTCCGCTCCCGGTCATCAAAACACTTGCCGATAATAGTGCCGTGTCTGAAACGGCCTGGCTGGGCGGTAAATTGCGGAATGTAAACGGGCTCGGCGACCGGTCAGCTTACGGCCTGCCCGATGAAAAGGGCGTGGTGGTCGAAGCGGCACCAGAAAACAGCCTGCTCGCACGTGCGGGCATGAAGCCGGGAGATGTGATCCGGATCCTGAACCACCGTGATGTTGCCAATGTGACGGAGCTGATGGACGTTTTCCAGGAGATCAACTGGATGGGCGAGGGGGAAGTCGCGTTTTTCCGGAACCAGGCTGTGCAGAAGTTGAAGGTATCCTTTAAATAGTCGGCACCGATTCTGTTATATTTGAAGTTCCGCCCATGAAAAAAGGGTAGGGAAGGATCGCTTCGTGTCGGAAATATGTCAGAAAAGAGGGTTATGCGGGTGATGAAACGCGTATTTTCAAATTTGTTTACAGCCTTGTTGCCGGTGCTGTGCTGCCTGGCTTTTACCGGTCAGGTTGTTGCAGGTAGGGTTGCCGACAATGCGGCTGGCCGGGTGCTGCGCTATTCGATCCGTGAGGGGTTGTCTTTTGGTGTGGTGAACAGCATCGCGCAGGACAACGATGGCCTGATGTGGTTTGCAACGGGCGATGGCGTGAGCCGGTTCGACGGCACGGCGTTCCGGAACTTTAAATACGACCGCAACGATCCGCGCAGTTTGCCGGGTAACTATGTCAAATCCATTCTCCGGGACAAGAACGGCACGATCTGGGTTTCCTCGCGTGACGGTATCGGTGAGTTTGTGCCTGCAAACCAAAGCTTCAACCGGTATAAACCTTTTCAAAATAAAAGCGGCGTCGGCAATGATGTGAGCGACATCAGCCAGGGTTCCGGCGATCGCCTTTGGCTTGCACTGAACGGTTCCGGCTTTGCTTCCTTTAATACACAAACCCATCGGTTTACACTTCATAACCAGCAGACGCTGCCCGGGCTTTTCACGAATTCGATTCTCATTGTGTTTGAAGATTCGCAGGGAATGCTGTGGCTCGGCTCGCGCGACAGCGGTATCGAAGTCTGGAAACGCGATGGTGCCGGAAAGCTCGTCAGGGTCGCGATGGACCCGGGCAACGTGCCCCGTGCCCGGATCAATGCTATTTACGAAGACCATCTTCGAAATGTCTGGATCGCGTCTTCGCGTGGACTGATTCTCTTCCAAAGGGCCGAAAATCGGTTTTATGATCTGCATATCAATACTTTCCATCGCAGCGACATCTATCTTTCGCTCATCGAAGACCGGAACCAGAACCTGCTGATCGGTGTGCAGGATGGCGGGATTTACAGGCTGGCATTATCGCAAATGGCTACGAAATCTCCGGATGCGCTCTTATTTGAGCAAATCCGGGACAAGGATAACAGGGGTATTACCCAGCGCTCCGTTCAGTCGCTTTACATCGATAAGGACCGGAACGTATGGCTCGGAACGTACGGGGAAGGAGCATATCTGATTAGTTCGATACCCGAGAAATTCAGGAAGTTTGAACAGAAAACCATCGATTCCAGGGCCGAAAGCTATCTGCGCTACTACGGCATGTGTGCGGATAAGGATGGCAACCTGTGGATCGGTACCGATGGCGACGGTATCTATAAAACAACCGCTTCCGGGGAAGTTTTAAAACATTACGCCGCCTCCACAGGGCCTGGGCAGCTGCCCGACGGAGCCGTAATTGCCGCGCACCGCGACCGGCAGGACAGGTTATGGTTTGGAACCTATTCCAAAGGACTTGTTCGCTATGACCCTGCCACGGACACTTTCAGACGATATGCGCACGACCCAGCCGACCCGCATTCGCTCGGTACTAACGACGTCCGCGTGATTTATCAGGATCGCCGGCATCGCATTTGGGTGGGAACGAATGGGGGAGGGTTGAGCCTGCTTGATGAACCTACCGGCAGGTTCCACAATTTTATTCCTTCCAATAGTTCCATCAATGCCAACGATGTGCGCGCGATTGCCGAGGACAAGTATGGAAACCTGTGGGTGGGTACTTACGGGGGCGGGCTCAACTACCTGAATACGCGCACAATGCGGTTCGAATCCTGGTTCAATGCAGCGGGTAAGGAGCCGTATTTGTCGAACCGGATTGTTTTCTCGCTATATATGGATGGCCTTGACCGCCTTTGGATTGGGTCGGAGGGAAATGGGCTGTTACTGTTCGATACCCGCGGGAAAACGGTGCGTTTTTTTGATGAGAAGCGCGGTTTGGCAAGTAATGTGGTCAACGCGATCCAATCTGAAAGCGCCGAGAAAGTTTGGATAAGTACCAATAAAGGGCTTTCGAGAATCGATGCGGCAACGGGCACGATCGAGAATTTTGACACGAGCCATGGGCTGCAAGGCGGGCAATTCAACCCCGGTTCTACACTTTTCAACGCCCAAAGCGGCCTGATGAGCTTCGGGGGAACCGAGGGCTGGAACCTTTTCGACCCTAAACAAGTGAGGGCGTCGCGGTACCAGCCCAAAGTGATGATCAGCGGGATCAGGATATTTGGCAAAGACAAAGAGGGCAACGAGGCGATTTCCCTGTTTGAATACCTGGGAAAGGCGCGGCGGTTTTCCATCAAACCCGACCAGTCGGTGTTCTCGATCGATTACACGGCACTGAACTACGCCTACCCGGAACTCACGCGCTATGCCTACATGCTGGAAGGGCTGGACAAGGACTGGAGTTACGTTGAAAATGAGCGTTCGGCAACATACCGTTACCTGCCTTCGGGTAATTATGAGTTTAAGGTAAAAGTAGCCAATCAGGACGGCATCTGGTTTGAAGATTTTGCCTCGCTGCCCATTCGCGTGATGCCGCCCTGGTACCAGACCTGGTGGGCATATTTTCTGTATATCCTGACGATCGGGCTTGTGCTTTACTATTACCAGCAATACAAGCTGGGCCAGGAAAAAATGAAGTACGAGGTGCAGCTGGCACATCTGGAAACGCGTCAGCAAATAGAGCTGAACGAGAAGAAGCTTACTTTTTTTACGAACGTTTCGCACGAATTCCGGACGCCACTTACATTGATCATCAATCCGATACGGGAGATGATCGTGTCAGCCAACGAGACGTTGGCAACACCGGGGAAGAGCAACGGTGCGGGGACAACGGCCCCATCATCCGCCAGTATGCATATCATTTACCGTAATGCAAAAAGGCTTCTGAGCCTCGTGGACCAGCTGCTTCTTTTCAGGAAGGCCGATCAGCAAACCGACCAGCTCAAACCGGCCGTGCACAACCTTCCGCAACTCGTGACGGAGGTATTTCAGTGCTTCCTGCACCAGGCGGAACAAAAGCATATCCGGTACGAACTGACCGTGCCGGAAACGGAGCTGGAAGTGACCTGCGACTGGGAGAAGATCGAAATAGCGGTTTTTAACCTGATTTCCAATGCATTGAAATTCACGCCGGAGCATGGGGCCGTGGTAGTGAAGGTGCTGGACGTCGGGGAAAAGGTCGAGATCGTAGTAAGCGATACCGGGCCGGGGATTCCGGCGGATGCAGGAGAGGATATTTTCAAGGTTTTTCATCAGTATGCCGACCGTCGTTTTGCTGCCAAAGGGGGCTTTGGAATCGGGTTGTATTTAGCGAAGACATTTGCGGAGAACCATTTCGGGCAATTGTGGTATGAGTCGGAACTGGACCGCGGGACGACCTTCCATATTTCGCTTTGGAAAAACCATCCAGACCTCGTTTCCCACGCACTTGGTGGGGAAATGCGCGGTTCGGTATTGCTCGAAGAGCTTTCGGAAGGTGTAGTGCCGGTAAAGGCACCTGCAATGCCCGACTGGCAAAGCGAGCTGCTGGATATGAAAGAGCCTTCGACTGAAAGCCATACGATGCTGGTGGTTGACGACGATCCGGAGATCAGGCAGTACCTGGGCTCCATTTTCTCGGGAAAATACAAAATGTTCGAAGCCGGAAGCGGGGAGGAGGGGCTTGAACTTGTGCGCCGGCATTTGCCCGATATTGTGATCAGCGACGTGATGATGGGCGGTACTTCCGGCATCGAATTGTGCCGGCAAATGAAGCTTGATATGGCGTTGAGCCACATTCCGGTGATCTTGCTCACGGCCAGTACCTCTCAGGATGTCCGCCTGAAAGGCATTGAGGGCGGGGCCGACGATTACATCGGCAAGCCGTTCGACAAGGATATTCTCGTGGCGCGGGTGGCCTCGATCCTGCGCAACCGCAACGATCTGCAACGGTACTTTTATAACGAAATCACCTTGCAGACGAGCGATTTCAAGATCTCGGCCGAATACAAGGAGTTCCTGAATGAATGTATCCGTATCGTAGAAAATCACATTACCGATCCGGCATTCAATGTAAAAGTGCTTGCCTCAGAGATCGGGATGAGCCATTCGACCCTGTACAACCGCATTAAATCTATTTCAGGGCAGTCGGCGACGAGTTTCGTCCGTTTCATTCGTTTGCGCAAGGCCGCTCAGCTGCTCATTACTACCGACATTACGATCAGCGAAACGGCATTCAGCGTCGGTATTAACGACATCCGCTATTTCCGGGAACATTTTCAGAAACTATTCGGCATGAAGCCTTCGGAATATGTGAAAAAATTCAGAACACCCTTCCACGAGCAAATGACGATTGATAAGGACTTTTTCCGAAAAAGGTCCGGGTAAACCGGTTGATTATTGGAGTTTCCCTAGCTTTTCATGCCTGATTCTAACAAAATCAGGCATTTTTTGTGAATTCACCCCCTCTTTAATGCGAAAATGTCCCCCTATGGCCGGGTTGAAATAGTCCTACTTTTGATTGATCAATTTATAAAAATGGCGTACCGATCCCTGGATTATGATTAAATCAAGATTTCGGGCCGCTACTGATCTAAACTGATCCGGCAACCAATTATTCAACTTTTACAGCTGTATGAAAAAAACTTTTTACAGAGGTGATGGGCCAAGCGACAGGCCAGCCCTCCGGGCGGCCACGCACACCGTTAGTCGGCCCACCGCATGCTTAGACGTCCGTTCTGCCTTTCAGGTGGCGTGTTTTATGCTGCTTTTCGCCTTAACCTCCTTTTCAGCGTTTGCACAAAACACATTTAACGTGAAAGGTACGATCACTTCCGAAACCGGCGAGGGATTGCCTGGCGCGAGCGTGATCCTGAAAGGGACTTCCACCGGTACTACTACCGACGTGGACGGCAAATATTCCCTGAATCTGCCGGACGGCAACGGCACATTGGTATTCACTTACATCGGCTACCTGAACCAGGAAATCGTAATCGGCAACCGCTCGCAACTGGACGTGAAACTCGCTCCTAACGACAAAACGCTGGAAGAGATCGTGGTGGTGGGGTATGGTACCCAGAAAAAAGCCACATTAACAGGCTCGGTTTCTGAGGTTAAAGGGGCCGACATTGTGAAAAGCCCGCAACCCAACCTTTCCAATTCACTCGCAGGCCGTTTTTCGGGCTTTGTGGCCAACAACCGGGGCGGTGAACCAGGGTACGACGGGTCGAGCTACACGGTGCGCGGTTTCGCCACGACCGGTAACAACGATGTACTGATCGTCGTCGACGGAATTCCCGGACAGGTTGGGGGACTCGACCGCCTCGATCCGAACGATATCGAGAGCATTTCGATCCTGAAAGATGCTTCGGCAGCCGTTTATGGTAGCCGTGCGGCGAACGGGGTTATCCTGGTGACCACCAAGCGCGGTACCACAGGCAAACCGGTCATTTCTTACAGCTTCAACCAGGGTTTTTCATCGCCTACACGCCTGCCCAAGCTGGCAGATGCGCCTACGTATGCGACGATGATGAACGAGATTGATTACTATAATAACCCGTCGGGCGGAATGAACCAGCACTATTCGGCGGAAGAGATCGAGAAGTTCCGGAACGGTTCCGACCCTTTGAACTATCCGAATACCGACTGGCAGAAAGAAACCCTCAAGAATTTCGCGTTGCAGAACCAGCACAGCCTGGCCATCAACGGCGGTACCGACAATGTGAAATATTATGTTTCGCTCGGGACGATTTACCAGGACGGTTTGTACAAAAACGGTGCTACGAAATACAAGCAGTACAATTTCCGCTCGAACATCGACGCCAATGTAACCAAGGATTTCAAGGTAAGTCTGGGCGTTTCAGGTCGCCAGGAGAACCGCGCTTTCCCAATTTCTTCGGCAGGAAACACATTCCGTTCGATTTACCGGGCATACCCGACGGTGATCGCACAATATCCTAACGGCTATTATTCGACCGGTGTCGAAAACCAGAACCCTGTCGTGTTGGGTACAAACATGGGCGGTACCGTGAGCAATCCGACGTCCATTTTCAACGGTATTCTGCGTGCGAGCTACAACCTTCCGTTTGTGGACGGGCTGTCGGTGGACGGATTTTACTCGGTGGATAAATCGTTCAACTTCTCGAAGTCGTTCAGCACGCCTTACACGCTTTATAACTACAACAAAGCGACCGGGACTTACACGGGCGTCGTGACAGGCGGATCGGCCGGTGCGGCGTCGATCGACCAGTCGCAGCTCAATATCACCAACATCACGCAGAACCTGCGGTTGAGCTACCTCAAAACATTCGGCAAACACAACATCAATGCATTCGTGGCTTTCGAGCAGAACAAGCGCAACGAGGCTAAATTTGGTGCTACACGGATCAATTTCCCAACCACGTCCACGCCTGAACTTTCCCAGGGTGGTGCCGCGGCGACCGACAAGAACAACTCGGGTAGCAGCTTCAACTTTACCCGCCGGAGCTACATCGGCCGTTTGGCATACAACTTCAATGAGAAATACCTCGCCGAAGTACAGGCGCGGGTCGACGGTTCGTCGGTGTTCCCGAAAGGCAAGCAATATGGCTTCTTCCCGTCGGTTTCAGCCGGTTACCGGATTTCGGAAGAAGACTGGTTTAAAAACAGCGTCAATTTCATCGACGATCTGAAATTCCGTGCATCGTATGGAACATTGGGTAATGATAATGTAGGTCAATTCCAGTTCTACAACAACTATTCGTTCGTGAACCAGTATGTGCTGGGCAACAGTGTGATCTCTCCCGGTATCGACCTTACCAAGCTTGCCAATCCGAATATTACCTGGGAAACTTCCAAGAAGCTGGATATCGGTTTGAATGCGGTTTTCCTGAAAAATTTCAATATTGAAGTGATCTATTTCAATCAGAAAAGATCTGACATCCTGGCTGCAAGAAATGCTTCTATTCCAAATACTTCCGGTATCGTAAACCCTTATAAAACCAACGATAATACCCCGTTGGTGCCAGATGAGAACCTTGGAAAAGTGAACAATACCGGGGTGGAGGCGACATTGGGTTATAACCACAATGGCAAGTTCCGTTACAACATCTCAGGAAATATCACTTATGCTAAAAGTAAGGTGATTTTTATCGACGAAGCACCGGGAGCACTTGACTATCAACGTCAGACAGGCGGGCCGCTTTACACCAACCTGCTCTATAATACCCTCGGAATCTTCCGCACGCAAGCAGACCTGGACGCATATCCGCACGTACAAGGCGCGCGTACAGGCGATCTGATCCTCGAAGATTATAACAAAGACGGCAAAATCACGGCCGATGACCAGGTACGCAGTAAATACGGTAATGTGCCTTTGCTGACTTACGGTTTGACCTTCAACGCGGGTTACGACGCATTCGACCTGGCTGTCGTTTTTGCCGGACAGGGTATGGTAAGCCAGTACGTGTTGCCTGAATCAGGCCAGGTTGGAAACTTTTACAGCAGCTGGGCCGACAACCGTTGGAGCCCTTCGAATCCCGACGGCTCGTACCCCCGTGTCGATACCCGCGCTTCGTCATCGATCAATGGTGGTTTGTATGCCAATAATTTCTGGTTGAACAACGCTTCGTTCGTTCGTCTGAAAAACGTGGAGCTGGGCTATACGCTGCCGAAAGCTGCATTATCGAGGCTTAAAATCTCTTCACTGCGGGTTTACGCAAGCGCATTCAACCTGTTCACGATCACCGGCGTGAAGGATTACGATCCGGAAGGCAACAGCAACAGCGGCCAGTTTTATCCGCAGCAACGCATTCTGAACCTGGGCCTCAATATCAAATTTTAATTGAAATCATGATTGACATGAAAATAAAGAGCTTAACATTACCAGCCCTGGCCGCGGCGATGATGCTTTCGCTGTCAGCCTGTGACCAGAATTTCCTGGACGTAGTGCCGACCGACCGCGTGTCCGATGCGTCCATTCTCTCCGACTCTGTACTTTTCGAAGCATATGTTACGAACCGCTACATGGGCGTTCGCCTGGCCGATAAAGAAGCGGAAGGCACATTGCCCGGCTTTGGCCGCGGGTTTGAATATGCGATGTGGTCGTCCGTTACCGATGAATCCATTTACAATAACGACGATAACACCTGGCTGATCCAGCGCGGGCAGCTCGCACCGGAGAATACCGGTATCGCCGGTACATTCTGGGGCCGCAGCTACCGGAGTATCCGCGAGATCAACTACGCGCTGGCCAATATCGATGCAGTGCCTATGAGCGCCGGTCGCCGCAGCCGTCTGAAAGGCGAATTGCAGTTCATCCGCGCATTCCGCTACCACGATTTGCTGCGCAACTATGGCAAAGTGGTGCTGCTGGGCGATAAAGTATATGAAGTAAGTGACGATCTGACGAGCCCTGAACTGTTCCAGCGATCGGAGATTAAAGCAGGACTGGACTATGCGATCGCACAGCTTGACGAGGCAGCCGCATTACTGCCTGCATCGAACGACAACAGCACCTGGAAACTCGGCCGTGCCACCAAAGGCGCCGCATTGGCATTGAAATCACGTCTGGCACTTTATGCTGCAAGTCCGCTTTATAATGCAGGAACATGGCAGCAAGCGGCTGCCGCGGCCAAGGCGGTGATGGATTTGAACAAATATTCGCTTTATACAGGCGGGTACAGCAATCTTTTCACGACTACCGATAACCAGGAGATTATTTTCGGCCGTTTGTACGCAGTGGGTGCGCGCCATGTGTGTCTCGAAATTTCCAATGGTCCGAACAGCTATAATGCATGGGGCGGTAATGTGCCTGTGCAGAACCTGGTGGACGACTACGAAATGATGGACGGGACGCGCATTACCGATGCCAACACCAGCTACGACCCGAAAAACCCATACAAGAACCGGGATCCGCGTTTTTATGCTACCATTCTTTATAATGGGGCACCCTACCGGGGCAGCACGGTGGAAACGTTTACGCCGGGTGGAAAGGATAGCAAGGACGGCCCTTCGAACTGGAATACCTCGAAGACAGGCTATTACCTAAAAAAATTCATGAACGACAACCTGCCGATCGATAACCCCTGGGACGTAGCCGGCACGCAGACATGGATTTACTTCCGCTATGCCGAAATATTGCTGAACTACGCCGAGGCGCAAAACGAAGCCTCTGGTCCCGATGCGACTGTTTATGCGGCTGTGAATGCGATCCGTCAGCGTACGGGTGTGGGAATGCCCGCATTGCCCGCAGGCCTTACGCAGGCGCAGATGCGCGAGCGTATCCGCAACGAGCGCCGCATCGAACTCGCATTCGAAGAGCACCGGTTCTATGATGTCCGCCGCTGGAAAGTGGCCTCTACCACTGAAAATGTGCCTGCATACGGCGTCGAGATCGGCAAGAGCGGTAGCACGTTTACCTACACCCGTAAGGAAGCGCTTACCGGCCGCAGCTTTGCCGACAAGCAATACTGGCTGCCGATCCCGCGTACCGAGATCCAGGCTTCGAATAACAAGCTCGAACAAAATCCGGGCTATTAATATCCTTCACTCCCGGTGACTCAGTCACCGGGAGTTCTTTTTCTTTCCATTCCCTGACAGACCAATTCATGCAAATTTCTCAAAACCTCGGAACACTGTTCCTCGGGGTGCTCATGGCCGCGTCGACAGGCTGCCACGGAAGCGACCCCGTTGCTAAAACCAACGATCCGGTTGCCGAAACGGTGACGATCCGGATCGATCCGTCTAAAACTTATCAAACGATCCGGCATTTCGGGGGCTCCGACGCCTGGGCCTGTCAGTTCGCAGGCAACTGGCCGCTGACTAAAAAGAATGCGATCGCCGACCTGCTTTTCAGCAAAGACACCCTCGCCGATGGTCATCTGAAAGGCATTGGCCTGTCGCTGTGGCGGTTTAATGCAGGTGGCGGTACCGCCGAGCAAGGCGATGCAAGCGGTATCCGCGACGAGTGGCGGCGGGCGGAGTCGTTCTTTGCCAATGACGGCGGCTACGACTGGAATAAGCAAGCGGGACAAATGTGGTTTCTCAATGCGGCCAAAGAGCGAGGAGTGGGTCAATTTTTGCTTTTTCCAAACACCCCGCCGGTACAGTTTACGACCAACGGAAAGGGATATGCAACGAATGGCCAGCCGAACCTTGCCTCGTCGCAGTTCGACAAATTTGCCGGTTACCTGGCCGATGTGATTGATGGTATCCGCAAGAAAACGGGCATTACTTTTCAGTACGTAAGCCCGGTGAACGAGCCGCAGTGGGATTGGAGCGACGGCGGACAGGAAGGCACGCCCTATTTCAACAACCAGGTCGCTGCCATTGCACGCTCGTTAAGCGCTTCACTGTTGAAGAAGAACCTTTCGACCCAAATCAATGTCGCGGAAGCCGGGCAGATCGAATACCTCTATTCTGAACATAACCGGCCGGGACGCGCCAGCCAGATTACCGCTTTCTTTGACAAAAACAGCACCGACTATATTGGTAACCTGCCAAATGTGCTTCCGGCAATTTCGGGACACAGCTATTTCACCACTTCCCCTTATAAAACCGCTGTTGAGAAACGCAAACAGCTTTTGAGCGGGCTGGCGACCGTACCAGGGCTCGAATACTGGCAGACGGAATATTGCATCCTGGGCGATAATGACGGCGAAATCAGGGGAGAGGGTCGCGATCTGAGCATTACCTCCGGGTTGTATATTGCCCGCGTGATCCACAACGACCTCGTAAACGCCAACGCGACTGCCTGGCATTGGTGGATTTCGGTTTCGCCTTATGATTACAAGGACGGCCTGGTTTACATTGATAAAAACAAAACCGACGGTAATTTCCAGTCATCCAAAATGCTTTGGGCGCTGGGTAATTTCAGCCGCTTCGTCCGCCCGGGGGCAAAACGCATAGAAGCGTCGAGCAGCCTGGGTACCGATGGGTTACTGGTTTCTTCCTATTTAAATACCAATAATGAATTGGTTACGGTGATTGTGAACAGCGATAATGAGGACAGGGAAGTGCAGCTGTCACTCGTATCGGGACAAAAGTCGGGAGTGACCAGGGCTTACGAAACTTCCGCGGAGCTTGATCTGGCACCTGTGCCTGTGAGCAGCAACGGCGGCAGGTTTTCGGTAAAAGCTCGAAGTATTGTTACTGTTACCAATAAAATTTAAATGAAGATGCGTTAATTAGCATGGTCCGGACGGGCAGTCAATCCGTGAAAAATAGGTATGCCTACAAGAAATATCCTTGTTTTGCTCGCAACGCTGCTGATTATCGCGGCAGCGCGGTTCAATTTTGTTGAAACCTTCGCCATCCCGCTGCCTTATTGGGACCAGTGGGATGCCGAAGGGGACTTTCTGCTCCGCCCGTGGATCGAAGGGCGGCTTGAACTTCGTCAGCTTTGGCAGCCGCATAATGAGCACCGCATTTTTCCTACGCGGTTGCTGTCGCTGCTGATTTTTAATGTGACGGGTGTATGGGATAATCTGACCGGCGCGCGGGTGAATATCCTTGTCGCGACATGCATTCCGCTCATTATTCTGCTTTTTCTAATGCGGCAAAAGGCTTTGCACGGCCCGCGTTGGCTGGTGCTGATTGCGATGATTGCTCAATTCTCGCTCCCTTTCGCATTCGAGAACCTGCTGGTTGGTTTTCAGAGCCAGTTCTATTTCCTTATTATTTTCACGTTGTTGGCTATCATTCTGGCCGTCCGGTATCCCGACAGCCTTCCGGCTATGGTAGGCGTGCTTGTCCTATCCTGGCTGAGCATTTTAACGATGGCTTCGGGCATTCTTACGCCCCTTGCAGTGACGGGCGTGTTTGCTTTACAGGGTTTCGAGAGACGGGAATTTAACTGGAAACACCTCGGGCTGGTGGTGGTACTGCTGGGCCTTTCGGTTGCCGGGTATGCCATCATGCCGCAAATCGAAGCCAATCAGATCTACCGTTCTCGCAATATTCCGGAGGTAACCAGGGCCTTGCGATTCATCCTCGCATGGCCGGCGTCCGAAGGCTGGTCGGCCGCTATTGCGTTGTGGTTGCCCGCCTTGGCGGTGGTACCCTGGCTCTTGCACAGCCGTACATGCAGTCGTGCGGACCTGTTCATGGCCGGATGTGTGATGTGGTCGCTCGCGCAGGCGTTCGCGATCGCGTACGGGCGAGGGCAGTCAATGGGTAGCGTCTCTTCGCGCTACACCGAACTGTTTACCATCGGGCTGATCGGTAATGCCTGGTTTGCGGCCCGTTTTATAGAGACTACTGTTAAAAAACCGAGCATTGCCTGGCTGGGCGCTGTTTTTTTCTTTGTCTTCGTCATGGGGCACATTACCCGGTATAGCCACGATATGGAAAATGTACACGAGTCGCACAACCTCTCGCTGAAACAGGAATCGAACGTGCGCAAATACCTGAAAACAGGTGATCCGTCCGTGCTGGTCCAACGTCAGTTCGAAATACCTTATCCGGATTCTGTACGCCTGCGGAGTTTGCTCGATGATCCGACGATCAGAAACATATTACCGTCCTACCTGAGTCAATAGCGCTCACATTCTTCCTCGTCGCATTGCCGCGAGGGTGCGCCTTCGTACTTGATTATCAGAGCGGGAAAGCTGGGAGGAAATTCCGTTAAATAACTGAAATTGCGGGAAATGCCCGGATTTCCTCCTTTGGATAATTATAATTGTTAAACAACGGAAGAACGAATAGAATTGCGGCCGAATCCGGACAATGGTGGTCGCAGCCCTCTTAAAAGCCGACTGCTTTGTTTCGGAACAAATGTTCACAAAACAAAAGCTATGAAAATCAGTACATTTTTTGCAGTTGTTTGGCTCTGCGTAGCCACACAATGCTTCGCTCAGGAAAAGCTCTGGACCGCGGCTGACAAACAGTCAACCATCGATCAATTGGTCCGCACACGCGATGCGATCGTAAAGGAAACAGAAAACCTCACACCCGAGCAGTGGGCATTTCATGAATCGCCCGACCGTTGGTCCATTGGTCAGATTGTGGAGCACCTGGCACTCTGGGAAATCATTTGGTCGAGGGAGCTGAGCATAGGCACCCGCAACAAGCCACAACCGGAATTGCTCAAAACTACGCGGCCCGATAGTTATTATCAAGAATTTATCATGGAGCCGAACCCGCACAAATCCTCAGAAATAGCAACGCCGACAGGTTTTATTCAAGGCAAAGACAACCTGACCTTTTTCCTGCGCGGCAGGGAGCAAAACCTGGCGTTTGTACGCAATAGCGAAGCCGATATGCGCGCTATTTTCGAGTTCACCGGCACCCCCGAACCACGCAATATGCACCAGGTGCTCATTTACGTGTGGGGCCATACAGACCGCCACCTGCGCCAGATCTTAAAGGTGAAAAGCCATTCGTCGTATCCGCGGTAAAGGGAAGAAGGGGAAGAAAGGGAGGAAAGGGAGGAAGGGGAGGAAGGGGAGGAGAGGGAGGAAAGGGAGGAAGGGGGAAGATAGATCTATCCCATCCTCTGTTTCTTCCCTTTCATCCATCCTCCCTTTCCTCCCTCTCCTTCCTTTCCCTCTTTCTCCCAAAATAAAAATTGTTTAATTATATAAAAAGGCGTAGGATTGCAGTCCCGATATATAACCGACGTGCCTCTCCTGAATGCAATCCCATCCCGAAAACAATGCTGATGACGCCGACTTGTGGAAGTCGTTTCGTGCGGGGGATGATGAAGCGTTCGGCAGGATCGCGCGGCATTACTATAAGAGCCTTTTCAGCTACGGAGCGAAGTTTTCACGCGACAGGGAGTTTGTAAAAGACTGCATCCAGGATCTTTTCATGGAGCTCTGGGCCAAACGGGAGACGATCGGCGATACGGCATTTGTAAAATTCTATCTCCTTAAATCCCTCCGCCGCAAAATATACCGCGAAAGCCAGCGTCAGCAATGGATCAACGAAGGCGAAGACCTCGATTTTTCCGCCCAAACCTCCGGCGACGCATCCATTGAAGAGCATATCATTGAGATAGAAACCAATGAAGAGATGCTCAAAACACTCAACCAGCAAATCAACCTGCTAACCCGCCGCCAGCAGGAGGTGATTTACCTCCGTTTTTTCGAAAGCATGGATAACGAGGCCATTGCACAGGTCATGGGGATCTCCCGGCCCGCCGTCGCGAATCTGCTTTACCGCACCATCCAGGAGCTGAAAGACCGTCTATAAACGCAAACAAACATATCCCTTTCCTCTTTCCTCCCTTTCCTCCATCCTCCCTTTTAAAAAATTTTTGAAATATTTTGATTATTCCAATGCAAGTGCTGCCTATGTATGGTTAGAAAACAATTATAACATGGATCAGTACCAGGAATACACCCTTGAAGATTTCGTTCTCGATGTCCGTTTCCAGGCCTGGGTGCGGTATCAGGAAGCCACGGATGCGGTATTCTGGCAGCAATATATCGATGAAAACCCCGCGCAGGCGAAGGATATTCAAAGTGCGCGCAAGCTTCTGGACAGCGTCTACCGCCATTACCGAACGGAAATAGATGAGGCGGAAATCGATCTGGAAATACACGGACTTCTGGACAGGATGCGGGCGGAAAAACATCGGCTTGCGTCGGAGGTGGTCAGTGGGTCAGGAGTTGTCAGGGAGTTGGCCGTGGTTATAGAATCGGATGATGTCAGGGAGTCAGGTTTTGTTAATGGATCAGATCTTGTCAAGGAAGAACCCTTGGGCAGACCCTGGTATGCGGGGATATGGGCGCGTGTGGCGGCTTGTGCGGTGCTGGCGATCGGTTTGGGATGGGCTGGATGGCAATATTATCACTTCGATGGCGGCTATAACGGGCTGGTTTCCGGCAAGGAGCTTGTCGAGCGGGTAAATACTTCCGGTAAGCAGCAGGTGATCAGGCTGATGGACGGTACCCAGGTGGTGCTTTACCCGCAATCCAGATTGAGCTTCGCTGAAACATTTCCGGCGGATCAGCGTACTGTGTACCTGTCGGGCGATGCTTACTTTCAGGTCGCCAAGGATCCCAAGAGGCCTTTTCTGGTGTATACGACCGATTTAGTGACAAAAGTGCTGGGTACCAGCTTTTTTGTGCGCGCAAAAGACGCTTCGGACAAAACACTGGTAGAAGTGCGGGAAGGAAAGGTTTCCGTATTTAAACAACAGGAATTTGCAGGCCGGAAGAACGCGCAGTCCAAAACGCCGAATGGGATGGTGCTCACGCCCAATCAGAAACTGATTTTCGAACACGCCAGCAGCGAAATGCGCAGGACGCTGAGCGACAACCCGGAAATCGTGCCTTCCGACAGCCCGAAATCATTTGAATTTGTAAACACACCCGCTTCCTCCGTGCTTACCGACATCGAAGAGGCTTACCAGATCGACATCATTTTCGACCGTGATGTTATGAAGGGATGCCCTGTAACTGCCTCGCTCGGCGGGCAGCCGATGTTCAGCAAGCTGAGCATTCTCTGTGAGGTGCTCGAAGCGAGGTACGAGGTGCTCGACGGAAAGATCGTCATTTATAGTAAAGGCTGTAAAAGCTAGAAAACCCTTTCAATCCATTCAAACCCCGATATCGATGCGTATATAGCAGAAAGTGACCACAAAAAAGAGTCGGACAATGCTACCAACATATCCGACCCTATGAATCCCCATATTTGTTTTCGACCGCAAATACTATCCATCCTAAGAAGGATAACGGGGATTGTTTTATCAAAATCTAACCTCAATAAAACAGTCAAATGTATGAAAGAAGCTTTTAAGTTTCAATTTATTTTAAGTGTCATGCGGATCTCGCTGTGCCAGTTTTTACTTGTTGGATTGTGGGCGCTGGGTACGGCCAGGGCGACGGACGGTCATGCGCAGGCGCTTTTATCCAAAAAAGTGACTGTGGATGTCCACGAGCAGGAGATTGAAAATGTGCTGGGAAGCCTGGAAAGACAGGTGAACGGCAAGTTTGTTTATAGTGCGAAAATGATCGGCAGCGAGCGCAAAGTAAGTATTAAAGCTGCTCAGAAACCATTATATAAAGTGTTGGATGAAGCCTTGAAACCGCTGGGGCTGCATTACAGGGTTACGGATAACCTGATCATTATCAGCCGGTCGGATAAGTCGGCGGGAGGGCCCTCGACAGGTATCCGGAGCCGGGCGGCGGGATATACCGTGTCGGGGAAGATCACCGACGTGTCGGGCGAAACGCTCAGCGGGGTAACAGTGGTACTCAGCTACAACAACCTCGGCGTCGTGACGGACATTAACGGTACTTACAGCTTCGCCGATATTCCCGATGGTACTTATACGTTGAATGTGACCAGCATTGGTTTTACAGCCATCAAAAAGGAAATACAAGTCGCCGGCCAGGACGTACAGCTGAATATCGAAATGAAAGACGACATTCTGCAATTGCAGGAAATCGTCGTGACGGGCGGTAACCCGAAGAAAAAGATCGAGAGCAGCGTAGCGATTACGACCATTAATAATAAAGACATTCAAACCCGCGCGCCGTTGAACAGTACCGACCTCCTGAAAGCTATCCCAGGCCTGACGGTGGAAAGTACTGGAGGCGACGGGCCCGGCAATGTGTGGGTGCGCGGTTTCCCTCAGCAGGGCGGCTACATTTTCCTCGGCATTATGGAGGATGGTCTGCCGGTGCTTCCAACAGGTTTCAACTCGATCCCTTCTGTGGATCAGTATTATAAGACCGACTTGACTATCAAGAATATAGAGGCTGTTCGCGGCGGCAACGCGTCGATCGTGATGGCCAACACGCCGGGAGCGGTGATCAACAACCTCAGCTACACCGGGGCGGACAAAACTTATGGCAAATTCAAAGCCACTACCGGTCTGTCCCAGGGCCTGTACCGCCTCGACGGCAATGTTGGCGGCAAGGTGAGCGACCAGATCCGCTATAACATCGGGGGCTTCTTCCGTACCGACAAAGGCATTGTGCCTCCGGGCTACACAGCCAACCAGGGAGGTCAGTTGAAAGGCAATATGACCTTCAATTTCAAAAATCAGAAAGGCTTCGTGCGGGTGTATGGGAAGTATCTTAATGATAAAGTGCAGTGGATGCTGACGAGCTTCTATCCCTACGACGGGACCGGTAAACCTACCAAAACCGATCATTTCGACATGGTAACACAGTCGCTGGCGACGATCGATACTAAGTTTAGTTATACCGATGCGAATGGTGTGACGCGCAACTACGATTTTTCCGATGGCATCCATACGAAGCAGGGCTCGGGTGGCTTTCAGTTTAATTACCTGCTCGATAACGGCTGGGAACTGAACAACAACTTCCGCTACCAGCACACCAACCGGACAGTTACCGCGGGCATTCCGGCCAGCATTGTAACCTACAACGGATCAACACCTTATTATTACCTGGATGGCAGCGAGGCCGGTCTGAAAGCGGGAGACAGGATTGTGAATGTGACCGGCATCGGCCAGCAGGGCAAGGATGTGCAGATTGTGGATTATCTGGATTTGAAAAAAACGATCAGCAACCACAGCCTGGGATTTGGTGCGGGCATTCACCAGTTCAACCGAAACGATGGGCCAAACTACAACTTTTCGTACCAGCAGGAATTTAAGGAGAATCCGAAAAGGCTACTTGCCTCGCCTGCTGCCGCAAAAATCACGGCTACGAATCTCACGACTGTCATAGGCGATACCCGTACGCTATCGGCCTACGCATCTGACGAGATCACATTGAACCCCAAATGGCGCCTCGACCTCGGCGTGCGCTTGGACAACCAGAATGTTTCAGGGAAACGGCCGTTCTACGCCTTCAAAGCGGACGGTACGCCTGATCATACCAAAGGCGCGGGCCTGACCATCGCCGGATACACCGATTATTCCGAAACGATCACCAACTGGGCCGCTACCGCGGGTTTGAACTACAAAATCAACAACGAAGCGGCGCTCTTCGCCCGTGCTACACGTGCCTACAATGCGCCTACCATCGCGGATTACAACGCTACTGCGTACGATCCCGCGAAGATTAAGAAACGTCCTGTGTACCTGGGTGAAGTGGGAGTGAAGTATGCGAAAAACGACTTTTCACTGTTTGCTTCTGCCAGCTATTCCGCGATCAAGAATGTGTCGTTGTCCATTACCGTACCGACCATTTCCTCGGGTAACCAGGTACTCGTCGCATTTGGCTCCACGCGCACTTACAGCGCCGAGTTCGAAGCGTCTTACAAGCTGACAAAAGCCCTGAGCCTGCGCTGGACGGGTACCTTGCAGGATTCGAAATACACCGATTATACGGCCAACACCAACACGAACTCGGCCATTGTGGCGATCCTGGGCGACACCACTTACAGTTTTACTGGGAAAAGAACAGAACGCGTCCCAGTTTTTAATACCGAGTTGTCGGCGACTTACGATTACAAGAAGTTCAATATTTACCTGGCCGGAAACTATATCGGCTCCCGCTTTACCGCACCGAGCGACAGCTACAAGCTACCCGCTTATATGTTGATGAAAGGAGGAGCAGGTTACAACTTTACAAAGGCCATCAATGCCCGTTTCTGGGTGGATAACCTGCTTAATGCAAGAGTTTTGACAGAAGGCGATGTCCGCGGAGACCAGTTCCGCAACTTCGCTGCCGTGGAAAAAGGAACAATGATGCCGGGACGCACGATTCTCCCGAGGAGTTTTTGGCTCTCGTTGTCTTACGAGTTTTAATATGATGGATGAAAGGAGGGCGGGGGAGCGATCCCCTGCTTTCCGCTTTTGACGCGCATTCAATGAAAGTCATATACTAAATGGTTCATTTTGATGTACATATCTATGCTTAAACCTTTCCCGATTTCGCGCAAAAGCCTTGCCTCGTCGGTTCGCTGGTCAGTTAAACTGATCATCGTCGCCGCCCTCGCCGCATTTACGATGCAGGACACCGTCACCAAGCCCGACGAAAGCCGGTTCACGCCCGTAGTACTGGCCGATAACCTCGATGAACCGATGGCATTCGAAGTGCTGCCCGACGGTAGTTCCTATATCATCGAGCGCAAAGGCGCTCTGAAAAAGTACAACCCGTCGACCAAAACGACCGAGCTGATCACGACCATTCCCGTTAACACCAAATACGTCAGCAAGGAAGGCGTATCACGGGAGGCGGAGGAGGGTTTAATGGGTATTACCCTTGACCCGAACTTTGCCAAAAACCATTGGATTTACCTCTACTACGCCCACCCGGCCGAGAAAAAGCACGTTCTGGCACGCTGGGATATGGTTGACGACCAGCTGGTGGAAAGCTCCAAAAAAGTGGTGCTGGAAGTTATCACCCAGCGGGAAGTATGCTGCCATACCGGCGGCGGAATGACCTGGGACAAAAACGGCAACCTTTTCCTGACCGTCGGAAACAACACGGGTAACGACCGTGCCGCCCAAACCGACGAGCGTCCGGGACGTGAGAGCTGGGACGACCAGGGACATGCCGGAAATACCAACGATCTGCGGGGTAAGATCCTCCGCATTCACCCCGAGCCGGATGGTACGTACACGATTCCCGAAGGTAATCTCTACCCGAAAGGCACTGCTAAAACCCGTCCGGAGATTTACTCAATGGGCCATCGCAACCCGTGGCGTATCTCGGTCGACAGCAAGACAGGCTACATTTACTGGGGCGAGGTCGGGCCGGATGCCAACGAGGATTCCGAGATCGGACCGAGGGGATATGACGAGCTGAACCAGGCGCGTAAGCCGGGAAACTTCGGCTGGCCGTGGTTTGTGGGTAATGATCAGGCATTTCCCGTTTTCGATTATGGAAATAATAAACCGGGTGAGAAGAAAGATCCGAAAAACCTGGTCAACACTTCGCCTAACAACACAGGCTTGAAAGAGCTGTTTCCGACCGCGCCGAGCTTCATTTACTATCCTTACGGCGTTTCCGAAAAATTCCCGCTCGTAGGTTCGGGCTCGCGCAGCGCGACAGGCGGGCCGGTTTACCACCGCTCCGATTTCAAAGCGCCGAAACGTCCGTGGCCGGCCTATTATGAGAACAAATGGATCGCGGCCGACTTCTCGCGCGGCTGGATCATGGCCATAACCATGAATGCACAAGGCGACTACGAGTCGATGGAACGTGTCCTGCCAAGTTATCACCCGGTACAGCCGATCGATGTCAAATTCGGGCCGGACGGCGATTTGTACATTCTCGAATACGGCAGCAACTGGTTCCGCAAAAGCGACAACTCGCGCCTGGTGCGCATTGAGTACAATGGCGGTAACCGCAAACCAATGGTGGCCGCATCAGCGGATAAGAAAGGCGGAACCGTGCCATTTGAAACGGTTTTGTCTTCCAAAGGCACGAAGGATTTTGATAACGACGCATTGAAATACAGCTGGAAAGTAACCAGCCCCGGTGTCGCACCAAAGGTATTTACTACTGAAAATCCTTCGGTAAAGTTCGATAAGGCAGGCGTTTATACCGCCACGCTGACTGTAACCGACGCCAAAGGAGCCAGCAACAGCCAGTCGTTCCGTATTATCGCAGGCAACGAGCCGCCAAAAGTGGCGATCAGGCTGGACGGCAACAACACGTTTTTCTTTCCAAAGAAGCCGATCGGTTACGCGGTAGGCATTTCGGATAAGGAAGACGGCAGTACGGACGACGGTAAAATCAAGGCGGACCAGGTTGCCGTCAGCATCGATTACACTGCGGAAGGCTTCGACTATGCCGAAGTGGCCCAGAGCCAGCGCAGCGTGGATGCCACAACACAATTCGCGGTAGCACAGACCTTAATAGGTAAAAGCGATTGCAAAGTGTGCCACCAGCCGAACACCAAGTCGGTTGGGCCTTCATTTGCCGATATTTCCAATAAATACAAAGCCGACCCGGGTGCATTGGACAAGCTTGTAAAAAAAGTACGGGAAGGCGGATCGGGTGTTTGGGGTGAAGTGGCCATGGCAGCGCACCCTGCATTGCCGGTAGCCGATGTGGAGGTAATCGTTAAATACATCCTGAACAGTACCGAAAAAACGCTTTCGACACTGCCGCTGAAGGGACAGTATACCCCTGAAATTCCCAAGGGAGATAATGGCAAGGGTTCGGTCATCATCCGTGCGGCCTATACGGATCGTCCCGTGGGCACGACAAAAGCGGTTCCTGCCCAAACCGCCGAGGAAATGATCGTGCTCCGTAGCCCAGAGCTCAATGCGGCCGAAGCACCCGTCACGAAAGGGGTGGAAACCAAGGCATTGGGCGTGGCGGGACAGGGATTTGCCGTAGTTGCATTTGAAAACAGCTACATAGCCTTCCCGTCCATTGACCTCACAGGTATCGATTCCCTGGAACTCAACGCCGCAGCGCAGCAACGTGAAGGGAGCGTGGGAGGAACGATCGAAATCCGACTGGGCTCACCGACAGGCACGTTGATCGGTCAGCAGAAACTTGCCGTAGCCAAGCCGGTAGACGTAGCCAAAATGATGGCTGAATTGGAAAATGGCGCCAAAAAGGAAAGTCCGGCCGGTACTGCGACCGCGGGAGCCGCCGCTCCGGGAGCCGCCGCTGCCAAGCCTGCAACGACGCCCCAGGCGCCTCGTAACCGGTTCGCCCAGCCGCCGGTCCGCATTGCTTTACAGCCTACAACCGGTAAGCAGGACATCTACCTCGTATTCAGAAACGCAGAAGCCAAGCCGATCGAGCCGCTGATGTCTTTCTCTAAAATCAAATTTAAAAACAAACCTTAATCCATTGAAACCATGCGTAATACCATAAACAGAAGGAACTTCCTCACCCGCGCAGGCGCGATGGCGGCAGGTACGCTGTTAGCCCCCTCGTTAGTAGAAGCAGCTCGTCACGCAGGGATTACATTAGCCGAGAGACCAGCCGGTATCCAGCTTTTCACGGTTTTTGAAAAAATGAATACCGACCCGAAAGGCACTTTGGAGCAGATTGCAAAGATTGGCTACAAGGAAATCGAATCCGCATTCAGCACGCGGGGCAAATATTATGGCTACGAGCCGAAGGAATTCAAGGCATTGGTAGAAAGCCTCGGCATGACCTGGCGCGCGCACCACGCAATAGGCGCGCCGTTCAAAATGCAGCCGGGACGCAAGCTGCCTACCGGCTCTGATGGTAAACCCATTACGATCCCGCCGATGCTCAACCTGCGCGATAACTACCAGCAACTCGTCGACGACGCTGCCTCGGCGGGATTGAGCTACCTCGTGTGCGCGAGCACGCCCGTAGGCACGACCGAGGAAATCAAAAACTCCATTGAAGTATTCCAGAAGACGGGAGAAGCCGCGAAAAAAGCCGGAATCAGTTTCGCCTATCACAACCACGCCACCGAGTTCGACCCCGTAGATGGCGGCAAAACGCCTTACGAACTGGTGTTGTCCCAAACCGATAAGGACCTCGTGAAAATGGAGCTCGATCTGGCCTGGGCCACGAAAGCCAAAAAAGACCCGGTCGCATTGTTTAAGGAGCATCCGGGCCGTTTTCCGCTCTGGCATGTGAAGGACATCAAGGCCGATCTTTCGACGATTACCGCGGTAGGAACCGGTGTGGTGGAGTTCAAACGCATTTTCGAAGCCGCTCAAATCGCCGGTTTGAAATACTTCTTTGTAGAATACGACCTTGTGCCAGATATGGAAACGGTGGGAACCTGTTACAAGAACCTGCAAAAAATCCTGGCCTGACAATTTGGGTTTTGTAAAAAAGCACACGCCCGGTGGTTCCGCTGGCGTGTGCTTGCTTTTTAAGGGGCGGGCGGGAAAAGTTGGAACTCGTTCACACCGAAATAACCGTGGTATTCCTGAATGGCGAGCCTGAATTTCTGTGCTTTAACGGGGGCGATGGTCTTGTCCCAATCACCCATTTTGCTATCCTGCGCCAGCGAAACCCATTGATTTCCTTTTAAATAGAGTACTTCGAACTTTTTGATCTCCGATTGCCCGTACTTCGATTCCCCCAACTTGATGCGGCCTACCGTCTCCGGCTTGCCCAGATCCACTTCCAGCCAGCCCGTAGGTTCATACAATGCCATGATTTCGGGCGACTGGTAATGGATGTTTTTGCCATAATATTGGGAGAAATCCACGTCCTTCCTGCGGCCGATCTTCCAGGCTGTTTTGGGGTTATCGTCAAATGCAGCCGTCGCGTCGTGGTAAAACTGGCCTACCGCGCTTGAAGCCGTGGCCCTGCGCGCATAGGCAAGCGAGCCGGTGGCGGGAAGGGGCACGGTGGGCGTTATGGTCGAGGCATTTTTGTCGAGCGTTAATACGGCAATGGTGGCGATCGGATCGATTTTGCCGGCAGGGTACGCGAGGCTGATGTTTTTATTGTTTTGGGTAAACCGGACCGGTGTGCCGTCCAGTAGCCTTGCACTCAATATTTTCGCCGGAATGGCGGGTAATGCGATCGTCGTTTTGTCTGCGTTCAACAAATGGACGAATACTTCTTTACCGCGGTATGAGCTCACATAATCGGGGGCCGGGGTGAATACGCCGCCCCTGGTATTGTAAATCGCGGTCTGGTTCTTTGCGATCCAGTCGCCCATTTCGTGTGCCCGGGCCGCGAAGTCGGTAGGGAATATGCCGGTGCTGTCCGGACCGATGTTGAAAAGCAGGTTTCCGTTCCCGCCCACACAGCGCAGCAGCGTGTGCACCGACTCTTTCAGGCTACGGGGCTGGTCGCCAAACCGCCACGCCCATTGGTGGCCCATATTGGTACAGGTTTCCCACGGTACTTTGCCATAACCGGCCACAAAGCCCTCAGGCGTTGCGTAGTCGGCATATTTGCCTATATAAGCATGCGATTCGTCGGGTGTGAACGGTTCGAGGCGGTTGTTGATGATAATTTCAGGTTGAAGCTTTCTGGCCAGGTCATACACCTTCTTGGGCTCTACCGGTGTCGGCCAGCCTTCGTAGTCGATCCACAGCAGGCTGATTTTGCCGTAGTTGGTCAACAGCTCCCGCACCTGTTCGAGCACACGGTCGGCAAAGATGCCGTTGGTCTGGGGATTGCGGCAGTCGGGGTCCTTCCAGTCGGCCACCGAAAAGTACCAGCCAATGGGCATATTGGCCTCGTGCGCGGCCTGCGCGAGTTCCTTGCACACATCGCGGCCGAATGGCGTGTGCATGATGTTGTAGTTGTTGGTTTTGGTGTCAAAAAGCGAGAAACCGTCGTGATGCTTGGCGGTGAGCACCATATATTTCATGCCTGACGCCTTTGCAAGCGCCACCCATTCTTTGGCATTAAAACGGCTGGGGTTGAAGCCGCGGTAAAGGGAGTCGTATTTAGCCTTACCATAACCTTCTCTCGACCAGCTGATCTCTTTTCCGATGCGCGAGACCGGCCCCCAATGAATGAAAAGGCCCATTTTGGCATCCTGCCACCATTTCAGCCGTTGCGCTTTCGGTATGTCGGTCTGAGAAAATCCGGGTAGAGCGAATGCCAGCAGGAGTAGTGCGGTCAGTCGCGTCGCGAGAATCGTTTTTTTCATCGTTATAAAAATTCAAATTAATGCTTCAAACCCACCACGCTGGCCTGCGTGATCGCGTGCCCGGCGCGTGCGTAATACACGAGGTAGACGTAGCAAAGCACAGGTACGATAAATGCTTTTTGTATTCCAAAACTGTCGGAAACCAGCCCCATTACCGGCGGGATTACAGCCCCGCCCACAATGCTCATAATGATCAGCGAGGAGCCTGTTTTAGTATAAATACCTAAATTTTTAATGCTGAGGGTAAACAGGATAGGGTACATCACCGAGGTGAACAACCCCACCAGCGACAATGCGTACACCGACACATAACCGCTGGTTGTCACGGAAACGCATACCAGCACCAGTGCCGCTGTCGAGCAAAAGGCCAGGGTTACCGGCGGGTTCGCGCTCCGCAGCCAGTAGGCCCCGACCAGTCGCCCGAGCAGCACCAATGCCATGTAGAAGGTGATAAACAATGCCGCGTTCTGCTCGGTAAGCCCCGGAATACCCGAGGATTTGGCATAGCGGATCAAAAAGCTTACAATGCCCACTTCCGCTCCCAGGTAGCAAAAAACGCCCAGCGCGCCGAGCACGGTATGGCGGAATTTCAGGATGTCACGGATGCTTCCCGCATGGTGGTTTTCTTCCTCGATTTCAGGTAGTTTTATAAAATATAGTAGAAGCCCGATCGTCAGAAATAGGCCCCCAAGGCTCAGATACGGCGTTTTGACGAGTTGTGCCTCCGCATTCAGATAGCCTGCGAGCTGTTCCGGGCCGAACTGTCCGACTGCTTCGGGCGAAACCTCCGTCGCGTGCAGCAAAAAGCGGCTGCCGATAAACGGCCCAAGCGTAGCGCCCACGGAGCCTACCGCCGAGGCCAGGCTCAACCTGCTCGACGCGCGCTCAGGATCGCCGAGGACGGAGATATAGGGGGTTGCTGTCACTTCCAGGAATGTGAAACCGGCGGCCATGATGAACAACGCCGTTAGAAATAACGGGTAATAACGCATATCGGCAGCGGGGAAGAACAGCAGGGCACCCGCCGCGGCAGTAAGCAACCCGGTAACCATGCCCGCCTTGTAGCCAAACCGGCCGATAAACTGGCCCACCGGCAGAGCCAAAAGGAAATACCCGCCGAAAAACGCCGATTGAACGAGCGACGACTGAAAGTCGGTCAGTTGACAGGCCCGTTTTAAATGCGGGACCAGTACGTCGTTGATATTCCGGCTGAGGTTCCAGATAAACATCAGGCTCATCACTACCAGCAGCGGCACCACTACATCTTTGCCGTTTTTCATAACAAATGCTCGTTAGGGAAAAACACGGAGTCTTTTGTTGCCATGGTTTACCTTCTATAACCTAACTCGGCCCCGCCGCTTACCGGCATAATGCAACCTGTGACAAACCGCGCCGAATCCGAAATCAGGAACACGGCCGCATCGGCGATCACGTCCCCACCGGGACAATAGCCGAGCGGGTGGATTTCGTCCAGGTACTGTTCTATTTCACCCGTATTGGGCTGTTCACCTGCCCATTTGCGCAGCATGGGTGTCCATACGCCCGCGGGGCAAACCGCATTGACGCGGATGCCGAAAGGGGCGTAATCCAGTGCCATAGCCTTTGTCAAAGTGCTCATTCCGCCTTTGGTAGCCGCATATGCGGCGTGGTTCTCCTGACCGATCTCGCTTACCAGGCTGCTGGTATTGAGAATATTACCGCGGGTTTGTTTGAGGTATTCCAAACCATATTTCGTCGTGTAGTAAACACTTTTCAGGTTGATTTCGAAAAGGCTGTCCCACTCTTCTTCGGAAGTCTCGTCGAGCGGCTTGGAGGGGCTGGCGATACCTGCATTGTTGTGGATCACGTGCAGGTCGCCGAATGCAGCCACGGTTTTTTCGATAGCGGCTTTAATATCTTCTTTTACCCTGACATCGCCCGTGAATGCAAGCAAGACTTCGGTGCCAAATTGCGCTTTCAACTCGTTTAAGGCATTTTCATCACGGTCGAGCACGCTCACGCGCGCGCCCTCGCGCACGTAGGCGGTTAAGCACTCACGCCCGATGCCCGATGCTGCGCCTGTGATGAAAATCGTTTTATTGGTCAGATTCATAATGCTCGTTTTGTTGCGGTCAGTCTTTCAGGTCGCTGCTGCTGCCGGGTGTCTGCGGTGTGTGGTAGTAGCCGTCGCTGATTTCCGCAGGATTTACAAAATACGGCCGTAAATGCGGAATATGCTCTAAAAACAAATGCTCGTGTCCCATGCCGATATGGTTGAACAGCACCAGGTGCTGGTGGATCTGCCCCATATCGCCCACGTGCGGCACGACGGGTATGCCCATTTTCCGGGACAACAGGCTGATCGTCAGGAATTCCGATACCCCGCCCACCCGCACCGCGTCCACCTGGCAAAAGTCCATGGCCCCGGCTTGCAGGAAGTTTTTAAATATCACCTTGTTAGGGATATGCTCCCCGGTAGCCACTTTAAAGGGCGCAATGGCGCGTGCGATTGCCTGGTGGCCCGTCACGTCGTCGGGGTGGGTAGGTTCCTCGATCCAGAACGGATTGATATTGCCCAGTCTTTCACAGATACGCAAGGCCTCGGGCAGGTTCCACTTCTGGTTGGCGTCCACCATAATGGTCGCGCCGTCACCCGCTGTTTTACGGATCAATGCGGCCCTGCGGATATCACGTTCCGGGTCGTCGGAGCCGACTTTGAGCTTCATTGCGTTGAAACCGTTATCCATTGCCTTTTGGGTATTTGCGACGATCTCCTCATCGGGGTAGTTGAACCAACCCACCGAGGTATCGTAGCCCTTGTAACCCGATGAGAGCACCGACCTACGCGCGTCTCTGGTAGGCAAATGCTCGGTCAGAAGTGAAATGGCCTGGTCGCGGTTCAGCACTTCTTCAAGATAGCTGAGGTCGAGGGTATTCACAAGTTGCACGGGAGTGAGATCGAGCAGAAGCTGCCACAACGGAACCCCGCGCGATTTTGCCCAAAGATCATAACAGGCATTCACAATGGCCGCGAGCGCCAGGTGGATCACGCCCTTGTGCGGGCCCAGCCAGCGGAGCGACGGAGAGTCGGCCATACGACGGTATTCGTTTCCGAAGTCGGCCATCAGTTCTTCAATTTCTCTTCCTTTTAGTGCAACAGAAAGATATTCAACGGCTTTGCAAACGAGATCGGTGCCGGCTCCAAGCGTAAATGCGAGACCGACACCTGTAACTGGCGTGTCGGTATGCAGGCTGCAAACGGCGTAAGCGTATTGTGGGTTGGTGTGTGTCGCATCCGAGCCAACCCCATCTGCGAGGTCGAACCGCTTGTCTTTGATCCCGATCGATGTGATATGCATGTGTTTAGCGGATGTTAATATGATACCAGTTCAGGTCCGGATCGACGTTGTTGCGTGAGTGAAATGGAGAATGCTTGCAAAAAGTGTAATGAATCGGGCGCTTATCGGCGTTTTATTTTATTTTAATGTTAAAAGGGTTTTAGGAATTTGGATATCAATTTTTTGCTTGGTTGGTTTGTTAATGAATTTATACAAAATTATGGGTGATAAGTCCTGTAAGCTAATGGCAGATTGATAACTTGTAGTACTATGTTTGCTTAACCTTTCAAACCATGAAAGCGACTTACACCCTGCTCCCCGAATTTGCGCCCTCCCAGAAGCCATTTTTGGTCAAAAAGATCGTCAGACCTTATTTTTCGACCGATTTTCACTTTCATAAGGAGTGCCAGCTGGTGTATGTGTTGTCGGGTTCCGGCACCCGTATTATCGGCCATTCGATCGAACGGTTCGAAGAAGGCGATCTCACATTTGTGGGCCCGAATGTGCCCCATGTCTGGTATAGTGAATCCAGACCCGACGAACCTGCTACCGAGGCCATTTCACTGGCACTTTATATCAACCCCGAGGCTGTTTGCGATCACCTGGATGCGCTGACGGACACAATCGAGCTGAAACAGTTTTTCAGGGAGTCGGAGCGGGGGATACGTATCGGCGGAGAGAAAAATGTACTGGTTACCGATATTCTGAAACGAATGCTGTCGCAGCAGGATCGCCAGGTGGGGATGCTGGCGTCGTTTCTGCAAATCCTCGATCAGCTGCTCGACCCCGGGGACCTGGTCTGGCTCAACGCTCCGGACCCGATCTCGAGCTACACCGCCCAGACTTCCGGCCGTGTCCCCAAGCTCATGCATTATATACAACAGAATTTCAAGGAGGACATTACATTGCAGCAGGCCGCGTCGGTGGCAGGTTTGCAGATCCATTCGTTCTGCCGTTTTTTCAAGACACTCACTAACCGCACTTTCTCCGACTTCCTGAACGAAGTGCGTATCGGTTTCGCCTGCAAGTTGTTGCAGCAATCGGATCTGTCGGTAACACAAATAGCGCTGGAATGCGGCTATACGAATATTTCCTATTTCAACCGGTGTTTCAAAAAGATCAATAAAATGTCGCCCAAAAGTTATCGGCAAGAGAGTGTAGCGAAAAATAAGCCATCCGCCACGGAGTGACGGATGGTGGTAAACGTTATTACAGCGCCGAGCCGACAAGGCTGACAATGCTGCTCAGCTGCTTCGACGATGCTGCCGCTGCGAGTTTGGCAGCAGGGCCTTTTTTGTCAAGTGCAGAAACGCTTTTGGTAGCTTCGCCCAACAAGCCATTCAATTTCGACTCATTGGCATCGCCCAGCACGGAGCTGCCGGCTTTGATCAGTCCGAGGCTGCTTGTGAGGCTGGCCGCATTCCCCAACAGGCCCGAATCGCCCTTTCCAAGCAATCCGCTGATACGGTTGGCGCCGATCAGCATTTTTACAGCGTTAACCACCTTACCCAGCGTGCCGCCCGACAGCTTGCCCGACGACGCCAGGGGGATCAGGTTTTTCAGGTCGCCTGCTTTGCCCAGCAGCTTGTCTTTCAGACTACCATTGGAGGATTTGGCTTCTTTTTCCAATGCGGAAACCCCGTCGGTAAGCGCGCTGGCCGTGCCGGCCTTGTCCCCCTTTTGAGTCAATGATACTGCCTTGTCGAGCAGGCTCTCGACAGAAAGGCCTTGTGCGATAGCGTTGGATGTTACTGCGAACAGAAGTAATGCAGCAGTGAGGGAAAGAAGGAAACGTTTCATAGTTTTTAAATAAAAGATAGTGGTAAATGGCCGGCAAAATAGGTGAAATAGCGTAAAAACCCTCTAAAAAAAACCGGTGGCCGGGCCTAATTTCGACATTCCTCCCTCTCCCGTCTCCCTTACTCAATATTCATCTAACTTTACACCCCCTTATGAAAACATCGCACAGCTACTTCTCCGCTGTATTCAGCGTTTCTGTTTTTTCGCTTCTCACACTGGCTTTTTCCTGTACCGATCACGATGTGCCTGTCAACCTGCCCGAATCCGAATGTACGGCCGTAGACGGTTCTCCGAGGCTTTATCCCTGCGAGTTTGTGGTTGAAAGCATTACATTTCTGGGAAAGGACGGCGTCGACCTCGGCATGGTTACGGGCTCTTCACAAAACGTGGCCCTGTCGCGTTTTCTGGCTAAATCCAATACGAACACCGGGAGTGTTGTGGGTACAAATGGTGCGGCGAAATTCGATCTGAGAATGCGGATCAAAAGAGTGGCGAGCCCTTCGTTCCCGGTTGCCGTGGGTTACCTGATCGGTTACACGCACAACGCGGCGGGGAAAATGATCCTGCACACGCCCTCATCTCCCGGCGATACTTATGGTGAGCGCACGAAAATCGGGTCGCCGGTGACGCTGGATATGCCGATCGGGGAGAGCCGTGAAGTGACCTTTGAACAGACTTACCCTTATGAGCTGGTCAATACCGGTCCCAGCGGTGTCAAACCAATCGCTTTTTTTTCCTCCACATCCTATTTCCTCGATAACGACGTCACTACCCTGCAATTCAACCGCCTGGTGCCTCCCTATTTTTATGTAGGAAGTGTGGTGGAGGATTATTATGAAAAGCTGGGCATCCGCATTACCGACTAGCGGTTTCAGCTTTTAACCAGCCGCCAATCCTTGGGAGATACCCCGAAATGGTTTTTAAAAACAGTCGAAAAGTAGCTCTGGGAGGTAAATCCGGTCTGGTCGGCGATTTCCGCGACGGTCAGGTCCGGGTTTCGGAGTAATGCGCAGGCTTTTTCAAGCCGGATATTCAGGATGAGGTCGTTGGTGCCGCCACCCAGCAGCGCTTTCGTTTTTCGGAACAGCTGCACGCGCGATAGGCCCATTTCCTTGCCGATGGATTCCACCGTGAGGGTGGGGTCGTCGAGCCGTGAAACGATGAGAGCACGTAGCTCGTTCACGAACTTCTTGTCCAGACGCGACAGCCCGCTTTCCGAGTCCCCGATATTCCGGCCGACCTGCGCGGATAGCAGCAATTGTCTGTTAGTGAGAAGGCTGCGAATGCTTTCCTGTAAAAACTGCGGGCTGAATGGCTTTGTCATGTACATATCCGCCCGTGCCTGCATGCCCTCGACCTGCTGCTCGGGCGTATTTTTGGCCGTGAGCAGTATCACGGGAATATGCGAGGTGCGCATATCGGCTTTCAGCGCGGAGGTGATCTGCAAACCATCCATACCCGGCAGCATTACATCGCAAACGATCAGGTCGGGCACGATATCGAAACATTGGTCGAGGCCGGCCTTTCCGTCGGTGGCTGTGATAACCTCGTATTGGTTTTGCAAAAGGCCGCTAATGAAGCTGACCAAATCTTCATTGTCTTCGATCAAAACCACGGTCGGCAGGTCGGGGTGCCGTGGCGTGGCAGGTTGATCTTCCGGTTCAAAGCCGGTGGAAGTCCAGGCGACGGATTTTTCAATGGCCCCGGCTGCCGGGTCGGCCATATCCTCTGGCCGGAAATGGGTGTTTCCGAGCGGTAATGTAACGGTAAATGTCGCGCCGTCGCCTTTTTTGCCGTCAGCAGTGATGGTACCCTGGTGCAGTTCCACAAACTCGCGCGAAAGCGGCAAGCCGAGCCCGGTACCTTTGGTGGAGTTTTTTCCCTGGTAAAACATTTCGAATGCGCCTGCAATGTCCGCTTCGCTCAGTCCCGAGCCGTTATCCTGTACTTTAATGGTCACTTCGGAAGACGTGTGGGTGATATGAATGTAAATATGGCCCCAGTCGGAAGTAAACTTGAATGCATTTGAAAGCAGGTTGAATAGCACCTTATCCATCATATTCCGGTCGAACCAGACATTCAGTTCGTGCAGCGTGGTGACGAGTCGGAAATCGATCCTGCGTTTTTTGGCCACCTGTTCAAAAGGGAGCATCAGCTCGCTGATAAATGCGACGATATCGTTTTCCGTAACCTGCAGGCGGATCTTGCCGCTTTCGATTTTGCGGAAATCCATCAGCTGATTGACGAGCCACAGCAGCCGCGTGGCGTTCTTTTGTACTAGAGAGAGGTTTTTCTTAACCGCCGGGCTTTCGTTTTTCTGTCGCAGCAATTCTTCCACAGGAGCAAGGATCAATGTTAGCGGCGTCCTGAATTCATGGGAGATGTTGGTAAAAAACCTGAATTTGGATTCCGTCGCTTCCTGCGCTTTTTCGGCAATGTCCTGAATACGGTTCCGCTGGATAACGATTTCCGTGTTTTTGGAATTCAACTCCCGGTTGATCTTCTTGTTTTCGATCAGCGAATACAATGCGACCGAGCCAAGGATGATCGAGACGATAAACAGGACGGTCATCACATAGAGCAAGCCGCGCTGGGTTTGGTAAATTTCCAGCTGCTCGTCGATTCGCGCCTGCTGGCGTTCGATATCGTTCTGCTGGGAGATCATCTTGTCGGTCTGCATTTTGATCATCCGCACATTTGAAGAATCGATAATGGCGGTTTGCAACAGGTTTTCCTTTTGATAAGGCTGTTTTTGCAGGATATTCATCGCTACCCGTGCCGCTTCCTCACCGCCGGTGGGGTAAAGTGCCGTCGCGGTAATGTGGCCGTCGTACACCATCTGAATATCGCCAAACTGCCCCGGTAGCCCGTCCACACCGATCACGTGGATCTTGCGTTCGGGGTATATTTCGTTGCAAACTTCCCGCGCGCCCATCGCCATTACCTCGTTCTGGGCGAAGATCAGGTCAAGGTCGGGAAAGCGGGGAAGGACCTTGCGTAATTCCTTTTTGGCAATATCCTTTTCCCACTGGCCATTCAATGTGGCCACGCGCTGAATGCCCGGCCGGGTCGCGAGCGCGTCCACGAGGCCGCGGTGGCGGTCGGAGGCGGGTGAGGAGCGGGGAAGGCCCGTGATTTCGATCATCTTGCCCTTGCCGCCGAGCAATGTTGCGGCATATTCGCCCACAGTTCTGCCTACCTGGTAATTGTCGCCGCCGACATAGGCTGTATAATAGGGCGAAGAAGTACGCCTGTCGACTACCACCACCGGAATGCCCTTTTTGTAAGCCTTTTCGATCACCGGCGTGAGTGGGTCCGATTCATTGGGGGATACGATCAGTAGCTGAATGCCGCTCCGGAGCAATTCTTCGATCTGTTGTACCTGCACGGCGCTGTTGGCGTGCGCATCCTTGAAAATCAGCTTCGTATTGTTGTGAAATGCGAGCTCGCGCTGCATACCGTCGAGCATGGCACGCCGCCACTCGTCGTCGCCCGTGCATTGGGAAAACCCGATGACATAATCGTCTCCCTGTTTTTCGGCACAGCCCGCAAACAACGTCATCAACAGGAAAGCGATCAGCGCGAATCTCATCATGATAGAATACCCCGGGGTCGGCCGGGGTATCACTTTTTTTAGAAGAAATAATTCCTTTTCAAATATAATACAAAATCAGGCGCAGTTCCCCGGCTATTCGATCGACGGTTTCAAGGCACTGTACTGCAAATCTTCCACACGAATGCCCTTCGCTGACTTGATACTCAGACCGGACATCGGCGTGTCGGGAAAGAAAATGTCGGTCATTACAATAAGACCACCGTCGGTGAAAAGCTCCACGGAAGCCACGTCGGCAACGAGCGTCAATGCAATTTTGCTGTCCTTCGACAATCTTGGAGCCGTATGTTTTTGGCCGAAGCCAGCTTCGAAATCCGTCTTGCCCGACTTGGAGCGATCAATATAATACTGGTTGCTGGCTTTGTCGAAACCGATCAGCAGCTCGTTGCCGGCCTTGTTGGACAGTACGAGTTCAAAATCGTCGGCCGTCGCGGTCTGGAGATCGAGGCGGAAGAGACCGGACGCATTGCCGCCCTTGGGTGCCAGGTCGACAGGCGATTTGACAGTCAGGTCCTTTTTGGAATAACCTTCCGTTTTAATCGCATCCAGTTCTTTGGCGGGTACCGAGGTCAGGCACAGTTCTTTATCGACGGATTTCAGACCCAGTTCGCGGGAAATGGTGTTGGCGCTGCGCCACGGGTCGGTGGGGACCTGGTTGGCGTATTGCCAGTTGCTCATCCAGCCCATCAGCAGCGACCGGTTCCCGGTGTTAGAGAACGTGACGGCGGCATAGTTGTCGGCGCCCCAGTCGAGCCATTTGGTTTTTTTGGAATACGCGGTAAATGTCTTGCCGTCGAAATCGCCAAGGAAATACTGTCCGGCCGAGCCCTTGTTGGGGCCGCCGGGGTTGATGTTGACGATGAGCACCCACACCTGCTTGCCATTGTGCATGAGCGGGAGAAGGTCCGGGCATTCCCATACGCCCCCATGCTCTCCCGCGTCGGCCCCGAACTCGCTTTCTTTCGACCAGCTTTTAAGGTCGGGAGAGGAGTAGAAGGTAATGCGGTCTTTGGTGGCAAGGGTCATGATCCACTTTTTCTGCGGCTCGTACCAGCGCACTTTCGGGTCGCGGAAATCGGTGATGCCGGGGTTGGGCAATACCGGGTTGCCGGCGTATTTGGTCCAGGTAACCCCGTCATCAAGACTGTATGCAATGCTCTGGTACTCGTGGCGGCCGGTTTTCTGTTTTTCCAAAACCGGGTTATGGTGTGTAAAAATGGCCACCAGCGGCGCTTTGCCATCTTTGCCAAAGCCGGAGGTATTGTTTACATCGACCACGGCGCTGCCCGAGAAAATGTAGCCGAGGCTGTCGGGATAAAGCGCGATCGGCTGTTCTTTCCAATGCAACATATCCTTGCTGGTAGCATGGCCCCAGTGCATCGGCCCCCAGATTTTCGCTCCGGGATAGTATTGATAGAACAAATGGTAGGTGCCGTTGTGGAATACCATGCCATTCGGGTCGTTCATCCAATGCGCTTTCGGGGAGAAGTGGAACTGGGGACGGTACTTTTCGGGAACGTCCTGTGCGTTTAATAAATGCGCCGCCAGCAGCGCGGTCAGTATGAGTAGTTTTTTCATATTTTTTGATGCCACGAATGCACGAATGGCCACGAAGCCCTTCGTGATCATTCGTGCATTCGTGGCTATTTAAATTTAATATCCCGGATTCTGTACATAAAGCCCTTTCGTAAAGCTGATCTCCCGTTGCGGAATAGGCAAATATTCATCCCGGCCCGCAGTAAATTTCGCAGTCGCAAGGAATGGCCGTCTCACTTTTTCCTTTTCAAGATACGCATTCAAAGTTTGCGCTGCGATACCCCAGCGCACGAGGTCGAAGAAACGTGGGCTTTCCGTCGCGAATTCGAGCCTTCTTTCCCAGCGCAGCGCCTTTCTTGCATAATCCTGCGTCCAGCCGGAAGCGGAATATTCTTTGATATTATATTTCGAAGGCAGGGTACCATCCGTTTTTTTCAATCGTCCGGTGCTGGCAGCCGCGCGTTTGCGGACCTGGTTGATGAGCGGTAATGCAAGCGCATGCTGCCCGAGCTCGATATAAGCTTCGGCCTGCATCAGCAGCACATCGTCGTAACGGATAATGTCGATGTTCTTGGAGCTGCCGATAAACGGTCCTTCTTTGTGGTACGACGAACTTGTCGCCAGCTGCTGCTCTTTCATAGTATGGAAAAAACCATATACTCCCGGGTCACGCACCCAGCTGTTACTAAACGGCTTGGTAGCGTCGTATTTGTACGGGTGGCCGTCGATGCCGATGGTATGGTCTACACGCGGGTCGACGGTTTCGGTTTTGAAATCGACATTCTGATCGTTAAATGTCTCGAAAAGCGGCAGGCCGTTCGCATCGGTGCGGTAAGCGTTGGCAAGGTTCTGGCTTGGCTGATGGAACCCGCAGCAGCCATATTGCGGCGCGCCGTGGGGGTAGTTCAGGCCGGTCACGTAGCTGAGCCGCCCCACGGCGGTTCCATCGTTGATCGAGTACTGGATCGCGAAAATGGATTCGGGGCCGTTCTCGGTTTCGGCGATGAAGTTCTCGGCGAAATCGGGTTGCAGGCTGTACTGGCCCGAGGCGATCACCTGTTGGGTGAGCGTCACCACTTCCTGCAAACGGTTTTTGTTGATAGCCGTCACTTTATGGTTCGCATCCTGCTCGTATGCCTGGAAAAGCCTCAGTTTGGCCAGGTAAGCGGCTGCCGAAAGCTTGTTGGCCCGGCCGATCTGCGCCTGCTTCTGCGGCAGGTTATCGACCGCAAACTGAAAGTCTTCTCCGATTTTATTCCAAAGCTCGTCGTTGGTGTACTTTACATTCGACTCTTTCAGGATGTCATCGCTGGAAAGCTTTTCGTCGATATAAGGCACATTCTTGAACAGCATTTTAAGCATGAAATGGGAATGGCCGCGCAGGAAACGCATTTCCGCAATGCGGGCGGAGCGGAGAGGGAAGTCCGCGTCGGTTAGTGCATTGAGGCTCGTGAGTGCCGCATTGGCGCGGGAAATGGCTTTGTAAAAGTTCTCCCATGTGAATGGGTGCATGATCCCGAGGTCGGGGCGCGTGAGGTTGTAATGTTCGTAAAAATCCACTTCCGCTACGTCGGAAACGCCGCCTCCTCCCTTGTAGGCATCGTCGGAACGGACGCTGCCATATACCCACATGCTCGTCATGGGGCCGATCATATCGTCGTTGCCGATGCCGGCATAGGCAGCCGTCACGAGCGATTCTACCGCCGAGGCCGATTTAACATTTTCAGACGACAGCAGCCCCTGCGGCTGGTAATCGAGAAAATCATTACAGGAGGTGGTGATCAGCAACGTGCCGCCGATGACCAGACCGAATATGTATTTGCTTTTCATAACAATGCGCTTTTGGAATTAGAAAGAAATGTTCAACCCGAATGTGAATGTCCTCGGGATCGGGATCGCATTAATGTCCGTCCGCTCAGGGTCGGGGCCGCTAAACTGCTTCGATTTGATCAGGAACAGGTTTTCGGCCATCACGTACATCCGTACGCGTTGCAGTTTGATCTTCTGGACAAGCTCCGGGTTCAGCGCGTAGCCCAGCTGGACGTTGCGCAGTTTGAAATAGGAGGTATTTACATTGAAATAATCCGAAGTACGTGTCTCGTTATTGGCGTCCGAAAGCGACAATGCAGGGATTTTGGAACCGGTATTCGTCGGCGACCAGGCATCGAAAACCCCGGGGCCTACATTCTCGCGGCCGCGGATGAAGTTGTTATAGAAAGTATAGATGTCGAAACCCTTCCTGCCTGCGATACCGGAGCCGAAAATGGAGAAGTCGAATGACTTGTAGAATGCCTCCACTTTCAGATTGTACTCGAATGCGGGTAATGTAGTGCCGAAAAATACGCGGTCGAGGTCGTCGATACGGTTGTCGCCGTTGGTATCCACGTAGCGGATGCGGCCCGGGCCTGCGCCCACTTGTGCGGGAGCGGCGTCCACTTCGGCCTGGTTCTGGAAGAGGCCGTTGGTCTTATAACCGAACAAATCGAACTGCGAATGCCCCAGGATCGTCTGGATAGCATTGCCGGGATAAGCTGCACGCACTTCTTCGGGCAGCTCGGTGATCTTGTCACGGAAGCGGCTCACGCCTGCCATCACATTGTAAGTGAAATCGCCTTTCGGACGGGCATAGTAACCTGCCGAAAACTCGAATCCCCGGTTGGACTTGGCAGCCCCATTGAGCACGCGCAGCTGTCCTTCGCCCACCGCGGAAGCTACCGGCGGGGTGATCAGGATGTCGCTCGTTTTGCGGGTAAAGTAGTCGAACGAGCCCTGGATCATGCCATCGAAAAGCCCGAAGTCGAGCCCGACGTTTGCTTCATCGGTCGTTTCCCATTTCAAATTCGGGTTAGCACCCTGGATCGACACGAAGCCGGATGGCAGGTTACCCGTGTTGGCACCGTTGAGGTCATAGGCCGTACCGATGTTATAAAACTGGTCGAAAAAGCCATTATGACCATTCGGGAACTGCGATTGCCGCGCACCGTAACGCGTGTCGTACAATCCAAAGCGGGCGAGGTCACCGATCTCCTGGTTTCCAACCCTGCCGACCCCGGCCCGCAGTTTCAGATTGCTTATTTTAGTTACACCCTTGAAAAACTGCTCCTTGTCAATGCGCCAGCCAACCGATGCCGCGGGGAAAATACCGTACGCATTCTCCAAACCAAAGCGGGAAGAACCGTCGCGGCGGATGGTGATCGCCGCCAGGTAACGGTCGGAAAAACCGTAGTCGATCCGGGCGAACTGCGAAAGCAGTCTGCTGCCTGAGCCGCTGCCAGTCACATTGGTATTGCCGGTTCCCGCATTGAGTACAAAATACTCCTTGGTTTGCACGGCAAAGCCTTCTTTACGGGCTATTTCAAAATCAGCGTCGTTCTTGATGGCTTCGATACCGGCCAGGAACTTGAAATGGCTGTTGCCGAGGTCGAGGTTATAACGTGCCGTGTTGGACCAGGTAATGCTCAAGTAGCGGTTTTGATCGATCGTCAGGCTATTGTTGGCCCGGCCGAACGAGCCTTCTTCAAAGGACTGTTCGATGTTTTTGAAACGGAAGGCTGCATTATCCGCGCCGAGGCTGGTTTTCAGGAAAAAGTTTTTCAACGGCTGAATTTCCACAAACACATTGCCAAACAGCGTGAGCCGGTGCGCATTATCCCATTTGTTGATCTCCTGCATATGCAGCGGGTTGTTGCGGTCGGAGTAACCCGAGCCGATCGCGCCGCCCCAGGAGCCGTCTTTGGCATACACCGGAATAGTAGGGGCGAGGGTAACGGCCAGTCCGGGCGTCGCCGCGCCACCAATGTCGGTCGAAGCGAGCGTCTCGTTTGAGGAAGCGATCTGCATATTCGCGCCGATTTTCAGTTTGCCGTCGAATGCGCTGGTCAGGCCATTGATACGCCCGCTGATCTTGTCGTAATCGGTATAGCGCAGCATGCCCGTATTTTTGTAATAACCCAGGTTGATTTGCAGCGAAGATGTCCCGTTACCGCCCGAAATCGTCAGCTCATTGTTGGTCACAATGCCGGTTTTGTACATTACTTTCTGCCAATCGGTATCTCCGGCGGGCATATTGGCATTGCCGCCCACAAGGGGCTGTACTTTTAAACCATTCAATACGGGGTTGGTGAAATCCTTGTTCCAGTCGAACTGGTAAAGCGCCCCATAACCGTCCTCCGGATTAACCTTATCGTTCACAGAAGCCTGCCATAATGCCCGACCCCGGTCGACCGCGTTCAGCATTTTAAACCGGGCATACTTCTCCGATTGCGCGGAAATGCTGGTGTTGAAGTCGATATTGATCTTTCCATTGGTATTCGCACCGTTTTTGGTGGTAATGATAATCACCCCATTGGAAGCCCTCGATCCATAAATAGATGACGCCGAGGCATCTTTCAGCACCTGAATCGACTCGATGGAGTTCGGGTTCAGTCCCTGGAACACCTCCGGGCGCTTGGTAGGCACGCCGTCGATGATGTACAACGGGTCGGTATTGCCAAGCGTATTGGCCCCGCGGATCAGGATACGCGAGTTGGTACCGTTCGGGGAGCCCGTTTTTTCGATGTATAAGCCCGGTACGCGTCCCTGCAAAGCCTGCATCGGGTTACCGGAACTGATGTTTTTCAAGGGGGCCATATCCACTACGGCAATGGCGCCGGTCAGGTCTTCTTTTTTGGAAGAAGTATAACCGACCACTACCACTTCATTGAGGCTTTTCTGGTCGTAGTCGAGGGTTACGTTAATCGTCGTCTGGTTACCGGTCGCTACTTCTTTGGTTTGCATGCCAATATAGGAGAACACCAATGTCGCGCCAGCTGCGGGAGAAATGCTGTAAGCCCCTGAAACGTCGGTAACGGCACCATTTGAAGTCCCTTTTTCGAGGACATTCACACCGGGAAGCGGCTCGCCGTCGGTACTCTTGACGACGCCCTTGATTTGCGCCCTGTTTTGCGCGTGGGCGGGCAGGTGCACCACGCAGGCGACCGCGAGGGCCACCAGCAGTAAAATTCTTCGCATACGGTTTGAGATTAAATAGGGTAAGTTGAAAATCAGTGGGTAACGGGGTACTGCGGCAGCGACGGCTGCTGTGTGTGAATGAAGTCCAGGATATCGGTTTCGCCGAATGCGGGCAGTGCGCCCGCTTTCCCGGCCACGAATGCACCGGCGGCGCAGGCAAATTCCAGTGATTCGGAAAGTGGATGCCCGGTGGCTGTTTGGTACAGGAATGCGCCCAGGAATGCGTCGCCGCTGCCGATGGTGTCGGCTACTTCCACGGTAAATCCGGGATGCTGATGGTATTCGCCACTGCCGGTAAGCACCCTGGCGCCTTCGGCGCCGCAGGTAAGCACGAACATATCCAGTTTGAAGTGATCGATGAGGAATGCCATAGCCTGTTTTTCGTTTTCGAACGGCGTGAGCCAGCCCGTCACCTCGCGGATTTCGTGTTCGTTCATTTTCACGATGCCGGCGAAACTCAGGAGTTCCAGCACCTGTTCGCGGGTGTAATGCGGCGGGCGCAGGTTCACGTCAAATACGGGTATACATGTATGCCCGGAGCCTGGCCGTGCGAGATAGCGCAGGAGCGTGTCACGCGTGGTATGGTCGCGTGCGGCGAGCGTGCCGTACACGAAGAAATCGCTGTCTGCTACCTGCTGTGCGGCAGCGGCGTCGAACTGAATGTAATCCCATGCCACCGGGTGCAGGATTTTGTAGGTAACCTCGTTGCTGTCCGATACGTTGGCTTTGGCAATGCCGGTCAAATGCGTTTCGCCCGTTTGCACCCATTGCGTATCGAGCCCCTGCTGCGTCATGAATGCAAGCAGTTCGGCGCCCAGCTCGTCGTGGCCTACGCGGCTGATGAACGAAACGTCCATGCCGTAGCGCTGCAGGTGTGCGGCGACGTTCATTGTGGCCCCTCCGGCGAGGCGCACATCAGGCAGAACGTCCCAGAGTACTTCTCCAAAAACAGTCAGTTTCGGTGTCATATTCGATCGGTTAAAGTGGAGATTTTAGTGGAGAATCAATGTTTTTTCAATCTGTTCAAGGGAAGTGCCTTTGGTTTCGGGCATGAGCTTCCAGACAAAAATCAGTTGGAGTACCATCATCCCGCAGAAGATCATGAAAGTGTTGCCGCCGCCGAGCGTTTCGGCGATATAGGGGAATGTGAAGGCGATCACCGCCGCAAGCAGCCAGTGCATGAAGCTGCCCATCGACTGCCCCGCAGCCCGTACCTGGTTAGGGAAAATCTCGGAAATAAAAACCCAGATCACAGCGCCCTGCGACAATGCGAAGAATGCAATGTAGATGAACAAATACACCGGTACCGCGTAACCGCCCAGGTTGCCGCTGTAAAATGCCTGCGCTACCAGCCCCAAAGTGGCGATAAGTCCGAAAGACCCGATGAACATCAGCGTGCGACGGCCGAAACGGTCGATCAGGTTGATTGCGATGAATGTAAAGCAGAAATTGACCAACCCGACGCCAGCCGACGACAACAGGGCAGAACTTTTGCCCAGCCCGGCCATTTCGAAAATACGGGGCGCGTAGTAAATGATCGCGTTAATGCCCGAAACCTGGTTGAAAAAAGCAAAAAGCAACGCCAGCGCCAGGGGTAGTTTGTATTGGGATGAAAAAATGGACAGGCTGTTTCCGCTTTGCTTACCCGCGTCGGCTGAGTTCTGAATGTCGGAAACAATGCCGCTCACGTCGATTCCGCCATTGGCAACGGACAATATATGCCGCGCTTCCTCCACTTTGCCTCGCTTCACGATGAGCCAGCGGGGGCTTTCAGGTACGAAAAGGATCGCTACGAGGAAAATCAGTGAGGGGAATGCCTGCACGCCCAGCATCCACCGCCAGTCGTTTTCGCCCATGCCCACGAGCAGGAAGTTGGATAGGTAGGCGATGAGTATCCCCAGCACGACATTGAACTGGAACATAGCCACGAGGCGGCCGCGGGAGTTGGCGGGTGAAATTTCAGAAATATATAACGGGGCGGTGACCGACGAAATGCCGACGCCGATGCCGCCCAGGAAGCGGAAGATGAGGAACGAAATCCAGTCGGAAGCGAGCGCCGAGCCGATCGATGAAAGCAGGTAAAGGACAGCAATCGCGAAAAGGGTGTACTTGCGCCCGTAACGCTCGGAGGGGATGGCGCCGGTGAGCGACCCGAGGACCGTGCCGATCAATGCGATGGAAACTGTAAACCCGTGCTGTACCGTGGTGAGGCCCCACAATTGCTGGATCGATTTCTCGGCGCCCGAAATGACCGCCGTATCAAAACCGAATAAAAAACCGCCCAGCGCTACTGTGAATGCCCAGAAGATTACCTTTTTGCTTGTCATGATTGTTGAATTAATTTCTGACGAAGCTACCGGCTCTCCGGGCAATCTGTTTTAGAATCCGTACCAAATGTTTTTAAATTTCACATTTGATGTTTTTCTAAATAACTAGCTGGTTTAAAGGTTTTTATATTAATTTAAAAAGAGGCTGTTTTTGAATTTGCTCCAAAATTTTCAGGAAATGTTTCAGGCTCTGTCAGTCACATAAAACCGGTAAACCCGGATCGGCAGCGAATGGCAGCAGCAGGCTGATCTGCGAATAGGCAACCCGGTTCACCGACAAGTCCAGGGTGGGCAATGCATCGAACTTTATCCATTCGACGCCGGAGGTTTCATTGGTCTGGTCGAGTATTTCGCCGCCGGTGACCCGGCACAGGATGAAGAATTTGTAAACATACCAGAGCTCTTCCGGGTGGTCGTGTTTGCGTTTGTCAAAAACTGCGAGCAAACGAACGGCTTCCGCTTCCAGGCCGGTTTCCTCCAATGTTTCTTTTACAGCTACTTCAAATGGGGTATAACCTACGTCCGCCCAGCCGCCGGGCAAAGTCCAGCGATCGTGATCGATTTTTTCCTGCACCATCAGGATCTCGTCGGTGCCCCGGAAAATCACGGCGCGGATATCGACTTTCGGTGTAACATAACCGACTTCATACGGCAGGAGGTGGATAATCTGCTCAATAGGCGCATTACTCATATCGGCCAGCAAGCCCAGGCTGATCTGGCGGATTTCTTCGTAACGCTCGCGGTCATATTCTCCGGGCTGGAAAGCAAGGCCCGTTTGCGAAAGGGCAAGAATGCGTTTGACGGCGGCCAGCCAGGGATTTGCGGACATAGCAATGAAAAAGGGACAAGCGTAGATCGATTGACACAGCCGGCTCGGATAACCGGTACCGTGTAAGTAACCGGCGAATATCTGAAACATTTGTGTGAAATCAATCCTGCTTGCCCCGCTATCAACGTTGAGTATTAGCTTTTGTACTACTGCGAAACCCCGAGTTTCAGGCTATACCGGTTCCCATCTTTCATTTCTATTTCAACGGCGTAAGTGCCTGATGGGAGCCTGCCGACGTCCATAGCACCTTCCCGCAATACAGGATGCAGAACAAGCCTTCCGGCGGTATCGAACAGTCTGACGTTCCGGATGTTTTCGGGTTTTACGCCTTTCACGCGAATCGCCGGTACGCCGGTCGCCGGTACGCCGGTCGCCGGGTTGGGATAGACTGCCACAGTTTCACCTTCAAACTCCAGCACGGCAATGCGACTGTACGAGAAGGAGCCGTCCATGCCGTCCGCGGCCCGATCTATCATTTTAAGCCGGTACATATTGGTACCGGCCTGTGGAAGGGCGTCGGTATAGGAATAGTCGGTGTGGGTCGCTTCGCTGCCTTTCGAAGCTACCTGGCCCAGGTACTGCCAGTTTTTGCCATCGCCGCTGCGCTCGATTTCGAATGAGGCGGCGTTGATTTCCGAGCTGGTCTGCCATTGCAGGTACGCTTTATTTTCGCGCTTTTGGGCCTGAAAGGACACGAGCGTAACCGGTAATGCGGCCTCGGATTGTCCCGAAATAAAGAACCCGCTGAACCCGCTTACCTGGAATGAAACAAGGTACATGGTGTGGTCTTCGCTTTCGGTCACCGTCACATTTGAGATCAGCTGTGTAGGGCCGGAGTAAGTGCCCGGGAAGCCGTACGGACTGGTGCCATGGTATTGTACCACTTTCAGGTTTGCCGGAAGCGAGGCATTGTTAGCGTTGCCGTAGGCCTGATTGTAGGCATCGAAATCCTGTTTGGAGAAAAACAAGGTCACTTTGGCGGGGCCGTCGGTTCCGGAAGGGGTGATGTCGTAATGTCTTTTTACAAACACTTTTTGCCCCTCGGATACGGTATTGCCCGCCGCCAGAAAAGTTTTCACCGTCACGTTGCCCAGCGAGCCCGGTGTGCCTGTGGGTTCGATGAGTCCGAAGGTTTTGCAATCACTGGTAATGGCGGTCGCACCTGCGTACACGGGCAGGGTAGCCTGCTCGCCGCTTGCAGGTAATGTGCCCGGGCCAGGTACTGCCTGCAGTTCATACGCGCCCATGTCAGTCTGTGTATTGAAAATCCTCGGATTGTTTGCCAGGTCGGTAGGCGGCATCAGAAAGTCCGGCAGGGGCTCGTCGGTGCCGCGGTTAATGGCCGGGGAGCAGGGAAGGAGCGTCCAGTCGGTTTCGCCGGCGAACTGCGGGTTGGTGGTACCAGCGAGGTTATGGTCTTCATCGCTGGCGTTCATGCCCTCTATCAGGCTGTATGTGGCCAAAATGGTGCTTTCCTCGCTGGTAATGCCGCTGTCGTTGCCATAGATAATGCTGTTGCGGACGGTTACATTACCATTATATCCGGTGATGGTACCGGGATACGCCTGCGTGTTGCCCGCAACCGTACAGTTTATTAGGGTCAGGTTGGCGTCGTTATTAAAAACGGCTCCGGCAAAATCGCTGGCCGAGTTATCGGCGATCAGGCAATTAATCAGTGAAGCAATTGAACCGTCCTTGTTCATGATCGCGCCCCCACTGCCGAAACTCGCGTAATTGCCCTGAAACACGGTATTGGTAATCAGCAACGATGCATTGTCATTATAGATAGCGCCGCCGTCAGAAGCAGAGTTATTCAGGAACGCGCAATTGGAAATGGTCAGTGCCACACCGGCGTTATGCATGGCCCCGCCGTCGTTTCCGAAAACCTCTGTGATGGTAAAACCATCGAAAACATCGTCCCGCGTGAGGTTGTTGTATGAGTTGTTGATAAACGGACCAACGGATGAGGTCAGCACGGTAGCGGTCGCGGGATCGCCGTGGGCAATGGGCATCGGGCGCTGGTCGAGCGCGGTTTCCGTGCCGGCAAAGCTGCCGTACATTTTTACCCCGTGGATAAACTCCAGTTGGCCGCCGTTGTTTTCGTATTCTCCGCGCGCCACCCACACCTGGTCTCCTTCGGATGCGACATTCAGTGCGTCACGCAGATTGGGAAATGCATTGGCCCAGCTATCGCCGGCAGGGTCGGGCATCGAGCTGGTCGCGCTTACGTACCAGATCGCGCTCGGCGTCACTTCATAAGGTCCCAGATCGATAGCCTGGCTGGTGAGCCGCCGGTTACCATCCAGGCCAAGCGGCGTATCGTCCACATTTTTTGCAAAAGCTGAAAGATCGGTTGCCGGGTTACCCGCATTGGTCGCCGGGCTGCCTTTGCGTTGCACGAAATTGTACTGTGCAGGATCGGTGAACTGCGGGTCGGTGTCGAGGATGTTGGCACCTCCGGCAAACCCGCCCTGAACGAGCGAGTAGGATACGACCGGCGTTCCCCCTCCGCTGATGCTGCTGACAGTGCCGGGAGAAGCGGGGTCGGTGTTGTTCCAGATAATGCTGTTTTCGATAACGGGCGACGAGCCCGCCACTGCATACAATGCGCCTCCGTTGTCCGCTCCGGCGTTGCCGCCCACTTCGTTGGTCGAGAAAGTACAGTTCCGGATCGTCGGGGATGAATTGTCGAGAAAGATCGCACCGCCTTTGCCACCAGCAGTACCTTTGGCCGAGTTGCCGGCGAAAAGGCATTGTAGGATAAATGCATTTGAATTGAGCAGGTAAATCGCCCCTCCTTTTCCTTCGGTTGCCGCAGGATCAGTGGCATTCTCGCCGAATGTGCAGTTGGCGATCACCAGCGAGGAGTTGGTCGCGTGCAAAGCGCCGCCGCGCCGCTCGTCGCCGACGGAATGCCCGGTACCACCCGTAATCGAAAATCCGTCGAGGCGTGTGGACGCTCCGGCGCCTGACGCGGTTATAACGGCACCTCCCTGGCCCATGAGCACAGCCTGACCCGTGAGCGTTCTCTCGCGCAAATCACTTTCATACCCCTCGAAACCACCGTAATAGGCCACACCGTCGGTTAGTGAAAAAGGCGTGTTGGCTGCTTCTGTCTGGTACTCGCCATTCGTCACCCACACCTGCTTGATAGCCGGGTTCATTGCGGCTGCCTGGGTAGCATAATACATACGTTTAAGCGCCTTATCCCAGCTGCTGCCATCGCCGGGCGTGTTAACGTTGCGGTCGACATACAATATCCCGTTGCCATCGGGCGTGGCCTCGGCCGCAGGGTCGTAACTTGTCACGGACCCATTGAGCGTGAAATTGTCGATAGCCGAATAGTTTTGATAGGGCGTCGTGCTATTGGTCACGGCGATCCTGATCTGCATGCCGTTCCGCAGTTTGGAAACGGTTTTGGTACGGGTAACAGGAAGCATATCCGAACTCGACGAAAACGAGTTCCCGTAATTGACGCCGTCGACCTGGATCTGGAACGTCGCATTGTCCGACGAGAACCGGGAGAACGTAATGCTGGTTAGTTCCACCTGGTAGCCTTCCTTGATCGTCAGCGTAAGCACGTACACGTGGTTATGTGCAACGAGGGCCATGGCGTTGTTTCCATTGTAGCTGTACGAGTAGGGCTGGTCACCAATCCCCGTCCAGGCGCTCGTGAGGTTGGCGTTGATGGACGTCGGGGAATTGAAATTGCTGTTAGGAAAGGTGTGGTTGTAGATCACCGCCGAATGGGCGACGGTGGCAACCAGCAGTGCGCAAAACAGTGTGAAAAGGGGTCGTAGTAGTTGTGCATTCATAGCGCGGTCCGGAATTGATGAGTGATCATTTTTTGAGCCGCAATATGGGCGGTGCGCATGCCCGGGGATTGTCAAATTTTAATCAGAAACTGTTCATTTTTCGTCATACAAGGCTGTTTTGTCGTAAATTAGCCTCAAAGCACGCCATTTGAAGAAATTCTACATGCTCCGTACGGTTTTCGTCTTTTTACGGTATTGGCTGGCTGCCGCCTGGTGCCTTCCGGCAGGCTTGTCGGCGCAGCCTGCCGGCCTGCCGGTTCCCGAAAGTATCACGGCCAAGCAGGGACTTCCGCAAGGCTTTGTTCCCGGCATTGTTCAGGACAAACGAGGCTTTATGTGGCTCGCCACCCGCGACGGACTGTGCCGCTACGATGGCCGGAGTTTCAGGGTATTCCAACCGTCCGACACGCAGGAAATATCGCTTTCGTCCTTAGGCCTTGAAAATTTACAGACCACCGCCGACGGAAAAATCTGGATCACCACCGACCAGGGCCAGATCGATCTTTTTGACCCCGTACGGGAGACTTTCATTAATTTTTCCCGCCAGGCATTTTACCAGAAACAGTTCGGGAAACGCTATCTGAGGGATATGTATGCCGATCGGCAGCAGCGGCTCTGGCTGACGTCGGACGGCGAAGGACTTGCCTGCGTTCACTTAAATACCCAAAAAATCAGTCGCTATTACGCCACCGATGGCGATACCAGCGCCATTGCGCACGCCCACGTACGGTTTGTGAAGGAGGACAAAGCCGGTAATATCTGGGCGGTTACGAACAAGGGGCTTTTTTTGCAGAAACAGGGCACGGATCGTTTTGTAAAATACCATTCAACCACGCTTACAGATGCTATTGATCAGAAAATTAATGCATTGAGCGAGTTGACCGACGGCCGCCTCCTGTTACTCTTCAATACCGGGATGGTGCTGCTCGACCCCGGTACCGGCATCGGGCAAACACGGGAGCTCGTTCTGGATACCCGGGCCCAGTACAGGCATCCGATCGTGACCGATAGCAAGGGGAATGTCTACTTTTTTCGGGTGAACTACCTGTACAGGCTTGGCAAGGACGATAGCCTTGCTGAATTTCCCGTTCAGGACGATGTAGATGAATTCAAGAGCCTCTATGTAGACCGCTCGGATCTGCTTTGGGCGGGTACCAACGGGCAGGGAATCCGGAAGTACAATCTCAGGGCAAGCTATTTCAATACAAAAGCTTATTCCTCCGATTTCATTTCCGATCTCCTGCGTGAATTTTTGAAAGTGCCCCAGGCTGAAATGGCTAAACTGCCCACCGGTCTGTTTTCCTACAATTTTCGTTACGCATTCGATAGCCCGCAGAAAATGTGGTTCAGTGCCGGACGGACGCCGTTGTATGAGCTGGATCTGAGCACGCACGCGTTGAAAAGCATTCCGTTTCCCGTGAAAATCATGGATATCAAGCGGTCGGAGCTGGCGATCAGCCTGGCGAAAGATCCCGACGGCCGGATGTGGGCCATGCACGACAGCCTTTTGTTTTCTTACAAAAATGGTGTTTGGACGCATTTCCCGCGCGATATCCGATCGAGGCCAGACCACCCGGGAATCGAATCGGGTATCTACCAAATCGTGGCTGACAGGCAATATCTCTGGGTCGCGACGACGGCGCGGGGGCTGTACCGCGTCGATAAAACCTCGGGCGCGATCAGGCGGTACGGACAAGGGGCCGGTTCGCTCAGTAGCGACAATTTGTATTGCCTCTTCGCCGATCCTCTTGACGACAACTTGCTCTGGATCGGCACATTCGGCGGCGGTCTTTGCCGTTTCGACAAGCGAACCGGGCATTGCCAGCGGCTTACCAAACAAAATGGCCTGCCTAATAATGTCGTGTACGCCGCAATCCCCGACCGCCAGGGCAATGTATGGGTCGCCACCAACCAGGGATTATGCCAGGTGAACAGGAACACCCTGCATACACATACCTACACGCGCGAGGATGGGCTGATGGCCGACGAATTCAACCGTTTCCACGCGCTCGCTTTACCGGATGGCCGCATTTTTCTGGGCGGAATGGAAGGAATAACCGCTTTTGATTCAAAACAACCGAATGAAGACCAGTACCGGCCGCCGGTGTACATTACAGGCATTTTCATCAACAATGCGCCCTTGGAACCGCGTCCGTCTGCTGGCGAAGCGCCGGTTGCTGCGATGCGGGGGCTCGACCTGGCCCACTGGCAGAACTTTCTTACGATCGAGTTTGCGGCGATGCAATACAACCGGAGCGACAAGATCCGCTACCGGTATCAGCTGAAAGGTGTGGACGATCGATGGATCGAAACGGAAACGCCTGTGACCAAGTACACCGACCTCCGGCCGGGGCATTACGTCCTCCGGCTGAATGCGTCCAACACGCTTGGAGTTTGGAGTCCGGAGATCCGCGAACTGCATATTCGCGTCAGTCCGCCCTGGTGGCAGACCTGGTGGGCCTACTTCATTTATTTTTTGGCATTTCTGGGAGTGGTTTATGGTTTGTTGCGTGCTTACGTAAATCGTGTCAGAATGCAGCAGTCTATTCTTTTCAAACAAAAAGAAATAGACCTGAAAGCGCGGGAAGCAGATCAGTTACGGGAACTGGATGAAATGAAAACCCGGTTTTTCTCTAACATTACCCATGAATTCAGGACGCCGCTGACGTTGATCCTCGGGCCTGCGGGACAAATGCTGGAAGAGCCGCGGGAGCAAAAGGACAACAAGCGCCTGTCGCTGATCGACCGGAATGCGCGGCAGTTGCTCGGGTTGATCAATCAGCTACTCGATCTTTCCAAGCTCGAAGCCGGTACCACGCGCGTGGTACCGGCCTGGGGCGATCTGGTGGGTTTTATAGAATCGCTCACCGGCACATTTCAGCTGGCGGCGGAAGCTAAAAATGTGGCATTGGAGTTTGGCAGCCATCTTGAAAACCTGTATTACTGGTTTGACCACGAAAAACTGGAAAGAATTGTCACTAACCTGCTTTCCAATGCGGTAAAGTTTGCGAATGAAAACGGACGGATACTCGTCACCCTGAATGCGACCGGTCCGGAAGTAACGGAAATAACGGTCGCGAATACAGGCATCAGGATTCCGGACGCTCAGCTTAGCCGCATTTTCGACCGGTTCTATCAGGCCGACGGGCCGGGTGGCTACCATGAGGGTACGGGCATCGGGCTGGCCATTGTGAAGGAGCTGGTAGGTTTGCAGGGCGGCACTGTTTCGGTCAAAAGCGATGCGGAAGGCTTCGATACCGTTTTCACCGTGACTTTACCTTATCGCCGGGCTGAGGAGCGGAATGCAAAAGAGCGTGTAGCCCCGGAGATCAATGGAAACGGCCATATCCCTCACAATGCAACGGATTTACCGAAAATCCTGCTAGTGGAAGACAATGCGGGTCTGGCTGAGTTTGTTTCCGACAGCCTGGCGGAAAATTACCGGTTTTACCATGCGCCAAATGGGGGGGAAGGACTCGCAATGGCTGGCGAAGTGATGCCGGATCTGATTATCAGCGATGTGATGATGCCAGGTATGGATGGTTATACTTTTTGTAAACACATTAAATCCAATCTGGAAACAAGCCATATTCCGGTGGTATTGCTGACGGCCAAATCGGCCCTGGAAAGCAGGGTGGAGGGGCTGGAACTCGGTGCGGACGATTACATTACCAAACCTTTTCACCTGCCCGAGCTGCGCCTGCGCATACGTAACCTGCTCGACAGGCAGGCGCGCCTGTATGAACGCCTGCGGACGGTGTTCGCGACGCCTACCAGCCTGTCGGCGGAGGAGGAAATGGTCACAGATCCGTTTCTGGGCAGACTGTATGATATCCTCGATGCCCGCCTCGACGATCCCGATTTTGGGGTGACCGAACTGATCCGCGAGATCGGCATGAGCAACAGCAGCCTGAACCGGAAACTCAAAACGCTGACGGACCTTTCGGCGGTGGAACTGATCCGTAATTACCGGTTGAAGAAAGCGGCGACATTACTTTCGGATGGTGTTCAGGTGTCGGAAGCTGCCTACGCGGTGGGTTTTGATAACCTTTCCTATTTTGCCAAATGCTTCCGTGACCTGTACCATATGACACCCCGCGAATTTGCTGCGGGCAGCCTTCAATGAGCCGTCAGGCTGCGTCCCTGCCCAGCGCATCAAATTTGGCGCAAATACCACCGCTGATTGTCGTTAAACCCCGCGCATTTTCACCGGCAATCGTATTAGGTTTGTAAGATCATCAGCACATCTTAAAACATGAGGGTTAAGGACTATCACCACACGATCGACATCTGGCTTCAATCGCTGGAACCTTACGATATTGCCAGACTGCTGGCCCAACCCGGGCCGGGTGCCTGGTCGCTGGGCCAGGTTTATGTGCATATTCTGGACGAAGCCGAGTTTTATTTCAGCCAAATCAAAATCTGCCTTTCGTCGAATGACCATGCCATGGAGGACTGCACGTCCGAGGCCAAAGCGATGCTGCGCGACAATGCGTTTCCCGATGCCATGCTGGAAGGGCCGCCTTCCAATGCTTTTGTCCGCCAGCCGGGAAGCAAGCAATTCCTGGTCGACCGGCTGGTCCGCCTGAAAACGGTTGTCGCCGAGACAGACCTTCTGATCGCCCAGAGCTTGTTTCATGGAAAAGCAAAACATCCTGGTCTGCACTATTTGTGCGCGGAAGAGTGGTTTCAGTTTTCAGAAATGCATTTCAGGCACCATTTGCGGCAGAAAGCCAGGATAGAGTCGTTTTTGGAACGTACATTTGGGAAGTACGAGCCTCAAAACTGATTTGAAATGAAACTGAACCTCCTGATTCTTGTCTGCTGGCTGGCATGCGCTCACGCTTACGCGCAGGCGCCCTCGCGCGTAAAACCGGACACCGCATTGCTGGGGCGTAATCCCAAGGCAGGCCATTTCGCCGATTTACGAGGTGTGAAGTTGTATTATGAAGTGTACGGCGTCGGCTCTCCGGTACTGTTTATCCACGGTAACGGGGGTTCGATGCACGATTTCCGGCATCAGCTCGGCGCATTCGCTAAATCTTATAAAGTGATCCTGGTCGATAGCCGGGCGCAAGGGAAATCAAAGGATGCGGGGGATTCCTTGTCCTATGAAATGATGGCCGACGACCTGCATGCATTGCTCGAACATCTCAAAATCGATTCCTGTAATGTAGTGGGGTGGAGCGATGGCGGCATCAATGCCCTACTGCTGGCATTGCGGCATCCCGAAAAAGTCCGTAAACTGGCTGCCACCGGCGCAAATCTGTGGCCGGATTCGACCGCGTTGGACCCATGGATATATAAAAAGATTTTAGAATGGGACGCCGACCTTTCCACCCAAATCTCTGATCCGGTGAAACGTAACCAAAAGAAGCTCATGCACCTGATGGCTGTTCAGCCGAATATAACGCTTGACCAGTTACATGCCGTTCAATGCCCGTCGCTCATCATCGGCGGTGATCATGATGTGATCCTGCCCGGGCATACCGTTCAGATCGCAAGGGCCATTCCGAAGTCCTACTTGTGGATACTGCCCAATTCGGGGCATTCGACACTGGTGCATTACGCGGCAGAGTTTAACCGCATGACAATGGCATTTTTTGAAAAGCCGTTTCGCGCGATCCGGGAGGAGAAGATGTTTGAATAGCGACTCAGCGAATGACCCATTCGGGTCCGAAAAACCCTACAACCCCGAAATGGTATAGGTGACCGTCGTCGTGTAGGTTTTTACCGGTAACATGACCGACAGTCCTTCGATTTTATATTGAATAGGAATGTTGTCGCGGTGAGCGAGGAGGTTGAGAAGGCCGGTGAAAAAAACCTGCGGGGTGCTGCTAAGCTGCATGTAGGTGGTACCGCCGCTCACAATGGCGATACCTGTGCCATTGCCAGTCCGCTGCACGTAAAGTTTGAGTGAGGAGTCCCAGTTGGAAGTCGTGCTGAGGTGCGCGCTGATCGACCATCCGATCAGGGCATTCACTTTCAGCAAGGTTTGGGAGGCGCTACTGGTTTCGACATGTTCATAGTTTTTACCAGCCTTTGTGATCGTCGACGACAGCGTGGGAATAGACCAGGTTGTTCCGCTGTTGATCGAAATCGTCTGGGCGGAGGAAGCGAAGGCATACAGGCTTGCAATGCAGAAAGCGATTGTGTATTTCATCAGTTGTCGACCATAGTGTAACGTACCGTCACATTGGATGTGCCGCTGCGGATATTGGCATAAGTCTGTATTTCAAGTGAATATGTCAGTTGGAAGCCGCTGCTGCCATAGGTAATGCCGGTGTAGGCACCTTTAATATTATCGATGAAACTAACGGGGGTGTTGCCCAGGTATTTGTTGGCCGTAACGTAACTGTTGCCACCCGTGAAGCCTAGTCCCGTGCCGACGTATGCCGATATATCCAGGCGCAGGCGGATGCCTGCCGGCAATGTTCCAATCACATCGCCCTTAATGCTCCGCGATGCCCCGTTGGTGACAGCCGAAGTAAATATGAGCCAGTTGGCGTTGTTCGAAGTGCCTGTTCCGATGGTGTTGCCGGCTTCCGTCGGTGCGGTCATTTGCAGGGTAACGCTGTTGGAACTTGACGGCAGAATGTCCACCAGGGCTACCGACGGCATGGTAAGGCTCACGTCCACGTTCGCGACCGTCTGTGCATGAGAGGCCAGACCGGATAAAACACAACCTATGAGCATTACATACTTCATTTTTTGACAGATACTTCAAAATTTCTTTCCGAGAAATGGATCCGCTTCTCGTTCGGCCTGATCCGAAAGGTCAGATCGAGCGTTTTGTCTGTTTCTACTATGAGTTCACGGCTGCTTTCTTCCACCACAAACCGGTCCTGGCTGCCGGGAATGAATACCGATATTTGCCAGGCTCCCGGCCGTATCTCGCGGAACGAGAACTCGCCTTTGGCATTCAGTTCCGTGAGGTAACTTCCGTTTTCGCCGTTCAGTTTTACCAGCACGGGTGGCTTTTCGGCGAGTACCGCCGACAAGCCGTTCTGTTTGGCCTTTAAAAACTCGATCTTGCCGACGATGCTTCCCGTGCGCGTCAGCGGAATTTCTAACACATTAAGACTGTCGGGCCGCACATCTACCAGCATAGGCATCCGCGTCACCGGTACCACGCCTTCGCTGCCCGATTCGTTTTGGGTAATGCTGAGGTAATAGCGATCGGGGGCCACGCCTTCGAAGGAGAACATACCCGTGCTGTCGGTCATAAACTTGTGGCTCCCCAACTGGATGAGGTTACCCTGCTTACGGTAACCGAGACCTGTAAGTTTTCCCTTTACTGTACCGATGTTCTTTTTTCTTCCGAGCGGTACATTCAGTCGTAATGCATATCTGAGGTTGAAAAACAGCGTGTTCTGTCCCGTGTTGGTTGCGTTGGGAATGTAGGAATGCCCGCCGGACAATGAGAAAACGTGCCTTTTCAGATCCAGGATGACCGAGGCGTCCAGAAAAGTCCTTCTCATGTAGAGCTCGTCGGGCGCGTAATTATTGCGATAAAGAAAGCTTGCATAGAGGTTCCTTTTGACATTGACTCTGGCATTTCCTCCGTAAAAGAACAAATTCTCAACCACGCCCGAGGCCGAAAATTTGCTCGTATGCTGATGTTCGAAATACCCGCCGACCCAAATCCACGGGAAAAATCGTACGGTCGGTTGTACGAGGTTCGAGAACGACTCGTTCAGTCCGCTGTTGTCGGGCGCAAGGTGGTTTCTGGAATAACCGTACCGGCCTTGATAAAAGAGGGTAAACTTCTCGGATGTGAGGTTATAGGAAAAATTGCTGAAATTTTCGGAGTAATGAAATGCCGCGGGTTGCTGCCGGTCCTTGCGTTCAGCCTTGGAATAGAAGAGGAAAAAGCGGTTCCGCTGGTCGGGCTGGTAGGAAATGTAGGCCATATAGCTGCGGTCCTTTGGCGACACACTGTACAGGTTGGCATCGAGACCCGGGTTAACGTCGGAAAAGTTATTGCTGGCACCGATTATCAGTTTACGGGTGATATTGAAGCCGACATTGTTGTTGAATAGCCGGCTGTTGTTGTAAAAACCATAAAAGTGTTTTCCGGCGTAAATAACGTTGCTCGTAATGCTGATCCATTTCTTCGCCAATTGAAGCCGCAGAAATGCGCCGTAATCGGTTTTCCCGATTGCCCGGCCGGTACTCACCTCGCCTTCGAGATTGAATTCCCTGGTGTGTACGTTGGCTGCGAGGCCCGCCATGTGCGACCAGAAACGCTGGTGGTGAAACAGCACATTTTTGGAAGCGTAATGCGCCCCGATATTGGCAGACTCATTGATTTTAAATAAAAACTTGCCTCCCAATGCTTCCTTCTGGTTCATGAAAAACCGGGCCCTCTGGTAAAATACGGTATAAGCCACTTTCTTAAACTGCTGCTCGACCCGCAGTCCGCGCCCGAAACGGCCGAATTCCATCAGGTTGTTGAGTTGTAAAGTGTAATCGCCCGCCGATACGAACAGTCGTTTGCGCCAGGCATAATCCAGCGAGTACTGGTCGTAGGTGCCTATTGCCGGGAATACGAACTGATTGGGCCCGCGGACAGTGAAATCGAGGTAATGACGTTCTTTCTGGTCGAGGAAACCTTTGCCGGTGGCCTGGTACTGGTAAGCTGCGACCCGCCTGCCGCCGAAGCTGTACGACAGGTACGCGCCACCTACTTCTACGGGAAAGCGGAAGTAGCGGTCGATCTTTCTGATTTTGGAGGAAAAAACGGGTATGCTGGTGACGGAATACACCGGCTCCACGCCGCCTGTCATCATTACGGAGAGGCTCGACGATGCTTGCCATGCATTATGGTCGGTGGCCGGGATGACCTGGGAAACAGTCACATTGGTACCGGCTCCCGGTTCGAGGGCAAGACTGTCGGTCATGTTGTCGATCTTGCCGTGGTCGGACTTTAAAAGAAATTTCTCGAGGTTGTTGCCCGAATTGCGGATCAGGTAATTGATCCGGAGCGTGTCGCCCTCGCGGATAAATTCCGGCTGCGTCACGACAAATAGTTCGATGTTGCGGATCTGGCCGATCGCCAGCGGAACCTGGGTGCTGATCTCCTGGCCGCCCGTGTGCACGTCGCCTGTGTGCACGTCGCCTGTATGCACGTCGCCTGTGTGCACGTCGCCTGTGTGCACGTCGCCTGTATGCACGTCGCCTGTATGCACGTCGCCTGTATGCACTAGGAAGCGCACCTGGTAGTCGCCCGAGGGACAACCCGCCGGGGTGCCTATTACATAAATGTAGCGCGCGCTCAGGTCGCCGGCTGTTCTTATGGGTCGCCGCTGGGAAAGCAGCCGCCATTTTTCAGGCAGCCGGATCTCTTCCCGCAGCGAATCCGGTAGGGGTGAGGAGGATTTTACGTCAAAAAACAACGTGAAATGTCCACCCGGCACGACCGTGCTCGTTGTGTTGGCCAGACCAACGGTTATGGGCGATTGCCCATAACCATTCAGTCCTGTCATTAAAAGCAATATGGCGCTGAGCCGGTACAATAGCGGAGGAGGATTATTCAATCTGTAAAGAAATGTTCGAGCCGAACAGGTCCTTTTTCGTGTCGGCGACGATCACGCAATCGTATTTGCCTTTCGGCACGTCGGTAACGGGTATTTCAAACGTGCTGCAACTGCCCGGATAAAGCATACGGGTATTCGGTTGCGTAGTTTTGAGTTTGTTACCGTTGCTGTCGTAAACTTCGAGGATCACATTGGTACGTGCACCATACGCGCCGTTGTTCTTCAAAACGACTTTCAGAACCGACTGTTCAGCCGAAACCTTTTCATAGGCAACGTTTTCATAGGACAGCGGCGGCCCTTCCACCGGCCCGATGTCCAAAATCACCTGAATGGCATAACGTACTTTCGAATTGACCTGAATGCCCTTGTGCGTTTCCTCGCGCACGGGATCGGCCACTTCCACCATGATCACCTCCCAGTAGGTACCGGGCTGACGGTTCGGATCGGCTTCGATCGTGTACCGCAGGTCGTACTCCTCGCTCATGGCGATCACCCGCTCATCGACATTCGTTTTCAGGCCAGCCGCGAGCGACCTGCTGTGGCTGCCCACTTCCGGGTAGGCCGCCTGCTGATTACACAGGGATACGAGGTCCTGACGGTATACCAATATACGGGAGTCTTTACCACCGTCATTTTTGACTTTAATGACCCCTTGAACCTTCGTGGCGGCTGTCGGAATGCTGTGGTGATGCGTCAATCCGTTCAAGATCACTACCGATGCCCGTACATACTGGGGCATCAGTAGCATCATGCTGAGTAAGGCAATCCATTTCATCGGGATCTCAATTGTCCGCGAGTGTATAAGTCACGGTAACCGTCGTAGACCCCGAGCGCAGGTTTGCGTAATTGGCGTCGTCAGCGATGAAAGTATAGGTGAGCTGGTGTCCGCTGGTTGGCCCAGAAGAAGTATATGCGCTTCCAATGTCGGAAACGAGCACCTGATCGGTTGTAAGCAGGTTGAAGCCGGCTGTCGGCGTTCCTTTCGTGCCGGCACCGCCCACCGCAGCCGCTGCCACGAGGTGGATGTCTACGCCTGCCACCAGCGGGGTCGCTTTTACATTTACATTTTTGGTTGTTGTTCCTGCCTGGATAGACGTGTAATTGAGCCAGATCGTGGCATTTGCTGCCGGAGCCACGATTTTTTCACCTGCCTCGTCATTGGCGGGTTTAGTAAAACTGGCCGTGAAATTTTTAGTTGCGGAAGTTTCAAGATCGAGTAGAGCTACTGTTGGTACAACCACGGAGATCTGATGGTTATCGGTTTGGGTATCCACCTGCGCAACCGCACGGCCCGACAGGCCTGCCAACATCACCACAAACAATAAAGAGACGAGGGTAAAACGTGTTTTCATAGTCAAGAAAGAATTAAAGTGAATTTGCCCACCCTGGGGAAAGCTCTCAAATGTAGAAGTACTTTTATGTATAAACAATAGTAGTCCGATTTTTTTTTGCTACAAACTACTGGTTTATAGCACCTTCGGTTACATGTGCCCGAAAAGGCAAGAATGGACGATTAAGCACTAGTAATGAGCGCCGCTGACTTTTATCCGCAGATCATTTTGACGGCTACCGGGAGGGCATTATTATTACATCAAAAACTGAAACGATGAAAATAACCTATTATGGCCATTCCTGTTTCTCCGTGGTTGCGGGAGGCAAAACGATCCTGTTCGACCCTTTTATTTCGGGCAACGAATTCGCCAGCGGCATTAATCCGGACGATATCCGGGTAGATTATATTTTTGTTTCGCACGGGCATTTCGATCATTCCCACGACGTGGTGCGGATCGCCAACAACAACGATGCGATGGTCGTGGGCAGCTGGGAGCTCTACACGCATTTTGGAGCGCAGGGCGTGAAAAAAGTACATCCACTGAATCCGGGCGGTAAATGGGCGTTCGATTTCGGAACGGCGAAGGGGACGTCTGCCGTGCATTCGAGCAGCTTCCAGGACGGTAGCTATGCCGGTGTGGCGGAAGGGTTTGCATTCAAGACCGAGGACGGTAACTTCTATTACAGCGGCGATACCGCCCTGACGCTCGATATGACGCTCATTCCCAAATGGGCAAAACTGGATTTCGCGGTATTACCGATCGGCGATGTGCTCACGATGGGGATCGAAGACGCCATTGAGGCAGCTAAACTGCTGGATGTGAAGCAGGTTCTGGGCGTGCATTACGATACGTTCGGGTTTATCAAGGTCGATAAGACAGCGGCGATCGAGGCGTTCAGCAACGCCGGCCTGACGCTGTATTTGCCCGGAATAGGGGAAACGATCACGATCTAGTTGGGGAAGGCGCATTTTTAATTCATTTTTAATCACACCGCCTTCTTCTTAACGATATATTTCGAACACAATAACAAATGCACCAAGTGCGGTTATTGCTATTGAGTTATGTAGTTAAAAATCCATTGTTCATATTTATGTTCAATGGATTTTTTTATGCAATGTTCAGCGGTTTTCGAGCCAGTTCAGAAAATGGCTTACTTTTTCCTTTCCTATCAGCAGTTTTTCGGGTGTCGGGATCGTCAGTTTGATAAACAGCTTTCTTGAAAAATAATGCTCCACTTCTTTCACGGCATCAAAATTGACAAGATACTGGCGGTTTAGCCGGTAAAACTGCGACGATGCCACCATACCCTGCACTTCTTCCAGCGGCTGGGTAATCGTATAATCCTGGTTATCGAATGTGCGCAGCCACGTGGTTTCGTTGTGAATGTAAAAGAATGCGATTGTCTCGGTTTTAATGGTGATGTATTTGTTTTGCTTGAAAACGAGGAAGCTCTTTTTGCCTTCGGGTTCGCCGAGTTTCTTTAAAAGTATTTCCAGCTCGGGTACCAGCGGTTTTTCACTGGAAAAATAGCTTTTCAACTGGCTCAGTTTGTCGAGGGCTCCTTCAATGTGTTCTTTTTTAAATGGTTTGAGCAGATAATCGATGCCGTTGGCCTTGAATGCTTCGATCGCGTAATGATCGTAAGCCGTGCAGAAAATGACCGGCGGCACCACTTTCACCGACTCGAAAATTTCGAAACAAAGCCCGTCCGAAAGCTGGATATCCATGAAAATGAGGTCGGGCTGGGGTTTTTCGGTGAGGTAGGATACGGCCCGTTCCACACTCTGGATCGTGGCTACTACTTCTGCTTCGGGGCGAAGGGTGGTGATTAGCTGCGCCAGCGAGCGGGCCGTCTTGATTTCGTCTTCAATGATTACGATTTTCATGAATAAGCGGCAGTTTGACCCTGAAATATTCCTGGTCGTTTTCGATTTCTACTTTTTGGTTCAACAGGTGGAAATACCGTCGATGGATATTGTCGAGTCCCACTTCGGTCGAATGCTCGGGGTTCTTTTTCAATTGCAAAGGGTTCTCGACGATCAGCCGGCCATTCTCTTCAAATATCGCGATATGCAGCGGGTAATCGAGCGAAACGACATTGTGTTTGATACAGTTCTCGACGAGCAGTTGCAACGTGAATGGCGGTATCCAGGTCTTGTAAACGTCCTCCGGAATGCGGTATTCCAGCTCTATACCTTCCTCGAACCGCGCTTTCAGCAAATACATATAAGCGTCGAGTATTTCGATCTCCTCCGCCAGCGAGATGAGGTCGAGTTTTCTGTTTTCGAGGGTAAACCGATAGAAATCGGACAGTTTGAGTATGAAGTCAACGCTGTTTTTATCTTCCAGTTCCACCATCGATTTCAATGTGCTGAGGCTGTTGAAGAGAAAGTGCGGATTGACCTGCTGTTTCAGCAATTCGTATTGCGCGCCGAGGTTATCGGCCTTGCTGCGTTCGAGTTCGAGGATTACCTGCTGGTTGCGGTGCGTCTGGTAAAGCAAATGCAGCAGCATATAGAAGATCAGGTTGATCATGATGCCCCTTACTTCGAACATGAGTACCACGGGCCCGAAATCCACCGAAGGGATCGCCAGCTTCTGCGCACCTACCATCAGGAACATAAGCACCATACCGATAGCAATGCTCCGGAACAGCAGCGTGTACGAAAAGCCCGTGGACGAATGCTCTTTCGTGAATTTGGGTAGCGAATAAATATTGAAATACCACACAAACAGCGTGAACGAGGTGGTGATCAACGCGCTCGTAATGGCCTCGAAACCATTGGGATGCTTCTCGGCTATTTTGGGGACGGTGGTGAGCACGCCCAGCGACAGCGAACTCAGCCAGACGATCACCGCCGAAACCCTGAATGTCTTTTGTAGCATGATTGTTCGTGAACCGGTTTACGGAAAAACAGACGCCTGTTGGGCAAATATAAAACTAATCCGCTCTGCATTGCCAGAAACGGCATTTCCGCCATTTTTTTGACCAGAATCCTCCCGTGTATAGTCGACAGCCGGACCCGCGTCACCGGCAGAAACAGTAACCGTTTCCACCGACTGCAAGCCACCATTGATATTGCTGCCGAACCACAGCGGATTCAGTTTCAGGTCCCAGGTCACAAGCTTGAAAACCGCGCCGGGCGTCGGTACGCCGAGCGTCGCTACGCCGGGCGTCGCCTCGCCCGGCGTGTGTGCCTCACGCCCGGTACCTGCGTGTGCGAGGGCTTCGTCGTTGCCGTACAGCACCGAAATCGTGCGGGTACGGTCGTTGTGGAAGGAGGTAATCACGTGCAGCCCCTGGTCGTCGAAGATTGTTTCGGGATTCGGCGCTAGCTTGCGTGGCTCCTGGCAGGCTGCGAATGCGAATGCCAATGCGGCGGAAATGAAGGTTAGAATGAGGCTTTTCATCATTTCAAAAGGTTATTGTTAAGGACTTGAATTGGTGCCAGAACCGCCCCGGAGGGGCATCCTGTTTCTAGAAAAACACCCGGATCCCCGTGTTGCACCCCGTAGGGGTATCCTGCAACGGTACAAGGAGGCTCCTACGGAGCCGGGCATCGGTCGCGTCGACGATTGCTACAAGCAGGAAGCCCCTCCGGGGCCGCAAGGCGGCAGAATCTAAGGTCGGCGGTGGGCCGTCAGTGGTCGGCTGTCAGCACCCACTTGTGGCCGATCCGCCGCGACAATCGCACCCGTTTGGGTGTTTTGAAGGAATGTAATCACCTCCCATCCGTTCGGGTTGAAGCCCTCGGGAAGGTTTACGGCCACATTGCCGCTTGCACCGGCCGCAAAGCCCTGGACATGCCGGACGATCTGAACGTGTGGCAGCAGCCGGCCCGCGTTCTCGCCGCGTTTCACCATTGTATGTGCCACTTTTTGTACCAATGCAACCTGTAAAACGGTACCGCGGGCATTCGTTGCCTGATAAGCGAGTTTCAACTTGCTGCCTTCTATTTGGGCTTCCGCACTCAGTTGTGCCGGTGCAGGCGCGCGCAGTTCGATATTCAACGCACGTTTGAGCGCCTCTTCCTGCGAGCCGATGAGCTCATGCTTCCCATTCACGACTGCTTGTGGTGTATAAACCGTTTCGAGGTTAAGCCAGCTCGCATATTGGTACTGGCGTTTTGTGAAGTCTTTGTCGCTGAATACGTCCCGCCAGCCCTGATGGTTCCAGTAATCGACATGAAAAGCGAGGATGTAGACAGGCTTGCCTGCATTCTCCTCCTGAATCTTCGCCAGCAACTTATCGGCAGGTGGGCAGCTGGAACAGCCTTCGGAGGTGAACAGTTCGACGACGGCGAAGCTGCTACCCGCGGTATTTTTGTCAGTATCTGAGGAATTTGCATGAAAAGCCATGGCTGAGATAGAAATGCCAAGTGAAAGAAAAAGTGAAGTGATGACTGTGTTTTTCATGATTTCAAAAGGTTATTGTTAATAATCAAAGTTCAATGCGTGCCAGACTTGCCCCAGAGGGGCATCCTGTTTGTGGGGAGTGTCGTATGTCACCCGGTTTTGCAACCCGGAGGTGTATCCGGCACCGTCCCCAGGAGGCTCCTCCGGAGCCCGACGCTGTTCGTTACGATGCTTTGCTACAAACAGGAGGCCCCTCTGGGGCCGCGGTGGCGGCAAAATTCATGGTATATTCCATGGTCATTGGTTGGCGGTCGGTTTCTGGAGGTCACTCCCCAACCGGCTTCGTCGGAATATCGAATACAAACCCGGTACCCTTCGCCAGTTGGTGGCAGTTGATGCAACTCGTTGCAAATGCGGCCGTCGTGCCGTAGGGCTTCAGATCGAGGCCGTTGAACCGGGCGAAGCCCCAGCCTTCGGTTTCGGCAAATTTTTTGGCGTCGCGGACCATGATCTGGATGTTGTTGAAATTTCCGGCTTTTACGTTTCCGTCAGCGTCGGGCGCCTGGCTGTTCCATACTACTTTCACGATCACCGCTCCATCGGGCCAGGGGAGGATGTTGTTTTCTACCAGGGCTTTTACAGCTATATCGTTGCCGTAAATGATGCGTGAAGTGCCGTTGTCGGGACGGCCGGTAGAGCTGATTACCTTCCAGTTTTTGTAGTCGTCGAAATAGCGGATGCCGTTGACCGATGTCGGGACCTGCGATACTTTGGGTTTTTCGATGATCGCAGCGGTATCTCCGAGGGCATGTTGTTTCTTTGAGATGCCGGTTACATAATTTTTCAGGATCGTAAGTTCCACGGGCGTCACCTTCGCATCCGGGTGTGCGGCGGCATATTCGGGTAAGGGCATTTTGCCCGCATCGATCATGTTGACAATGTACCAGAGCTTGCCTTCCTGCTCTGCCTTGGGAATGCTATCCCATTCTGAAAAATTAAACCGTTTGCGGGCTTCCTCTACATCGGCAGCGACTTTGTAGGAGAACGGCGCGATTTTGTCGTACCAGCGCAGGTTGGTTTCATTGGAGTGACAATCGTAGCACGAGCGTTTCAGAATGCGGGTGACCTCTTCCGGTCCATGAAATTCCGACGTTACCGGTGGATTTTCGATGCTTGGGCTGTTGACCTGCAATGCAACGAAGCTGGTGAAAAGAATGCCCGCCAGGAGTGCGGCGGCATTGCGATATCTGTGGTGTTTAAGGGCGTTCATAGCGGTTTGTTTTTGTTCAAAAGTAGGGTGGGACGCCGCGGTGAGGAATTGGTTTCGGGCCGAAGTGGACGGATTCGGGGGTGAAGTGGACAGGGGAAAGGGAGGAAGGGGAGGAAAGGGAGGAGGGTACTTTAATGCGATTGCGCGAAGGTAGACCTTCGTGTATAGCTATTCGCAGGCCTCCGGCGGGTCTGTAACAGCAGGGCGATTTTGCAGTACTGAGCGGCCGGAGGCCCGCGAATAGTATGT